>JALYOC010000040.1 GCA_030857095.1 Myxococcota bacterium | reverse complement strand
GGTCGGGCGGGGACGGGCGGGGACGGGCGGGGACGGGCGGTACGTTTCGATGGAACCTAGCGTCGAGGGAGGGTGACGGTGAAGGTCGCGCCAGCGCCCAGCTGGCTGGTGAGAGCAACGGTCCCACCCATGGCGCTGACGACCTGCTGGACGATCCACAGCCCGACCCCCAACCCGCCGTAGTGCGAGTCGGATACTGCCCGCGAGTACCGGTGGAAGATCCGCTCGTGGTCCTTCGCATCGATGCCGATGCCAAGGTCCCTGACCTCGAGCACAACCGATGTTCCCGCGTCGCTGAGTTTGAGGGTGACCGGTCTTCCCGCTCCAAACTTGAACGCGTTGCCGAGCAGGTTGGAGAGCACCTGGACCAGCCCTCGGCGATTCCAGGAGCCTTCGAGGTCGGGGGCGAGGTCCAGGACGAGTTCACAGCCCGCTTTGTCTGCCACCGGCTTCATCTGGCTGGCAATCTCCAGAAGGAGGACATCCAGGTCGACCTGCTCCGTCTGCGGCGTCGGCGTTGGCGCGGTCAGCTCCGAGACGTCGAGGAGACGGGCGATCACGGTCTCCAGTTGCTGAACATTCCTCTCGGTGAGGGCCAGTCGCCTGAGCAGGACGGTGGCCGGGTGCCCCGAGGTCCCCCGCACTTCGCGGAGGAGCGCCTGGACCTGGAGTTGGAGCGCGGTTAGCGGCGTCCGCAGTTCGTGGGCGAGCATTGCCAGGAAGGAGTCCCGGGTTCGCCCTCCCTCGTCGATTGCCTGCTTCTGGATGTGGAGGCGGGCCGTGAGGGCCTCGAGCGCATCCTCGATGGAGGTGACCTGCTTGAGCTGGCGGATTCTCTCCAGGAGCAGGTCGCTGTCCGTCTCCCGTCTCTCCGCTCCCAGAAGTTCCGTAAACTCGTGCCCGTCTTCGAAGCGTTCCGACTGCAGCGTGCGATCTGCGCTGCGTCGCTGATCGACCAGAAGCTCGTCCGCCACGCCCCGTTCGCGCTGGACCGTGGCCAGGGTCCCAGAGGCGGCGCCCAGGTTCTTGAGCCGGACGTCCTCTTGGGTTCGGGCCACCGCCAACACGCCATCGGCCTCCTGGCGGGTCTCGCGGACGGCCAGGTCGGCGCGGGCCGCGACGGAGGCATCCTGCCCTTCGAAGTGACTGTCCGTCCTCGCTCGCTCCTTGCGGAGGCTGGTATCGGTAGTTGACCGCTCGCCATCAATCTCCGGCGAATCCGGACCCCGAACCTCGGCGGCCACCACAACGGCGGTCCCGAGCCGCGGGAGGGTGACCTTGAACGAACAGCCTTGCGGGACATCCTCCACTTCGATCCGACCGTGGTGCGCTTCGACCGCCACCTTGCAGAATGAGAGCCCAAGCCCAAAGCTGGGACGGATCGCCGCCTCCTCGCTGACCCGGTAGTACTTGTCGAAGATCCGGGTTCGTTGTTCGCGGTCGATCCCGGCGCCCTGATCAATCACCCGGAGGGTCACCGTCGCGTCGTCCCACGCCAGTTCCACCCTGACGAGCGAACCCCTGGGCGCGTACTTGTAGGCGTTCTCCAGGAGATTGCTGACCACCCGCAAGAGCAGCCCACTGTCGCCCTCGACCTGGACAGTCGTCGGGCCGGGATCGAACTCTACCCGCATCCGACTCTGGGCCGCGATCGTCCGGGAGCGCTCGATCGCGGCCTGGGCTACCGCCGTCAGGTCTATCGGAGCTCTCTGCAACACCATCAACTGCCCATCTTCGGCTCGACCCACGTGGAGGAGGTCGTTGATCATCCCGGAGAGCTCGTCCCCGGCTCGGATGATGTCCTGGAGCGCCTCCTGCTGGGGCGTGGAGAGCGTGGCCTCCTCCGCAAGGAATCTCCCATTCGCGACCAGCGACGCAAGTGGACCGCGCAGGTCATGGACCAGCATCGAGGTGAGGTCCCTCTCCTTCACGCTCAGGCGGCGGGAGGTCTCCCTCTGGCTCTCCGCGAGCGCCCGCTCGTCAAGGAGCTGAAGCACGCTTCGGCGCACCTCCATCTGGGCTGACAGGTACGAGGCCGCAATCTCCAGCGCCTTGCGTTGCGCATCGGTGAGACGCCGGGGCTGTGGATCCATGACGCACAGCGTGCCGAGGGCCAGGCCGCTCCTCGCAGGCAGGGCGATCCCAGCGTAGAACCGTACCAGGGGCTCCGCGGTCACCAGCGGGCTGTCCACAAAGCGCTGGTCGAGGCGGGCGTCGAAGACCTCCATCACCCCCTCCTTCAGGATGGTGTACGAGCAGAACGCATCACGTCGGTGCAAGGTCAGCGGGAGCGGCCCGTAGCTGGCCTTGACCCATTGGCGATCCTGGTCGATGAGCGTCACCGCTCCGATCTCAGTGTCGCAGAGCTGAGCGATCAGCTTGGCGCACTGGTCGAACTCCACCTCGCGGGGTGTGTCCAGGATCCGGTAGTCGACCAGCGCGTGGAGTCGGGCCACCTCATCGGTTGGAAGTCCTGCCGCGCCCATGAAATCCCCCGGACCGGGTCTCGCAGAGGGTCAGCGAACACCGGTCAAACCTGATTGCAGGCAACATACAACATCTAGGAGTGACCTAGCGGCTGACGGTGAGGTCCCGGGCCTGGGCCAGATCCAGGTCCCCGGCGAAGGCGGCGAAGGCCGGATACTGGTCGGGGGGAATCCGCGCCATCTGCAGCCGGAAGTCCTCCTCCACCAGGAACACGTTCCCCTCCTGCCGCTCCACGCGGCGGTAGTCCCCAAAGGGCACCGCCAACTGGTAGGGCTTGGGCAACGCGTCCCGGACCTTCATCCCCGCCGGCAAGGTCAGCTTCACCCGGGTCTGTCCCACCTCGGAGTCGTTCACGAACAGCGGTGTCTTCCGCGAGCCGACCTGAACGTAGCGGCGGCCCAGCTGCGAGGGGAAGGTCAGCGGCCCCATCAGCAGCCGCTGCCCGTCCACCCGGGCGAAGTTCGGCGCGCGGAACTGGTAGCGCACCACCAGCGGCGCCCCCACCTCGCGCTTGAGCACCAGCTCCAGCTTGGAGAGCTGCGCGCCGCCGAAGTAGCGGGACAGCGCGCCCTGCAGGGCCTGATCCCGCTGCTGGGGAGACATCGCCTCCAGGGCCTCGGCGATCCGCGCGGCGTCGAACCCGGTGTAGACCTCCTCCGCCTGACCCTGCAGTGCCCCGTCCTCGGACAGGGCCACCTCCAGGGTGACTCTCTTGCCCTCCTCCGGCTTGCCCTTCGGGGTCTGCACCGCACCGCCGGGGCGGCCGGGCTCGGGGAGGAGCAGGCCGGGGCGGCCACGGGCGGACTCAGGCAGCTCACCGAACGGTCCGAACCGCACCAGCGGATCCAGCCACACCGGCTCGCCCCCGGGGACGTCCACCCGCAAGCAGACGTAGGGGAGCAGGCTGTCGTTGGGGAACAGGTACTGCGCGGGATCCACCGAGAAGGTGCGCACCGCCACCAGCCGGGTGGGGATCCCCACCGCCTCCAGCGCGGCCTTGAGGGTCCACAGCCGGCTGCCGCGGTCCTGCGCCAGCGAGGCGGCGGCGGACACACCCAGCCCCGCGTCCCTTCCCACCAGCTTCTCCATCACCGCGGCGTGGATCGCCCGCACCGCCTCCAGCCCCTTCTTTCCGCCCACCGCCTGCCAGGCGAAGTCCTCCACCTCGAAGGTGACGCGCGCGTTGTCCAGCTGGTTGTCCGCGTACGCCGCCACCAGCGAGTCGTTCCCCAGCGTGCCCGCGCCCAGCTGGACGAAGGGCAGGTACTCGTTGCCAGACGGCGGCGCGTCCGGCTCGGGGATGAACGGGGGGACGCGGCGCTCCTCGTGGAAGAACACCTCCTCTTCGCCCACCACCGAGACCGCTGGCGCCTTCATGTTGTGCGCGTCGACCTTCATCCCGGTGCCGCGCGGGGCCATCACCTTGTAGGTGGACCAGTGGTTGGGGACCTTGGAGACCCGGAAATAGAAGGAGCCGGCGGAGAAGCCCGGCTGCCCCGGCCCCCGCGGAGGGCGGGCCTGGAGATACTCGAACTGCACCGAGTCCCCCACCTGCACCCCGGGGAGGCTGATGGTGTCCTTGTTCTCGATGGTCTCCGGCTCCAGCACCCGGCCGTCCGCCTTGATGGTCCGCAGCGCCAGCACCTGCGCGCCGGCGGGGACGTTCACCTCCGCGATCTCCTGGATCCCTCCCTGCTCCAGCGCCTTTTGGATCACGTGCGTCCGCTCCACCATCGAGCCGTCGGGGAAGACCCGCACCGCCGAGGCGTCCAGCACCATCGAGATCGCCGACTCCTCCTGGCCCCGGTCCCCTTCGTAGGCGGCCAGCGCCTCCCTTCCGTCGATGGCGTGCTCCGCCAGCAGCTCCTTGCCGGTCTGGGCGCGCTCCACCATCCGCCGCAGGGTGAGGTTCGATCCATCCAGCGCCAGGGCCTGCTCGCGCAGCTTCAGCGCCCGGTCCCGGTTTCCCGCCAGCTCCTCCAGTTCCGCGGTGCGCGCCAGCAGCGCCGGGTTGTGCGGCCACAGCCGGCTCAGCCCGGAGAGCAGCCGCACCGCGTCCGCGTACTGCTTCTGGGAGGCCAGGGCGCTGGCCAGCGAGTAGCTGTTGCGCAGCTGGCTGGGGTCTCGCTCCACCAACTGCGCCAGCAGCTTCACCGCGCCGTCCGCGTCTCCTCGCACCCGCAGGTGCTCGGCGGAGCGGGCCAGGTTCCCCGGACACTGCCCCAGCGCGGCGATCAGCGCGTCCGCCTCCTGGGCCGCGTCCCGACGTCGGGCCAGGTCGTAGCGCAGCGCCAGGGCATCACACTGCCCGGGCTGCAGCTCCAGCGCGGCCTGCGCCGAGGCGTCCGCCTGGGCGTCCACGTTCAGCGCCAGCTGGACCCGGGCCTCCATCAGCGGCACCGAAAAGCCCACCGGCGCGCTGGCGGCCCGGGCCTGCTTGACGTACTCCGCCGCGTCCAGCGGCCGCTGCTCTTCCAGGGCCATGTCCGCGCGCATCAACAGCGCCCGGACGTGCTTCGGATCTTTGGCCAGCACCTCCTCCAGGAAGCGGGTGGCCCGGCCCCGGGCGACCTTGGAGGGGATGCTGCGGTCGTCCTCCACCACCTCCGCCCTCAGGTGGGAGACGGCCGCTCCGGTGGCCTTGGGGCTGAGCCTGGCCAGCAGCCGCTTGGCGCCGTCCCGGTCGCGTCCCATCCCGTCCCGGGCGGCCAGAAAGCGCGCCACCGTCCCTCCCACCTCCGGCTCCAGCACCCGCGCCAGGCTGTCAGCGGAGGGATAGGTGTCCGAAGGCACGGTGCACTGCACGCCCTTCCACTGCGGAGGCGCTCCTAGGGCGGCGGTGAACTTCAACCCGGCGGGCCTGCCATCCGCGCGCATCAGGGAGAGGGTGAGCGAGGCCTGGGTGTGCTCGCGCGCCAGCTTCACCACCAGCCTGTGCTTGCCCGCGCCCAGCTTCACCCCGGCGGCGGCCACGGTGGACATCGGCCGCTGCAGCTCGTGGCGTTCGATCACCAGCGTGCCATCCAGGTGGACGCGGTGGGCCGCGGCGCTGACTGTCCGCAGCGTGAACACCCCCTCCTTGGGGACCTCCACGTCCACGCCCAGCGCGTAGACATCTCCGTACGGGCCCTCGCCCTCCAGGCTCATCCGGCCGTCGCGGAAGCGCAGCGCCCGTAAGGCGAGCGGCCCAAGCGGTCCCGGGGCGCCTTCGGCGAACACCCCGGTGGCCTCCTGCGGAGCCAGCTGTTGGAACTCCAGCACCGAGTGCGCGGACAGGGGTCCGACCAGGGTGAAGGCGTCCGGGGTCCCCATGTCCGCCAGGGTGCGGGCCAGCCCGTCCAGGTCTCCCCGCTGGGCCTGGATGTTGGAGACGGCGCTGCGCAGCAGGTGGGCAGCGTCCCCGGGGAGTCCGGCGGCCAGCGCCTTTTGGGCCACCTGCAGGATCCGGTCGTCCAGCGGTCCCGCCGCGCCCGTCAGGTCCAGGACCACCCGGGCCGCCACCGAGGCCAGCGGGTGCTTGGGGGACTTCTCCACCAGTTGCAGTGCGGCGGCCAGGGTGCGGTCCGGACGGCCGGCGCGCTGTTCGAGCAGCAGCCGTCCCATCAGGGCGTAGGGCTCACCGGAATCCTGGGTCAGCGCGGCATCGAACCGCTGCGAGGCCTCGCCGACCCGGTCCTGAATCAGCAGCGCCTGGTAGGCGGCCAGGGCTTGCGCACGCGGCCTGGCGCCCGCGACCTCCAGCGGTGACTCCAGCGGATCCGGAAGGGTGGCGTCGCCCGGCCGGGGGCAGCCCACAAGGACGCCCACGGCGAGAATCAGGACCAGGGTTCGAGAGGTGCGCATCGCGGAGGTGTTGCTACTGCAACCCGTCCGCAGCGGCCACGATTCGTTGCGCGGCCTATTGAGCAGTCTTCAGCGGCGCTTGCGGGTGGGGGTGGACTTGCGCACCACCGGCTTGGGCGCGGTCCGCTTCACCGCCGGCCGGGTGGCGGAGACAGTCTTCACCTCCGGAGCGGGGGGAGGCTCGGGGCGCGGAGGCTCGCGGCGGACATCGAAGTTGATCCGGTCAAAGTCGCAGGCGCCCTCCAGGCAGACCAGCGCGGGGCGGGGCATCTTCCCGAAGTGCCGGCGCCAGCTTGGCCCCAGGGCGATCGGCTCCCCGACCTGCCGGCGATCCTTGCCGCTGCCGGTGAACGCCATCAATTCCCCCTGGGCGTCGATCTTCACGTCCAGCACCGAGACGCCGTCGGCCGGGCTGTCTGGCCCCAGCATCACCCCGCGCCGCTCCATCAGCGCCCACTCCAGCCGCAGGGGTTCACCGGAGCCGGAGCTGACCAGCGCCACGTAGCGCCCGGGCAGCCCCTCCAGCACCAGGGCCGCGCGGGGGTGGGGCTGGTTGCCGGTGATCACCCGCCCGGTGCGGGCAACAAAGCCCTGGGAGGGAGGCTGGGCGGTGACCTCCGCCACCACCTGGGTCTGATAGCCGTCCAACTCGGAGAGGTCGATCTCCGCCCGGCCAATCGGCTGGTCGGGATCATCCAGCGCGAAGCGCAGCTTCTGTCCGTCCAGGGCGGCCCGGCGGCCCAGCAGCACCAGCGGCACCGCGTCCGGGCCATCACCCAGCGCGGCCAGCCGGCCCTCGGCGGTGGTGCTCAGCCGTCCGGCCACGGCCAGCGCGCCGCTCTTCTCAAGGATCGCGGTCAGGGCCTCATCGTTCTGCACCCGGCGCTCCCGGCCATTGGCCCGGATCCCGGCCACGGCGAGGACGATGGCCGCGGCCATCACCAGCACCGCGGCGGAGATCCGCGCCGCGGTGGTCAACGCCCGCCGGAGCCGGAGCTTGGCGCGATCCAGGGCGCTGACCCGGCGGGGGACCTGGGAGAAGGAGAGGGGGACCAGCGGCTCCAGATCGTCCAGCAGGGCGCGGACGGAGGAGTAGCGATCCTCGGGGATCGGCTTGAGGCACTTGGCCACCACAGCGTCCAGCCGGCGGTCGATCCCGTTGCGGCGCTGGGAGGGGGGATCGAAGTTCCCCATCGGGACCTCCCCCACCAGCAGCTCGTAGAGGATCACCCCCAGCGAGTAGAGGTCCGCGCGGTGATCGGCGGTCTTGGCGTCCACCCGCTGCTCGGGCGCCATATAGGACAGGGTGCCCATCGCCACGTGGGTCTCGGTGACGTTGAACCGGGTGGGGGAGTTGATGTCCACGAACCCGGCCAGCCCGAAGTCGGAGACCTTGGGGATCCGGCCGGCCTGCTCGTCGAAGAGGATGTTCTCCGGCTTGAGGTCCCGGTGGATCACTCCCCGGCCGTGCGCGTAGTCGATGGCCCGGCAGATATCGACGATGATCCGCAGCGCCAGCGCCGGCTCCAGGTGGGGAGAGCGCATCAGCTCGCGCAGCGAGGCCCCGTCCACGAACTCCATCACCAGGTAGTAGGTGGTGGCCGTCTTCCCCTTGTCGACGATGGAGACGATGTTCGGGTGGGAGAGGGTGGCCAGCGCCGCCGCCTCCTTCTCGAAGCGGACGACGAAGTTGGAGTCCTTGGCCAGCTCGGAGGCCAGCAGCTTTACCGCCACCGTTCGCCCCAGCGACAGCTGGGTGGCGCGGTGCACCTCGCCCATCCCTCCCTGCCCGACCAGCTTCTCCAGGCGGTAGCCGGGGATCATGTCGGAAGGCCTGGGGCGGCTGACTGCGGTCGTCTCGATCATCTGGCGCTTTGCGAGGAGGAGAGCGGAGGGTAGCGGACCCCCCGCGGGGGAACAACAGCGCCCGGGGGTCCGCTTGGCTGCCTAGCTGGCGCCGCCGGCCGGCTGGACCTTCGACTCCCGGCGCGCCTTGATGAACTCAATCACCACCGGCAGCACCGACAGCACCAGGATGGCCAGGATCACGTAGCTGAAGTTCTTCTTGATGATCGGCAGGCTGCCAAAGAAGTAGCCCAGCAGAACGAAGGAGCAGACCCACACCACCGCGCCGACCACGTTGTAGGTCGCGAACCGACGGTACTGCATCTTGCCGATCCCGGCCACGAACGGCGCGAAGGTCCGGATGATCGGGATGAAGCGGGCCAGGATGATCGTCCGCCCGCCGTGCTTCTCGTAGAAGCGCTGGGTGCGCTCCAGGTGCTCGGTCTTGATGAAGCGGACGGTCTTGCCCTCCCCGAACCGCGGCGCCAACCGCCGGCCGATGGAGTAGTTGACCGCGTCGCCCACCACCGCGGCCACGATCAACAGGGGGATCACCACCGCCACCTGCAGATGCCCGCCCGGAATGTCGGAGTGCGCCACGCAGAAGGCGCCGGTGGCGAACAGCAGCGAGTCCCCGGGCAAGAACGGGGTGACCACCAGCCCGGTCTCGCAGAACACGATCAGGAACAGGATCAGGTACGTCACCGCGCCGTAGGCCACGATGATGGCCGGCAGGTGCCGGTCGATGTGGAGGGTGAAATCAATGACTTGCCAGATGAGGTCGAGCACGGGGGGAACGTACCGGAGCGGGGCCCGCAGGGCGACCTCCACCGACAGCAGGCTGCCCGCCTGTCCGGTGCCCGCCCAAGTCGCGAGGTGACCCGGCCCGTCCGGTGTTAGACAGCCCCGTGGCCAGCGCCCAGCACCGACTCCTGGAAGTCCACCGCCAGCTCGACGCCTGTCGGGCGTGCCCCAACATGATCGGCCCGGTGGTCCACGGTCCGGCGGTGCTCTCACCGGTGATGCTGATCGGTCAGGCCCCCGGCCCGCACGAGGGAAAGTTCGGCCGCCCCTTCGCCTGGACGGCCGGCAAGACGCTGTTCCGGTGGTTCGAAGAACAGGTGGGCATCCCCGAGGACCGCTTCCGGGACCGGGTCTACATCGCCGCGGTCGGGCGCTGCTTCCCCGGCAAGGCCAAGGGCGGAGGGGACCGCAAGCCGGACGCGGTGGAGATCGAGGCCTGTCGGCCGTTTTTGGCCAAGGAGGTCTCCATCCTCAAGCCCCAGCTGATCATCCCGGTGGGGACGATGGCCATCGAGCAGGTGCTGGGACGCAAGGCCCCGCTGGCGGAGCTGATCGGCAAGCGGCTGGAGGTCACCTACCACGGTCACTCCACCGAGGTGATCTGCCTGCCCCATCCCTCCGGTGCCTCCACCTGGTTCAAGATGGAGCCGGGCAAGTCGCTGACCGTCCAGGCGCTGCAGCTGCTGGCCAGGCACCCGCAGCTGACTGCCATCCGCGGCGGCTGAGCGCTGTTCCCACCTAGGGGGAGGTGTCGCCCGCCGCCACCAGCTCGTGCTCACGCAGCAGTCGCTTGAAGTTGGAGCGGTCCATCCCCGCCGCCAGGGCGGCCTGGCTGATGTTGCCGCCGGTCCGCTCCAGCAGGGTGCTCAGGTAGCGGCGCTCGAAGGCGGCCACCGACAGCGCCTTGGCCTGGGCGAAGCCCATCTCGGTCAGGCGCAGGAAGGTCATGTCCACCGAGGCCGGCTTCTTGGCGGACTGGATCTCCACCGGCAGGTTCTCCAACTCCACCACCGGGCCGGGGCTCAGCACCACCGCCCGCTCCACCACGTTCTCCAGCTCCCGGACGTTGCCCGGCCAGCTGTAGCGGGACAGCGAGGCCAGCGCGTCCGGGGAGAAGCCGGACAGCTGCTTGCCCATCCGGGTGGAAAAGCGGGTGAGGAAGTGCCGGGCCAGCAGCGGGACGTCCTCCGGGCGCTCGCGCAGGGAGGGGAGGGTGAGGGGGATCACGCTGAGCCGGAAGTAGAGATCATCCCGGAAGCGCCCCTGCTTGCGCGCCTCCTCCAGGTTGACGTGGGTGGCGGCGATCACCCGGACATCCACCGGGATCGACTCGTTTGCCCCCACCCGCTTGATCTCCCCCTCCTGCAGGGCGCGCAGCAACCGGACCTGCGTGGCCAACGGCACATCGCCGATCTCGTCCAGGAACAGGGTGCCCCCGTGGGCGGCCTCGAACAGCCCCCGCTTCTGGGCCAGGGCACCGGTGAACGCGCCCTTCACGTGCCCGAACAGCTCCGAGTCCAGCAGGGTCTCCGAGAGCGCCGAGCAGTTCACCGCCACGAACGGCTTGGCCCGCCGCGGGCTGCGCTGGTGCAGCGCCCGGGCCACCAGCTCCTTGCCGCTGCCGCTCTCCCCGCGAATCAGCACCGTGGTGTCGGTGGGGGCCACCGCCTCCACCATCTTGAACACCCCCCGCATCACCGGGGAGTTGCCCACCATCCCGTCCACCGACCCGGTGGGGGCCAGCACGTTCTCCACCTCCACCACCCGGCGGCGCAGCCGACGACGCTCCAGGGCCCGGGCCACCGTGAGGGTCAGCTGATCGATGTGCTCGAACGGCTTGGTCAGGTAGTCGAAGGCCCCGTTGCGCACCGCCTCCAGCGCGGTCTCCACCGTGGCGTGGCCGGTCATCACCACCACCTCCAGATCCTCCCGGCTGCGCTTGAAGGACTTGAGCAGGTCCAGCCCGGAGAGGTTGGGCATCCGGATGTCCACCACGGCGACCTCCACCGAGGGGTCCTCGGCCGCGGTCACCCCCTCCAGCGGATCGCTCACCGACACCACCTGGTACCCGGCGCGCCGCAGCGTCTCGCTCACCGCCCGCAGCACCGCGCGGTCGTCATCCACCACCAGGATCTTCGCCTGCTGCTCCATCGCTGACTCCTTCAAACCTTCGCCCCGCGCGCGTCCAGCGCCTCGCGGACGCTGTGCGCTAGACTCTCGGCGGTAAACGGCTTTTGCACCAACGCCGCCCCGGGCGGGAGGGCCGCCTCGTGGAAGGTGGACTCCCCGGTGTGCCCGGACATGAACACCACCTTCAGCTCCGGACGGCCGACCTGCAACCGCTCGGCCAGCCGCGGGCCCGGCAGCCCCGGCATCACCACGTCGGTGAGCAGCAGCTGCAGGGTTCCCTGCTCGGCGGCGGCCAGTGCCAGCGCCTCCTCGGCGCTGCACGCCTCTAGCACCCGGTAGCCACGGGCGGAGAGGATCCTCCGGGCGGCCATGCGGACCTCCAGATCGTCCTCCACCAGCAGGACGGTCTCGGTGCCGGTCTGGGTGCCCGGGCGCAGCAGCCGCCCGTCCGCCCCCTGGGGCAGCGTAGGCTGGGCGCGTGGCAGATAGACCCGGAAGGTGGTCCCCTGGTCCGGCGCGCTCTCCACCCCCAGGTCGCCGTTGGCCTGCTTGAGGATCCTGGTCGCCACCGGCAGTCCCAGCCCGGTGCCCTTGTCCTTGCCCTTGGTGGTGAAGAACGGTTCGAAGATCCGCGCCAGGGTGGCCGCGTCCATCCCGGTCCCGGTGTCGGTGACCGCCAGCTGGGCGTAGTCCCCCGGCGGCGCGCCCAGGATCCCGGCGCAATCGCCCAAAATGACGTTGGCCACCTCCACCTGGATCTTCCCGCCCTGGGGCATGGCGTCCCGGGCGTTGACCACCAGGTTCAGCAGCACCTGCTCCAGCTGCCCGCGATCCGCCAGCACCAGCCAGGGTTGTTCGGCGGGCACCGAGACCAGCTGCACCTGCTCGCCGATCAGCCGCTGCAGCAGCTTCTCCATCTCCCGCACCAGGTCGTTGAGATCCAGCAGGCTCGGGGAGAACCCGGTGCGGCGGCTGAGCGCCAGCAGCTGCCGGGTCAGTCCGGCACCGCGCTCTCCAGCCCGCAACACCTCTTCGATGTCCGGCCGGCTGGGGTGGTCCGCGGCCAGGTCCTCCTTCACGAATCCCCCGAAGCTGAGGATGGCGGTGAGGATGTTGTTGAAGTCGTGGGCCACCCCGGAGGCCAGCTGCCCCATCGCGTCCATCTTCTGGGAGTGCCGCAGCTGATCCTCCAGTCGGCGCAGCTGGGTGATGTCCATCCACAGCCCCTGGTGCCGGTCTGGGGTCAGCACCAGCCGGTCGTCCCGCACCCATTGGAACTGTCCGTCCCGGGCCTTGAGCCGGTACTCCAGGGCGGAGCGGGAGCCTGGCTCCACCTTGTGCAGCGAGTCCTCCACCAGGTCACGCTCGTCGGGGTGGATCCGGTCCATCCAGCCGGCGCCGAAGGTCAGCCATTCTTCGGGGGAGAACCCCAGCAGGGCGGTGAGCTGGGGGCTGACGTACTCCAAGGTGCCCCCCCCGTCGGAGACGTAGGTCACCGCCGGCAGCCCCTCCACCAGGGCCCGGTAGCGCCGCTCGGCCTCCCGCAGCTCCGCGGTCCGCTGCTCCACCTGGTCCCGCAGACTGGAGGAGAGGGTGCGCAGAGCGGAGTTTGCGTCCCGGTAGCCTCGCAGGGCCATCTCGAAGGGGCCCATCACCTCCGCCAGGAACTCCAGGCTGCGCTCGGGGTGCTCGGCCACGAAGCGGCGGTGCACCTGCACCAGCTCCAGCAGGCCCACCCCGGTGGCCAACGCGGCTCGCCCCTGCTCGAAGGCGGCGGCACGCAGCTCCGGGGTCCCCTCGCGCAGGTAGTCGCGCAGGGCCTGGACATAGGGCGCCAACAGGCCGGCTCCGTGGGTGGACCTCACGGGGCGGTCCCCCCGGGCCGATAGCGCAGCGCCAGCACCAACGCGTCGTCCGAACCCAGCGCGTGGCGGTCCAGGATCCACCCGGGAACCGATGCGGTGGGCAGCAGCGGACGGAAGTCCTCCAGGAAGTCTTCCCCCACCCCGTCGGTGACCCACAGCAGGGTGGTGTCGGGCTCCAGGCTGAACTGCTGCGGGTACAGGGGGCCCATCCGCTGTCCCACGATTCCGTTGCCGGTGGCCAGCCGCCGGGCCTTGCCGTCGGGCGCTACCGCCACCGCCTCCACGTTGCCCACCCCGGCCCAGCTCAGCGCACCGCTCCGCTCCAGGCAGGCCAGGGAGATCGCCGCGCCCCGGGTGCGCGCCAGCTGCCGGTGCAGCGCGTCGAATAGCGCCCGCACCCCGGTCTCCCCGGTGGCGCCCAGCGCCTGCAC
>JALYOC010000030.1 GCA_030857095.1 Myxococcota bacterium | reverse complement strand
CCTGGTCGATCAGCGAATACGTCCAGGTCCGGGCGTCGCCCGGGATGAACACCGGCTTCTTCCCCAGCCGGTACGGCCAGCCGAAGCCGTCTTCCCACGTCATGTTCGCGTTGGACGTGTCGTGGATGGTGACGTCGTACAGGTGGCGGTCCGGCGCGACCGCGATCAGGCAGTTGGCATCGGCGCCGATCTCGGCGATCTGCGTGGGCGCAGCACCTGAGGGTTTCGCCATCTTCTGCGGGAGGCCAGTGCCGCCCAGCAGCTTCCACTCGCCGCCGGAGGGATGCCGCCACCAGATCTTCCCTTCCGAGAGCGCGAAGTCGCCGCGGAAATTGAACGTCTGCTGGAGCGTCTTGAGGCGGATCTTCCCGGTGGGCAGCGGCTGAGCGTGTGCGACGCCGGCACTATCAGTAACAACGCGGCCGACAACCGGAGGCTGTGCATGGACTGCGAAGCTATCGCAGGGCCCGTGATTTCGTGCCTGCTCCGATCAGCGGAAAACCTATCTCCGCGCGAGACGCGACGCGCGAACGACACCGGCCCGCCCCGGCCTCACCCCGCCGGGGGCGGTGACTCCTTGACCGGGGCCAGCAGGTACCGTTCGTCCTTGCGCTGCACCCGTCCCTCGCGGCCCAGCTTGATCAAGATGGCCTGGGTGCTGCGTTCGGCGATGGGGTGGATGAAGGGCGGGACGTCGTCGTAGGCGCGCAGGACGATCTCCTGCAGTGTGGCCCCCGCGGGCGCGGACAGCGCGTCCACCACCTTCTTCTCCCGCATCTCCCGGTGGCGGAGGTACTCGGCCAGCTTGGCCGGACCATCCGGCAGCGCCGGACCGTGGGCCGGGTAGAGCACGCCCACCGGGAGATCGCGCAACCGCCGCAGCTGCTCCAGGTAGTCGGTCATGTCCCCCTCCGGGGGATCGATCACGATCGTCCCGGTGCCGGCCACCATGTCTCCCACCACCGCTGCCCGGGAGGCTTCGTCCACCAGGCACAGGTGTCCACGCGCGTGCCCGGGGGTGTGCACCACCCGCCACTTCATGGTGGGCAGCCCGGACAGCGAGATCACCTCCCCGTCCGCCAGCAGCCGGTCGGCGTTGAAGCCCAGCCGGTCCGCGGTGCGCTCATGGCACCAGATGGGGATGGACAGCCGCTGGGCCACCGCCTGGGCCCCGCCGATGTGATCCGCGTGGTGGTGGGTGAGGAGCACCGCCACCGGGCGCTTGCCCTCCGCCTTGAGCCCCGCCACCAGCGCCAGCAGCCGGGCGTACTGCCGCACCGCCGCGGACCCCGGATCCACGATCAGCAGCTCGCCGTTGCCCAGCACGTAGGTGTTGGTGTGGGTGGCCGGCGGGAGGGTGGGCGTCTCCAGGGGGAACACCCGGACCCCCTGCTGGAACTCGATCCGCGAGGGGATGTTGCCGGGGAGGTGCGGCGGATCCCGCAGCAGGGCCACGGTCTGCTCCTCGCTCTTGAAGCCGGCCAGGGTCTGCAGCGCGAACAGGTTCGGCGGGTGCAACAGCGCGCTCCCCTGCTTCCACCGGTTCAGCGCGTCCTGCGGCCGGATCCAGGCGCCCTCCGCCAGCTCTCCGGGCCAGTGCTCGGCGCTGGGATGGGCGGGCGCCTCGGCCAGGAAGAAGCGGGCGTCGAAGCGGACCGGCAGGAAGGAGGGGGTGATCCACCGTCCCGCCTCCTTGAAATCCGCCCCGCGCAGGGTCAGGCCGTGGCGGGTCAGCAGCTGGGAGAACGTCGCCTTCCGATCCAGCAGCTCGCGGCGCGCGGTGGAGAGCTGCTCGGCGGTCACCCGCTCGATTCCCCGGGCCAGCAGCACCCCGGTCTCTTCAAACAACTCCCGGGCGGCGGCCACCTTCAGGGCGACCTCCGGGCCCACTTCGCCCTCCATCGGCACCGTGCCGTCGGTGGCGTCTACCCTCCCTCCGGGGAAGGCGTAGTAGCCGCCGGCGAAGTTCAGCGTCGCCTCGCGCTTGATCCAGTAGGTCTCCACCCCATCGCCGGCGCGGCGGTAGAGGATCACCACCGCCGCGTCCCTGACCCGCGCCGGCGGCGGCGCGCTGAACCCCAAGATGGCCTCGCTCAAGGAGCGGACCTTCCAAAGACGCGGGCCAGGATGGAGCGGCCCTCCTCCAGCTGATCGGGGCGCACATACACACGGGAGAGCTGCACCGCCCCAGCGTACCGCTGGTAGAGCGGCGTGTACCGGACCACCTCGGTCAGCCGCCCGGTGGAGGTGTCGACGATGAACAGCTTGGGCCCCTGCCCCCCGTCGAAGTACTTGGAGAGCACCCCGCGGGACTCCACCTCGAAGTGCTCCAGCCCGGCGGCGTCCAGCTCCGAGGTGAGCGCGCCCAGCTCATAGCCCTCGTCCCGCTCGGTGAACTGCAAGAGCAGCTTGAAGCCCCGCCGGGTGACGATCCGCTGGGCCCAGCGGTTGGTGGATCCCCGCAAGGTGACGTGCAGCGCGGCGTCGTCGCAGAGCAGGAAGTTCTCCGGGTCGGCGGGGATCTGGAACTCGCCCGGCGCCTCCTCGTAGTAGCGCCGGAGCATGTGGTCGAAGTTGACCGAGGTGTGGTGGTAATAGACCGACACGAACATGTGGTAGCGGCTGAGGAGAAAGTCCTCGAAGGCAAACGCCGCCGTCCGCGAGAGTGCCAGGTAGGCCTTGGAATCGATGATCGCCGCGTCCAGGTTCTGGACGATCCACTCCAGGTCGTACCGGCCATAATTGACCCCGGTGTAGAAGCTGTCCCGCAGCAGGTAGTCCATCCGGTCGGCGTCCAGCTCGCCGGAGACCAGCGCACGCAACAGCGGCGCCCAGTCCACGCCCTGGTGGTGGAAGGGGAACCCGCCCGGGGGCTCCACCCCGGCGATCAGTCCCGCCAGCGCCTGCGGCCCCACCCCGACCTTCTCCTCCACCTGGCGCAGCGTCCCCGTCAGCGAGCTGTCCAACAGGATGCGGGCGGTGAAGTCCTCGTGCGAGGCCTGGGTGTCCACCGGGGCAGAGGGCAGGGCCGGAGGGGAGAGCACCGGCTCGTTGACCAGGCTGGGCTTGGCGTCCATCGACGGGCGATCCAGCCAGTCGGGCAGCTGCAGCAGCGACCGCGCGGGGGCGATCCGCTCCGAGGCGTGGGAGAGCGGCATGTGTCCCAGGTCGTGGCAGAGCACCGCCAACCGGACCGCGCAGCGGAAGCGTTGACGCACCTCGTCGGGCAGCCCCTGCCTGGCCGCCACCGCGTCCAGGAGTTTGGAGGCCACGTGCATGGCGCCCAGAGAGTGGGCGTGGCGGGTGTGGGTGGCGCCGGGGAAGGCCATGTCCCCAAAGCCCAGCTGGCGCACGCCACGCAGGCGCTGGAAGAAGGGCGTGTCGATCACCGACTTCTCTTCGTCGGAGACTGTCATCACACCATGGATGGGATCGCGGATGCGCATTTCGGGGTGAAACGAAATATCCCACGCCGCTCGGGTGTCCACCGGGCGATCAAGCCGATTGCTACGCAGACCAAGCAAACGGGCCCCTGGAATGCGGGACGCGACGGGGCGCGAAGTGCTATGGAGAAGAGCACACCTCGAATGCACATCACCATTCTGCACAACCGGGATCATGACCTCCTCCAAGAGGACCCGGGCCGCGAGGCGCGGGAAGACGTGGTCAAGGTCGCGGCCGCCCTGGCGGACGCCCTGGAGCACGGCGGGACCACCGCCGAACCTCTGGCCGTCCAGGGCGCCCAGCTGGACTTCCTCACCACCCTCCAGCGTCGCCGCCCCCAGTTGGTGATCAACCTCTGCGAGTCGCTCAACGCCGACGCGCGGGGGGAGATGGCCATCCCCTGCCTGCTGGACCTGCTGGGGATCCCCTTCACCGGCTCAGGGGCGCTGTCACTGGGGCTGGCCCTGCACAAGAACAAGGCCAAGGAGATCCTGCGGGCCCGGGGCGTCTCCTCGCCGGAGTTCGCGGTGATCGAGCGGGTGGAGGATCTGGCGCGGGTGGAGCTGCCCTTCCCGCTGATCGTCAAGCCGGCCCGGGAGGACGCCTCGATCGGGATCGACTTCGACTCGGTGGTGCACGACCGCGCCTCGCTGGCCCGGGCGGTGCTGCACGTGATGCAGACCTTCTCCCAGCCGGCCCTGGTGGAACGCTACATCGAAGGCCGCGAGATCTACGTTCCGCTGCTGGGCAACCGGCCGCGCACCCACCTGCCGCTCACCGAGATCTCCTTCGGTGAGGCCTTCATCGGCAAGCCCCACATCGTCTCCTACCAGGCGAAGTGGGAACCCGACTCTCCCCAGTACAAGGACAGCCGTTCCCTGCGCTGCGAGATCGATCCTGTCACCGAGGCCCGACTGGTGAAGACGGCGACCGCCGCCTTCGATGCGCTGGACTGCCGCGACTACGGTCGCGTCGATCTGCGCCTCTCGAAGGACGGTGAGCCGTTCGTCATCGACATCAACCCGAACTGCGATCTGCACCCGGATGCCGGGTTTGCGAAGGCCGCGCGCGCCGCTGGAATGGACTACCGCGCGCTCGCCTCCCGCCTGGTGGAGATCGCGCTGGAGCGCACGCATGGCATTGGACATCCTCTCCGTCAAAGCACCGCACCGTCAGCCGCTGGCCGAGCTGCTCGGCCGCATTGAGACCTTCTCTCCGGAGGAGGTGCAGTGCGCGCTGGAGCTGATCGACGCCGGCATCGCCGGCAGCGCCGACTATCAGGTGGTGGTGGCCACCAAGGACGGGCAGGTGGTGGGCTACATCTGCTACGGCCCCACCCCGATGACCGAGGGGACCTTCGATCTGTACTGGATCGCCTCCGATCCCCAGGTGCGCGGCCAGGGCGTGGGCGCGGCGCTGGTGGCGGCCATGGAGGGCGACATCCGCCGCCACAACGGCCGGGTGATCCGGGTGGAGACCTCGGCGATGGAGGCCTACGGCCCCACCCGCGGCTTCTACTCGGGGATGAAGTACGTGGAGGAGTGCCGCTTCAAGGACTTCTACCGCCAGGGGGAGGATCTGATCATCCTCTCCAAGCGGATTTGACTGCTGACGCCTTCGTTGTTCGCACAGGCGGCCCGACCTGGCCTTGGGGGTTCCATTTGCGACTGACTGTGTTGGCGGTGTTGGCGTGTTGGGTTCTGGCCCCCTCGGTGGGCCTGGCCCAGGCTCCGGAGGCTTCCCGGAAGGCGGCTCCGGCGGCGGCGGTCTCCGAGGTGCTGAAGGTCAAGCGCCCGCTGGGCGGCGAGTACTTCGGGCTGTACCTGATGGGTCAGAAGGTCGGGTACATCTTCCAGGACGTGGGCTACCTCCCCGGGGGCAAGGACAAGGTCCGGGCCCGGACCGAGTTCGTCTTCAAGGCCAACGTGGGCGGCAACAAGGCCGAGCGGATCCAAAAGGAGACCCGGGTCTATGAAGCCCGCCCCAACGGCCGGCTGCTCTCCTTCGTGGTGGAGCAGCGCGGAGACGGCGGCGATCAGACGCTGGAGGCCACCGCCACCCCGCAGGGGCTGACTGTGCTGCGCCGCCGCCCGGGACTGCCCAACCAGGTGCTGCAGCTGCCTCCCAGCAAGGAGCGGGTGGAGGACGCGGATCAGGTCCGGCTGGCCGCCCTGCGAAACAAGCGGGTGGAGGGGGTGATCACCGACGCCCAGGATCTGCAGGCGTACCAGGTCACCAGCACCCCCGGCGCGCGCGAGGAGCGGCTTTTGGGCGGGGTGAAGGTGAGCTTGCGCAAGGTGGTGACCCTCTCCGACAAGGAGAAGACCCCGGTGGACGTGTTCCTGGCCGACTCGGGAGAGGTGTTCGAGATGAGCCTGGGCTCCACCATGGTGGCGCGCGCCGAGCCGGAGCTGACCGCGAAGCGGTTGGACATGGTGGGCGAGGTGTTCGCGCTGACCCGGGTGGTGCTGCCACGCTCGCTGCCTCCGGCGGCCTCCGCCATCCCGGGCAAGGTCACCTTCGTCATGGCCGGGCTGCCCAGGAAGTTCCAGGTCGATGGGTCCCGCCAGACCTTCAAGGCGCTGGGCAACGACCAGGTGGAGGTGACTGTGGCGGCCAACCTGCCGGACACCCGCAAGCACCGCCCGCTGGCCTCCCTGCGCGACCCGCATGGCGGCATCTATCTGAAGAGCAGCATCGTGGTGGAGTCGGACGACGCGGACATCCAGGCGCTGTCCCGTCAGCTGGTGGCGGGAGAGAAGGACGCCTACCAGGCTGCCCGGAAGATCGTCCGCTGGGTCTCTGGGAACCTGACCGCCGCCTACGGCGCTTCGCTGGATCGGGCCACCGATGTGCTGCGGGCCAAGAAGGGCGACTGCACCGAGCACTCGCTGCTGACCGTCTCCTTGCTGCGCGCCGCCGGGATTCCGGCCAAGCGGGTGGACGGGCTGATCTACATGGTGAACGCGGACGGGGTGCCGGCGCTGTACTGGCACGAGTGGGTGGAAGCCTACGTGGGGGAGTGGCTGCAGATGGACCCCACGTTTGGCCAGGAGGTGGCCACCGCCGGACGGTTCGCGGCCGGCGAAGAGGGGAACGCGGAGATCGTCCCCTTGATTGGCCAGCTGAAGGTCCTGGAGGTCCGCTAGGACCCAGGCCGTACCGATCCGGGCGTGGCCGCCCCCCCCTACAGGTAGGCCGCAAGAGGTTTTGGCTTTTGAAGCGCCGGGCCCGATAGACTTTGGACAGTCCGGCCTATGTCCGCCTTTACTGAATTAATCCTCGCCCGCCTCGGTGGCGACTACCTGCTGGTGCCGCTCGCCGCGGTGGACCGGGTGCTGCCGGCGGTCCGACCGGAGGCCAGCGGACCGGGACGCGCGCCGATTGTCAGCGTGGACGCGCGCGAGTTCATCGTGTGCTTCGGCGCCGCCCTGCTGGGCGCGGCGCGGGTGGTGGTCGAACCCTCCGACCAGATGCTGCTGCTGCGCGGCCCCTCCCCGCTGGTGCTGTGGGTCAGCGCCGTGGAGGAGCTGCTCCAGGCCCAGATCCAGCCGCTGGCGGACCCAGGCTCGTCCATGCTGCGAGGCGTGGTCCAGGTCGAGCGCCGGTCTATTCCGGTCCTGGATCCCGACGCCCTCTTCCACTCGCATTCCCCACAGGAAGTAGCCCCCCATGCAGGGTCGTAAAATCCTCCTCGTCGACGACTACCGGGTGATCCGGGAGCTGCTGAAGATCTATCTGTCCTCCTCCAATGCCACGGTGCTGGAGGCCAGCGATGGGGAGCAGGCGTTGGCGATGATCCGCAGCTCCGCGCCGGATCTGGTGATCGCCGACATGCAGATGCCGAAGCTCAGCGGGCTGGAGCTGTGCAAGCAGATGCAGGGCGATCCGGCGCTCTCACAGATCCCGGTGGTGATCCTGACCGGCAACAACGATCCCAAGGCGGTGGACGCCTGCAAGGCGGCGGGCGCCCGGGAGGTGCTGCAAAAGCCAATCTCCCCCGCGGTGCTGATGTCCGCCATCAATCGCATCGTGCCCATAGCGGCCTGACCGGTGCGAGGATCCGCCCAGGTGCTGGCGCTGCGGGCCAGGCTGGAGTCGGCCTATGGGCTGACCCTGGCCTCGGTGGGCGACGACCAGCTGCTGCGGGCGCTGCAGGAGGCCGGCCCGGACCTCTCCCGGCTGGCGGACCACCTGCCGATCTCCGAGAGCTCGCTGATGCGGGATCCGGAGGTGTGGCGGTGGTTGGACGAGCAGCCGTTGGAGGACGCGCTGCGCTTGGCGATGGGCCGTGGGCGCCCGCTGCGCGCCCTGTCCCTGGGATGTTCGGAGGGCCAGGAGGTCTACAGCCTGGCGATCACCGCCCTGGGCGTGCTGGCCCGGATGGGCGTGGCCCGGGAGCGGGCCCAGGACCTCCTGCGGATCGATGGGCTGGACATCTCCCCGGCCCGGGTGGAGCGGGCCCGCTCCGGCCGGATGGTGGAGTGGAGCGTGCGCGGCAAGCCTTCGCCCCAGGTGGCCGCGTCGCTGCAGAAGGTGGAGGGGGGCTGGCAGCTGCTCCCGGAGGTGCTGGCCGCCTGCCGGTTCGCCACCGGCAACCTGCTCACCCTCCCCCCCGACACCCTGGCCGACTACGACCTGGTGCTGTGCCGCCACGTACTGATCTACTTCGACCCTGATCGCGCCCGCGAGTTGGTGGGGCAGTTGGTCTCCGCGCTGCGCCCCGGGGCGCTGCTGATCCTCGCTCCGGTGGAGGCCCACCTCTTCCCCGCCGATCAGGGCCTGACCCCGAGCGGACCGGTGGGGGTGGTGCGAACGGGCGGGGCGCACCCAGACCGGCCCGCCGTCTGCGCGCTCCCGATGGCCTGCCTGGGAGGCGCCGCGCCGCGTGACCCTTGCCCTCCCGGGGTGGACGCCGAGTCGCACCGCGCCCGCGCGCTGCAAGCCCTGGAACGGGGCCAGTTGCACGAGGCGCTGAGGCTGGCGCGCGCCGCCACCTTCCTGCAGCCGGACCACCTGGGCGGTCGGTTCCTGCTGGCCCGGCTGCAGCTGCGGCTGGAGCCGGAGCTGGGACGCCGGATGCTGCAGTCGGTTCTGGAAGAGGCGCGCCGCTGCACCGGCTCTGACCCCGAGCTGTCCAACCATCAGCTGGCGCTGGCTGCCTCCGCGCTGCTCCCCCCCTCCGATGATCCCTGCCCCCCTTCCCCTCCCTGCCTGGGAACTCTCCGAGGCGTGGGCGTCCGTTCCGGCGCCCGTCGTCCTGGCCGCTCCGGCGGTGCTGCACCGCTATGTCCAGTTCACCCAGGCCGGCAGGGAGGTCTGTCTGCCGCTGGAGGCGATCTTGCGGGTGGTGCCCCGGCTGGGACGGGTGACCCCGCTGGCCGGTGACCCGCGGCTGTCCGGGATCGCGCTGGTGGGTGGACAGCCGCTGCTGGTGGCGGAGTTGGAGGAGAGCCCGCAACCCCTGGAGGCGCGGCCGGCGCTGGTGATGTCCTTTGCCGGTGGGGTGATAGCCCTGGTGGTGTCCGGCCCCACCGATCTGATCGAGGCCTCGGTCCAGCCGGCCGCTCCCCAGCGGCTGGGGGCGTTGTCCGTGGAGGGGACGGTGGCCGCCACCGTGGCCCTGCTCTCGGTGGAGAGCGTCACCCGCTGGCTGTCCACGCGACTGGGGTTGGACGGATGAGCCAGCTGGGCTTGCCCCCCGAGGTGCTCTCGCAGCTGCGGGGGCTGTTCGTGGAAGAGGCGGATCAGGCGCTGAAGGAGGCGCAGGAGCACTGCGCGCGCTGGGAGCGCGGACAGCCGGTCCCCCAGCGGATCAAGGCTGTGCTGCACGGGCTCAAGGGTTCGTCCGCGGCGGTGGAGTTGGAGGCGCTGGCGGCGCTGATCCACCGCAGCGAGGAGCTGGTGCTGCGGACCGGCGAGTCGCCGGATCCGGAGCGGATTGGCCCGGTGCTGCGGGGTCTGCGCAACCTGGTGGCCCAGGCCCGCAACCCGGAGGGGATCACCGACGCCAGCCTGGCGGAGGTGGAGGCCCTGCTGCGCACCCCCGAGGAGCCAGGCCCCTCCCTCCCGGCGCCCCGGCGGACCGGCGAGCGCGTCCAGCTGGTGGAGCACACCGCCGTCCCCACCGCGGCCCTGGCGGAGTCGGTGCGGCTGGCGGCGCAGGTGCAACGCGCCCTGACCGAGCTGCAGCAGGATCCGGATCAGGCCGACGCCCTGCAGCGGGCGGTGGTGGGCAGCGAGGAGCTGGAGGCGCTGCTGGAGCGGATGCGGCTGAGCCCGGGCGCCGAGGCACTGGAGGGGCTGGAGGAGGAGACCGCCCAGCTGGCGGCGCGGCTGGGCAAGCGGGTCCGGCTGGAGCTGGAGGGCCAAAAGCTGCGGCTGGAGCGACGGGCGCTGCAGGCGGCGCGCGGGGCGCTGCGGCACCTGGAGGCGGAGTTCGTGCCCTTCTTCGCCGAGTGGCTGGCCCAGGCCAGCGGCTGGCCGGTGCGGGTGGTGGCCTCCGCCGAGCCGCTGCTGGCGGACCGGGTGTACCTGGCGGCGGGCGGACGGGATCTGTTGTTGGGAGGAGACCGGGTGCGGGTGCGGCCCGCGGCCAGTCACTGGGTGCCTTGCGGGGATGTGCTGCTGGAGTCACTGGCCCAGGCGCAGGGCGCTCGCGGGGTGGGGGTGATCCTCTCCGGGATGGGCGGCGACGGCAGCGCCGGACTGGCGGCGCTGGCCCGGAGTGGAGGGCGGACGCTGTGCCAGGCGCCCGCCTCGGCGGTGGTGCCCTCGATGCCCCAGCGCGCGCTGCAGCAGACCCCCTCCGCCTTGGCGCTGACGCCCCCGGAGCTGGCCCGGGCGCTGCGCGAGCTGGCGTAGGACGACGCCGCACCCGCCGTCGCTGTCGGCGGCATGCAGCCTCCGGGCCGGGAAATGTAGCCTGTCCCCTTTTACGACGCGGTGCGTGGGGCGGCGGCGCCGGCCAGGCCGGAGGAGAGGTCGTTGGCCTTGCGGGACAGCGAGGTCAGGGTCTCGGCCCCATCGCGGATCGACTCCGAGGCCCGCTGGATGCTGGTCACCGCCTGCAGCACCTGCTCCACCCCCGCCTGGTGCTGCCGGGCGCTGGACTCCACCTGCCGCATCAGCCCCACCGCGGAGTGGATGGTCCCTCCCAGCGAGACCACCACCTCCGCCAGCCGGGTGACCTGTGTCACCCCGCTCTCGATGGTCCGGCCTCCCTGGTCCACCTGCGCCTCCATCTGCACCGTCCGGTGGCGGATCTCCGCCAGCACCTCCCGGATTTCAGAGGTGGCCCGGCGGGAATCGCTGGCCAGGGACCGCACCTCCCGCGCCACCGCCGCGAACCCCTGCCCCGCCTCTCCAGCCCGCGAGGCTTCAATCGACGCGTTGATCGCCAGCGCCGCCGACTGGTCGGCCAGGAAGGACACGGTGTCGATGATCTTGTCGATCCGCTGGACCTTGTCCGACAGCTCGCGCGAGGCCCCGGAGACCGCGGCCAGCGCCCCTGAGATGGCCTCGATGGCGGTCCGTGACGTGGAGGCGGCGCTCTTGCCGTCCTCCACCACCGTGGCCGCTGCCTCTCCCTTGCCGATCAGCTCCAGGGCCCGGGAAGCGGACACCGCCGAGGTCTGGTTCATCTCGGTGGTGGTGCTGGCGGTCTCGGTCAGCGCGGTCACCTGTTCGGCGGTGGCCGCGGAGAGCTGGGTGGCCGCGGACTGGAGGTTGACCACCAGGGTGTTGAGTTCGAGGCCGGTGTCCTGCAGCTGCCGCAGCATCCGCGCGGACTCGGCGCTGACGGTGAAGAACTGCTTGGCAATTGCCACCAGCACCGAGATCACGAAGGCCAGGATCCCCAGCTGGAACACCCCATTGCGCGTCACCTCGTTGCCGCCAAACGCCAGGGTCCGGAACACATCGAAGGTGACCGTGGCCGCCATCAACAGGAAGCCCCACACCACCACCCGGGCCACCGGATTGCCCTCCCGCCGGGCGCGGACGTTGAGGTACACCGCGTACCCCAGCCAGACCATGTAGATGGGCAGGGTCACAATCAGCGAGGCCAGCACCAGCTGGGAGGGGAGCAGCAGCGCCATCAGGGCCGCCAGCGCCAGCTGACCGAACACCACCCACTCGAAGACCGCCCCGGCGTGGATCCGGTAGATGCGCTGGAAGAAGAGCACGAAGAAGGGCACCGAGCTGAACAGCATCGGGGGGAAGCTGCGGTTGACCCACTGGTGATCGAACGGCGCCCAGGTGAAGGAGACCAGGGCGAACACCCCCGCGTAGCCCAGCGAGCCCACCCCGAAGTAGAGGATCTCCCGGCGGCGGCGCAGCGCCGCGGTGATCAGTGCCACCACCCCGATCGCCCGGAGGATCCCCGACACCTCGCCGGTCACCGTCACCGGCATCAGCGTCTGCCGGGAGTGGAGGGGCGCAAGCTGGGCCGGATCCAGCAGGGACAAGGGCCCCAGCACCGTGCCTCCGAAGGGATTGTACTCCCGCACCAGCAACAGCCGGCCCGCCTCGGGGCGCAGCAGTGGGGCGGGGATGGTGAAGGCCGGGAAGCCCTGGTCGCTCTGCCAGTAGGGATCCGCCTCCCGCCCTCTCAGCCAGATCACCGCGCCATCCAGCCGCACGGTGATCGCCGCGTTGACCCGCCCCACCCAGACCGCCTGCTGCCGGGTCGAAGGTTCCAGGCGACGGGCCAGCCAGCAGCCACCCGGGGTCAGCGCCAACGGCATCTGATGCACCGACCAACCGTCGGGGACCGGACCGGTGCCGGCCAACGCCGCCTCCACCGCCAACGGATCCAGCGAGGGGGGCGGCTCCGCGGGAAGGTCGCAGCGGAGCAGCCAGGAGGTCAGCGGCCGGGGCGCCTCCGAAGCTGCGGGGGCGGCGGCCAGGAACAGCGCGGAGAGGATCAAGTTGACCATCGGACATTCCATGCTGGCCGAAGTCCGATGTGGGCAACAACCTCCAGCGGCGGCTCAGGGCGTGGGGGTGGCGGGTGGCCCTCCCGGCTGGAGGGTCCGGTGAAGGCGGGCCAGCTCATAGCCTTGCGACTCCAACCTGCGCAGGATGCCGGCGTACACCTCCTCCGACATCACCGGGGTCCGGCCCAGGATCCACAGGTAGTCGCGGCCGGGGTGACCGACGACAGCGAACTGGTAGTCGGGATCCAGCTGGATCACCCAGTAGTCGCCCCAGAAGGGACCAAAGAAGCTGACCTCCAGCCGGGCGCGGGTCTTGGGATCCACCACCCGGGCCCGGCCCACCGAGACCTTCTCCTCCCCCTCCAAGGAGCCTGCCCGGCAGCGGTTGGTGACAGTGATCTCCCCGTCCGGCTTGAGCGCGTAGTGGGCGGTGGTCCCGGTGCAGCCTTGCTGGAACCGCTGCGGGTAGCTGGCGATCTCGTACCAGGTGCCCAGGTAGCGCTGCAGGTCCAGCTGCTCCACCGTCTCCAGCGGGGGAAGCCCGCGACGTTCGGTGGTGCTGGCGCAGCCCCCCAGCAGAAGGAGGGCGGCGATCCCCAGCGCCAGGTCGGAGCGGGCACGCATTAGAAGCCGACCTCCACCCCGACGGTCAGCGCGGAGTCGGTGGGCACCTTCCCGGCGGCGGGCAGGCTGTCGTGGGTGATCTGGAAGCCCACTCCCAGCGAGACGTTCTCGATCAGCCGGGTGGTCAGCTTGGAGGTGGAGGAGACCAGCACCCGGAAGTCACCGGCGATGTTCAGCAGCACTTCCGCCTCCTCCACGAAGGAGATGTCCTTGGAGAGCCCGTAGCGGAAGCTGACGCCCAGCTTGGGGGCGATCAGGGTGATGTCCTCCACATCCCCCCGGGTCGGGTAGTACTGGAAGCGCGACTCCTGGGCGTAGCGGACGGCAAGGTCGGTGCGCAGCAGCAGCGCCTGGAAGTCCTTCTCCGCGCGCTCCACCCAGACGATGCCGGCACCCACTTCGCCTAAGGCCCGGTACTCGATGCTCTTGAGGTGGTCGGTCTCCAGGCCCAGCACCAGGTAGCTGGAGATGGTGGGAGTGAAGCGGCGGTCCACCCGGCCCTGCGCCAACCCGTTGAGGGCCACCACCTGGGTCTGGGTCTCACCGCTGGCGCGGCTCTGGCCGTAGGAACCCACCAGCTTGCCGGAGATCACCCAGTTCTCGGTCTTGCGCTGCACGGTGGCGATCCCGGAGGTGGTCAGCGACTCGGCGTTGCCCTGCAAGGAGATCAGCGAGGCGCCGATCGAGCCGGTCCACTCCGGCTGGAGCACCGCGGGCGCCACCGCAGGGGTAACCACCGGGGTGGCGGCGTCCACCGGCGCGGCGCCACCGCGGCGCTCCAGCTCCGCGGCGATTCTCTCCACCGCCTTGGCCGCCTGCTCCGCCGCCACCGCCGCGCGCTCGGCGGCCGAGGCCGCGCGCTCCGCGGTGGATTCGGTGCTTCCCGCCTCCGTGGGCTGCCCCTCGGGGACCACTGCCAACACCGCCGCCACGGTCATCGCCAACAATCCAGACATCGTTCTTCGCTCCTGAAGGGCCCCGGGCGGAACTTCCGCCTTGTGGAGGGTGGGGCCTAGCACTATTGGCCCCCACCCAAGTCGCAGCCTTCACCCTCGGGAGCATCGAATGTTCGCGC
Organism: Myxococcota bacterium; assembly: GCA_030857095.1. GTDB lineage: Bacteria > Myxococcota > Myxococcia > Myxococcales > Myxococcaceae > JALYOC01. Next base: position 25,653 of record JALYOC010000030.1, on the reverse strand, counting down.
GCAACACCGGGCACACGTGGCGGTTCTTCCGGGCAGGCGGCTTCGACCAGGTCCGGATCGACACCGGGGCCGACCTGCTGGCGCTGCGGCAGCTGGATCAGAAGCTATGGGTGGCGCTGGCCTGCCCCACCACCGGGCTGCAGTTCGATCCGCGCACCCTGGCCATCCTGGACGACGACAAGGACGGACGGATCCGGGCCTCGGACATCGTGGACGCCTGCGAGTGGGTGGGCGGGTTGCTGGTGGACCGGGAGTCGCTGCCCAAGGGCCTGGCGGAGCTGCCGCTGGACGGGATCCAGCAGGACTCGGCGGAGGGCGCCCTGTTCGTGCAGGCGGCGCGGGCGGTGCTGCGGAGCGCGAAGAAGCCGGACGCCCATTCGATCACCGTCGAGGACGCCACCCAAGCGGTGGACGCCTTCAACGCCGCCGGGCTGAACGGAGATGGGATCATCACCCCCGACTCCGCCCCCGGCCCGGAGCTGGCGGCGGTGATCACCGAGCTGATCACCTGCGTGGGTTCGGCGCCGGATCGCAGCGGCAGGCCGGGGCTGGACCTGCCCCGGGTGGAGCAGTTCTTCAACGATCTGCGCGCCCACCAGCAGTGGCGCCAGCTGGCCAACAGGGACCCGGCGCTGTTGCCGCTGGGGGAGCAGACGGCGGCCGCCCGGTCGGTGTTGGCCGGGCTGCAGCCCAAGGTGGACGACTACTTCGCCCGCTGCCGGCTGGCGGCGTTCGATCCCCGCGCCACCGGGGCGATGAACCGCGACGAGAAGGAGTACGCGGCGCTGGCGGTCAAGGAGCTGACGGTGGGGATGGCGGAGATCGCCGCGCTGCCGCTGGCCCAGGTGGCCGCCGACCAGCCCCTGCCGCTGCGGACCGGGTTGAACCCGGCGTGGACGGAGAAGATGGCGGGGTTGGCCGCCTTATGCATCACCCCGCTGCTGGGACAGCGGGACCGGCTGACCGACGCGGAGTGGACCACCCTCCAGGCGGCGTTCGCCGCCCATGACGCCTGGATCGCGGGGAAGCAAGGCGCCTCGGTGGAGAAGCTGACCGAGGCCCGGATCGAGTTTTTGCTCAACGGCGGCCAGGAGGCGATGTTGCGCGAGCTGGTGGCGCAGGACGCGGCGCTGGCCCCGGTGGCCGGGTCGCTGGCCAGCGTGGAGAAGCTGGTGCGGCTGCACCGGGACCTGTTCACCCTGGTGAACAACTTCGTCTCCTTCCGCGAGTTCTACTCCAAGCGGGCCAAGGCCACCTTCCAGGCCGGCACCCTGTACATCGACGAGCGCAGCCTGGAGCTGTGCATCCGGGTCCCGGACGCAGCCAAGCACGCCGAGCTGGGGGCGATGTCCCGGATGTATCTGGCCTACTGCGAGTGCAGGCGAGGGGACCAGAAGCTGGTGATCGCCGCCTCCTTCACCAACGGGGACTCGGACAACCTGATGGTGGGCCGCAACGGGGTCTTCTACGACCGCGAGGGCAACGACTGGGACGCGACGATCATCAAGATCGTCACCAGCCCGATCAGCGTCCGGCAGGCGTTCATGGCCCCCTACAAGAAGCTGATCCGCTTCGTGGAGGAGATGGTGGCCAAGCGCGCCGCGGAGGCGGACGAGAAGGCCACCGGACGGCTGACCACCGAGGCCACGGACGTGAAGCAGGCGGCGGAGACCGGGCAGTCCGCCAAGCCGCGGGGGCGGATCGACATCGGCACCGTGGCCGCGCTGGGCGTGGCGGTGGGTGGAATCACCGCCGCCCTGGGGGCGATCTTCGGCGCGCTGTTCGGGCTGGGGTGGCTGATGCCGATGGGGATGGTGGCCTGCGTGCTGGCGATCTCCGGCCCGTCAATGCTGATCGCCTGGCTCAAGCTGCGGCAGCGGAACCTGGCCCCGATGCTGGACGCCACCGGATGGGCGATCAACTCGCCGGCCCGGGTGAACATCCCCTTCGGGCGGTCGCTGACCCAGCGGCGCCGGCTGCCCCCGGGGGCGGCGCGCGATCTGGTGGATCCGTACGCGGAGAAGAGGCGCCCCTGGTGGCTCTATCTGCTGGCGGTCCTGGTGCTGGCCGCGGCGCTGGCCTGGCTCTCCGGCAAGGTGGACCGGTTCCTCCCGGTAGAGTTCCAGCGCGACACGGTGCTGAAGCTGCACGCGGCGCCGGCCGGCCCGGTGGCGCTGTAGGAGGCTAGCGCAGCAGCGGGGCGGCGGCTGCGGACGCGCCCTGATCGGGGCCGATCACCAGGCAGTTGCCGCCATGGTCACGCTTGGCCCGCTCCAGCGCGCACAGCGCCGCGTCCACCAGCGCCTCGCCGCGGGCGGCGGTCTGGGGGAAGAGCGCGATCCCCACGCTGGCGGTGGCGGACCGGAAGGTGGGCTGGCCGTTGCTGCCCGGCGCCCGGGCGATCTCCCCCAGCACCCGCTCTGCATAGCGGGTGGCTCGGGCCGCGTCCGCTCCGCCCAGCAGCACCGCGAACACGTCTCCGCCGAAGCGGGAGATGGTCTCCTGGTCGGAGGAGCGTCCGGGCGAGGCCAGCGTCTCCGCCACCCGCCGCAGCAGCACGTCCCCTTCTCCGTAGCCGTGGACCAGGTTGTAGGCACGGAAGTGATCCACATCCACCATCACCAGGGCGAAGCCGCGACGTCGGCGGCGGGCGTCCTCCACCTCGGCGGCCAGGGCCTCCTGAAAGTAGCGGTGGTTGTAGGTCCCGGTCAGCCCCTCGCGGACGGCCAGCGATTCCAGCTTGGTGGCCACCTCCTCCATCGCCGCGTTGCGCTGGTCCAGGTTGCGCTGCAGGTGCTTGCCCTTCTCCTCCAGCAGGGACATCGCCTCGGAGAGGAAGCCGTTGCGCTGCTTGAGCTCCGCCACCAGCTGGTCGCGGATCTGGATCATCGCCGCTTCGTGGACCGACTCCCCCACCACCCGGCGCAGCTCGTCGGGGCGGAACGGCTTTTGGAGGAAGCGTTTGACCTTGGCGACGTTGATCGCGTCCTGGGCGTCGGTGATCCGTCCCGAGGCGGTGACCAGCACCCGGGCCGCGTGCGGCTGCATCTTGGCGGCGCGCTGCAGAAAGTCGGTGCCCAGCATCCCAGGCAGCATCTGGTCCGCCACCACCGCGTCCACCCGCTCGCGCTCCAGGACGTGGAGGCCGGCCTCGGCGGATTCTTCGCCCAGGACCAGGAAGTCCTTGGAGAGGATGTCCTTCATCATCCGCAGGATGACGACGTCGTCTTCGACCAGGAGGATTTTCGCGCCGACCAGAGCTGCCATGCTGCTGCGAATCATGCCAAAGCGCGCCCGCCGAAAGCACGCGTCGGCAGGGATAAGCGTGCTTGCTTGCTGGGCTTTTCGCGCGGCTTGGTAAAATTCGGGTCGCAGTGCCCCCAGACGGGTGCGACACGACCCGGTTGAATCTGCTGAGCGAGGAGTTTGGTTGCGCGGGCGGACGGCGTGGCATCGTCGCAGGGGTGAGTCCCCTGTCCTCCAGCTGGCCGTGGCTGCTGATGGTCCCCGTGTTTGCCTGCGCGCCGCGGCTGGGGGTGACCCGGGAGGCGGCCGGCGAGCTGTCCTTGATGCGGCTGTTGCCGGTGCGCGGCGGCGACCTGGGCTGGAGCGGGGAGTTGGAGCCGGGGGAGAACCGCTTCGGATTGAATCTGTTGGGGATCTACGCCGAGGGGGAGAACGTCTTCCTCTATGGAGGGCTGGTGTTCGGGGGCCGCCCGTACCGCTCCACGGTGTTGACCTCCAATGATTCGGGGGTGACCTGGCGGGAGACGCTGGCGCCGTACGAGAACAGCGAGATCACCCAGGTGCAGTTCGTGGGCTGCAGCGGGTGGGCGATCTCCGGATGGCGGCAGGACGAGCCGGGGGACCTGATCCTGCTGGGCAGCGGCGACTGCGGGAAGGCCTGGTTCACCCTCTCCGAGCTGCCCAAGACCGATCCCTCCGGCTGGCCGGTGGCGCTGGAGTTCGAGGACACCTTCAACGGGGTGATCACCCTGGCCTACCAGGCGCCGGATCTGGAGCGGGGCTATCTGCGCACCGGGGACGGGGGGCGGACCTGGCAGGAGACCTTCGCCCACGCCCGCGCCGATGAGCCGGGAAGGACCCGCTGGGAGTTCACGTCCGACGGCGGCGAGGGTTGGAAGCTGGAGTCCCAGCGGGGGCACTACGTGATCTCGCGCCGCCCCAACGCCCAGACCCCCTGGCGAGTGGCCGCCGTACTCCCCGGCTGGCTGAAGGTGGAGGACGGCGAGTTCCGAGCGCTGGCGAGATGAAAAAGGGGACAGGCTACATTTCCTGGCCCTTGGGTTGCAGGCCATGCAATCCCGAGGCTGGGGAAATGTAGCCTGTCCCCTTTTTTCGTTTTTTTGGGGTCACTTCACGGCACGCACCGCCTCGGCCAGCTTGGTGGGATCGGTCTGAGGGAGCTGGCAGGTGAACTGGCGGCAGAGGTAGCCGGCGGCGGCCCCTCGCACCGGGGTGCGATCGCGAAACGTCTCTTCCAGGACCGCGGGCAGCTCGGTCCCGGGCTGGTGGGCGGCCACCGCGACGGTGGGCGCGTAGACCCCGCGCAGCGCGTCGAGCAGCGCGTCCCGGCCCTGGACGTCACCGACCAGGGTCAACTCGGCGGCGCCGTCCACGTAGGCGTCCGCCGCCAACCACAGATGACCAAAGGCCATCGGGCTCTTGCGCATCGGCTCGGACAGTCGGCGCAGGTAGCGGGTGGCGGTGCGCATCCGCTCCGGCTTGCCGGTCAGCGCGGCCAGGGCGATCTGCGCCTCGGTCAGCGAGGAGGCGCCGGAGGGAGAGGCGCTGTCGTGCAGTGCGTAGGGCGCGGTCACCAGATCCTTCTGCCCCCGGGGCGCGGAGAGGAAGGCCTCCTTCTCCTCGTCCCAGAACAGCGCGTCGGCGCGGCTCAGCAGGCCCTCCGCGGCGGTCAGGTAGCGGGCCTCGAAGGTCGCCTGGTACAGCGCCACCAGGCCGGCGGCCAGCGCGCCGTAGTCCTCAGCGAAGCCTTCGATTGCGCCCGGCCCCTGCTGGTAGAGCCGCAGCAGCCGCTGACCGTCCCACAGCTGGTCCAACAGGAAGTCCGCCGAGCGCTGCGCCAGCTCCGCCCAGTCCGGACGGTGGAAGACCCGCGAGGCCTGCGCCAGGCCGCGGATCATCAGCCCGTTCCATCCCGCCAGCAGCTTCTCGTCGCGGTCGGGCTTGATCCGCTGCTCCCGGGCCTCGAACAGGGTACGGCGAAGCTGGGCCAGCTGCTCGCGGATCTCGGCCTCGCTGCGCTGGCTCTGGGCGGCCAGCTCGCCGATCTGGAGGCTGGCCTTCAGCACGGTGGCGCCATGCTCGAAGTTCCCTCCCGGGGTGATGTTCCAGCGCAGCCGCGCCAGCCGGGACTGCTCCGGGGTGAGCAGCCGATCCACCTCCTGCGGGGTCCAGACGAAGAACTTCCCCTCCTCGCCCTCGCTGTCCGCGTCCTGGGAGGCGTAGAAGGCGCCCTCCGGGGAGGTCATCTCCCGGTGCACGTACTCCACCGTCTCCTCCACGATCCGCCGGAACAGCGGCCGCGGCTCCACCTGGAACGCCTCGGAGTACAGGTGCAGCAGCTGCCCGTTGTCGTAGAGCATCTTCTCGAAGTGCGGGACCGCCCACCGCTCATCGACCGAGTAGCGGTGGAAGCCGCCACCCAGCTGGTCGTAGATCCCGCCCCGCGCCATCTTCTCCAAGGTGCGCATCGCCGCCTGACGCAGCCTGGGATCCGGCGCGCGACGGTCTCCGCGCAACAACAGCTGGACGTTCATCGGGTTGGGGAACTTGGGGCCGCGCAGGCCGAAGCCACCGTGCACCGGGTCCACCTCCGCGGCCAGCTGCTGGGCCACCTCCACCACGTGGGCGGAGGTCGGCTCGCCGGGCTGGGCGGTCAGTCCGTAGGTTGAGATCTGCTCCAGCCCGCCCAAAAGCTCGCTGGCCTGCTCCTCCACCTCGGTGCGGCGCTCCCGATACGCGTCGTGCAGCGCCTGGAGCAGCCGCGGGAAGGCCATCAGCCCGTGGCGATCCTCGGGCGGAAAGTAGGTCCCTCCAAAGAAGGGCCGCAGCTGAGGGGTGAGGAACACGGTGAGCGGCCACCCGCCGCCCCGTCCCATCAGCTGCACCACGCCCTGGTAAAGCTGGTCCACGTCCGGGCGCTCCTCGCGGTCCACCTTGATGTTGATGAACAGCGAGTTCATCAGCCGGGCGGTGGCCGGATCCTCGAAGGACTCGTGCGCCATCACGTGACACCAGTGACAGGCGGAGTAGCCAACCGAGAGGAGGATCGGCCGGTCCTCGGTGCGGGCCCGCGCCAGCGCCTCCTCCCCCCACGGGTACCAGTCCACCGGGTTGTGCTGGTGCTGGCGCAGATACGCCGACTTCTCCCGGGCAAGACGGTTGGGGGGCTGGTTCGGCTCGGACACTGACTGCGCTCCTGGGAGGGGACCAGAGCTGGCTTTAACCACCGGGGGGGAGATGGGCAATCGCCGTCCTCAGCGCGGCACTCCGCCCTCCGGCCGCCAGAGCAGGTAGCCGTGGTCCACCAGCCAGGGTTCGCCGGCCACCCCAGGGAGGTTCGCCGCCAGCGATCGCAGCGAGGCGGCGAACGCGGCCTTGGGGGTGGGCTGGTCCCGCCGGGTCTGCTCCCAGGCGAAGGTCCAGGCGCGGAAGAAGGCGTGGATGGGCTCACCGGGGAGCACCCGCCGGCGCAGATCGCGTGGGAGCCAGTCGCGAAACTGCATCGGCGCGAAGCCGCATTCAAAGTCGGTGAAGAAGAGCAGGGCCTCACGGTGCAGGACGCCCGCGCGGCGCCGGAGCAGATGGCAGCAAAGCAGCCTGCCGGAGGGGTCGGCGCTGCCCTCCACCGCCAGCCCTCCCTCTTCCAGGGCCGCTCCCAGCAGGGCGTGGGCCTGGGGCAGCTCCTCCGACCGGTAGCCGCGCAGGACGTTCATCACCCGGATCAGCCGCGCCGGCCCGAGCGGAGAGAGGCTCTGGAAGCCTCCCAGTTGGAAGCGGGTGTGGGCGGACTGGGCCGTCGCCGCGGCCTGGACCCGGGCGGGATCGAGCTCCAGCCCCACGACCTGAAGCGAGGGCGCCACCTCCCGGAACAGGGCGGCCGCCTCCAGGGTGGTGCTGGGCGTCTCCCCGAAGCCGAGGTCGATGAACGGTCCTTCCAGCAGCGGCCGCTCGAAGCGGAGCAGATACTGATCCAGGGCGCGCAGCCGGCCAGGGCGGGTCCGGCCCCGGGTGGCGCGGTTGGGGGAGGTCACTACCGCGAGGAGACTGTCAGCGGCCGCTCCCAGCGGAGCGAGCCATCCTGGGCGTACGCGCGCAACACCCCACCCTGCGAGCGCAGCTCCACCTGCAGGGCGCCATCGGTGGAGGCCAGGGGCGCGCGGCCACCAAGGTGGGGTCCGGAGAGCACCACGCGCCGGGCGAGATCCACCTTCGCAAAGTGCGGTCCGGGCCAGACCAGGTCCACCTCGGCTTCCTGGCAGAAGGCGCCCCGTACCTGGGGGCCCACCTGCAGCTGCGGACCGAGGCTGAGCAGGGCCCCGGTGCTGCGCTCCAGCAGCGCCAGCCGAAGCTCGCCGGGGGAATCTTCCACTTCGATGGCCGCGGCGATCCTCCCCTCCCCGACCGCCAGCGCCCGGGTGACGCTGGGGGACCGCCAGAGGGTAACGCCGGAGGCGGCGTCCACCGCCTCCAGGCCCTGCGCTGTCCCCAGGAAGAGCACCGCGCCCGCGGGTTCGGCGATCCCCCCGGGCACCGCGGAGGCCAGCGGACCGCAGGCCTCCGCTGCCGGCTGCTGCTGCGGGGCCGGGGTGGCCGTCTCCTCCTTCTTCTGCGCCGTGGCGCAACCGATCAGCGAGACCAGCAGAAGCACGTGAGCGTGGCGCATAGGAGGGGAATGGTACTCCGGCGGGGGACGCGGCGGGCGGGGTGGGAACCGAAGTGTTGCGTCCGGAGCGTCGCGCCTGAGGGGGCGGCGGTGTTGCTAACCCTGCGCCCGACGAGGCCTTCGCGCCTCACCGGTGAACGCGTTACACCCTGTCCCGTGCCCAGGACGCTCTCCCACTTCGATGATCTGCTGAACCTGTTGCAGCTGGAGCGCTCGGAGCAGCGCTCCCGGCTGGAGGAGCTGAGGGAGACCCTGCCCCTGGCGGAGCTGGAGTCGCGCGGGCTGGTGTTGCTGAACCTGGAGGTGACCGACGACGCGGTCGGCCTGGGCGGGCGCTTTCTGCTGACCTTCGCCCGGGAGGACCGGCGCTGGCTGCCCCGGCGGCTGGACGTAGGCGAGCTGGTGGAGGTCCGCCCCCGCCGCACAGAGGAGGTGGAGCCGGCGCGCGGGGTGGTCAGCCGCGCCGCCCGCCACGAGCTGCAGGTGGCCTTCGACCGCAGCCCTCCGCAGTGGATCGGCGAGGGGCTGCTGCGGCTGGACCTGGTGCCCAACGACGTGACCTTTGATCGCGCCACCAGCGCGGTGCGGCGGGTGCGCGGCTGGGAGAGGGGCCAGGAGCGCGACCGCCGGGAGGTCCTGCTGGGGAACGCCGAGGCCCGGTTCGAGCGATCGCCCAAGCTGACTCCGGTCCGGCCGCTCAACCCGGAGCAGCAGGACGCGGTGGCCCGGGCGCTGGCGGCGGAGGACTTCTTCCTGGTCCACGGTCCGCCAGGGACCGGCAAGAGCACCGTGCTCTCCGAGGTGGCCCGTCACGCCGCCGCGTCTGGGGCGCGGATTTTGGCCACCGCCGCCAGCAACGCCGCGGTCGACCACCTGCTGGAGCTGTGCCTGGAGCAGGGAATCCCCTCGATCCGGGTCGGCCACCCGGCGCGGGTGCTGCCGCATCTGGCGGAGCACACCCTGGACCTCAAGGTGGAGGATCACCCGGACCGGCAGGTCTCGCGCGAGCTGTTTGAGGAGGCCTACTCGCTGTTCGGTTACGCCAGCCGGCAGCGCAAGCAGGGCCGCAGTCGCCAGCGCTTCTCCAACGCCCGTGCCTCCTCCTCGGAGGCAAAGCAGCTGTTGGACGAGGCGCGGGCCCTGGAGAAGAAGGCGATCCGCGCGGTCCTCTCCCGCGCCCAGGTGGTGTGCGCCACCCTCTCCAGCCTGGACTCCAACGTGATCGCCGGAGAACAGTTCGACCTGGCGCTGGTGGACGAGGCGACCCAGGCGATCGAACCGCTGACCCTGATCGCCTTTCTGCGCGCGCCCAAGGTGATCCTGGCAGGCGACCACAAGCAGCTTCCGCCCACGGTGCTCTCCCCCCAGGCCGCGCGCCGGGGTCTCTCCCGGAGCCTGTTCGAGCGGCTATTGGAGGACCACGGGGACGGGGTGAAGCGGATGCTGGCCGAGCAGTACCGGATGCACGCGCAGATCATGTCCTTCCCCTCGCGCGAGATGTACGGGGGCGGGCTGCGCGCCCACCCGTCGGTGGCAGACCGGCAACTGACAGACGTGCTGGCGCCAGGCGCGCAGCTGGACGCCCCGCCGGTGATCTTCCTGGACACCGCTGGCAAGGGCTTCGAGGACGAGAAGGCGCAGTCCTCCGACAGCCGGTTGAACCCGGGCGAGGCGGCGCTGGTGGCGCAGCGGGCACGCGAGCTGCTGGGGCTGGGACTGGATCCGTCCGAGCTGGCGATCATCGCCCCCTACAGCGCCCAGGCCGCGCACCTGCGCGAGCTGGTCGACGATCTACGCGTGGAGATCGACACCGTGGACGCCTTCCAGGGCCGGGAGAAGGACGCGGTGCTGCTGTCCTTGACCCGCTCCAACGCGGAAGGGGCGATTGGCTTCCTCTCCGACCTGCGGCGCATGAATGTCGCGATCACCCGCCCGCGCCGGCACCTGTTCGTGGTGGGGGATTCAGCCACGCTGGGGGGCGAGCCGTTCTACGCGCGCTTCATCGAGGCCACCCAGGCGGAAGGCGGCTACCGCTCGGCGTGGGAGTGGCCGGATCCCGCGGAAGGCTGAGGCACCCTGTCCTCCGGTACGGGTCGCACCTTTGCCTCTATGCACCGTTTGCGAGGTGGGGCCGCAAAGTGTCGACAGAACCACGTCACCGTCCGCGGTGGCGGCTGGGTAAACTGGCCGAAAGATTCAGGTCCCCGGCCGCGCCCTTCCCGGCATGGGCGATGCTCAAGGAGAGCAGGCGAGGAGGCAACGCATGGCGACAAAGCCTACGATCACCAAGGAAGAGGAAGTGTGGGTGATCCGCTTGGAGAAGGGCAACGGGAAGGTGCAGGAGTACCGGTGTGCCTCCGAAGGCCAGGCGCGGCAGCTGGCCTCGGTGCTGATGCCCCGGGAGCAGGCGAAGACCGGGTGAGCCAGCAGGTCGTGCCTGTGTGGGAGGAGGCATGACCCCGCTGTTCACTGATGGATGACCAGGAGAGTCTCACCGCGATCGCGGACACGTCCGCTTGATCCGGTGCAGTCCCGATTCGCTGCTTGCTGCAACGGTGCCCTCAGGCGCCGATCACCACCACCCCAATGGGAAAAAACTTTCCCCCTTCGGAGAAGGTGATCGGCCGGTCCAACGCCCAAGTCTCTGATTTTATTGCGCATCTCCGTCGCTGAACCGACGGTACGGCGCTTGATAAGGCCAGCGTGCGGCGGTGCCCGCGCTTTGAAGGCGCGAAGGTCACTGCCCGGGCGGAGAGGGGAATGGTGAGGGGGCGTCAGTCAGGAATCGTCGGGCTCGTGTGTTGGGCCGCCGTCGTTGCTGCAAGCGTGGGCTGTCACGAACCCAATCGCGTGCGCCAGGTGGAGGCGTACGCCGTGCTCAATACCACTGTGTTCGACTTCGGCGGGGTGCCGGTCGGCGAGTGGCGCGAAGGCGAGGTGCGGATCCGCAACGTCGGACACGTGCCGTTCACGCCGATGGAGGTGCTCAAGCTGGACAACAACCCGTCGTTCCAGGCGGAGCTGTTGGACCCTGGGCTGCGGATCCTCCCGGGCGAGGAGCGCGGGGTGCGGCTGTACTTCCACCCGCTCAAGGAAGGTCCCCTGGAGGGGTCGGTCAGCGTCCGGGTGGACGCGGAGCACGGGGCGGCCACCCCGGTGACGCTCAAGGGGCTGGGGACGCCGACCCCGGTGTCGGTGAGCCCGGCGGTGCTGGACTTCCAGACCCTGGAACTCGAGTCCGACCGCGAGCTGGTGTTCACCGTGCGCAACCCGGTGGACCTGCCGCTGAGCCTGACCCTGGGCGGCGACTTCGTGGATCCGTTCTCCGCCAACGTGGTCACCATCGAGCCGCACGCCACCTTGGAGATCCGCGCCAAGTACGCGCCCCAGGGGGCCGGTTCGGACGGGGCGCAGATCGAGATCCGCTCCTGCGACGGCTGCACCCCCACCCCGGTCCAGCTGGTGGGCAAGGCGGTGAATTCGGCGTTGGTGTTCGATCCCGCGCCGGTGCCGTTCGCTGAGATCCCCGTCCACCAGACCACCCGGTCGCGGACGAAGATGACCAACATCACCTGGCGGCCGGTGGATCTGGCCGCGGCGAGCACCTCCGACCAGTCCTTCACTCCGCTGACCCCGCTGGCCAACTCGCGCCTGGGCCCCGGCCAGACGGTGGAGGTGGAGGTGGAGTACGCCGCCCGCTACTCCGGGCCCGCGGTGGGGTCGATGCAGCAAGACTACACCTCCAACAAGGCGCGCAGCACCCAGGTGATGCTGGATGCTCGCGGCGGCCGGCCGCAGCTGGCGATTGCCCCGGTGTCGGTGGACTTCGGCGAGCAGCTGATCGGCACCAAGCTGGAAAGAGTCATCCGGCTGACCAACGCCGGCACCAGCGGCAACCTCACCTTCCTGGGGGTGCGCGCGCAGGGAGCGCAGGTCAACGAGTTCCAGGTCTCGGCCCCGTTCCGGGACCGGGTCCAATATCCGTGGGAGGCGGGCTCCGCCTATCCGGAGTTGCGCCAGCCGTCGCCGGGGATCGCCATCGCTCCGGGAACCGACTCTCTGGACCTCAAGGTGTTCTACGAGCCCAGCCTGGTGGGGGATGTGACCATGACCCTGGTGTTCCGCTCCGACGACATGTTCGCCCCGGAGCACACGGTGACCATCACCGGCAGGGGTCGGACCGGACCGGCCTGCGAGTGGGAGGTGTTGCCGTCGCCGGTGCTGGACTTTGGCAACGTGGAGGTCGGCCGCGGCGCGGTGCTGGGCTTCCGCTTCGCCAACACCGGGGTGACCGACTGCGCGGTGAAGGACATCCGTCTGACCAACAACGCCGGCGGCGCCTTCTGGATGCCGGGCGGTGAGCTCACCGGCGGAACGCTGGGCCGCGGCGGGTACTTCTCACCGCAGATTGCCTTCAAGGCGGCGGCGGCGGGGGCCTTCGAGGGCGAGCTGTCCTTCTCGATCAACGACCCGGCCACCCCGGTGTTCCGGCTGAAGATCAAGGCGGTGTCCACCAGCACCTGCATCACCGCGGCGCCGCACCACCTGGACTTCAAGTACAACCGGGCGGACTGCGCGGTGCCGTCCCGCACGACCTACGTCTCCAACGCCTGCGCCAGCCCGGTGGAGCTCTCCGGGATCCAGATGGGGAACGGGACCAGCGACCAGTTCTCCTTCCTGGCCCCTCCGCTGCCGCGGGTGCTCAACCCGGGCGATGGCTTCGAGGTGGAGGTGACCTACGCGCACCGGATCATCGGCCAGCACTTCACCCCGATGTACCTCCGCACCCCCGGCGAACCGACGCCGTACATGGTGCCGCTGCTGGGTGAGACCAACCACGAGGGCCTGATGAACGAGAGGTTCGTCCAGGGCACCGACAGCCAGCTGGACGTGCTGTTCGTGGTCTCCAACACCACCACCATGGGGCCGTACCAGCAGCGGCTGGCCGCGGCGATCCCCGGCTTTCTGGATGAGGCCCGGGCCAAGGGCGTGGACGTCCGGGCGGGCGTGACCAGCACCGGCCTGGTGACCCGCAGCTCCATCTGCGGCGGCGGCGCCGACGGCGGCGAGGCGGGCCGGCTGTTCCCGGTGGACAACAGCCGGGCGCGGATTGCCTACAGCGGCAGTGGCAGCGCGGCGGCCACCCTGCAGTCCAATCTGGCGGTGGGCCAGTGCCACAACCTGATGCAGGGCCTGGAGACGATGCGCTCCGCCCTCTCCGCGCCGCTTTCCACCAGCGCGGATGACCCACGCACCGCGATGCCCAACGACGGCAACCTGGGGCTGGTGCGGAACACCGGACGGCTGGCGGTGGTGTTCCTGGCCGACGAGGACGACCACTCCGGCTTCGAGGCCAGCAGCTACCTGCAGTTCCTGCAGACCTTCAAGGGCACCGGGATGTCGCACCGGACCAAGGCCCACGCCATCGTCCCCACCAACCCGGCCTGCAAGACCGCCGGTCCGCCGGGGCCGCGGCTGGCGGAGGTCGCCCGGGGCACCGGGGGCGAGGTGCTGGATGTCTGTTCCTCCAACTACCAGGCGCTGCTCAACGCCCTGGCCGGGTCCGCCGCCGGCGCCCAGCGGGACTTCCGGCTGACCGAGGTCCCCAGCGATCCGGCTGCCCTGACTGTGACCGTGGACGGAGTGGTGCAGACGTATGGCACCCAGTGGACCTGGGACGCGGCCACCAACTCGGTGGTGTTCGATCCGGCCGCCGTCCCCGCCACCGGGCAGAAGGTGGGGGTGCAGTACCGGGCGGAGTGCCGGGTGGTGCCATAACCGCCTCGCTTCGCAGACGGGGCTGCCCTTCCGACGCGGAAGGCAGCCTGTCCTCGTTCAGGGGCGCCTGCGGGTGGCTGCCGCCGTGGCGGCTCCGGGGCAAGGCGGGTATCGTCCGGACCGTCTTGGAGACCTTCGGCCGGTACCAGCTGATTCGGAAGCTCGCCGCGGGCGGAATGGGCGCGGTCTACCTGGCCCGGCAGAAGGGGCCGGTGGGCTTCGAGAAGCTGCTGGTGGTGAAGCGGATCCTCCCCCACCTGGCGCAGGAGGAGCAGTTCATCGAGATGTTCTTCGATGAGGCGCGGATCGCCGCCAACCTGAACCACCCCAACATCGCGCAGATCTACGATTTGGGTGAGGTGGACGGGCAGTACTACATTGCCATGGAGTACGTGCACGGCGAGTCGCTGCGGCAGCTGAACCTGCGCTCCCGCTCCAAGAAGAAGGCGCTGCCCACGGGGCTGGTGTGCCGGATCGTGGCGGAGACCGCGGCCGGGCTGCACTCGGCACACAACGCCAAGAACCCGCAGGGCAAGCCGCTGGCGCTGATCCACCGGGACGTCTCCCCGCAGAACATCCTGGTCGGCTTCAACGGGACGGTGAAGCTGATCGACTTCGGGGTGGCCAAGGCCGCCAACAAGGCCAGCAACACCGCCACCGGGGCGATCAAGGGCAAGTACGCGTATATGTCCCCCGAACAGGCCCGGGGGGATGAGCTGGACCACCGCTCGGACATCTTCGGGCTGGGGGTGATCCTCTACGAGCAGCTGACCCAGACCCGGCTCTTCAAGCGGGAGACGGACGCCTTGACCCTGCGCGCGGTGGTCTCCGCCAAGGTCCCGCCCGCCTCCTCGGTGAACCCGACGATTCCGGCGGCCATCGATCCCATCGTGAGCAAGGCGCTGGAGCGCGACCGAGACCAGCGCTACCCCCACGCCGCGGCGCTGCAGCTGGCGCTGGAGGAGTTCATCGTCCGGCAGCAGTTCGCCGCCACCTCGCCGCATCTGGCGGACTTCATGAAGGGGCTCTACGCCCCGGAGAAGGACGAGGACGCCACCCTGGTGGAGGGGGAGTAGCGGGCTACAGGCTGGCCAGCGCCACCCGGTACAGGGCGCGGTAGCCCAGCCGGGGCGCGGCCTCGAAGCGTTCGCAGCGGAAGGCCTCGCCCAGCACCTGGTTGCCTTCGGGCGTCTCGTGCATCGCCAGCAGCACCTTCTCCAGCGCCGCCGCCTGCGAGGGTGCCACCCCCACCGAGAGGGCCACGCCCTCGTTGGGGACCGGCTCGGTGAAGTCGATCACGTGGAAGGAGAAGGCCTTCTCCGGGAACACCTCGTCCACCCCGGTGGTGACGCCCGCCGGCGGGGCGAACACCCCGGCCACGTCCGCCTTCTTGGCCAGCACCGCCTCCAGCGCCGCGCGGTAGGAGCCGAGGAACTCCTGGGCGAAGAACAGCTTCGCCGGCTCCAGGCCCCGGGCGCGCAGGTGGGCCAGCGGCAGCAGGTAACCGGCCACCGAGTCCCGGTCCACCCAGGCAGCGGTGGTCCCCTGCAGCGTCTCCAGGGTCAGCCCGGTGCCGGCGCGAGTCACCAGCGCGGAGCGGTAGGTGGAGGCGCCCTTGCGCACGCCCCGGGCCACGACCTTGACCCCCATCGCCTCCAGGCGGGCGCAGACGAACGGGGGGGCCCAGGCGGCCTCCGCCCGGTCCGCCAGCAGCTCCTTGGCCAGCGTCTCGTAGTTGGCGCAGGCCGAGACCTCCACCTGCCGGCCCAGCGTGCGCGACAGATACCGCTCCAGCGAGTTGCCGGGGGACATCGCTCCCATCCCGGGGGGGATCAGGAACCGCAGGGTGCTGCGCGCGGCGCTGGGCACGGATCAGCTCTCCTTGTGGATGCGCTCGACCTCGTCGTCCGCCAGGCCGAACGTCGCCTGGAGAAGGTCCAGCACCCGCTGCTCCGGCCCGTGCGGCTGTCCGCCGGCCTTGGCCATCCGGACCCCCAGAGCATACGCGGTCACCCGCTGAGGATGGGTGGTCAGGCCCCGGGCCAGGGCCTCGATCCGCCGGGGTAGGCCCTCCACCGCCAGCACCGCCACCGCGGCGCTGACCAGCTGCTGGGCGGCCTCCGGACCCACGTCCTTGAAGGCCGGGTCGGCGGCGAAGCTCTCCACCAGCGCGGAGGCCTCCTCGTCGGTCAGCTTCCCGTCAGCGGCGCTGACCAGCACCATCACCTCCGCGTACAGCCTCTGCGGCGGTTCACCCAGGGCCTCGGCCAGCGAGCCGCCGCGCTCCACCACGTCCACGATGGTGGCGACCTCGTCCTCGGCGATGCCCAGCGCGGCCTGGATGGTCTTGAGCAGCCCCAGCTCGGCGCGAGACGCGCGGTTGTCGGCGAAGGCCACCGCGGTGGCCAACCCGAAGGCCAGCATGCGGGTGCGGTGATCCGGCAGCCGCGACCGCAGCGACTTCATGATCTCCGGCAGGTTCTTGGCCCCGGCCAGCTTCTGGACCGACCCCTCCACCAGCGCGTTGAGCTCCTCGGGGCGGGTGCCCTCGAACTCAGGGCGCTCCAGCACCCGCCGCAGAAGGGTCTGCAGCTCCAACTGGGAGACGCTGCCATCCGCGATCGCGGCCAGCATCATGGTCTCGATCAGCGCCGCGTTCCGCTCTTTGCGCGCTGCTACTGCAAGGTCTCTCGCCATACCGGTGCCCCGCCTTCCTCCGTAGAGGGTCGCTCGTAGAGCGGATTGAGTTTGTTGTCGAGCAGGTGAGAAGGCTTCACGTTCCCCAGCGCGGAAAGCAGACTGTTGCGCAGGTTGGGGATGTCCTTGCCCAGCTCGTCGATCGCCTTCTTCATCCGCTTACGGCGCAGGTTCTCCTGCGAGCCGCACAGGTCGCAGGGGATGATTGGGAACTTCTTGAGCTCCGCGTACGCCGCCAGGTCCTTCTCCGCCGCGTAGGCCAGCGGACGGATCACCGTGTTGCGCCCGTCGTCCGACTTCAGCTGCGGGGGCATGGAGGACAGCGATCCGGCGAAGCACATGTTCAAGAACAGGGTCTCGATCATGTCGTCCCGGTGGTGGCCCAGGGCGATCTTGTTGCAGCCCAGCTCCACCGCCGCGTTGTAGAGGATGCCGCGGCGCAGCCGGGAGCAGACCGTGCACTGGGTCTTCCCCACCGGGGTCTTCTCCAGGACGATGCTGTAGGTGTCCTCCTTGAGCATCCGGTACGGAAAGCCGTTGTCCTGGAAGTAGGCCTCCAGCTTGTCGCCGGGGAAGCCGGGGTGTCCCTGGTCCAGGTTGACCGCCAGCAGGTCGAACTTGAACGGCGCCTTCTGCTGCATCAGCCGAAGCAGGTGCAGCATGCAGTGGGAGTCCTTCCCACCGGAGACGGCCACCAGGATGCGGTCGTTCTCCGCAATCAGGTTGAAGTCCCCGACCGCCCGGCCAATCTGGCTCAGCAGCACCTTCTCCAATCGAGCTTCTTCACTCATCGCCTTGTCATCCTACAGACCGGAACCGAAAAAACGACCCTACTGTGGACCCGCGCATCCGGTAGGTTGGCGCGCTTGATGGCGAGCTTTCCGCAGACCGCAACCGACATCCTCACCTCCGAGCAGGCCCAAACCGCGGCGCAGCGGCTTTCTTCCTCTGGGGAATTGGCCATCGACGTCGAGGCAGACGCGATGCATGCCTTCCATGCCCGCCTGTGCTTCGTGCAGGTGGGCACGGACGAGGACATCTTCCTCTTCGACACCCTCAGCCCGGGCGTGGACGCGGGGCTGTTGGCGCCGCTGTGCGCCGACCCGACGCGGACCAAGTACTTCCACGCCGCGGGAGGAGACCTGCAATTCCTGGCCGAGGCCGGGGTCCGGGTCCAGGGGCTGTTCGACACCCACCGCGCCGCCACCCTGCTTGGTTGGCCGAAGGTCGGGCTGGCGGACCTGGTCCGCGACGAGTTCCAGCTGGAGCTGGCCAAGGAGCACCAGCAGGCGGACTTCTCGATCCGCCCGGTTCCCACCGAGATGCGGGCCTACATCGCCGACGACGTGCGCTACCTGGTGCACATCGGCCGGAAGGTCCGCGCCGCCTGCCTGGCCGCGGACATCCTGGAGGAGGTGCTGCTGGACTGCCAGCGGATGTCCGACGACGCGGCGGCCCGGCCGGACCAGGCGGGCGCGTTCCGGCCCAAGCTTCCCAAGAACCAGCTTTCGCCGAACCAGTTTGCGCTGGCCCACGCCACCACCCTGATCCTGCACAGGAAGCGGCTGGAGTGGGCGGAGGCGGAGAACATCCCGATGGGGCGGATGCTGTCCAACGCCGCCATCCACGCAATCGCCCTCAAGCCACCGGGCAACGCCCGGGAGCTGGTGAAGCTGGAGGGGGTGCGCGGGGCCTTCGTGCGCGAGCACGGCGACGAGGTGCTGGCGCTGCTCAAGGACCTGATCGTCAAGTCCCGCGCCGGAGAGTTGGCCCCCCCGGAGGAGAAGCCGGGGGACCGGGATCCGACGCGGAAGAAGCGCGAGGACGCCCTCAAGGTGTTCCGGTCGGCCAAGGCCACCGAGCGCAAGGTGACCCAGTCGGTGATCCTCACCAATCCGCTGGTGGACGAGCTGTCGCGCCGCCCGCCGGCATCCATGGAAGCGCTGGCCGCAATCCCCTACTTCGGGGAGAAGCGGGTGCGGCTGTACGGCGCCGCGCTGCTGGACCTGCTGGGCAAGGTGTAGCGGTGTCCGAGGTCAACGACCTGTTCCGCCACTGGGCGAAGGTCACCGAACAGCTGACCCAGGCGGCGACCATCCTGGGCACCACCCTGGACGCGCGGTCCGCCGCCACGGTGAGGTCTTTCCGGGATCACCTCAGCCGCAACGAGTTCGAGGCCGCCTGGGACAAGCTGGCCGAGGCCGGGACCTTCTCCACCACCTCCCCCGGCTTCTGGGATCGGCTGGCCGCCGCCGCCAGGCTGCTGGAGCAGGACGGGCGGCGGGTGAAGGCCGAGGAGCACGCGGCGCGGCTGCGGCGGTAGCCTCAGTCCTCCAGCGCCGCTACCAGCCGGGCGAGGTCCGCCTCGTTGACGCTGCACAGCGCCACCCTCAGGGCGCCCTTCTGGGGGACCACGAACACGCCCTGCTCCTTCATCCGCACCGACTTCGCCTCCGCCTGGTCGTGGAAGACGGTGACGAAGAAGCCGCCTTCGTAGCGGGGGTAGCTCAGCCTTCCAGCCTGGGCGTTGAACGACTCCACCCGGCGACGCAGCAGCAGCTTGAGCCCGGCGCGCTCGTCGTCGCAGGCGCGGCGCAGGCCCTCGTCGGTCAGCAGCTGGGTGATCGCCCACATCCCGCCGCGGTTGCAGTTGGACCAGGTGCCCCGGCACGAATAGACGAACGCCGCCTCGGTGGCCGCGCGGTCCGCAGGATCCGGCGCGCACGCCAACAGCGCGCCGACCCGCAGACCGTAGTGGGTGAAGGACTTGGACGCGCTCCAGGCGAAGAGCAGCCCCACCTTCCCCAGCAGCGGGGTCAGCGTCCCCAGGAAGGCGCGGGGATCTTCGGCCGCCCCGTACAGCCAGTAGGCCATGTCCACCAGCAGGGTGACCGGGCCTGATTCGGCGAGGCGGCCCAGGGCGTCCGCCAGCGCCCGCCACTCCGGCAGCGACAGCGAGTAGCCGGTGGGGTTGTTGCAGGGATCGTTGAGGAACAGCAGCACCCGGCCCTGCTCCGCCAACTGCTGGGCGGCCCGGATCTCCAGTGCCGGGACATCCAGCCGGCCCTGGCCATCAAACATGTTGAAGGTCTCCACCCGGCGCTCATGCTCGTCGGCCAGGGTTTGATACGGGCCCCAGTGAAAGCTGGGGGTGAGCAAGGCCTGCCCCGGCTCCAGGTAGTTGGTGAGCGCGTGGCGCAGCGCCCCGGTCCCGCCGGGAGTGGAGACGCCCACCGCCGCCTCGCGCAGTGCCGGATGGCCCAGGAAGGTGTCGGCGATCACCGCCTCCACGAAGGGGCCGGTGCCGGCGAAGGGCGCGTAGGCGGCCCACTCCGCCGCCGGCACCCGCGCCAGGGTGTGGGTCACCGAAGGCAGCACCGCCAGGGTCCCGTCGTCGTGCATCAAGGCGCCCAGGGTGGCGTTGACCACCCGCTCACCCGCCGCGCGCCGCCGGGTGGCCTCGGCGTTGAGGGAGAAGATGCTGTCCTGGTCGGGACGTCGGCTGCGGGCGGGGATCAGTTGGTTCATCGGCGGGTGCTCAAGACAAGGGATGAAGAGGTGTGCTGATTCCCAGGCAGGTGGCCCCGTTTCCCTGGCCCAGTGAGGAGCCGGCCGCCCGCTTCCCTAGAAACGAGCGGCCTGCTCACCCAGCACTGCGAGCGATAGAACCAGGCGCCCGCTTCCCTAAAAGCGGACTGGCTCACCGCCCGCTCAGGCAGCCTCCAGCCTGGGGACCTCGGCCGCAGGACGCGCGGCCTGGGGATCCTGGCCCAGGGCCACGTCGCCCCAGCGGATCACCGCCGCGCCGGCGCTGGAGATGCTGCCGATGGTGTACAGCAGCACCTTGTCGCCCTTCTTCAACTTCCCGCTCTTGGCAGCGTGGAAGAGGTTGGTGGGCATCAGCGCCGGACCCGTGTTGGCGTACCAGCGGTAGGTGTTGATCGTCTTCTCGATCGGAATCCCGAGGGTGCGGCTGCAGAACTCCGTGTACCAGGCCAGCGGGGTGTTGAAGACGAAGAAGTCGATCTCCGACAGCTTCACCCCCGCGGAGATCAGCGCCCCCTGCACGCAGGTCCGGAGGCTGAACTCGCTGGAGACCTTCAGCGCCTTGCCGGCGGTGGGCGCCGAGCGCAGCTGCACCTTCCGCTCCGGCGGTTCATCGTCGGCGATGGTGTAGTACAGCGCCTCGCAGGTCTCCCCGGTGTGGCGCAGCTTCCCGCCCAGCCAGCCGTAGCCCTCCTCCACCGGGCCCACCACGTAGGCCGCGGCGCCGTCTCCGCAGGTCCACCCCAGCGAGTCCCGCTCGTCGGTGTGGCGGGAGTAGGTGCAGGAGATGGCCACCACCGCGTTGCGGTACTGCCCGGACTGCACCATGGCGATGGCGGTCTGCAGCGACACCAGCGATCCGGAGCAGGCGCTCTCGATGTTGAAGGCCTGGGCCGCGCCCATCCCCAGATCCCGGGCGATGAACGGCGCATTGCCCAGCCCCGGATCCTCGGGCACGAACGAGCTGACCACCAGGAGATCCACGTCCCCGGGGGTCATCCCGGACAGCGCCAGCGCCTCCTTCACCGCGCGGGTCTCCAGCTGCAGGCCGGTCTCTCCCGGGGCCACCACCCGCCGCTCGACCGTGCCCCGGAAGGGATCTCCCAGATACGGCCGCATGGTGTCGTTGAAGTGGTCCACCGGGGCCGGCGCGTCGCCCGCCTGCGGCGACCACACCTTGTTGAGCGACTTCTGCTCGGCGGCGGCCAGCACGTCCGCGCACTTCTCCCGGAAGTAGTCGTTGGTGCGGACCTGGCGCGGAAACGCCAGCGCCAGGGCCTTGATGCCTACGAAACGATTCATCGGTTGTCTCCCGGCGCGGTGTCCGCGCCCTGTGCAATCAGGTTCTGGATTCGTCTCATCCACGGAGCGGTCTGTCGGGCGTCGATCCGCACGTCCACCACGCACGGCCCCTGGATTTGGAGTGCCCGCTCCAGCACTGCGTCCAGCTCTTCTTCGCAATCCACCTTCATCCCGGTCGCCCCCTGGGCCTGGGCCCAGGCGGCAAAGTCGGTCCGCGGCATCCCGGTCTCCAACGGGGTCAGGCCCAGGGCGCGCATCCCCTGCTCGACCATCCCGTACTGGGCGTCGTTGAGGACGATCCACAGGGCCCGGGCCCCGTACTGCACCGCGGAGTTCACCTCGGCCTGCATCAGCATCGATCCGTCGCCGACCACCGCCACCGCCAGGCCTCCCCGGGCCAGCGCCGCGCCCACCACCCCCGCGGTCATGTGGCCCATCGATCCAAAGCCGGTGCTCACCCGGTAGCGCCCCGTGGAGGGGAAGCGCAGCAGCTGGTTGGCCCAGGCAAAGGAGTTGCCCGACTCGCTCATCACCACCGCGTCGGTCTGGTCGATGATCAGCTTCTGGATGGCCTGCATCACCCGCTGCGGGCGGACCGGGCCGTCCGGGGCGTCGGAGACGTGCTCCGCCGCCGGCAGCGGGTCCACCCGGCGGGTGCTGGCCAGCTCCTCGTCCCCCAGTGAGTCCAGCAGGCCGCGCAGGAACCCTCCCACCTCCGCCTGGACGGCCACCGTCCGCGCATCGGGGTAGGCGGTGCCGGGGACGGTGGGATCCAGGTCCACGTGGATGAAGGCCTCGCTGGGAACAAGGGCCGGGTTCCAGAACGAGGTGGGCTCGGAGAGACGGGACCCCAGCACCAGCACGTGCTCCACCCTGCGGCGCCGGAAGTAGGCGTCCACCGAGGACTGACCGCCCAGGCCGGTGCTTCCCAGATAGAGCGGATGATCCTCCGGGAACACCCCCTTGGCCCGGGGCGAACACATCACCGGCAGCCGCAGCCGGGTGGCCAGCGCCAGCAACTCCGCCGAGGCGTGGCGGGCGCCGTAGCCGGCCCAGATCACCGCGTCCCCGCGCGTCAGCAGCTGCGCGATTCCCCGGAGCGCGGCGGGACCGGCGGAGGGAAACACCGGCGGCACCGGCGACGGCCGTCTTGCCGTGGAGACCCGGGCCGCCTGGACCGCCAGCGGCAACCCCAGGTGGGCCACGAAGCCCTCCGGCCGGGCGAACCCGGCGGCCAGCCGCGCCTGCACCTGCGCCAGCTCGTCGGCCGACTCCAGGGTGACGCCGAAGTGGAACAGCGCGCCGGGGCCGTGCAGCGCTCCCACCGGGAAGGTGTAGGCGCTGGTCTCCTGACAGGCCCACCGTCCCCGCTGCGGCGCGGAGGTGGCGCCGGAGAGCAGGAGGATCTTCGCGCCCTCCCAACGGGCCGCCCACAGCGGGGTCAGCGCGTTGGTCATCCCCGGACCGGTGGTGGTGAAGACCGCCACCGGACGGTTGGAGGCCAGGCTGGCCTCCAGCGCCGCGAACCCCGCGCCTCCCTCGTGGCGGAAGTGGTGGACCTTGAGCGGACCCACCGCCAGCGCGTGGGCCAGCGGCGCGATCGCGCCACCGACCAGACCAAAGGCGCGCTCCACCCCCAAGGCGTGGAGCGACTCCACCAGGGCCTCGCTGAAGGAGACGGTGGTGGGCAATGCTGCGGCCTGCTCCCTTACCAGGGAGCGTTCAGCCAGGGCTGGGGCGCCCATCTAGTTGGCCCGCCGCTCGGTCTGGGGGAGGACCTGGGTCAGCCGGGCGACAATCTCGTCCAGCCCAAACGGCTTGCGCAGATAGGACTGCGCCAGCGAGTCGATCTCCTTGCGCAGCGCTGGATCCTTTCCCTCGGTGGTACAGAACATCACGTGGGTGTCCTTGTGCTCCGGGCGACGCCGGACCTCGCGCACGAAGGTCAGCCCATCCATCAGGGGCATGTTCAGGTCGACGATGATCAGGTCGAAGCGGCCGCTCTTCTCCAGCGCCGCCAGCCCCTCCACGCCGTTGTTGACGTGGGTGAGCTGGGGCTGGTTGAGCTTGCGGAAGGCCACCCGGTAGATCTGATGGACGAACTCCGAGTCTTCGACGATCAGGATCTTCCGGTGGTGGGTTTCGATGTTCGGGCCAGAGATGTGCGTGCTCACAAGGAACTCCTACGGCTGGTTGAAGACGATCGTCCCGTGGACCAGCTGGTACTGGATGCGACCGTCGCGGATCACGAAGGCGTCGGCTCCATCGGGGATAGAGAGGGTGGGGGTGATGACCTCGTAGGTGACCAGCAGGGTGTCGTCCGCCTCGGTGGTGCTGGTGATGGTGGGAGGGGTGCCGCCCAGGGCGCCGGCGAAGGCCAGGAAGGCCTGCATGATCGCCTCCCGCCCGCGGATCACTGATCCCGGGAAGACCACCACCGCGTCCTGGTCATAGCTGCAGGCGATGGCCTCGATATCGCCCTGCTGCATCGCCAGCAGACGCGCCGCGAACACCTGGTCGGGGGTGGCCTTCTTGTCCGGCTTGGGGCAGGTGTCGGGCTTGGCCAACGCGGGCCCTCCGACCAGCAACGACGCCATCACGACGATCTGAACGATCACCTTTGCGCGCATGGTGCTTCCTTCCGGATGGGTCGAACCTCCGACCCGGGTTGAACGACACTTCGGTGCTGCTCCCCCAGAAATGGTCCCAGTGCGTGGATGGCCAGGACGGCGTAGGCCGCTCCCAGATCGGACGCCACCTTCGGCATCCCCCACACCGCACAGGTCGCCTCGTCCTGTGCCACGGTGAAGCCACCGGCCTTGCGGATCGCCAGCAGTCCTTCCGCTCCGTCCCGTCCCATGCCGGTCAACAACGCCCCCCAGGCGCGAGGACCGCAGACCCTGGCCGCCGAATGGAAGAGTGAGTCCACCGAGGGGACGTGCGGCGTCCCCGGATCGGCGCGGCGCCACACCACCGCCAGGCTTCCCTCGGTGCGATACAGCTCGGATTCATGCTTGCCGAAGGCCAGGTAGATTCTCCCCGACTCCAGCTTCTGCCCCGGGCGCACCGGCTCGGCCGGCCGGGTGGCGGCGCGGGAGAGGCGGCTGGCCAGGGGCGGCACGTAGGAGGCGGGGATGTGCTGGACGATCACCACCGGCACGTCGAAGTCCGCGGGCAGCCCGGCCAGCAGCGCCGCCAACGCCAGCGGTCCACCGGTGGAGGCGCCCACCACCAGCACCTCCGGGGCCACCGCGCGGGGATCCAGGGCCGGCGAGGCCTTGTCCACCGGCGCTCCGCCGCGTCGGAGGCCGGCGCCGCGCACCTTCTCCAGCAGCTCGCTGCCCAGTTCGTGCAGCTGCATGGTGGAGCGCGCCGCCTTGTCGATGAAGTCAAACGCCCCCTTCTCCAGGGCGTTGAGCGTCACCTCCGCCCCGCGCTGGGTGCTGGCGCTGACCACCACCACCCGGGTGGGGCAGCGCAGGTGGCGCAGCGCATCCAGGGTGGAGAGGCCGTCGCGCACCGGCATCTGCAGATCCAGCAACATCACGTCCGGGGTCAGCCGGCGGCACAGCTCGAAGGCCTGGGCTCCGTCGGAGGCCTCGCCCACCACCTCGATGTCCGCCTCCTGGCCCAACACCCGGGCAAAGACCTTGCGCACGAAGCTGGAGTCGTCCGCCAGCACCACCGTGATCCGGTTCGGGACCGCCTTGTTCATCGGACGTCCTCCCGGAGGAAGGCGCCGGCGACCGGGGTGCGGGTCAGGCGGGGGTCGGTCAGCAGGCCGGCCTCGGCGGTGCCCAGCACCAGCTGTCCCCCCGGCCGGACCCAGCCGCACAGCGCGTTCAGGGCGCGGGTGGCCGCCTCCTGATCGAAGTAGATGAGGACGTTGCGGCACAGCACCAGGTCGAAGCCGCCGGCCTCGAAGCGGCTGGGATCGCCCAGCAGGTTGTGAAGCTCGAACTTCACCCGTCCGGAGAGCCAGCTGCGCGCCACCAGCCGCGAATCCTCCTGGCGGAAGAAGCGCCCCTCCCAGCCTGCGGGCCCGGACTCGGCGCGGCGCAGATCGGTCACCCGGAACTGCCCCCCCCGCGCCTGCTCCAGCGCGAAGGGGCTGACGTCAAAGCCGGTCACCTCCACCGCGGCGCCCAGGAACAGATGGGGCGCGTCCAGGGCCAGCATCGCCACGCTCAGCGGCTCCTCGCCGGTGGCGCAGCCGGCGCTCAACACCCGCAGGC
The DNA here is from genome assembly GCA_030857095.1 of Myxococcota bacterium. Lineage (GTDB taxonomy): Bacteria > Myxococcota > Myxococcia > Myxococcales > Myxococcaceae > JALYOC01. Next base: position 165 of record JALYOC010000030.1, on the reverse strand, counting down.
TCTGCGCTCCCTGCCGGGCGCAGCGCTCGCCCGCCGCCGCCACCACCCGCTCCAGCTGGGCGTGATCGCGGAAGAACCAGGTCTCGCGGTTGGTGATCGCGTCCGCCGCCGCCTGCACTCGCGGGCTGGAGTCGGGCGCGTCGCGCAGGGTGCGGATGAAGGTGG
>JALYOC010000027.1 GCA_030857095.1 Myxococcota bacterium | reverse complement strand
CGCCTGCTCCAGCGCCACCGTGGCCTCGCTCAGGGCCCGGGTGGCCGCCTCATTGGCGCGCAGGGTGTCGGCGCCGGCCGCCGGGGCCTGCCGGTATTGGGCCTCCACGTTCGCCCGCTGCTTCCAGCCGCAGTGGCCTCCGCCCCCGCGGTGCCTCATCCGCGCGAACGCCGAGCCGTAGCCTGCCACCACCCCGGTCACCAACAGCGCAATCAAAAAGGGCCTTCTCATGGTCATGTCTCCTTGGAATCGGATGAAGGGGAATCAGAGGGACTGCGCGCAGCGGGCCCCTTGCCAGTCACCACCACCCGGCCCGCAGCGGCGGGCGGAGTGACAGTGGCTGCCGCGGAAACCGGACTCGATCAGCTCCGCCAGCTCCTGGCGCTGCCGCGGATCGAGCGCTTCGTGGACCTTTCCCAGGGAGACCAAGAGCTCCCGGCGCAGCGCCTCCACCAGGGCGTCCTGGCGGTGGAAGGCGGCCTTGAGCGGCTCATGGTCCATCGTCTCACCGCGCATGGAGGTGGAGACGTCCTGGCGGAGCTTGTCCGCCTCACCCCGGAACTTGGAGGCGGCGCCGCGCAGCGCCTCGAAGGACTCGGAGATCACCTTCTCCTGCCCAGGAGAGGTGTCCAGCCGCTGGAACAAGCCCCGCAGCAGCCAGCGGCCGCGTCCCCCTCGACCGTGGTGACCGTGGTGTCCCCAGCCGCCCCGAGTGACCTTGTACAAACCCACCAGACACGCCGTGCCAATCAGCAATCCGAACATCTTCGTAGCCTCCAGCGACGCGTAGGAGTGCGTCGGTGTTGGCAACGTAAGAAGGCTGTTTGAAGCCTGGTCGGGGTCCTTCTTGAAGAAGCGTTAAGCGACCGGCGCGTCCCCGATGACCGCGCCGGCCCGCTCCAGCAAGTCGCGGTACCAGCGGGCGGTCTGCTCGGCGCGGCCTTCCAGGGCGCGGGTGCCCCAGATCACCGACAGGGTGCCTCGGGTCCCAGGGTGGGTCTTGGTGCGCTGGGCGTCCTTGACCGCGTTGGCGCAGGGGCCGTCCGCGTCGTGCAGACACAGCAGCCCCGCCACGTCGATCTCCTGCCCCGACGCGTTGAACACATAGCGCGCTTCCGGGGCTCCCAGCCCCAGCCGGAACGGCGCTTGGGCGCGGTCCAGATCCACCACGCTGATCGGCAAGCCGCTGTGCAGGGAGACCACGTTGCAGACGTCCACCGCCAGGTTGATGGACGAGAGGGCCCCCTCCCCTACCGCGCGCACCAGGTATTCGGAGGCAGGCTTGCCGCGGCCGGTGGGCTTGTAGCCTCCCTGGCGGAGCAGATCGCGCACCGCGCACCGGACCGCGTCGTCCGCCTGCAGCGGGGCGTCGGAGGTCTGGGGGGTCAGCAGCGCCAGCAGCCACGGCGGAGAGGGCAGCTCCCCTAGGGGGGAGGGAAAGCGGGTGACGAAGGCGCGGGCGTCAAGGAGGGGGTGCGGGTCGAGGGCGATCATCTTCGCCGCGACTCATAGTCAGATGCCCCCGCCGCTTTCCAGGGTGGATACTCCCCGTGCCAGCGGGCACCTTGCCCCGGTGATTGAAGCGCTGATCCTCGACCTGGGCAACGTCCTCGCCTTCCACGACAACGCCCTGCGCTTCGCCCGGCTGGCTGGCGGCCAACCGCGGGGGCTGGACGCGGAGGGGATCCGCTCGCTGGTGTGCGGTCAGCTGGGGGTGGACCTTCCGATGGAGGAGCGGCTGGTGGGGAAGGTGAACTTCACCGACGCGCAGACCTTCCAAGAACAGCTGCGCCCGCTCGGCCTGGAAGGTCAGGGCGAGTAGACCCGCTGGAACAGGATCATCCCCCGTTGGTCGCGGAAGGTGACCGTGGCCTCCCCGGTCTGTGGGTCCAGATCCAGCAGGACGTAGTTGTTGACGTCCCGGGCCCAGTCGAACTGCGGCGGGCCCAGCAGCCCGGCCAGTGGGTTGGTGAAGTTGGAGGCCGGCCCCACCACCACCTCCAGCAGGGAGGCGCCGGGGCCAAAGGGCGCCACCTTGCCCACGCTGCCCAGATGGAAGTCTCCGGCCACGAAGATCACCCCCGGAATCCCACGGGTCTCGATCTCGGAGAGCAGGTGGGTGCGCTGGGCGGCGTAGCCCTCCCAGCGATCGTCGGCGGCCGCGTCGAACAGCCCCGGGAAGTCGGTGATCGGCACCGAGTTCATCACCACCTTGAACCGGGCTTCGCTGGCGGACAGCCCGTCCAGCAGCCACTGCAGTTGCGCCGCGGACAGGTATTGCGCCAACGCGGTCTCCCGGCCGGCGGGCTCGCGCTCGGCGCGGGAGTCCAGCACGAACACCTCGGCGGTGCGCCCGAAGCGGACCGAGTGCCACAGCCGCTGGGGGACCAGCGGATCGCGGCGCATGGGGACGAAGTCGAAGAAGGCCTGCATCCCGGCGGACTGCTTGACCGAGGTGAGCAGGGTCCCGGACCAGTTGTTGACCACCTCGTGGTCGTCCCAGGTGGCCAGGATCGGCGTCGACCCCCGCACCGCCCGGAACCCGAGGGTGGAGAGGTTCTCCGTCCACTTGGCCCGGTAGCCGTCCAGGTCCTTGGCCGAGTCCGCGTACACGGTGTCCCCCAGGAAGAGGGCGGCGTCGACGGTGGACTCCGCGGCCCGCTCCATCAGCTCCATCGGGTTGCCGTTCTTGGCGCAGGAGAAGATCGAGAACCGGACCGGGGGCGAGTCCCCGGCGGCCGGCGCGGTCCGAAAGCGCCCCACCCGGCTGCGGCTGCCCCCCTCGCCCTCCTCGAAGAATCCGAAGCTGTAGGCCGAGCCGGGCGCCAGCCCCCGGACCTCCAGTTGGGCGAACCCTCCGGGCTGCACGCTCACCTCTCCTTGGGAGGAGGTCTCCAGCCCCTCGGCGCCCTGGGGCCAGATCTCGTAGCGCAGCCCGCGGCTGCCCTGGTAGCGGGTCCACAGCTGGATTGAATCCGGCGCCGGTGCGCCGCTGGCCACCCCCAGCGGGAACAGCAGCGAACTCTCCGGGAGCCGGATGGGACTGGTGCAGGAGACCAACCCCAGGGTGGCGGCGAGCAGGAGACGACGGACCATTGGCAACGCGAATCCTAGCTGGCCAAGCCTTGCCGCGCCGGGTTCTGATCGGGGCCATGGCTGCTCCCCCGCTTCCCCCCCTGCCGCTGCGTCTGGTGCTCTTGCGTCCCCGGGTGTCGGAGAACGTCGGCGCGGTGGCCCGGGCGATGAAGAACTTCTCCCTGCGCGAGTGGGCCCTGGTGGATCCGGAGATCAACCACTGGGAGGGCGCGCGACGGATGGCGGTCCACGCCGAAGAGCTGTTGGACACCGCGGTCCGCGCCCCGTCCCTGGAGGCGGTGATCTCCGACTGTGTGTGGGTGGTGGGGACCAGCTCCCGGCACGTGGAGGGGAAGCGGAGGATCTCTCCCGAGGAGCTGGCCACCGAGGCGGTCCGACGCGCCGCCGAGGGTCCGGTGGCGATTGTGTTCGGAGACGAGCGCAGCGGGATGACCAACCTCGAGGTCCAGCGTTGCCACGCGCTCTCCTCCATCCCCACCTCCGGGGAACAGCCCTCGGTGAACCTGGCCCAGTCCGCGTTGCTCTACGCCTATGAGCTTCAGCGGGCCAGGCTGAGCGCCGCGGCCCGGCCTCCCCCGCCCAGCGCCAGGCCGGCCAGCGATTCCCAGCTGGCCGGGGTCCAGGACTCGTTGGAGGGGCTGCTGCGACGGGGGGGCTTTCTTTCACAGCCTGGGCGCCACGGCCTGCGGGACCTGATGGCCCCCCTGACCCGCGCCGAGCTCACCGCCCAGGAGGCCTCGCTGTGGAACGCCGCGCTGAGGGCGGTGGGCAAGAGGCTTCCGGAGTAGGGCAAAAAAAATGGGGCACAGGACGCTTGCCGTCGCCCTGTGCCCCTGATGAGGAGCTGTGAAGCCCCTCGCCCTCAAGGAATGCCTACACCAACATCTATCACCCACGTTATCGTACATCAACGTCGGGAGTTGCGTGCGCGGGTTGAAAATTCTTACGCCCGAAGAACTACAACGATTTCACATCGTTGTGGGTCCAAAATTCGAGCGACCACAGACTCAACTAACCCCTTCCTGGGGCGGGAGCGTCCTCGGGCGAATTTCGACGGCAATTAGCGCAGATGCACCGCGCAGCCGGCGTCGTCGCAGGTCCGACCGGCGATCCGGAAACGGTAGCGCGCCACCAACCGATAGGCAGCGTCCGCCAACTGGCGGATCCCGGGGAGGTAATAGACCAGGGCCAGCTTCCCCACCCACCGATGGCGCAGCGCCTGGACCACCGCCGCCGCGCCCTCGTAGACGGTGCCATCCGCCCGGACGTACTGCATGGCCGCTTCGCAGCGTTCCAGAGAGAGGCCGGGGAACCGGGCCAGCACCGCCGGCTCACGGAAGGAGGCCAGGCTGACCTTTCCCGCTGGCACCAACCGCTGCAGGTGCCCGGCCGCGCCGCGGCAGAGCCGACAATGGCCGTCGTAGAGGATGGTGTCCTGCCCGGGAGCGCCGGTGGCGACGATTGCCTTGTCCATCTGCCGTTTCACCTCTCGGTACAGGGGGCGCCGCTCGGTCTGGATCGGCGTGGGGACTCCGACCTGATCTAATGGAGGGGGGCGGGAAATGCCCGGGTCGGTCGGAGGGAAGAGCGGGGCCATGGCTGCTCCAGCCTTGCAGTCCGCGTACCCGTCCCGCCCGGACAAGAAAGCAGGCGGTTACCGCCGCCGCCCGTCTCCGCTGGGGCGGGCTCCGTCCGCAAAACGGGACGGGTGTTCAGGTGCCCTCCCCTACCCGCGCGGCCGCAGCTCGAAGCGGCCGATCAGGGGGACGTGGTCCGACATCCCCTTGAACGCGCAGCGGGGGTCGGTGATCGCCTGGGTGCCCTCCAGATCCAGCCACTGCACCGCGCCCCCGGAGAACAGGTGATCCAGGTGCATCCGCAGGTGCATGAAGCCAGCGGTGGGGAAGGCGCGCGGTTGCACCCCGTCGATCTGCCCCAGCTGCTGCTGCGCGCTGCATAGGCCGCACTCCTCGGTGAGGAATCGGTAGACCGGGGAGCCAGGCGGCGAGTTGAAGTCACCGCAGACCACGAAAGGATCATCGCCCGAGTGCTTCTTCACGAAGCCGACCAGAGATCGCGCCTCGTGGACCTGGTTGGGCCCATGTCCCATCTTGTCCTTCTGGGACCAGAACCCCTTGGTGAACGGGGTGGGCAGGCTCAGGTGGGTGTTGAAGATGTGGAACGGCCGGCCCTTGGAATCGCGCAGTTGGAGGTGGGCGCAGATTCGGCTCTGCTTGCGGTCCTTGAAGCGTTCGGTGTGGTGGTAGGTGATGTGATCGGGCGCCTCGGCGTTGTGCCCCTCCACCTTCAGCCGCTGGGTGTTCACCACCACCGCCAGGCCCGTGGTGTAGATGGGCAGCAGCTCCCCGACCTTGTAGGTGTGGGCCCGGAAGTAGAACGCCTCGTACGGGAACGCGCCGCGGGACGGGTCCCACTTCTCGTTCATCCGCACCATGAACTGCTCCAGTTGGGTCTCTCCCGGTCGCGAACGCCGGCTGGCCAGGCTGGAGCGCAGGGACAGCGTCTCCACCTCCTGCAGACAGATCAGATCGGGCAGCGGATCCAGCGAGAGCAGCTGGTGGGCGATGCGCCGCTTGATGCCCGGGGTGCTGGCCAGTCCCCCCAGGGCATTGCCGAAGTAGCGGACGTTGTAGCTGACGATGCGAACCCGATCCGGCATGGGCGCGAAGGCTCCTAGTTGCCGGCGTCCGGGGCGGGAGCGTCCGGTTCGGGGAGCGGAGGGGCGGAGGGAGTCTCGTCCGGGCGGTTCAGATCGCTGGGCTGGCCGGGGCCGACACCCCCTTCCGGGATATGGATCGGGCGGGGCTCCGGCTGGGCCTGGGCGGCGCGGGACACGAAGGTGTAACGGACGACTCCCGCCGGGCGCGCCACCACCACGATCGGGTTCTGCTGCTCCACCTTGGGATCGCGCGGCACGATCACCGCCCCATTCTCGTCGGTGGCCAGCATGATTCTGTCCTTGCCCTCGCCGTAGCTGACCGCGACTCCTGCCAGCGGACCGCCGGTGGCGCTGTCGGTGAGCACCACCTCCGCGGGGCCCTCACCCACCCCGGAGACCAGATCCAGATAGCGCGGCCGGAGCGAACACCCGGTCAGCAACGCCCCCGCCACACCCGCCACCGCAACCCACCGAACCCAATGCCTCATCAACGTGATCCTCCCAGAAGCGATGCTTCGGCATTTAGACGCGCGGGGTGTGGGATGTCTAGGATGCCAACGGTGAGGCGTCTTGGCCCCGGCATCGCGCTGATCGCGGCGCTGGCGTGGATCTACCGGCACCTGTTTCGTGGAGAACTCCTGGCCGGGCGGGACGTGCTGCGCCTGGCCTATCCGGACGCGCACTACCTGCTCCGCTGTCTGCGCAACGGCGAGCTTCCGCTCTGGATTCCCAATGTCTTCCTGGGCCAGCCGTTCGCCGCCACCCTCCAGTCCCAGGCCTTCTATCCACCGCGGGTGCTGTTCACTGTGCTGTTCGGCCCCTACTGGGGCGTGTCGCTGCTGCAGCCGCTGCACGCCGGGCTGGCAGCCTGGGGAGTGTTCGCGGCCGCCCGGGCCCTGGGAAGATCCCGGCTGGCGGCATCGCTGGCGGGCGGGGCCTTCGGCCTCTCCCCGCTGTTCACCGAAATGTCCGGCACCCCCAACCTGGTCTCGGCCGCGGCCTGGTCGGGGTTCCTGCTGGCCGCCGCACTGAGGACAGGGACCGCGGGCGGAGCGGTGAGGCTGGCGGCGGGGGTGGCGCTGTCCGCGCTGGCCGGTTCTCCCGAGACTCTGCTGTGGCAGGCGCTGATCGTTTTCGCCGTGGTGACTGTGCGCGGTCGGGCCCGCGGGCTGTGGCTGGTCGGCAGTTGGCTGTGGGGTGGTGCGCTGGCCGCATGCGTGCTGATCCCGGGGGTGGAGTTGGCGATGCACTCCTCGCGTTCAGAGGGGAAAGGATCGCACCTGGACTGGTCGGCGTCCTGGGCGCAGCTGGCTGCGCTGGGGTGGCCGCAAGCGGATCTGCCCCGAGGCCCCTACTGGGGTGGGGACCAGTGGCTGCTGCTGCAGCTGTTCCTGGGGACGTCCATCGGCGCGCTGGCATTGCTGGCGGTCAGCCGCCGGCGGCGGTCGTCCCGGGCCCTGGCAGCGGTCACCACGGTGCTGTTGCTGCTGGCGCTGGGCCGACACTTCCCGCCCTCGGAGTGGGTGCTCTCGCTGCCCGGGTTGCGATCCTTCCGCTACCCGGCCAAGGCGCTGGTGGGAGCGTCCTTTGGCCTCTCGCTGCTGGCTGCGTTCGGGCTGGACCGGGTGCGGGCCTTGGCCCGGAGGTGCGGGCGGGGGCTGGGGATCACCGTGGCGGGGATGGCGCTGATCCTGTTCGGGGTGTTCGCGGTGATGCAGACCCTGGAGGATCGGCAACCGCTGGCCGGCGGTCCCTGGGTGGCCGGCGTGCTGCTGCTGGGGTGGCTGGCGATCCGCACCTGGCCCGCGGGGCGCCGCCGTGGACCCCAGGTCGCCTTCGCGGTGGCGGCGATCGCGGCGGTGGAGCTGTTCGTCTTCCACCTGGGGGTCGGCACCTCCCTGGCCAGGGTGGAGCGCCTGGGCGCGCCCTCGGGGCTGGCTCCGTTGGCCGGGGAGGGACGGATCAGCGTGGACTACCGGTCGGAGGCGAAGCCGGGCGCGGCGGAGAGGATCGAGGTGACCCGGGGCCTGGATCCGGTGGCCGAGGCCAGCCGCCAGTTCCTGTTGCCCAACCGCTTCGTGGAGGAGGGGCTGCTGGCGCTGGAGGGGTACGGCGCCCCCGAGCCGCCGCGGATCCAGCAGTTCCAACTGGCCCGCCAGCGCGCCTTCTATGACCTGGCAGGGGTGGGCCTGTACGTGCGGGCCGAACACCCGCCCTTCGCGGACCTGACCGAGCTGAGTTCCGACCTGGACGGCCCCAGCGTCAGCCGCTCCACCACCGCCTTCCCCCGGGCCTTCGTGGTCCACCGCGCCGAGGTGTTGGCCGGCGAGGCCCAGGTGCTGGAGGCGATCACCGGTCCAAGGCAGCCGGCGCGCGACACCGTGTTCTTCTCCGCTCCCACCGGAGGGGAGTTGGAGGAGCAGCCGCCCTGCACCGGCTCTGCCGCCCGACTGACCGGGTCGGGCGCCAACTTCGTGGAGATCACTGTCAGCGCCTGCGCCGCGGGGTTCCTGGTCCTCTCCGATGCCTTCTTTCCCGGCTGGACGGCCCATCTGGATGGGCAGCAGGTGCCGGTGCTGCGGGCCAACCACGTGATGCGCGCGGTGCGCCTCCCAGCGGGCGAGCACCGGGTGGTATTCCGCTATCGCCCGTGGTCCTTCCTCCTGGGCGCCGGGAGTTCGCTGCTCGCCCTGGCGGCGGCGGTGGGGCTCTTGTTCCGGGAGCGGCGAACTAACCGGGGGTCGGCTCCGCCCGCACCGTCCCACTCCGGGGCCGGAAGGTGACCGAGGGCAACAGCACCAGCAGGGTGATCAGCAACGCTGCGCGCGGCGCCTCGGCGAGGAAGCGCACCGACCGCACCTGCCCCTCCGCCTCGGAGAACGAGTACAGACCGCCGTGGGAGGCGCGCCAGGCCAGCAGGTCGCGCCAGAAGCCGTCCGCCTCCTCCACTATGCGGAGCTCCGCATAGTGGAGGTTATGCAGAGCGTTCGATTATGCGGAGCAGTTTGCCCACTGCCCGGGTGAAACCGGCGTCGCGCTCCGCCTAATGAGACCTCCACGGACTCCGCGCGGCGGCCGGCGTCATCGGTCCACTGCACCTCCACGTGGAGCGTCTCGGTCCCGTTGCCCGCTTTGGGGAAGGCCGTCATGGGGCGGCCGCTGGAAGCGCACTACTTCGCGCCCCGCGCCTCCGGCGCCTTCAAGGTACTTCCTTCATCACGAGGTCCGCATTCCGCGTGCCGCAGTGTTCGCATCTCGTTGCCGAAGTTTCCGGCCACAGGACCACGGCGAAGCCAGGTGTGATGGACAGGCGCGAGGTCGCACCGCGCATGTCGGCCAAGTGCACGGTGGCGCTTAGAGCCGAATTAACAGAAATCTCCGCTAGGGCTGTCATCGAGTCCGGAGGTCTGTTACTCTGTCTAAGGCTCGACAATAGCGAACCTCGCACTCGATCTCCTACGCCGGCTGCGAGCGCACCGTCACCGATCGCCGCGGAAAAACCACCCGGTTCGTCTACGGCGCGAACGAGAAGGTGCTCGAGGTCCATCAGCGCATCGTCGGAGACGGCGGCGCCCGGACCTTGACCACCACCTACGAAAACGATCCGTTCGGCAATCCGACGAGGACCGTCGACCCGCTGGGACGGGTGACGCGCATCACCTACGATGGCCTTGAGCGCCGGGTTCGGTTGGAGGACCCCACGGTCGGCACGACGCGGTACGAATACGACGCCGCAGGGAAGCTGCTCCGCCAAACCGACTCCTCGGGCCGGATCACCCACTTCGCCTACGACGCCCTCGGGAAGCTGACGCGCAAAGTTCTCCCGACGGGCCAGGTGTACACGTACACCTACGGCAACGACGGCAGCAGAAACAACGTCGGGCGCCTCATCGGCTCCACTGACCCGGCGGGCGCGGTAGAGCTCGAGTACGACCCGCGCGGAAACGTCTCTCAAAAGCGCCGCATCACGGCCAGCGTTTCACTCATCGTCGGCTACGCCTACGACTCGATGCAGCGGCTGTCGAAGGTCACCTATCCCGACGGCTTCGAGGCGCGGTACGCGTATGGGCGGGGCGGCCTCGTGAGCCGCATCGAGGACGCGTCCGGTCGCGCGCTCGTCGCGAGGATCAATCGCACCGCGCTGGGCCTGCGAGAGCGGATTGAGTACGGCAACGGCGTCGCGACGAGTTACGAGTACGACGCGCAGGACCAGCTTCGGAGCCTGCGTACCGGCTCGGGGCGAGGCGCACACCAGGACCTCGGCCAAGGGAGTCCTCATGATTAGGCGCAGCTCGTGGGTGCTCGAATTCGTTCGCGTGCCAGAGGCCCTGGCAGCCACACCCACCGCCCGACTGCGCCTAATCAGGCGGTCTGCATAACCTCGGAGGTGGGGACGTCGATCCGCGTGGGCGCTCCCTCCGTGCGGCCGAGCCAGAAGGCCTGGCCGCGCCGCTCCAGGTGGACCTGCTCGGGCGGACGGAGGAGCTCCTCCTTCAACTCCACCCGCAGCTTGCGCGGATGGGGGAAGCGCCCCACCAGCCGGTCCGGATAGAGCGTGTACCGAGACTCCCGCTGCCCCAGCTTGAGTCGGACGTAGAAGCCGACCACCAGCGGGACCCAGAGAATCAGCATCGCCCAGCCCAACGGGACTCCGGCCACCGCCGCCAGCAGGCCCACCAGCGTCGCAGGCACCGCCGCGACGATTCCCACCAGCAGCAGGATCAGCAACAGCATCCGGAGCGGGACCACCGGACGGATCACCCGGATCGGCGTCGGCAACCCCCGGGAGGACTCTGTGTTCGTGCTCACCTCTTGGGACCTAGCAGATCTGGTGGGCCGCGCGGGCGGAGGGCAGGGGTAGACGCCTTACTTGATCGGACCGGACCGATCCTTCTTCGGTCCGGCCCGGGTCTCCAGCCGCTTCGCCAGGCCGGTGGCGGCGGCCTTCCAGTCGCCGCTCAGCCGCGCCGCCAGGGCCAGTCCCTCGGTGGCCGACGGGCCGTCGGGGAACAGCCCGGTGGCCTGCGCCAGCACCCGCCGCTCCAGACAGCGCGCCTCGGCGATCCGGCGCAGCTGCCCGGGATCCAATCCCAGCATCGGCAGCTGCCTCCCCAGTCCCAGCGAGAGCCCCTCCAACTCCGCGTCGAGCTCCACGGGTGGGACGGACAGCCCCAGGCTTCGGGCGTAGGCGGCCAGCGCCAGCGTCCGCAGCCCCTCGGTCCGCAAGGCCTCGCCGCGCGCACCGCCCCGCAGTGCCGCCAACACGTCTCTGCCCGGCACCTCCACCGCGCCGATCAGCGACGGGGTCTGCTCCAGCTGACGGTGGCGGGCGTGCGAGGGCACCGGACGCAGCGGGGAAATCGCACGCGGGGCACCCTGCTCCACGAACGCCCGGGCCGCCTCCACACAGGCGATGGCGTCCCGTCGCTTGATGTCCGGCGCCTCCGCCCGCAGCCAGTCGAGGATCGCCTGCTTGCGCTTCGCTGCCGGCGCGGCCCGCTCCAGCACCTGGGCCCAGGTCCGCTCCTGGTACTGCAGCGCGCTTGCCGCGGACAGCACCCGCCGTGCCTCGGTCCGGGTCAGCCGCTGCTGGCGCACCCCCTCCTGACAGGCGAACCGGACGGTCACCAGCGGCACGGTGAGCTGACGGAAGAGGTGCTCGGCGTCCGCGTGCAGCAGCGCCACCTCCGCATCGTCGGTCACCGTGCCCTCTGCGACCCAGAGGTAGACCTGCCCCACTCCGATCATCCCGAAGGCGGTTAGTTCCGCGGCCCGCAGCGCCCCCATGCTAGAGGCGCCGAACACGGTCACCCCCGCATCCATCGCCGCCATCAACTCCCGGTGCCAGACCGAGGGGACCGACTCGAACAGCCCGTCGATCAGCGCGATCACCTTCGGCTGCCGCGGCAGCACCCGGTACACATCTCCCTGCCTGGCCGGGGGCAGCACCTTGCCGCGCGACAGCTTCCTGGCCTCCGCGGGCGGAAGGGACGGGCCACAGAACACCACCAGATCCCAGTCCCTCACAGCAGCTCCGAGACGACAAGTTGCGGGGAGACCACCTTGCGAATGAAGAGGCCCGGCACCGGCGCCTCCAGCTCGACCGACACCAGGGTGTGCAGGCCGTGCGACCGGAGCCGGCTCAGCAGGCGCTTCTCCGGGACCGCCTTCCAGTTCGGCGACCCTCCGGGGTGCGCTCGGCACATCTGGCCCAGCGCCGCCACGTCGGCCAGCTCCATCGAGGAGAGATCCTCGCGCGCGCCGTGGATGTCGGTGAGCCGGCTCTGCGCCGCCTCCAGCAGCGCGGCAGCCAGCGCGGCCTCCGGCTCCAGCCGGCACGCATACCCGGCGGCCATCGGCACCGGGCCCTCTTCACGATCGAAGAGCAGCGCCGCCGCCACCGGGATCCCCGGGTCCTGCTCCCCAGAGCGGATCTGGAACAGGTAGGGATCGAACCCGGCCACCCGCAACTGCAGCACCAGTGCGTGGACCCTGGGCGCGTGCCGCTGCAGCCACCGCTCGGCTACCCCCGCCTCCGCCACGAACTGTTCGGTCCAGCCCTGTGGCAGCGCCAGCGCCAGCTGGTTGCGCTCCAGCACCTCCTGCACCGCGTGCAGCAGCGCGCGGTCCGGGACGGTTCCGGCGCCCAGGCCGTTGGAGGTCCAGCGGCGCCCCGCCGGCCCCAGCAGCGGTCCGTCCGCCGGCGGGCAGAACACCTCTCCGGCCGGGACCATCACCGCGGTCCCGCTCAAAAGCTCCGTCCCCTCCACCCAGGCGCCGGCCACCTCCTGCGCGACCAGGGTCGGGGTCCGGGTGCTGGCCTCTACCTGCGCCGAAGTGCCCCACACCGTGGCGGAGGGATTCTCGGAGACGTACAGCTCCGCGGCCTCCAGCACCGCGCTGTAGGCGGCGTCCCGCGGGCTCAGCCCCTTGCCATTGCTGACCTGCAGCACGTGACCCCCGGGGCGGATGGCGCAGGCCACCTGCACCCCCATCCGGTCCAGCCCGGTGATGAACGCCAGCCGGGAGACCCCCACCGCCTCCATCACCCCCGACAGCCAGCGGTCGGAACCTGGTTTCCAGTCGTGGACAGTCACCGGGTCATCCTATGTGCTGGCGCGCCGCATGCACCCACCTTGGGTGGGGGCAACGAATGGATTGGAAGATCATCGCAGAACGAAGGCTGCTTGCGGCACAGCAGGAAATCCGGGAGTCGAAGCAGACTCTCTCGGCGAAGAACAAGGATTCCCAACGCAGGTACGAGGCTGCCCTGCGCGAGCTGGCGGCCGCCGAACGGTTCTTGATGCGGGTGGTGAAGAACGATCCGGTCCCGGTCGAGGACGGGCAGGGACTGTTCAGCTGAGCCGCTGATCCAGCTGCGCCCAGGCGTCGTCCAGCCGCTTGCCGCGGCCGCGCAGGCACCGCTCCACCCACAAGGTGTGGAGGTGTTCCAGTGGTTGCGCCAAAGCGTCCCCTTCCAGGAAGGCCACCGTGCGGGCAATCGCCTCCAGGGTGGACATCCCCTCGGGGTTGGGCGGCTCGCGCAGCCGCAGCCTCCGCTCCTGGCGGGGGGCCAGGTGCAGCCGCGGCAACATCCTCAGCGCCGGGACCCGGCGAACCATCGACTTGGCCTGGGCCCAGGTCCCATCCAGCACCACCACCTGTGAAGGCGGCGGCGAGGGGGGCGCGGTCAATGGGCCCTGCTCGCAGGGGAACAGCAGCCAGGTGTCCGCGGCTTCCAGCCCGGAGAGGTCCAGCGGGACGTCCCGGGCGCCGTAGGTGCGCAGGCTGAGGTTGGGCATGGCCATCGCCGCGGCGCGGGCGGTGCCGGTAGATTTGTAGGTCTCCCGCTGGTGGCGGATCAGCAAAAAGTGCGTCCGGGTCTGGACGGAGGGGAGCTCGGCGCACAGGCACAACTGCGCCTTCTGGTAGCAGCGGTGACAGCGACCGGGCAGATCCAGCGGGGTGCGGGAACGCATGGGCGCGCGGTTTGTACCATGGGGGTATCGTGCGGGTCGTGCTCGACCGTCGGCTTGCCCTGCCCGTCCTGCTGTTCACCAGCCTGGGAGGCGCCACCGCGCGCGCAGGTTCCTGCTACGACGAGAATGACCTGCCCACAGTGTCCAACCTGGAGGAGCAGCGGGGGCAGCTGAAGGCCTACCTGGGCGGGGCGCTGTATGACCAGCAGCAGGACCTGTTTCCGACCGCGGTCCTCCAGGAGCCCAGCGCCTGGCGTCCTTCGGGCCCCTCGCGGTGCGGACAGCACGCCTGCGGCTTCGCGCCGGAGGTCCGAGAGCGCCTGGAGAAGTGCAAGGCCCGGCTGCCGCCGATCAAGCTGGGCACGAAGGAGGCGCGGCGGCTGCGTCCGGACCATCCCCCGGAGCTGATCCCGGAGCAGAAGGTCGCCGCCTGCATCGAGGCCGACGGCTACCTGTGGTTCGGGATCGCCTTCCAGGAGGGACGGGGCGTGGGTGGCGTAGGCCGCTACCACCTGGCGACCCGGAGGCTGGAGGTGCGCCGCCCGGCGCTGTTGCGCGGCTACTCGTCCACCCAGCTGGCGTGGGACGGCGCCCGGCTGTGGATCGGCACCGAGTCACTGGGGGACTGCATCGGCTCCAACCTGGCCGAAGGGCTGGTGCGCTACGACTGGAAGAAGGACCAGGCACGGACCTTCAAGGGCAGCGAGGACGAGGGCCCCTGCGGCTTTGTGGTGCATGGGCTGGCGTATCGGACCGGCGCGGTGTGGGTGGCCACCGACCTGGGCCTCAGCCGCTGGGACCGGGTCTCCGACAGCTGGGAACACCAGGTCTTCGCCCGCGCAGGGGAGGGGCTGGAGGCCCGGCGCACCAGCTGCCCGGCGATCTACCGGGAGCTGCTGCCCAGGCTCTCCACCGCCCCCGGCTCGACGGCGATGTTTGGCTCCGCAAGGGATCAGTTCACCTCGGCCCTGCGCGCCTTCCGGCCGGGCTTGGCAAACAGGCTGCTGGGCGGTGCGCAGTAGCCTCCGCCGCCGCGCGCGCTCTAGAGTCGGGCACCATCCCATGCTGACCGACACCGAAGCCTCGCTGTGGTCCCCGCCCTCCAATGACCGGGACCAGGAGCCCAGCGCGCTGGAGGCCCTGCGCGCGGTTCCGCTCTTCTCCGACCTGAAGAACTCAGAACTCAAGCGGCTGCTGCGGATCATGCACGATCGCACCTACCAGTCCGGGGAGGTGATCTTCCGCGAGGGGGATCTGGGCGCGGGGATGTTCATCATCAAGCGTGGCGCGGTGAGCATCGTGATCACCCTGCCCGGCGGCGCCGAGCGCGAGATCACCCGGCTGACCGAGCGGCAGTTCTTCGGGGAGATAGCGCTGTTGGAGGACGCCCCCCGCAGCGCGTCCGCGGTGGCCACCGAGCGCACCGAGGTGCTGGGCTTCTTCGAGCCGGATCTGGAGGGCTTGATGGAGCGCGACACCAAGCTGGGGTCGCGGGTGCTCTGGCAGTTGGCGCGGCTGATGGCCACCCGGCTGCGCACCACCAATGAATCGCTGCGGGCGCAGCGTCAGACAGACGGGCGATGAGCGCGCCGGCCGCGGTCCCCGACGCTCCCCGTCCCCCGCAGGGCGTGGCCTTGACCTCGGTGCCCGCGGGAACCCTGGTGCCGCGGGTGACCCACCCCTCCCTGTCCCAGAAGGTGGCGCGGGTGGTGGTGGGGCTGGCCGCCGCGGCGGTGCTGGCCGGGCTGGGGTATCTGCTGCGCTTCCTGATCACCCCGGTGGCGCTGGCGCTGCTGACCTTCTACGTGCTGGGCCCGCTGGTGAACTGGATGGAGAACCGGCGCGTCCCCCGCGAGGCCGCGGTGGGACTTTGCTTCGTGGCCCTGCTGGGGGTGCTGGTGGGGACCGGCTTTGCCCTGTGGCCCAGCCTGGATGCCTGGCTGCAGGAGAAGCCCAAGACCGGAGAGCAGAGCGTGTTTGAATTGCAGCTGGCCGCGCGCCTGGACGCCTGGGAACAGCAGGGGAAGCGGACCTACCCGCAGCTGGACTGGCACGCGATCTTCAACAACGCCCGCTCGGTGCTGGAGTCCAACCGCATTCGGCTGATGGAGAGCCTGCCTGCGATGTTGCTGGAGGTGGCCTCCAACGCCGGCACCTTCTTGTTGGCGCCGATCATCGCGCTGTTCCTGCTGCTGGACGGCGCGGCGATGAACAGGCGGTTGATGTCGTTTGTGCCCAACCGCTGGTTCGAGATTGTGCTCTTGCTGCGGCACCGGGTGGACCGGCAGATCTCCTTCTACCTGCGCGGCGCGGCCAGCGAGAGCGCGCTGGTGGCGTTGCTGCTTTCGGTGGTGCTGTCTCTGGCGGGGATGCCCAACGCCGCGCTGTTCGCGGTGATCTACGGGGTGGTCAACGCCATCCCCCTGGTGGGCCCGCTGATCGGGGCTTCCGCGGGGTTGCTCTACGCGCTGATGGATCCTACCGCTCCCTCCCTGGGGGTGCTGGCGGCCTGCTACGGCGCCGTCTACGCGGTGGATGCGATGCTGATCAACCCGATGGTGGTGGGCAAGAACCTGGACCTGCACCCGCTGACGATCATCGTGGGGATCAGCGTGGGGGGCTCCCTGGGCGGGATCCTGGGGATGCTGGTCAGCATCCCGATGATCGCCATCGGCAAGGCAGTCTCCGGCACCTTGTACGCGGCCTACAACCAGCACCAGAGGCACGGGCAGGCAAGCTAGCCTTCGTTCGGGCAAATCCCATGGCGTGGGTTACAAGCGGCCCATGACCCAGAAGTTCGCGGCCTTCGTCGCCACCCTCCAGGCCCGCCTCTCCAAGCTCTTCTTGGAGTACGGGCGGGTCGGTATCGTGATCTACGTGGTGCTGCACCTGGGCCTGATGGCTGCCTCCGCCTACGCCCTGCACTCACAGTATCAGGTGGACTCCTGGCCCGGCTTCACCGCCCTGCTCGGCGCGGTGTGGCTGGCCGGCCGGGCCACGCTGATCCCCCGGATCCTGGTGACCCTGGTGCTCACCCCGCCGGTCGCCAAGCTCTGGCACCGCTTCTTTCCCCGCCGCGCGGTGTCCGGGCCGGGCGACGCGCCTGCGTCGCGCGTAGATCACTGACCTGGAATTCCCCGGCCCCCGGGGTGTTCGCCCGGGCTGCCCCTCCCTTCCGCCCGGAGCGCCCCGTGATCCGCCGTTCATTGTCCCTGGCCACCGTCCTGGTGGCGCTGCTGACCGGGTGTGCCACCACCCCGGAGGGAGCCGCTCCCCCAGCCGCCCCGCAGGTCGCCCCGGACGTCACCGCCCTGCGCCCCCTGCCTGGCCGGCTGCCGCACCTGGCGGATCCCACCCGCTATGAACTGGCGCTGACCGTGGATCCCCGCGCTCCGGAGTTCAGCGGGGTGACCACCGTCCACCTCCGGGTCCGGGTCCCGACCCCAGTGCTCCACTTCCACGCCTCCCAGATGGCGATCTCCTCGGTGACCGCCCGGGTGGGAGGCAAGGTCCTCAGCGGAGCGCTGTCCGCGGCCAGCGACCCCGGCGCGCGCACCGAGACCAGCGAGCACGTTGCGACCTTCCCGGAGTTCCTCCCGGTGGGAGAGGTGGTCTTGACCTTTACCCACCGCGGCCCCTTCGACACCCACCTCTCCGGCCTGTACCGCGCCCGGGAGGGGGACGACTGGTACGCCTCCAGCCAATTCGAGGTGGCGGACGCCAAGAAGGCCTTCCCCTGCCTGGATGAACCCGGCTGGAAGGTCCCCTTCCAGATCACCTTGAAGGTGCCGGAGGGGATGGGCGCCTTCTCCAACGCGCCCGAGGCCTCCCGCAAGTCCGAGGCCGGCTGGACCACCGTCACCTTCCAGGACACCCAGCCGATTCCCACCTACCTGGTGGGGATGGCGGTGGGCCCGTTCGAGGTGGTGGAGGGCCCACCGGCCGGAAAGACCCCGGTGCGGGGCCTGGCCCCCCGCGGCCGCGGCGCCTACCTGGGCGAGGCGCTGCAGATGCACAGTGAGCTGGTCCCGCTGCTGGAGGACTACTTCGCCCAGCCCTACGGCTTCCAGAAGCTGGACGCGGTGGCGGTGCTGGAGTTCGCCGCCGGGGCCATGGAGAACCCGGGGCTGATCATCTACCGGGAGGAGCTGCTGCTGCTGGACCCGCAGACCAGCAGCGAGGGCGCCCGCCGGGGCGTGGCCACGGTGGTGGCGCACGAGCTGGCGCACCAGTGGTTCGGCAACCTGGTCACCCTGGCCTGGTGGGACGACCTGTGGCTCAACGAGGCCTTCGCGGAGTGGATGGCCGGCAAGGTGGTTGACCGCTGGCGGCCGGAGTTCGAGACCGGGCTGAGCCAGCTGGATCGCCGCGAGCGGATGCTCAACGCGGACGCGCTCTCCACCGCGATCCCCATCCGCCGCAAGGGCCAGGGCGCGGCGATCGGGCCGCAGTTCGCCTACGCCACCTTCAAGGGTTCTCCGCTGTTGGGGATGATCGAGCAGTGGATCGGCCCGGAGCGCTTCCGGGAGGGGGTCCGGTCCTACCTGCGCGACCGCGCCTTCCAGAACGCCACCAGCGAGGAGCTGTTCGTGGCCCTGGAGAAGGCCGCCGGCAGCGACCAGCCGGTGCGGGAGGTGATGTCCCGGTTCATTGATCGCGCCGGCGCGCCGGTGATCGCAGCCCAGCTGGACTGCAGCAATCCCGCCGCGCCGAAGGTGGCGCTGACCCAGACCCGCTACACCTCCCTGGGCGCCGCCACCCCGGCCGGGTTCCCGGAAGGCAAGCCCTGGCTGGTGCCGGCCTGCGTGGCCTACCCGCGTGAAGGCCGGGTGCTGCAGGAGTGCGCCCTGGTGGAGGGCGAGAGGGTGGAATTGACCTTGAAGGGCGCCACCGGCTGCCCGGCCTGGATCCACCCCAACGCCGGTGAGAACGGCTACTACCGCTGGACGGTCCCGGCTCCGCTGCTGCAGGCCCTGGCCACCGGGCTGCAGATGCCGGCCAGCGACGACGCCTCCCGCCAGCTCCTGCGCCGCAGCCAGACCGCGTTCCTGGATCAGGCCTGGGCCATGGTCTCCTCCGGCACCCTGCAGCCCGCCGAGTACCTGACTGTGGTGGAGCAGGTGGCCCGCCGCGCCGACCGTCGGCAGCTGCGGGAGGTGGTCATCGCGCTGGTGCGGGTGGCCAACATCTGGGAGGAGCTGGCCCGGCGTCCCCAGTTCGCGGCCCTGGTCCGCCGGGTGCTGGAGCCCACCGCCCGGGAGCTGACCTGGTCGCGGGACCGGGGCGACGACGTGGATACCCTGATGTTGCGCCCTCCCCTGCTCTCCGCGGTCGCCTACTACGGGCAGGCCGCCTGGGCGCTGGAGGGGGCCCAGGCGCAGGCCCTCAAATACCTGGCCTCTCCCAACCAGGTAGCGCCGGAGGTCGCCGCCTCGCTGCTGCCGGTGGCCGCCCGCGCCGGGCTGCTGAAGCTGGAGGAGCTGTTGGCCCTGCTGGAGCGGGCAAGGACCCCGGGCGAGCGGCTGACCGCGGTGGCCGCGCTGGGCTCACTGCCCCCGCAGGGTGGACTGGATCAGGCGATCGCCCTGCTGGCCACCGAGAAGATCCGGCTGCAGGACTTCGGCTCACTGCTCACCGCGGCCATGTCCCGACCCGAGTCCCGGCGCCCGGCCTTCGAGGCGCTCAAGCGGCACTGGACGCAGGTCGCCTTGAAGTCCTCCGCCTTTGGTGGTGGGGCCGGCCAGCTGACCCAGGTGCTCGGGAACTTCTGCGAACAGGCGTCCCGGGACGAGGCCCTGGCCTTCTTCGCCGCCCAGCCCAGCCATTCGGATCGCGGGTTGAGCAACGCCACCGAGACCAGCAACCGCTGCATCGCCGTCCGCCAATACGGCGCGGAGTCGATGCAGGCGGTCCTCCAGCCCGCAAAGGGGAAGCGGAAGTAGGGACCGGGTCAGTTCGGCCAGTGCACCACGGTGCCGTTATCGCCCACCACCCAGACGTCCGCGGGGCTGGTGGCGGAGACGTCCCAGAGTGAGTCAGCGTCCTGGTAGACGTGGGTCCAGCTGTCGTCGGCATAGGCCCAGACCGACTTGTCCCCGACCACCAGCAGTGAGTTTCGACCAAAGGCGGTCACCCCGGTCAAGAGGCCGGCGTCCGGGGGGAGGTGGGGGCCCCAGCTGGTCCCATTCCAGATGGCGACCCCCGCCGATCCGCCATCGGTCCTGCCGCCCACCGCGTAGGCCAGCCGCTCGTTCACCACGTGGACCGAGGTGAGCTTGAGGGCGGGAAGCCCCGCCGCGGACAGATCCTCCGGCACCCACGCGCCGGCAGCCGGATTGAGGCGGTAGATCACCGGCGTGGAGTTCCCGGTACAGGAGGTGCCGCCGACCGCGAAGGTCAGCTGGGGAGAGAGTCCATGCACATCCTCCAGGCAGGGCGCCGACCCCACCGGGGTCAGCGGACCAGCGGCGGCTCCGCCATCCCAACCGACGCTCCTCCCCTCTTCGGTGACCGCGTAGAACGTGCTCCCCGCCGGGGTCTCGAACCCGTGCAGGCTGCTGAGGTTGTCCATCAGGTTGCCGGCATCGATCACCGCGCAGCCGCTGCCCACCAGCGGATGGGTGGCCAGATGGCCGCCCCGACCGGCGAGGTGGACCGTGCCCGTCCGGGGGTCGGCCCAGGCCCCCTCCCAGACGACGCCGGACTGGCAGTCGGCGTTCTGGTTCACGAAGGCGGAGGCGCCCGGAGGCCGCACCCGCAGCTCATCGTTCACCCCGGCAATCCACACCCCGGTGCCCCCATCCTCCCAGGCGCTGACCGAGATCCAGTCATGGTTGTTCCCTCCCTGGGTGAGGGCCACGAACCCCGGAGTGCCCAGACACCCTGCCCCGTCATCCACAACTCCATTGCAGTCGTTGTCCAGCAGGTCGCACAGCTCGACCGCGCCCTCGTGGACGAACCGGTTTCCGTCGTCGCAATCGGAGGCGGCCAGCGACAGCCCGGCGTCGGGAGGATCGCAGGAGGTCAGCAGGGCCGGACCGGTCCCCACCCCGTCCAGATCGTCATCCAGGTACTGCGGGACGGGCGGGCCGCTGCTTTGACAGCTGGCGGTGCCGGCCTTGGTGCAGCCGATCACCCCCAGACAGTTCCCCCCGCCCGGATCGCAGGCGCTCCCCACAAAGTAGCCCTCGTCCACCTGGCCATCGCAGGAGTTGTCCACCTCGTCGCACAGCTCCGGTGCGCCCGGGTAGACCTCGGCGCGGGCGTCGTCGCAGTCGTCCCCAGAGGCCGACTGGCCCGCATCCGGACCGTACAGTCCGCATACCTGGAACGATCCACCGTCGGCTGCGCCCCGCCCATCCCCGTCCCCATCCGGGTACACCACCCGCTCAGGAGGAACCGCGCAATACAGGGTCCCGTTGGGCTGGCAGGCCAGCTGCCCGGGACAGCCCTCGGTGCAGGCGGCCCCTGCGTCGAAGTCCTCGTCCACATTCCCGTCGCAGTCGTCGTCCACCGCGTTGCACCGCTCGGCGGCCTGGGGATGGACCAGTTCCTGGGCGTCGTCACAGTCGGTCCCGTTGTCTCCGAGGGCCACGAACCCGTCCTGATCCACGTCCGCCGCGCTCAGCGCCAGCGCCAACGGCTGGATCTCCCCCGCGGGCAGCGAGACGGTCT
The DNA here is from genome assembly GCA_030857095.1 of Myxococcota bacterium. Classification (GTDB taxonomy): domain Bacteria; phylum Myxococcota; class Myxococcia; order Myxococcales; family Myxococcaceae; genus JALYOC01. The sequence continues at coordinate 84,521 of JALYOC010000027.1, read as the reverse complement.
GCTCCCGCGCAGCCACCTGCGGCCCGGCGCAGGAGCCTTCATGGGCCACCGCGCGGATCTTCAACTCCCTGCTCCAGTCCTGATCCCGGTACACCGCCAGGGTCCGGGTCCCGGAGCGCTCGCCCGGCGCCACCGTCACCTCCACCGAACGCTGCCGGGAGGAGTCCTGGGCATCCTCCGCCTCCACCCGCAGACACCCGGGATGGAAGCCGGAGAAGGAGAGCTCGAGTCGGACCGCCGCGTCGCGGGCCTCACCTCCGCACTGGCAGGCCCCCAGCGCCATTGCCACCCCGATCAGCGCCAGCTTTCTCATGCCTCCCAAGATACCCTTTGTTCGCTCCCCGGGGTGCCCCGGGCTAGACCTGCCGGGTGCAAGTCACCCTCCGTCCCGATGGGCTGCTCGAACGTGTGGCGCTGTGGCTGAACCTGGGGCCGGTGCCGGTGGCCCTGTCCTTCTTCGGGATGATGTCCTCCCGCGCGGCGATGGCCGGAGTGCGGCTGGGCGTCTTCGCCGCGCTGGTGGACCGGACCCTCAGCGCCCAGCAGGTGGCGCAGCAGCTTGGGCTCTCCCCGGACGGAGCCCTGTACCTGCTGGAGGCGCTGGCGGTGGTGGGGGTGGTCCAGCCCACCCGGGGTGGCTACACCCTGCAGCCGCGCTCGCGCCGCTGGTTGGATCCGCGCTCCGACCACTACGTGGGCGACTTTCTGGAATACAACTACGCCCAGTGGGACTGGTGGTCGCAGCTGGAGGAGGCGATCCGCACCGGCCAGGGTCCCCAGATCCACGCCTTCCCTCCGGAGGATCCCCGCTGGAGATCCTACATGCTGGCCATGTTCCAGTTGGGGAGGCTGGCCGGCCCGGAGGTGGTCGGGCACCTGGACCTGGGCGCCTCGCCCCGGCGCCTGCTGGACATCGGCGGCTCCCACGGCTGGTTCTCCGAGCTGCTCTGCTTGAAGTACCCCACCCTCCAGGCCACGGTGCTGGATCTCCCCGGGGCGGCCACCGCCGGGAAGAAGCTGCTGGCGGAGAAGGGCCACAGCGGACGGGTGGAGCACCGCGCAGGAGATCTGGCCGTGGAGGACTTCGGGGCCGGGCTGGACGGGGTGCTGTTGTTCCAGGTCCTCCACCACCTCTCCGAGGCCGAGTGCCGCGCCCTGCTGGGGAAGATCGCAGCATCGCTCCGGCCGGGCGGCAAGCTGGCGGTGCTGGAGTTCTTCGCCGAGCGTGCCGAGAGCCGGGTGGACGCCTCGGCGCTGATCGGGCTGCACTACTTTTTGACCTCCAGCGCCGCCGCCTATCCGCGGGAGACCATCCTGGGCTGGATGCGGGAGGCCGGGCTGCGGATCGAGAAGATGAAGCGGATCCGGCGGATCCCCTTCCAGTCGCTGGTGGTGGCCGCCCGCATGTGAAGGCCGCCAACACCCAAAGTGCTATCTGGATCATTTCCCCCTCTATTCAGTAGCGATTCTCTTGGGTACCTTCAGACCCACGCGGGTTGACCGCTAAGTCCCCAAGGGGACTGTAGAAAAAGCGGCTACATCTACTCCCGTGTCCTACAGCGCAACACAGCGGTCTACCTCCCCGATAATCCCTGCACCCCCCTCAAAAAGGACTGCCGAATGACCATCCGTAGAGTCGACCAGCCGACGATTACCCCGCCCCGGACCGAGGCCACCGCGGTTCCTGCCCGCACAGAGGCCCCCGTCGCCACCCGTCCCACCGAGGCCTCGGCCTTCGGCGGCGCCACCAAGAACACCGCCGCGCTGGGCACCACCTCCGCGCGCCCCTCAGACCACGTGGCGGGCTCCATCGCCCCCGGTCAGAGCACCCCGGTGGCCCCCGGACCGCTGAGCCTGAACTCCAAGGCCGCCCAGGAGGCGATCAACAAGAGCCTGGAATTCATCAACCAGAAGCTGGGCCAGAGCCTGGGCCGCAGCGCCGACGCCGGCTCTGCCTTCAGCCCGCGCAACGTGGAGCAGGACAACCTGGGGATGACCCACGTCCGGCTGGACCGCACCCATGAGGGGGTGAAGGTCTTCGGCGAGCAGGTCATCTCCCACCTGGACCGCGACGGCAACGTCAGCAGCCTGACCGGCGACGCCGAGCGGGTTCCGGCCGGGCTGGGCACCGCGAAGCTGGAGGTCTCCGAGAAGGAGGCCCGCGCCATCGCCAAGGAGGCCTTTGGCGACAAGCTGGACAAGGGCATCACCCTGGAGAAGGTCATCTACAAGGCGGATGACGGCCAGTACAAGGTCGGCTACCGCGCCGAGGCCCAGAATCTGATGGGCGGCGCCGAGCCGAAACGGATGAACTACCTGATCGACGGTCAGACCGGCCAGATCGACAGCTCCTGGAACCAGATCGGCGGGATGCACATCCCCGAGAACCTCTCCACCGAGCCGGCCCCGGTCACCGTGAAGGCCTCCGCCTCCCCGGAGCTGGCGATCGCCGACAAGTCCACCGTCACCTCCACCATCTCCATCGCCGACGACATCAGCATCGAGAAGCTGGGCGTGGGTCTGGACATCCCCCACACCTGGAAGGGCGACCTGGTGGTCACCCTCACCTCCCCCTCCGGCACCAGCGCGGTGATCCACAACCGGACCGGCGGTTCGGCGGACAACGTGACCGGCGACTTCGACCTCTCCGCCTTCGCCGGCGAGTCGGCCAAGGGCGACTGGACGCTGACCGTGGAGGACAAGGCCAACCGGGACACCGGCACCCTCAAGACCTGGGGCCTGGAGATCACCGGCAAGAGCAAGCAGCCGCCTCCTCCCCCTCCCCCCACCGACAAGAACGACGACAGCACCCTGTACTCGGGCAAGGTGGACATCGGCGGGACCCAGCGCCCCGACGGCACCTGGGAGATGAAGGACGAGACCCGCGGCAAGGGGATCACCGTCCTGGACGCCAAGGGCTCCTCACGGCCGGGCACCGGCAGCCAGCCGATCACCGACAACAACGGCGTGTGGGGTGAGGCGGGCGACCCGGCCAACCAGAAGGCCGCGGTGGACGCCGCCTACGGCGCCCAGGCCACCTACGACATGTACAAGGAGATCCTGGGCCGCGACTCCATCGACGGCAAGGGAGAGGCGCTCAAGAACCACGTCCACATCGGCAAGAACTATGTGAACGCGTTCTGGGACGGCAACCAGATGTCCTACGGCGACGGTGACGGCAAGACCGCCTCCGCGCTGACCACCCTGGACATCGCCGGCCACGAGATCACCCACGGCCTGACCGAGCGCACCGCCGGGCTGATCTACCGGAACGAGTCGGGCGGCATCAACGAGTCCATGTCCGACATCATGGGCACCATGGTCGAGTGGCACCAGGCGCAGAAGAACGGCTCGGTGAAGTTCGACTGGGCGGTGGGCGAGGACTGCTGGACCCCGACCAACGGCGACCCCACGGACGCGCTGCGCTACATGGACGACCCGACCAAGGACAAGTACTCGGTCGACAACTACAAGAACTACCCCAAGCAGACCGAGGTGCATGGCAGCTCAGGCATCATGAACAACGCCTTCTACCTGCTGGCCCAGGGCGGAACCAACCGCACCTCCGGCATCGAGGTGAAGGACGCGATCGGTCCCGCGGACGCGGCGAAGGTCTACGGCCGGGCGCTGATGTTCTACATGACCCCCTCCACCACCTTCGCGCAGGCGCGCGAGGCGACGGTGCAGGCGGCCACCGACCTGTTCGGCGCCGACTCCGCCCAGGTGGCGAAGGTCCGGGAGTCCTGGACCGCGGTGGGCGTGAACTAGGCCCGTCCCGCAAGGGAAGCGAACCCAGCGGCGGATCGGTCCAAGGACCGGTCCGCCGTTTTCGTTGGAGGGGACTGGCTGCTTTCACCGGCGCAGGCGAAGAGCTGCCTGTCCTCTTGGGCAAGGCGTTCGAGAGGGCTACCGGGGAATCCGCCCCAGCGCCGCGTGCAGCTGCGCCAGGGTGAACGGCTTCTCCAAAGTGGGGTTGGTGGTCCGGGCCAGGAAGCTGTGGGCCTCGGCGGTGAACGCCCCGCCGGTCATGAAGACGATCCGAGAGGCCTGCTCCGGGTGGCTGGCGCCCAGCGCGCCGTGGAGTTGCGGCCCGGAGAGCTGGGGCATGTTCAGATCGCAGAGCACCGCGTCGAACGCATCCCCGCACTGCAGACGTTCCAGGGCCTGCCGCCCGTCGGGCTCCACCACCACCTCCATCTCGGCGGCCAGCAGCATCCCCAGGGTCTTCCCCAGCGCCAGGTCGTCATCGATGACCAACACTCTTAGTCGCGGGACATTCACGGATGGACCCACCCAGGATAATGGATTACCCCTAAACGCTCAGCGGCGCCTGGTTACCACGAACCGGCGCCGCTGGGTGGATCCCCGTTCTCTCCGGAGGTGCTAGCGGCGGTCCCCCCCGGACTGCTCGCGGGAGCCGATGATCACATCGCAGCTACAGGCCCCGCCGGCGCAGAGGTTGCCGACCCCGTCCACGCACTGCAGCCCGCCGCAGCAGTTGGCGTTGGTGGTGCACACCTGGCCGATGTCGGAGCAGGTGGGGATCTCCGGCGCGGTGTCGTCGTCCTGAACGCAGGAGGCCAGGTCGAAGAACATGAAGATCAGCGCCTTCTCCTGGGCGGAGGGCGCCTCGTCCTTGCAGATGGTGGGGAAGGTGGTGCCGAGGTTGGTGTCCACCGCGTTGGCCGAGACGTGGAAGCTGCTAAAGACGGTGCGGCCGCACTGCAGGCCCTCGCCACCATCCGGGAGGGCGGGCGGATTGACCGGGGTGTTGAAGGTGAAGTGGGGCACGATCGGCCCACCGCCCCCGGTGAGGCGAGCGTTGTAGCCGACGATCCACGGACGGGCCACGCCCGCATCCACCGCGTCCACGTTGTGCCGGACTTCATTGAGTCCAATCCACCCGTGGGTCTCGGAGGCGCTGACGTTCACCAGCCAGTCCGCGAACGCCTCCCCCTTGGGGAAGGAGGTGTTCACCCCGGCGTCGAAGCGGTCGGTGTAGGGGTTCACCGGGTCGGCGTTGCTGCTGACCCTCCAGGTGGCCACCTCCGGGAACGGGGTGTTCCGGATCCAGGTGTAGCTGTAGTGGGTGGCGAACATCCGGCCGCCGGCGGAGGTGTAGTCGACGATGTTCTGCTTGCCCGCGTTGGTCTTCACCGTGCCGGTGTCGTTGACGCTGGCGGTGCCCTCGCAGGGCAGCATCACCACGTCGTACTGCTTGAGGGTGTCCACGCTTCCCCACAGCTGATCGGAGCGGGGCGCGGTGGTGGCAAGATCGATCCCCTCATCGGCGCGGTAGTAGTGCACCCGCCCGTTGCCGGAAGGCACGGTGACCTCGGATGGATCGAGGCCCACCTTGAGCAGCAGGCACTCGAACGGATCCGCCTTGCCGGTGGCGATGGCCATCCTCGGAATGTCGCCCTCCGCCTTGTTGCGCGGCAGCCGGGTCAGGCCCACGTCGGTGATCGGCGCCACCTGGCAGGCGGTGACCGCGGGAACGGTCACCTGTCGGCGCCACTTGCCCAACTGGATCACCAGCGGGATGTTGTTGCCGACCGGGACGTTCTCCAACCGGAAGGTGCCGTCCGGGCCGGTCAGCGCGGTGGCCACCGGGTTCCCCGAGACCGGGCCGCAGCGATCACAGGTCACCCCTCCATCGGGGAACGGCTGCACCGGACCGTTGGGGACGTAGACGATGGCGTTGTACAGGGGCAGGTCGCCCTTGGGGGTGTAGACCGTTCCGGTCAGGGTGGTGGTCCCGCCGTCGGCGCAGGTGACCTGCTGGCACTCCAGTCCCTGGCAGGGAACGCTGGCGTCGGTCCCGCCGTCGGTCCCGCCGTCGGTCCCGCCGCCGTCCCCGCCGTCGCCGTCCTCGGTGCAGACCAGGCCCAAGCACTTCGAACCGGTGGGACAGTCGGTGGTGTTCTCGCAGGGGACCCCGCCTCCGCAGTTACACGCGTTGACCGCCACCATCGAGACGACCGCCGCCACCACGAATGTCAGTCGGGAAGAATTCATCTGCGTGCTCCAGTCCGGCCCTGCCAGGAAAGTCAGCTTCGGCATTTTTGCATGGGTTGTACCGATAGGTGCACTGCTTGATGCGGCTCCGCGCATACCGACATTCCCCCACGAGAGGAGTTTCACCCATGCGCCGCGGGGGTGGTCCGCCGGCCTACAATCCGGTCTCCGATGAGCACCCTGCACGCCTTGCGCAGCGCCACCCGCTTCCGCTGTCTGGCCGATTCCTGTGAGGACACCTGCTGCGCCGGGCTGAAGGTCCCGGTGGAGCGGTCCGCCTTCCTGGCGCTGCAGGAGGCGCTGTCCACCAACGAAGCGGACCGCCGCGCCTTCGCCCTCCACGTGCTGCGCGACGAGGAGACGGTGGATGGCTACGCCCGAATCCATCCGGACTCTGAAGGCCGCTGCGGTTTTCTCACCCAGGGCCTGTGCGGACTGCACCAGCGCTTCGGGGAGCCCGCCCTCCCCCGGATCTGCTCCACCTTCCCCCGCGCTCTCTCGGTCACCGCCGGCCGGCCGGTGCTCTCGCTGTCCCTGGCCTGCCCGGAGGCGGCCCGGCTCTGCCTGCTGGCCGAGGACGGCGCGGCGGTGGATCCGGCCGACCCGGGCCTGTTCCCGCGCCAACCGCAGCTCTCCCCGTCCCCCTCCACCCCACTGGGCACCGCGCTCTACCGGGCCGCGCGCACCGTACACACCCTGCCCGGGATCTCCTTGAGCGGGCAGCTGCTGACCCTGGCGCAGCTGGCGATGCGGACCGACCCGGAAGAGCTGACCGCGCTGGCCACCGGGGAGTCGGCGCGTCAGGTGGCCGCCCGGTTCCAGCCGCTGATCCTCCCCTGGGACAGGGTAACCGGGCTGTTGCTGGGGGCGCTGCAGCAGCGCCGCGGCTACGCCTCCCAGCCCCGCTTCGAGGCCTGGCTGGAGCGGCTGTCCACCCGGCTGGAGTCGGCGGGGGCGCGCACCGCCGGGGAGACGGTGACGCTGTACCGCGAGCGGAAGGACGCGCTGGAGCAGACCTTCCCGGTCCAGCTGGAGCGCTACTTCCGCAACTACGCGCTGTACCAGTGGACGCGCTTTCCGGTGGAGGAGGCGCCCAGTGCAGTCGCCTATCTGTGCCGGCTGTCGCTGCGGATGGCCCTGCTGCGGCTGCTGCTGGTGCTGCAGGCCTCGGACGCGCCCAGCGCCGGAGCGCTGGACCAGCTGGCGGTGGAGACCTTCCAACTGACCGCCAAGCACCTCGAGCAGCACCCGGTGTTCCGGGAGCTCACCGACTCGGTCCTCGCCTGCAGTGAGGAGGACCGGTTCGGCAAGACGCTGCTGTTCGCGACCTTCGTCTAGCCGCTAGCGCCAGACCACGGTGGAGGGCTGCGGCGCGGCAGCGCGGCGACGGGTGTCGCTCTCCTGGACCAGCGCGTGGTTGGAGGCGCCCTTCACGATCTGCACGAACAGATCCTTCACCCGGCGGGGCTTGTTGCCCCCGTTGTCCTGGAGGATCTTGTCCACGTCGTCACCGGTGCCGTGGTAGTCGGGGTTCAGCTGTCCGCCGCCCTTGGGGTTGGAGAGCCCCTCGAACAGCATCAGGACATCCTCGCCCTTCTTGGAGAAGCTGGCTCCGTCCTGCCGGTTGGCGAAGGCGCCGATGTCCCGGTTGAGGACGTCGAACGGATCGGCCAGCGAACCGTTGGCGGTCTCCAGCACGTCCCGGAAGTAGTTGGCCTTGCCCTTGGTGGTGTCCAGCACCGAAAGCCGCTGGTCATCCCAGCGCCCCACCATGTCCATGTTCACCACCCCGGAGATCTCCTTCAGCCCCAGTCCGGGGATGGGGTGATCCACGAAGTACTGCGAACCGACCAGCCCCTGCTCCTCGGCGGCGGTGAACAGGAAGAGGACGGACCGGTCCAGCTTCCCCTCCTTCTGCAGCTGCACCAGCTCCGGGATGGAGGCCATCAGGGTGGCGCTGCCGGACGCGTTGTCGTCGGCGCCGTTGAACACCTGCCCCTTGCTGTTGACGCCCACGTGATCCAGGTGGGCCATCACCACCAGCACCTCGTTCTTGTTCGGACCGCTGCCCTCCAGCAGGCCCATCACGTTCTGGACTTTGCCGGCGCGCTGGGAGACCGCGCGCAGCTCCTCCACGGTCAGGTCCCCGTTGGGTCCGCTGCCCCGGGTGGGGGCCACGCCCTGCTCCTCCACCGTCTCCCGGTACTTCTGGTTGAGCACCTTGAGCTGATCCGGCCCCAGCGTGTCGTCCAGGTAGTGACCCAGCTCGAAGGCCTCGTGGTTGAAGTCATTGGGATCCAGCGAGTGCGGAGCTTCGTGCTCGCGGACCGAACGCCCGGCGTCGAAGTTGAAGACATCGAAGGTCTGGAAGTACGGGCTCTGGGAGTCGGTGGGGTTCGGCCCCTGCAGGCCGTACTGCTGCAGATAGTCCCGCACGTAGCCGGAGGCCTTGTCGTAGCCGGCAGACGGGCTGTCGCGGCCCTGCATCTCGTCGGAGGCCAGGATCTGCAGGTGCTTCATCGGATCCGAGTCATCCGAGGCGGGCGGCGGCGGCGGCGGCGGGCCCTCAATCGGCTCCCCGGCGATCTCCAGCGACCAGCGCTCCAGGGTGCCCACGTCTCCGCGGGCCTTGTCCTCCACAGTCAGCTTCCACTCCCCCACCGAGGACTCGCCCTCGAAGCCCTCCAGCGGGAACACCCCGCGCAGATCGTCCGCCGAGCCACCGGCGCGATCCGAGAGCACCACCGTCTTGCCGGAGGGGCTGGTCAACGAGACCGTCAGGTCCCCGCGGTAGCTGTGGGCAAGGCCCAGGTCCACCGACAGCTTCTGCACTCCCACCGCTCCGTCGATCCGGATGGTGGACTCCACCTTGGTGTTGTCCCCGATCACCGCGTTGGGAGTGGCGGTCCCGGTCAGGGTCTGCGCCTCCGGCGCCCCGGACAGGTTGGGAAGTGGCACGTGCGGCCCCGCGGCCGAACCCAAGGCCACCGGCGCCTGGGCCGACGGCGGCTGGAAGCCCGACCGATCCGCGGCCCGGGGCTGCTCGGTCCGCGCGGGGACAGCGGCCTCGTTGCGCGCCGGCTGCACCGTGAGCGCCACGGGCGGCGCACTGCGATCGATTCGGGTGGTCATGGGAAATCCTAGCTGGCGGGTGAACAATTATCGCCGTGGAGGACAAGGTGTTGCGATGTGGGACGAAAGATATATTTCCCTGTCCCTCCGCGGGGTTGAGCTGCCAGCCGGCGGTATAGGTGAAGGGCGCAGCTGCTGGAGCGGCGCGGATCAGCGCTTGGAGGAGCGCTCGCGCTCCAGATTGCGCTCCTCATCCAGAGTCGAGGAGCCGTACTCCTCCTGATACTGCTTGGGGTTGGTGTGCCAGCCCAGGTCCGCGGGGACCTTTCCGCCCCCCCGGGTCCCGGAGCTCCACTCCTGGGTATGGTAGTCCGAAACGCGGCGCTCCCCCTGGGGGTGCTGTTGGGCCTGCTGCTGTGCCAATGCCGAAGATTTGTCGCTCATGGGGCACTTATAGCCAGCCGTGCGCCCCGGCGGAAAGACGCGCGAAGGACGGGTCCCCCGGCGCTGTGTGCTATGCGTCCTCCCGGACCCTGAATGAGAGTGCTTCTAAGGTTGGTGGCATTGCTGGCGGCGCTGGCGTTGGTCGCGGTGCTGGGCCTGTTGGCGGCGGGCGGTTGGAGCGGCCAGGGTCGCACCGCCGCGGCGATTGAGCTGCAGGCTCCGCCGGAGCGGGTGTTCTCCCATCTGGTCCAGCCGGAGCTGCTGCCGCGCTGGCTGGGCGGACTGGTCCACAGTGAATCGCTCACCCCCGGCGAGCCGAGGGTGGGGGCCAGATCCCGGGAGACCCTGGGCCAGCCTTCCGACCCCTTCCAGTTGGAGGTGGAGATCACCCGGCTGGAGCTGAACAAGCTGCTGGGGCTGAAGATCTCCCATCCGGAGTTCCTCACCCGCGGGGTGTACGTGGTGAAGGATCGGGACGGGCGCACCACCCTGATCTCCGAGAGCACCACCCAGTACCACCACCCGGTGTCCCGGCTGTTCTCCCCGCTGGCGACCCGGCTGGCCCAGGTGAAGCTGGAGGAGGATCTGCTCCGGCTCAAGGCGCTGCTGGAGGGTCCGACCGAGCCGGCGGTGGTCGCAGCCCAGGAGGCCAGGGCCGCCGCCGCCGCCGCGGCCAGCGTGCCGGTGGATCCGGAGATCACCTCCTCGGACAGCAGCGATGCGGGCGTGGCGCCCTCCCCGGCCGCCTCCGCCCCAGCGGAGCTCCCGGAGCCAGTCCCCACCCACGACGCGCCGGCGGAGCCGCCTCCCGCCGAGCCCCCTTTGGCCGAGGAGCCGCCGGTGGAGGATCCCGCCGCCGAGGCGCCGTCTGCGCCCCAGCCCACCCCAGAGGCGCCCGGCTCCCAGCCGGCACCGACACCGGACCCGCCCCCGGCCGCGGAGGAGCCGGCGGTGGAGGAACCGCCTCCCCGGGATGGAGCCTCGTCGGACGGGGGCCAAGCCGCTCCCTGAAGCGCTGCACCCGTAAAATCGCCCGATCCTCCTCGTTTCCCCTGACAGCCCGGCTCGCACTTTGGCAAAGTCCGCGCCGACGCCTTCCGTGGGGGGGCGCAGAAGATCTCAACCCATTTCATTGGAGATCACCGGATGTCTTCTCCGCAGACTGTTTCTGAGCTGTTCCTGGACCGCATCGCCAAGACCCCGAACGCAGAGGCGTTCCAATTCCCGGCAGGCGGCGGCTGGAAGTCAATCACCTGGAAGGAGACCGGCGAGAAGGTCCGGCAGATCGCCTGTGGCCTCCGGGCCCTGGGGGTGTCGGCCGAACAGCGGGTCTCCATCCTCTCCGGCACCCGGGTGGAGTGGATCCTGGCCGACCTGGGCATCCTCTGCGCCGCCGGCGCCACCACCACCATCTACCCGTCCAGCACCGCGGATGAGTCGGTGTACATCATCAAGGACTCCAACTCGGTCTTCGTGTTCGCGGAGAACGACGAGCAGGTGGCCAAGCTCTCCTCCAAGCGCGGCGAGCTTGGGGACGTCAAGAAGGTCATCACCATTGACGGCAAGTCCAGCGCCGACGGCTGGGTGATGTCGCTGCAGGACCTGTACGACCTGGGCAAGAAGAAGGACGCGGAGGATCCGGCGGCCTTCGAGAAGGTGGCCCACGGTCCCACCAAGGACTCGCTGGCCACCCTGATCTACACCTCCGGGACCACCGGCAAGCCCAAGGGCGTGGAGCTGACCCACGACTGCTGGATGTTCGAGGGCGAGGGAATCGACAGCCTGGGGATCATCACCCCCTCCGACCGCCAGTACTTCTGGCTGCCGCTGGCGCACTCCTTCGGCAAGGTGCTGGAGGCGGCGCAGCTGCGGATCGGCTTCCCCACCGCCATCGACGGCCGGGTGGAGAAGCTGGTGGAGAACCTGGCGGTGATCCAGCCCACCTTCGTGTGCGGCGTCCCGCGCATCTTCGAGAAGGTCTACAACAAGGTCGCCGCCAGCGGCACCGAGGGCAGCCCGGTCAAGCGCAAGATCTTCAACTGGGCGATCGGCGTGGGCCGTGAGGTCTCGGCGCTGCAGCAGGCCGGCAAGCCGGTCCCGGCGCTGCTCAACGCCAAGCGCGCCCTGGCCCACAAGCTGGTTTTCTCCAAGGTGCACGCCCGCTTCGGCGGCAAGCTGCGGTTCTTCATCTCCGGCAGCGCGGCGCTCTCCAAGGAGGTCTCCTCCTTCTTCCACGCGGTGGGGCTGCTGATCCTGGAGGGCTACGGCCTCACCGAGACCAGCGCCGGCACCTTCGTGAACCGGAGCAGCGCCTACAAGTTCGGCACCGTGGGCCAGGCGATTGGCACCATGCAGGCCAAGCTGGCCGAGGACGGAGAGATCCTCCTCAAGGGCCGCGGGGTGATGCGCGGCTACCACAACATGCCGGAGGCCACCGCCGAGGTGTTCACCCCCGATGGCTGGTTCAAGACCGGCGACATCGGCGAGCTGGACGCGCAGGGGTTCTTGAAGATCACCGACCGCAAGAAGGATCTGATCAAGACCTCCGGCGGCAAGTACGTGGCCCCCCAGTTCCTGGAGGGGAAGCTCAAGGCCGCGTGCCCCTACTTCAGCCAGGTGGTGATCCACGGCGACAACCGCAAGTTCATCAGCGCGCTGGTCACCCTGGATGAGGAGGCGATCCGCAAGTACGCCACCGAGAACGGCGTTTCGGGCAAGACGTACACCGAGATCGTCAGCAACCCGAAGGTGAAGCAGCTGATCCAGGGGTACTTCGACAAGCTGAACAAGGAGCTGCCCAGCTACGAGACGATCAAGTACTTCGCCATCCTCCCCACCGATCTGACCATCGACTCCGGGGAGCTGACGCCCAGCATGAAGCTGAAGCGGAAGTTCGTGGAGAAGAAGTACATCCACGTGCTGGACGAGTTCTACAAGGACTCGGCAGCGGCGTAGGCTGTGGCGGTAACCCGCGAGCGCCGCTCACCGGCGCTCGCGGTCCTTTGTCTCACCCCGAGGGGGCAGCGCGCGCGTGGCGACCTACGAGATCCTCTCCTCGTTTCCCTCTGGTCATCAGCGCAAGTCGTTGGCGGTGCAGCGTGGGTTCGCCGCGTTCCGCAAGCTGGTGGTGGCCCGGCAGATCCTGGACGACGTGCGCGACGATCAGGAGGCCTTCGAGGCCTTCCTGCGCGACGTGAAGGTCGCGGCCGCCTTCTCCCACCCCAACATCGCCGACGTGTTCGACCTGGACGCCCAGGACAACCAGCTGCTGCTGATCAGCGAGTTCGTCCCCGGGGCCTCGCTGGCGGAGATCACCACCGCCTGCCGCCGCGCCAAGCTGCGGCTGCCGCTGGAGCTGATCCTGCGGGTGATCCAGCACGCGGCGGTGGGCCTGCACTACGCCCACAACTTCGTCGATCCCTCCGGGCGCGCCGCCGGGATCATCCACCGCCACCTGGACGATGAAGCCCTGGTGGTGTCCTTCGACGGGCTGACCAAGGTCACCGACTTCTGCGTGCCGCCCGCCACCGAGGCCCAGTCCCAGACCGACCCCTTCCGGGCCCCGGAATTTGAATGGGGCGATCAGCTGGACGGTCGGGCGGACGTGTTCTCCCTGGGGACGCTGCTGGGCCGGGCCCTGCAGGAGGTGCGGCAGACCGGCGGTCCGGCCGTGCCCCACGCGCTGGAGTCGGTGGTGCAGCGGTCCACCGCGCGTACCCGCGAGCAGCGGTTTGGCACGGTGCTGGAGTTCGCCAAGGCCTGCGAGGCCGCCGCCGGCCGGGGCTGGGAGCCGGCGCAGGTGGCGGCGTTCATGCGCCGGCTGTTCCAGGACCGCCGGACCCGCATGGCGGAGCTGGTCAAGCTGGTGGAGGTGAAGGAGACCACCGCGGTGATGAAGCTCTCGGACATCTTCGAGAGCGGCGGTGGGGCCGGCAGCGACGCGGCAATCGCCGACGCCACCCAGCCCGGGCTGCGCAACCCGCTGCTTCCGGATGATGACGGGGAGGAAGGTGCCACCAGCATGGTGCTGCGGCCTCCCCCCACGGTGGGCGTGGCCGCCGAAGCGCCGCCCCAGGTGGTCGCCCGCCGTCGGCCCGGGCTGCGGCTGGGACGAGCGCTGCTCAAGCTGCTGGTGTGGGGGGGGTTGCTGGGCGGATCGTTCCTGGCCGGCGCATACGTGATGAACCCGCCCGGCGCCCGGAGGGTGGCGCAGAACCTGCTGCGCCGGGGCGCGGTGCTGGCGGCCCCGGCCTCGGAGGCCGAACTTCAGGCGGCCAGCCTGCCAGGGGAGCCGGCGCTCAGCGAGGTCCCGGTGTCGCTGGAGGATGGCGGGGCCACCGAACCGCAGCCACCGGATGCGGGAGAGACCTTGGCGGCGAGTTCTCTGGGGGCGGGGGACACCCTGGCGGCCGACCCGGCGGATGCCGGCACCGTGGACGCGGGGACCGGAGCGCCGGATGGGGGCCAGGCCCCGGCCACCACCAAGACCCGGCGCAAACGCCGGCGCTAGCCTGGGGCCTGGAGGACGGGCCCCTGTTGACTGTGCGCAAGCCCCCCGTTTCGTGACGTCTCCATGACCGGAGCGGCGGTTAGGTTCCAGGTCATGTGGAACAAGGCACTGGCCCTCTACTCGTACCTGATCTTCGGTCTGCTGTCGGCGCTGGCCATCCCCACCCTGGCGGTGTTGTGGGTGGTGACCTGGCCGGTGGATCGCACCCGCTGGGCGCCGGGGCGGGCCTTGCGGCTGGTGGCGGTAGCGATCGCCAAGCTCTGTCCCGTGTGGCGGCTGGAGATGGAAAAGGGCAGCAAGCGGCCCGCCCGGACGTTCGTGGCGGTGGCCAACCACGAGTCGATGCTGGACATCTTCCTGATCTCCCACGTGGGCTGGGAGATGAAGTGGGTGGCCAAGGAGTCCATCTTCCGGATTCCGGTGTTCGGCTGGCTGTTCCGCCTCTCCGGAGACATCGCGCTGCGACGGGAGGACCGGGACAGCGGCACCGCGGCACTGGAGAAGGCCGAGCGGTATCTGCGGGACGGGATGCCGGTGATGTTCTTCCCCGAGGGCACCCGCAGCCAGACCGACGAGCTGCGGCCCTTCAAGCTGGGCGCCTTCAAGGCCGCCATCCGGGCCGGGGTGCCGATCCTGCCCATCGCGGTGCACGGCACCCGGGACGGGATGCCGGTGGGTTCTCCCTGGATCCGCCGGGCCCACGCCCGCGGGGTGGTGCTGCCGCTGGTGGAGACCACCGGGCTGCAGGAGAGCGACGCCGCCGCACTGGCGGACCGGGTCAAGGCGCTGATCGTGGCGCAACGCGATCAGCTGATCCGGGAGCGCCAGGGCCGGAAGCGGCCCGCCGCGATCCCCACAGCGCAGCCCTCCTCCCGCACCGGTTGAGCACTCCGCTGGCAATCTGGTGCAGGAGACCACCAGGGACGCCACCGGAGCCGTCCGCTCCATCAGGAGGTACGAGGCTGATCCATTCGGTCATCCCACCTTGGAGCTTCTCCAGCTGAACCACCTGACCGTGCAGCGACCCTCTCAGGCAGCCCGCTGCTCCGTACCCGGCGCGGCTTCCTTCTGCCGGAACAGCTCCCACTGCGCCTGCATCCGGTCCACCTGACCGGGGCTGAACTCGTTCATCCAGTCATCGTCGGTGTAGTTCATGAAGTTGCGCACCGGGTCGAAGCCCGGCTCATTGGGCAGCGTGTCGGTGGTCTCCGGCGCCTTGCCGAAGTTCGGCTCGGCGTGCGCCGGGGTGTCGTCGACCATGTCTCCCAGCGGGAGGCCCGGACCCTTGGGCTGGTTGAACGTGTGGTACAGCCCCATCCAGTGGCCGACCTCGTGGGTGCCGGTGTCGCCCTCGTTGTAGGGAGCGCCCGTTCCGCCAGGGAGGCTGGTGTTGAGCAGCACAACTCCGTCGTCCACCGGGTTGGACTCGTAGTCGGACGGGAAGGTCGCCCAGCCGAGCAGCCCGCCGGACGGGCTGGTGGTGTAGACGTTGAGCGCGGTGGAGTCGCCCTTGCGCAAGGTAGACTTCATGTCCGTCTCCGCGCGGCTGCCGGGCTGGCCGGTGTACCACTGCGCGTTCTTGGTCCGGTCTACCTCGACCAGGCGGAACTCGAACCCGGCATCCTTGTACGCGTCATTGAGGACCTGGATCTGCGCCTCGATCTGCTCCTGCGGGACGTCGCCGTTCTTGGCGCCCTCGCCCCTGGCGATGACGTGGAAGTACACGTCGATGACCTTCTTCTCCCCCGGCGCCGCACGCGGCCCGTCGGCGGCGCGCTCGGTGCGGATCTCATCGACCTTCAGCTTCACCTTGTCTTCAAGCTTGGCCAGTTCCTCGGTGGAGCCCTTCGGACCCGAACAGCCGCATCGCGGACCGTGGGTGTGGGCCTGGAAGCTGTCCTTCGGCTTCGGCTCGGAGGCGGCAGGAGTCGAGACCTCGTTGCCGGCGGGGGCGGACGCCTGCGGGGTCTGGACGGCCGGGGGCGCCATCGGAGGCAGGGTGAGCAGCTTGTTGTCGATAGCCATGAAGTGCCTCGTGCGCCTGGGAGCGGGGTGAGTTGATGTAAGTGTTTCGGGGCCCACGACCAGGAGTTGCTACCGGAGCAACTAATTTTCAAAGCGTGCGAAAACATGGATACGCCGGCTCTTCGAAAGGCGCATCTACGATGTCAATGCACGTCCATCGCAGCGCTCCCATCTCAACCCCTCAGGCCGGTGGGGCGAGCCCAGTCGCGCGCCACACCCTTCTGCAGTCCGGTTCCTCCGGGCCGGAGGTAGAAAAGCTCCAGAGCTTCTTGAAGGAAGCGGGGTTCGATCCGGGCCGGGCCAACGGGACGTTCTCGCTCCGGACCGAGCTGGCCCTGCGCAGCTACCAGGAGCAGAACGGCCTTCAAGTGGACGGGCTGGCCGGGCAGCAGACCTGGGGCGCCTTCTACGGGGTGCAGCTACCGCCCGGTGTGGACATGCTGGCGGGGGGCGGTGGCGCGGCTACGGCGGGCGGTCCAGGAAGGGGGAGCCGGTCTGGCTTCAGCCCCGGTGGCGTGGCGGATTCCTTTGATCCGGTCTCTGGGCCCCGAAAGACTGTCACCGCGTACGTCAACGGGTCGCCCCAGCAGATCGCAGTGGTGTCGGTAGGCAACGGCGCATATCTGCGCGACGATGCAGCGAAGGCCTGGCAAGCCATGCAGACAGCGGCGAGTCGAGATGGGATCAACCTCTCTGCGACGAGCGGCTTCCGATCGATGGCGGAGCAGCAGTCGCTCTACGCGCAGTACCAGAACGGGACCGGAAATCTCGCCGCTCAGCCGGGCTACTCCAACCATCAAAATGGCATCGCCATGGACATCGGTGGCGTGGGTGGGCGGGGAACAGCGGAGGATCGGTGGTTGCTCTCGAATGCGCAGCGGTTCGGGTTCCAGAATCTACCCAGCGAGTTCTGGCACTACGACTACGTCGGATAGCACCGCCATGCCTGCCGAGGTGAGCCCTCGACCACCGGCAGGCGCGCGCCCAAGTCCCGACTCCTGGACCGCGCGGTCACACGAAGACCTGCCCCTGGTCGGTCAGCGCGTTGGCGCGCACCCGATCCGCCTTTGCGAGCTGAATCCTGCCGTCCGGCGGTTGGTCCCTTCCGTCCTCGCCACCAGATCGGCAATGATGGCACTCGTTTTTCCAGGAGAGTCGCGGCCCCGTTTTTTCATGAACAGCGGCCGATCAGAAACTTTGAGGCGCGCAGGTAGATAATCTGAATACCTCATCGCACCTTCCCCCACGCACAGGAGTATTTGGATGACGATTCGCAAGGTTGACTCACCTGTGGTTCCCCCGTCTTTGCCGCAGGTCCAGACGGCACGCCCGGCAAATGTCGCTGCCAATGTTCCCACTGGCACCCCCTCCGCTTTCGACGCGGGCGTTCGTGGCCCGACCGATCTGCAGCGCGCCGAGACGCCCGCGAGCCATGTGCCGCTGGCGACGATGTCTCTGGGAACGCCCGCCCGCGCCGCTTCCGGACCGCTCCCGCTCGACAGCGCTGCGGCCAAGGCTGCGATCGAGAAGAGCATCGCGTATCTGAACTCCCAGCAGGGGGCTGGCCGATCCTTTGACGATGCGGCGAAGGCGTTCAAGCCGCGCGCCGTGGTGCAGGACAACCTGGGGATGACCCACGTGCGCTTGGACCGCACCGTGGACGGGGTGAAGGTGTTCGGCGAGCAGATCATCTCCTCGCTCGACGCCAGGTCCGAAGTGGTCGGACTGAGCGGAGACAGCAACGCGATCCCGCCAGGCCTGGCCGAGGGTGGCAAGCTCACGGCCGCGGACGCGCTGAAGATCGCGAAGGCCGACTTCAACCAGAGCCTCGAGCGCGCCCCCACCGTGGAGCGGGTGATTGCCCAGGATCCAGACGGCAACTACCGGGCTGCGTACCACGTGGAGTTGACCAACAACTTCGGTGGCGAGATCGCCCGCCGTCAGAACTACCTGATCGACGCCAACACCGGAGAGAAGTTCGACTTCTGGAACCAGAGCGACAACACCGGCGGCGAGATTGCCCACCACAATGAGGCGGTCGCCAAGGCCGCCGCCGCCGCCGCCGCGGCGCCGATCGAGGTCCGCAAGGCCGCGGAGCCGAAGCTCGCGATCGGCGATCTGCAGACCGTGACCAGCACTCTGGAAGTCGGCGAGGACGTCACCTTGGACGAGGTCTCGCTCGACCTGAACATCCCGCACACCTGGAGCGGCGACCTCAAGGTTTCGCTGGTCAGCCCGTCGGGCAAGGAGGTCGTCGTCCAGGACCGCCAGGGCGGCTCCAAGGACGACGTGACCGGCAGCTTCGACCTCTCCGAGGCCTTCAAGGGCGAGGAGGCCAAGGGCACCTGGACCCTGAAGGTGGAGGACAAGGCCAAGCGCGACACCGGCACCCTGCAAAGCTGGGGGCTGAACCTCAAGGGCCAGGGCAAGGCGCCGCCGCCGCCGCCGCCGGCCGCGGGCGACGACCAGAGCATCTACAGCGGCAAGGTCGACCTGCAGACCACCAAGGGCGCGGACGGCCAGTACACGCTGGACGACACCTCCCGTGGCAAGGGTGTCACCACCCTGGACGCGGAGAACAAGTCCCGGCCGTCCAATCCGGTGGCGTTCAAGGACGAGAACGACACCTGGGGCGAGGCCGGTGAGAATCCCCGCAACAAGGCGGCGGTAGACGCCCAGTACGGCGCGCAGATGACCTACGACTTCCTCAAGGACGTTCTCGGTCGCGACTCCATCGACGGCAAGGGCGAGAAGCTCATCTCCAACGTTCACATCGGCAACAAGTACGTGAACGCGTTCTGGGATGGGAAGCAGATGAACTACGGCGACGGCGACGGCAAGAACGCCTCGGAGCTGACCACGCTGGACATCGCCGGCCACGAGATCGCCCACGGCCTGACCGAGCGCACCGCGGGGCTGATCTACCGCAACGAGTCGGGCGGCCTGAACGAGGCGATGTCCGACATCCTGGGCAACGGCGTGGAGTGGTACGCCTCGCAGAAGAACCCGGACGCGAAGTTCAGCTGGGGCGTGGGCGAGCAGGCCTGGACCCCCGCCAACGGCACCGACGACGCGCTCCGCTACATGGACGATCCACTCAAGGACGGCTACAGCATCGACCACTACAGCCTGATGGGGAAGTACAAGCCGGGTCAGGACAACGGTGGTGTGCACGGCTCCTCCGGCATCGCCAACAACGCGTTCTACCTGCTCACCCAGGGCGGGAAGAACAAGACCTCCGGCATCGACGTCCAAGACGGCATCGGCATGGACAAGTCGCTGAAGATCTTCGGCCGCGCGCTGGAGAACTACATGACCCCGAACACCAACTTCTCTCAGGGCCGTGACGCAACCGTCCGCGCCGCCATTGACCTCTTCGGTGCGAACTCGCCCGAGGTGGCCAAGGTCCGGGAAGCCTGGACTGCGGTGGGGGTCAACGGCACGCTGTAGGTCCTTGACGAGAGCGAAGTAACCGAAGGCCGCGCAGCGTCTCCTCGCCGGGGAAGCAGCGCGGCCTTCGTGTGCCCGCGCTGCAAGCGGCGCTCGCCTTGCCGTCCGCGGACCGGCGACGAGGGGTTCCTCCCCTCACCAGAGGGCCACCCCATGTGCGGTCGCATCGTCACCCGCAGCACCCCCCAGCAGTTGCAGGCCGCCTTCCGGCTCAGCGCGGTGTTGGCGGCGTCGGAGCAGCCCAACTTCAACGTCCCGCCCACCCTGGAGATCCCGGCGGTGATCAACGACGGCGAGCGCGAGCTGGACCTGCTGCGGTGGGGACTGGTCCCCAGCTGGACCCGGCAGCTCAAGGGCACCCCGCTGATGAACAACGCCCGTGCCGAGACCCTGGCGGTGAAGCGGACCTTCAAGACCGCGCTGGAGCGCCGCCGCTGCGTGATCCTGGTGGACGGATTCTACGAGTGGCGGCGGGAGGGGAAGACCAAGACCCCGTTCTTGATCCGGCGCAAGGACGGCCGCCCGATGGCGTTTGCCGGGCTGTGGGACCAGTGGCAGTCCCCCGAGCGCCAGCTGCTGCGAAGCTGCACCATCGTGACCTGCGGCCCCAACGACGTGATGAGGCCGATCCACGACCGGATGCCGGTGATCCTGGAGGGAGCCTCCTTCGAGGCCTGGCTGGCCCCCGAGCAGCTCCCCGCCCAGGACCTGCTGCCGATGCTGGTCCCCTGCGCCCCGGAGCTGCTGGAGGCCTTCCCGGTCTCCCCGCTGGTCAACTCGGTGAAGAACAACGGCCCGGAGCTGCTGCTGCCCCACACCGCGGTCAATCCCCAGCCCGAGCTGTCGCTGGGCTGAAGCGCCGCGCCCGCCTACTTCTGGCTCAGCGCCGGGGCCACCAGCGCGCCCTCGCTGACCATCTCGATGTCCACCGCCTTGCCCTTCACGGTGAAGCGGTTGACCAGCACCTGATCCGCCCCGGCCATCTTGTTCATCGCGGCCAGGCCGTCGAAGAAGTTGAAGCCGGCGCGCTTGGCCTGATCGGCGAACGCCTTGTTCCACGCCGCCGGGTCACCGTCGGTGGACCCCTGCCCAATGGCGTTGGCGAAGTCGGAGGCCCGCGCGTACTCCTTCACGTCCTGCTTGAAGGCGTCCGTGCCGAACTGGGCCTCATACGCCTTGCGGTAGGCGTCGCGGGTGCCGGTGTCCTTGGCGTTGCGGTAGGTGTCCAGCACGTTGCGCGACCACGGGCCGTAGTGCGCGTCCGCCCACTTCGGGACCTGCCCGCCATTCTTGTCCGCCACCACCTGCCCGTAGGAGGTCAGGGCCTGATCCCTGCCGGCACCGCGCAGCGTGGCGATCCCCGCGTCGGTGATGAACACCTCGATGTCGGTCTGGAGCTTGCCGTAGTCGTTGCGCGCCCCGGTGATGAAGCCCACCACCCCTCGGCCCTCCTTCTGGCTGGGGTCCAGCACCTCCGGCCTGGCCGGGACCGCGCCCAGCGAGGCCGCCAACTCGCGCCGCGACTGCAGCTCGCCCGCGGAGGTGAAGCGATCCTTCTCCTGGTAACCCACCCGGTAGTACTTGGTCCCGTTGGGGGCCTCCGGGGTCCGCACCGAGACCGCCTCCACCCCCACCTGGCGGTTGCGACCCCAGATGCTGCTCTGCTTTCGCTCGGCGATGGAGGAGTCCAGCCGCTCGCCGCGGCCCTCCACCACCACCTCCACCATGCTGTCCTTGCGCACGTTGCTGGACGTGTAGAGTTCGGTGTTGCCGATCCGCGCGTTGAGGTGCTTCTCGCTCTCGCGGGTGGTGGTCACCGAGGACTGGCGCAGCGCCACCCCGGAGGTGTCCCTGGCCGCCAGCTGAATCGCCGCGTCCGGGTTGCCCCGCACCAGCTTCTCGTAGGCCGCCTTGGCCTCCGGCCTGGACAGATCCAGGGTGAAGGTCAGCCCCTTTCCCTCGGAGTTGGACTTCGAAGAGCCTATCGCGAACTCCGCGGACAGCGCCTTCTTGGTGTCCGCCAGCTTGGCGGCCAGCTCCGGCTTCTTGGCCAGCACCGCCA
The DNA here is from genome assembly GCA_030857095.1 of Myxococcota bacterium. Taxonomy (GTDB): domain Bacteria; phylum Myxococcota; class Myxococcia; order Myxococcales; family Myxococcaceae; genus JALYOC01. The sequence goes on along the minus strand of JALYOC010000027.1, from coordinate 62,940 downwards.
GGATCGAACCGCCCGCCGCCGCCAGCTCGGCGCCGTTGATCTCCGCACCCAGCTTGGCCGCGAACTCCCGGCCCTTCTCGGTCTTCTCCAGCTCGTCCAGCCGGACCTGCACGGTGGAGGCGTCCAGCTTCTTCACCTGGACGTTCATCTCCACCTGCTTGCCCCGCTGCACCTCGAAGCCCACCCCGGCGGTGACCTTCACGCCGGGGACCCCGGCCTGCCAGCCAGCCAGCACCCCGGCCTTGCCGCTGATATTGGCGGTGCCCCGCAGCTGGAACTCGGAGCCGGTGGCCATCGCCTGGGCGTCCTGGGCGGTCATCGCCAGCCCGGGCGCTCCGCCCTGGCCGTCCGCGCGCGGCCCCATCGACCGCCACTCCAGCGCCTTCTTGGCCTCAAAGCCGTAGCTGACGCCGATCCCGGTGCCGATCGATCCGGAGTGCCCGCCGCCCAGCTCGTAGGCGCCTCCCTTCTCGATCCAGCGCACGTCCTTCCCCTGGGCCTGCAGGGCCTCGGTGGCCGCCTTGCGGACCGGGTCTCCCTGGATCGCCGGATCGTTGGGGCCGGCGTCGCGGCGGAAGAGCTCGACGCTGGCGCCCAACTGGTCGTAGGCGATCCCCAGCTTGCCCTTCAGCTCGGTGGTGCGGCCATCCTGCACCGTTGTGCTGGTGGACAGCGCCTGGGCCGGGGCCAGGTTCCCGCGCAGCAGCGCGTCGTAGGCCGCCTGGTGGGCCGGCTTGCCCAGGTCCAGCTGGAACTGGTCCACCCGGTTCTCGATCTTGTCGGCGCTGCGCGAGACGCCCACCGTCACCGCCACGCCCTTCTCGTCACCAAACGTCCGGTCGAAGCCCTGCGAGTTCTGCGACTTGCCGGTGAAGTCCACCACCGCGTTCACGATGGCGCCGGAGCCGCGGGCAATCTTGATCTCCACCGCCCGCGCCCCGGAGATGCCAGCCGAGAAGCCGTCCGCCTCTCCGGCGATCGCCATCTTGCCGGTGGACTTGAGGGAGAAGGTCGCGCCCTCAGGCAGCGCCAGCGCGGTGCCGGCGGTGGTGGGCAGCGCCGGGTTTCCGGTTGAGGTGGACGGCAGGGTCAGCGCGTACTCCTTGGCTGTGTCCCGCTCGAAGCCCACCTTCCGCTCGCCCTTGAAGGCGGTGGTCAGCTCCAGCTCGTGGGTCAGCTTGCCGGTCTGGGTGCGCAGGCCGTTCCCGTCGCGCCCGGAGACCTCCTGCCACTGCCGGACCAGATCTACGCCCACCTGGGTCCCGCCGCGGTTCACCCCGCCGCCCAGCGTCCCCTTGCCGTTGGTGGTGGTGTTCACCGTCTGGCCGTCCGGTCCCTGGGTGGTGACGGTGGTCTTGGACTGCTCGAGGCCGGCGTTGGCCCGGAAGCCGTCGGGGCCGGCCTGGTCCTTGACTCCTCCGGAGAGGCTGCCCGCCTGGGTCTGGGTGGTGGTGGTGAACACCCCGCCCTTCGCATCGCGGATCTGCACCACCTGATTTGAGCGCTCGCCCCCGGCCTGGGCGGAGGCCACCACCTCCCCCTGCTGGGTCTGACCGCTGACCGCGACCTGGGTCTGCGATCCGTGAGAGTGGGTGGTGGTCTTTCCGGCCGCCGAGGTCTCCTGCTTGATCCCCCCGCTGATCTGGTGCGAGGCGGAGGCAGAGAACTGGTCCGGACCGGTGGTGTCCTTCACCGAGCCCCCGACGGTGAGCGAGCCGTTCTTGTCGGTCACCGTCCCCAGCTTCACCCCGTTCGGATCCTTCAGGGTGGTGTGGCTGTAGCTGCCGGTGCCCGCCACCGTGCCCTGGAAGGTGGTCTCCCCGGAGGTCTTGCTGGCCTGCAGCTTGCCGTCCGCCCCCAGGGAGAGGGTGTCGCTGCGGCCACCTGCGCCTGTCTGGGTGGTCTGCTTCCCGGTCACCTTCAGCTGCGATCCGCCGTCCGAGCCAATCGATCCGGAGAGGGTGCGGGCGCGCTCCTTTGTGCCCGCCTCGTCGGTGGTGGTCTGCTGGTTGGCCCCGCCGGAGACCTTCACCTTGTTCGCGGCCGGGGGCTGAGGGGCCACCACGTTGGGGGCGCCCCCCTCCACCACCCCGGTGGTCTTGGGGGTGGTCGCCATCAGCTCCGCCTTGGTGGCGCGGAAGCGGACCAGGTCCTCGAAGGCGCGCTGCGCGGAGGGGTTCTTCAGATCCAGGACGAAGACCTTCTTGTCCCCCTTCTTCGATCCATCCAGCGCGACTTCGATCCGGTCGCTGTCCAGCTTGCGGGCCTCCAGCTTGGCGCCGCCGCCGGCATCCTGGCCCCACAGCTCGAAGCGGGCGCCCGAGGCCAGCGCCCTGGCCCCCTCCCCGGTCCGCGGCAGCTTCGCCCCATCCTGCGGCCGGCTTTCACCCGAGGTGGACGTCGGAGCGGGGGTGCCAAGCGCGGGGGTGAGGTTGGGATCGTTTCGGATGGCCATGGGTGCTCTATATTCCTGGCTGCTCGTTAAAAGTTGTCGCGGAAGTCGTTTTAATACGGGCTCCCGATGTCTCAGAAATTGGGAATGAGGAAGGGACCGCTCGCGCGGTAGGAAGCCGAGGTGACTGGCGCTGCGCGAACCATCCTCTGTGAAGACGCCAACACCTGGCTGGCGGCCGCCGCCGTCCAGCCCGGGTGCTCGTTCATCACCTCCCTGCCGGATGTCTCGGAGCTGGGAAACACCAGCCTGGTGGATTGGAAGCGCTGGTTCCGCGGGACGGCCGAGCGGATCGTGACCCTCACCCCCGAGGACGGGGTGGCGATCTTCTTCCAGACCGACATCAAGAGGGACGGGGTCTGGGTGGACAAGGGTTACCTGGTCAGCCGTGGCGCGGAGGAGGCCGGAGCCCAGCTGCTGTGGCACAAGATCGTCTGCCGGGCGCCGCCGGGCACCACCACCTTCGGGCGGCCGGCCTACGCGCATCTGCTGGCCTTCTCCCGGGGGCTGCGCGCGGATGCGGGGCGATCAACCCCGGATGTCCTCTCCGCGCTGGGGGAGATGACCTGGGCGCGGGCGATGGGAGCGGAGGCCTGCGTCGCCGCCTGTCGGTACGTGCGCGACCACACTCCCACCCGGACGATCATCGATCCCTTCTGCGGCCAGGGCAGCGTGCTGGCGGTGGCCAACGCCCTGGAGCTGGCCGCGATCGGCGTGGAGCTGTCGCGCAAGCGGGCGGAGAAGGCGGCGCGACTGCGCTGGAGCGCCGCCCGTGGTTTCCATGTGGACGATCCCGGCAGACCCTCTTGACGCGTCCGCGCCTTCGGTGCCCGGATACGCGCCTCCAACGCGCAAGATCTGGAGCGATCCAGAGGGGGAAGCACATGGCTGCCAAGAAGGTGTTGAAGAAGGTCACCCAGAAGCTCAAGTCCAAGGCCGGCGCCGCGCGGGCCAAGGTGAAGGCGAAGACCGTCTCCCGCCGGGTGTCCCCCGTGCCCAAGGGCCTGGGCACGGTGACCCCCAACCTGGTGGTGAGCGACGCGGCCGGCGCCCTGGAGTTCTACAAGCGCGCGCTGGGCGCCAGGGAGAAGAGCCGCACCCTTGGCCCCGACGGGAGGATCTGGCACGCCGAGTTCCAGATCGGCGACTCGGTGCTGTACATCAACGACGCGATGACCGGTGGACGCGGCCCCTCCACCCTGGCCCATCCCTCCCCCACCGGCTTCATGATCTACGTGAAGGACTGTGACGCGCTGTTCAACCGGGCGGTGGCGGCGGGCGGAAAGCCGTCGATGCCGGTGGCCGACATGTTCTGGGGAGACCGGGTCGGCGAGGTGCAGGACCCCTACGGCAACTACTGGAGCATCGCCACCCGGACCAAGAACCTCTCCCCGCGCGAGATGAAGCAGGCCACCGACGCGTTCGCCAAGCAGATGGCCAGCCTGGGCGCCCCGCCCCCTCCGTCCAGCGCCAGCAGCCCGCTGCAGGCCGGCCCGCCGGGCGGCGCCCAGGCTTGACCTCCCTGCCTACCCGGCCAGCGAGCGCGTCTTCGCGGGTGCCAGGCCGGCCACATTCTGAGAAGGTTTGAAGGGCTCCAGACCTCCCGTCCGGGGCCCTTCGCGTTCATGGCTCCTTCACTCAAGGCACCGCGGTACCTCTCCCAGTTCCGGTGCCTGGGGGAGGCCTGTCCAGACACCTGCTGCGCCGGGTTCACTGTCCTGCTGGATTCCTCCGATCTGGCGCGGGTGGACTCGGCGATCGGCAGCTCGCGGTCGCTGCGTGCGCGACGCCAACAGGCGATTCACCCGGAGGACGACGGGGAGGGAGCGGTGGCCTCGCTCAAGCAGGGGGAGGCCTGCAGCTTCCTGGACGCGGACCGGCTCTGTTCGCTGATCAAGCGCCGCGGGCAGGCCGGCGTCCCGGATGCCTGCGCGCTCTACCCGCGGACCCTCTCCTATCTGGCGGACCACGTGGAGCTGCGCGCCACCGCCGGCTGCCCGGAGATCGCCCGCAGCCTGGTCACCGATCCCGACGCGCTGGTGGTGGGTGAGGTGCCCGCGGACGCCGCGGCCCGCATCCCCGAACCCGGCCCCCGCCCTCCCCCCACCGCCTACAGCCAGCGCCGCGATCAGGTGCTGCGACTGGGAGAGCGGGTGCTGGACGCTCCCGGTCCGGTCCGCCAACGGTTGGCGGTGCTGGGCCGCTTCTCCGCCGCGGTGGAGGAGACCTTTCATCGAGGCAGTCCGGGTGTGGATCCCCAGGCCTGGTCCGCCGCCTCGAAGAGGTTCCTGGGCAGGTCCGCAGGTGCTCCCGCCACCCGCTGGCTGGGACAGGCCTCAGAGAGTGACCGGACCCTGGGCGCACAGATCCTGTTCAGCCTGTTGATGAACTTGCGGGACGGAGGCTCGCGGCGGTTCACGCGGCTGCTGGATGCCTCTTTGGCCACCTACCACCAGGCTCTGCCCACCGGCTCCGACGAGGCGCTGTTCTCCGCTCTGGCGAGCGTCTTCCAGCAGCGCGACCGGGAGCTACAGGCCAAGGTGGGCCCGTCGCTGGAAGGCGCGCTGCGCCGTCACCTCCAGAACGAGTGGCGGCGGGTGTGGTTCACCCAGTCCCGCTCGCTCTCCGCGCACCTGTTCGGCCTCTCCCTGGAGCTGGCGGCGGTCCGGATCCTCCTCAACGCCCACCCGGCGGCGCTGGCCCTCCCGGCGAAGAGGCCCAGCCCGGAGCAGGAGGCAGACTTCACCCAGGCGCTGATCGACACCCTGCAGATCGTCTCCCGCCGGCTGGGAAGCACCCACGGGCTGCTGGAGACCCTGGAAGAGCAGCTGAGCCCCCAGGCCCTGGGAACGGACGACGCCGGCCGGCTGCGCCTGCTGCTGACCTACTGCTAGTAGCCAATCACCGGCGCCTGACGCAGGTAGGTCGAGTCGGTGAGCTGGGTGAGCAGGAAGCCGGCGACATCCTCGCGGGAGACCATGCTGCTGGGGCGCTTGCCGCTGGTGCCCACCACCGCCCGCCACTGACGGCGGCCGGGCTTGTCGGTCAACCCGCCAGGCCGGACGATCACCCAGTCCAGCCCGCTGTGCTGGACCACCTCTTCCGCCGAGGTCTTGTCCCGCATCGGCGCGCCCACCACCAGATCCAGCATCTTCTGGAAGAGCCAGGGGGTGGTGGCGCGGCTGTCCCCCGCGCCCCAGGCGCTGAGGAACACCAGCCGCCGCACCCCGTGCTGCTTCATCGCCGCGATCACGTGGCGGATCCCGACGGTACACACCGGCGTGGACTCCCTCCGGGAGGTGGGGCCGACGCAGAAGATCACCGCCTCCTGGCCCTTCACCGCCTGCTCCACCTCCGAGGGTTCGCTGACATCGCCCTTGATCACCTCCACCTGTTCGTGGGGCTCGATCACCGCCGGATTGCGGGCGAACACCGTGACCTGGTGCCCCGCCGACAGGGCCTGCTGCAGCACCCGCTTCCCAGTTCCCCTCGAACCACCGAACACCGCGATCTTCATCCGCCCTCCTGAGCGGCCCTGGGCGTAGGCCGAAGCCCCGGGGGACGCAAGCCGCCAGGTGGAAGCCACCGCCGCTGGTTCGGTGGGGCGGCCCCGTGGTCAACTCCGTCTGGTGAAGCGTCTCTTCCAGCCCGTGGAGCTCGCCTCGCTGGCGGTGTTCCGGTTCGCCTTTGGCGTGCTGATGGTGTGGGAGGTGGGACGGTACGTCTCGTACGGCTGGATCTCGCGCTACTACATCCAGCCCACCTACCACTTCACCTACCCCGGCTTCTCCTGGGTCCAGCCCTGGCCGGGGAGCGGGATGTACTGGCACTTCGGGTTGCTGGCCGTGGCCGCGGCGCTGATGGCGGTGGGGCTGTTCTACCGCTTCGCCGCGGCCGCCTTCGCCCTGGGGATCAGCTACGTCTTCCTGATCGACGAGACCCAGTACCTCAACCACCTCTACCTGGTCTGCCTGCTGGCCTTCCTGATGGTGTTCATCCCCGGGGGCCGCCTGTGGGCGCTGGACGCCCGGTGGGGACTGGCCCCGCGCGCGCAGACCGCCTCCCGCTGGACCCTGCTGCTGATCCAGTGCCAGCTGGCGCTGGTCTACCTCTTCGGAGGCTTGGCCAAGCTGGAGCCGGACTGGCTCAGCGGCGCCCCCGGGGCCAGCTTCCTGGCCGGCTGGAGCGTGACCCGCCCGCTGGCGGAACAGGTCGGGTTCAGCCAGCTGTTCGCCTTCTTTGGCGCCCTCTTTGATCTGCTGATCGTACCGCTGTTGCTGTGGCGAAGGACCCGGCTGCCGGCCACCCTGGCGGTGGTGGGGTTCCACCTCACCAACATGCACATGTTCCAGATCGGGATCTTCCCCTGGCTGATGCTGGCGGCGACCCCGCTCTTCTATCCACCCTCCTGGCCCAGGTGGGTGATCGGCAAGGCGAAACGGCTGTGGTTCGGGCATCCGGTTCCCGCCCCGGTCCTTGCCTCCTCAAGTCCTCCGGCCCCCAGCGTCCAGCGCGCGGTCACTTCAGCGCTGCTGCTGTGGTTCACCGTGCAGGCGCTGGTGCCGCTGCGCCACTGGCTCTATCCGGGGGACGCGAACTGGACCGAGCAGGGCCACAACTTCTCCTGGCACATGAAGCTGCGGAACAAGGACGGAGACCTGCGGCTGTTCGCGGTGGACGGAGGCAGCGGCCAGGGCGTGGAGCTGGAGTTGGAGCGCCACCTCACCCGCCGGCAGCTGCAGAAGATGTCCACCCGGCCCCACATGATCGTCCAGTTCGCCCGCCACCTCGGTGAGAAGATGACCCGGGACCTGGGCCGCCCGATCCAGATCCGCGCCTACAGCTCGGTGGCGCTCAACGGCCGGCCGTATGCGTTCATGATCGATCCCACCGTGGACCTGATGACCGCGCCCCCCGAGAAGTACCTGATGCCCCGCGCGGACGCCCCGCCCGCGTTCTCCCTGGCGGACGAGGACTGAGCGTGGGCACCGTGCCCTCCAGCAGTACCGGAGTTCAAGCGCGAGCCCAGTCACCCCCGGAGTCTAGGCCGAGGGCGGTCGTGATAGAACTGCTGCCACGCCGATGGCCAAACGACCGCTGCTCGAGCGCTTCGCGCTGGGCTACTTCGACAAGCTCTCCTCCGGCGCCGAGCTCCGGCGCGACACCCGGGTCCATATCCTGGACGCCGAAGAGCGCGGGCAGATGCGCCGGATCGAGCGCTCGGCCATCGCCAAGTCCGCCCTGGCCGGCGCGCTGTCCAGCGTGGTCTCCGGCGCGGCGGAGGTGTACGCCGACCAGGCCTTCCCCGCCGCCGCCGGAGCCGCGTTCAACACCCTGCTGGTCTACTGGGGGATCGTGCTGGGAGCGACCCTGGTCGCCTCCATCTTCGAGATCGTCTACCTCTACTGGGACGCCCTCAAGTCGGTGCACCGGATGGCGGCCGCCGCCGGGCTGCCGCTGCGGACAGTGGAGGGGGAAGGGATCGCGGTGGCCATGGCCCGCGCCGCCCTGGAGCTGCCCACCCCGCCCAACCCGGTGCTGGGCGTGGATCCCCGCCGGGAGTCCTCGCGGGTGCGGCTGGCGCTGATCGCCCTGCTCTACAAGGGCAAGATCGCGCTGACCACCTTCCTGCTCAAGGTGCTGATCCGCCGGGTGGTGACCCGCTCCGCGGTGCGGATGGCCATGTACCTGCCGTTCCTGCTGCCGTTCCTGGCGGTGCCGGTGACCGCGCTGTGGAACGCGGTGGTCACCTGGTACGTGGTGCGCGAGTCCCGCATCCGCGCCCTGGGCCCCTCCGCGGTGCAAGAGGCGGCGGCGGAGCTGCTGCGAGACGCCCCCGCGAACGGACCGATCCGGGAGGCGATGATCCGCGCGGTGGCCAGCTCGATCGTGCGCACCCAGGACCTGCACCCCAACCTGCACGAACTGCTGCTGGCGGTCAGCGCCGGAGTCCCCCCCGGGAGCCACCTGGAGGTGGACTCACCCCAGCGCTTCTTGGAGTTGTTGCCCCGACTCCCGGTGGAGGCCCAGCGCGCCGTGCTGCGACTGCTGAGCGTGGCCGCGGTGATCGACGGCCGGCTGACCTCGCGGGAGAAGCGGCTGGTGGCAGAGGCCTGCGCGGTGACCGGGATCGAGATCCCCGCCCGCGATCTGGAGGAGCTGCGGGTGGCCTTCGTCTCCGGAGACGGCTTCCACGCCGAGGTCCTGGACATCCTGGTCCCCTCCGCCGCCCCCCCGGCTCCCCTCGCCCAGGCCAGCTGACCCGCTGCGTCAATAAAGGGAACAGGCTACATTTCTGGCGTCGTGCGTCAGGGCAATGACGACGGCTGGGGTTCCGGACCCTCGATCACGCTCCGGTGGAACAGGAACTCCTCCGAGGCGGGCTTTCCCTCCCGCATGCCCTCGATCCGCGCGCGCAGCGTGGTCTCGCCCTCCGGCCAGTAGCTGATCCGGGTCGGGAAATCGTGGGCCGGGTTCTCGAAGGTCACTACCCCAGGGCGAGCATCGCCGATCCGACGGAAGCTCACCGTCTCCTCCGCGGAGGCGGTCCGGACGCGGAAGAAGACTCCCTCCGCGGTGTGCTCGATCAGCACGAACTCGTGGAAGACGGTTTGGTCTCCCTTCACCACCCGGGAGACCCCCAGCATCGTCCCGCCCGCGGGGGGCGCCCAGTGCTCGTCGAAGGACAGCCCGTCGTGGAACGAACTCCATGAACCGGAGAGGAAGGCCAGCTCCTTGAGGCGCGGATCATCGGGCGCCAGGATTCGCGCGCCGGTGGAACTGGCGCAGCCGGTGATCAAGCACAGGGTCGCAACGACGGTCCAACGCATCCTTCGCTCCCAGGTTGGCGGGGGGGCGCAGTATGCCTCCGGGGCGGAATGAATCCTTTTTCCCGACCTCTGGCTCCACCCATCAGGAGACTTCAATGAGCGCCTCAGAACCGATCACCATCCGACTGCCCGGCGGCCGCCGGATCGACGCCCAGGTCCGCGGGCACACCGTCCACACCGACCAGCCCACCAACAATGGCGGTGAGGACACTGCGCCCTCCCCGTTCGAGCTGTTCCTGGCCTCGATCGGGACCTGCGCGGGGATCTTCATCCAGGGCTTCTGCGCCAACCGGAAGATCCCCACCGAGGAGATCGAGCTGGTCCAGCGGGTCACCTACGCCGAAGACGGGGCGTTGGCCTCGGTGGATCTGGAGATCCATCTCCCGGCCACCTTCCCGGAGAAGTACCGGGACGCGGTGCTCAAGGTGGTGGAGGGCTGCTCGGTGAAGAAGGCCATCGCCGCTCAGCCCACCTTCACCGTGCGCCACCGGTAGGCCCCCCTCACCAGGCGGACATCGGCCCCAGGTCCAGCAGTTGCTGGTATCCGGCTTCCTTGAGCATCGCCGTGGCCCTGGCGCTGCGAGCGCCGCTTCGACAGTAGAGGACCACCGGACGTTCCTGGGGACCGACTTCGGCAATCCGCTCCGCCAGGGTCTGGACCGGGATGTTCACCGCGCCTTCCACGTGCCCGGCGGCGAACTCCTCCGGGGTGCGGACATCCAGCAACAGCGCGCCATCGTCCACCCAGCGGTGGGCCTGCTCCGAGGTCGTCGCCTGGGAATGGACCCGGCAAGCGCCCACCACCAACAGCACCGCGACCACTCCCGAAACCACCAGCGTCTTCTTCATCCCAAGCCTCCTGTCCGATGTCGGAGCCTGGCGTCCCCGCGAAGGATTCAAACCCGTGCGCAAGCCCCCCGGACGCCTTAAGTGAAACCCATGGCCACCCGCATCCAGTCCGCCGAGCAGTCCCTGATTGACCTGGCCCGCCGCGGAGACGCCAAGGCAATGGACGCCCTGCTCACCCAGCACGAGAAGAGCATCTACCGGTTCGGCCTGCGGATGTGCGGTTCGGAGGACGCGGCCAAGGACGTGCTGCAGCAGACCCTGCTCACCGCCTTCAAGACCCTGCGAGACTTCCGCGGCGACGCCCAGCTCTCCACCTGGCTGTACCAGATCGCCCGCAGCTTCTGCGGCAAGACCCGGCGCAAGAAGGTGGATGAGCCAGACGGGCTGGACTCCCTGGACAGCCACGAGGCGCAGCAGGTGGCCAGCTCCACCGCCAACCCCGAGGATCTCGCGCAGGCGCGCCAGATCGGCGAGGTGCTGGAGCTGGCGATCATGGCCCTGCCGCCCAACCACCGGGAGGCGCTGATCCTGCGCGATGTGGAGGGGCTGACCGCCGAAGAGGCGGCCACGGTGCAGGGGATCCCGGTGGCCAACCTCAAGACCCGCCTCCACCGCGCCCGCGCGGAATTGCGGCAGAACCTCTCCGCCCTGCTGGAGCCGGGAGGGACCTCAATTGAGTGCAAGGCCCTCTCCGCCGAGCTGGCGGACTTCGCCGCGGAGGACATCGAAAAGGCGACCTGCGCCCAGATCGAGGCCCACCTCGCCCGCTGCAAGAATTGCGAGGCCGCCTGCGAATCGCTCAAGCGGACGGTCTCCCTATGCAAGCGCATCCCGGGGGACGAGGTGCCGGCGCCCATCCGCGCGGCAGTCAGGCAAGCGCTGGAAGCCTCGCTTCCTCAAACGAACCGCTGAATCCCCAACCTTCCCAGGTGGCTCCAACTGTCTGAAAGGGAGGCACCGATGGCGGCAAGAGAGATCACCGAGGCAAACTTCGAGGGGACGGTCCAGCAGGGGATCGTGCTGCTGGATTTCTGGGCGTCGTGGTGTGCGCCCTGCCGGTTGTTCTCGCCGATCTTCGAGGCCGCCTCGGCCAAGCACCCGGACGTGGTGTTCGGAAAGGTGAACACCGAACAGCAGCAGCAGCTGGCTGCAGACTTCGAGATCCGCTCCATCCCCACCCTGATGGCCTTCAAGGACGGGATCCTGGTGTTCGCCCAACCCGGGATGCTGCCGGCGGCGGCGCTGGACTCGCTGGTCCAGGAACTGAGGGCCCTGGACATGGTCGCGCTTCGGCAGAAGCTGGAGGCGGCTTTGGAGCCGGCCCGCGCCGTGGAGTCCCCCACCCCGCATTTGGAGAGGTAGCCATGTACGATCGTCACTACGCCCACACCCGTCGCTTCGAGGCGCCGCTCCCAGACGTCGTCACCCGGGTCCGCGCCGCCCTCTCCACCGAGGGCTTCGGAGTGCTGACCGAGATCGACGTCCAGGCCACCTTGAAGAAGAAGCTGGACGTGGACCGTAAGCCGTACCTGATCCTGGGCGCCTGCAACCCGGGGCTGGCCAATCAGGCGCTCAACGCCGATCCCGGCATCGGCGTGTTCCTGCCCTGCAACGTGGACGTCTTTGAAGGCGAGGACGGCGCCACCTATGTGCAGGCGGTCCGCCCGGACATGATGTTCAAGCTGGTGGAGAACCCCGCCATCGCCCCCATCGCCGGCGAGGTGGACGCCAAAATGCGCCGTGTGATGGAGCGGATCTAGTCCTCCCTCATCAGGTGCCGACCGCCATTTTCGTGTCCTGGAAGGCGGTGGTCGATCCGAGCGTGGCCATAGTGCCGTAGAAAGCAGGCGGCCGGGGTGGCCGCGAGTCTCGCGACGCCCCGGCCGGACAAAGCTGCCGTGTTCTGCAGCTGGGCACGCCGGTGCAGCTATCGGGCATTGCCATCGCCCGGACCTTGGACCAGGTCCGGCGGCTGGCACGCTGAGGCGGAGAGCCGCGCAAGTCCGACGGCGCTGTCCCCAGGAGATCCGCCAAACCTCCTTGGGGGTCGCCTATCAGGGACCGTCGACCTTGTCCTTCACCTCGGAGACGGTGTCCGCAACCGCGGCTGCGGCTTCGTTGGTCCGGTTCTTCGCCCTCTGGGCGAAGCATTCGATGTCTCCCTCCAGGCAGACCGCCTCCTGAACCCGGTGAACCCCCTCGGTGGCACCTCGGACCACGTCGTTCTTCACGGCCTTCACCTTCTCGGCGGGGGTCTGCCGATCGCAGGCGCCGGTGAGGCCAAGCAGCGCGGTCAAGGCAAGTGCACGTCGAAGGTCGAGGCTCATTGATGCTCCCAAGAGCCGGAGAATGGCTCCGGCGACCCGCTTGACTACGTCCTCCCCCTCCGAGTAAAAAGGAGGAAGTCTCGCTCTGACACCTCGCAAATACCGAGGCTCAGCCTCCGCCTCAGCACCGCAGCGCCTTGAACGACACCATGCTTCTAGGGCGTCAGCCGCAGCTCTCGGGTGACCAACAGCCGGTCCCCGGCCTGATAGCGGATCGCGTTCGGAGGCCGGGCCTGGAGCAGAGGCTGACCCTCGGGGGGAAGCTTTGGAGTGGAGTCCCACAGGTAGACGGTGGCCGGCTCGGTGCCGCGAAGTTCAAAGGTCACCTCCACCCCCTCCTGCCCGGTGGTGTGGGAGGCCAGGTTGATCCAGCCGTCTGAGGCCAGCAGCTTGCGCACCAGGTTCTTGAAGCGCTGGGCGGGCGCGACGCTGCCGTTCATCTCCAGGGACAGCAGCCGATCCTCCGGCACCACCACCCCCGCCTCATGGGCCCCTCGGGGGGAGGAGAGCCGGCCGCGGACCCGCAGGCGGTCCCCGCTGGCCTTCACCTCCAGCAGGTCAAAGCGGGGCGGCGCCACCGGGAGGACGGGCGCCGGGGCCACGAAGGCCGGCAGAAGGATCGGCCACCGCAGCGGCTGGCGCGCCTGCGAAGAGAAGTCCGCGGCCTCCGCCACCGCGGCGGGCATCGGCCCGGTCATCGGAGTGGCCGCCCACTGAGCGGAGGCCACCTCGTTCGCATCGACGTGCAGTTGGTATTCGAGATTGAGCTTCTGCGGGTGCTGAGGCGTGAAGTCCGGGGCGGCGATCGCCCCCACTCCGGCCACCAGCCACACCCCGGCCGCCACCGCGGACCAGCGCCGGCTGATCGCCCGCGGGGTCCACACCGGCATCAGCGGCGCCAGCACCCACTGCAGCACCACCGCTCCCGCGCCCAACCCGAAGATCCCGATCCCGTCGTAGAGCAACCACCCGACCGGCAGCCACAGGGTGGCGGCGACCAGAAACCCCGGCGCCCACAGCCACACCCCGTCCCTCCGCCCCCAGAAGACCGGCAGGCCAGCCAGCCCCGCCACCAGCGCCGGCAGAACGAACGGATAGCTCAGGCCCGGGGACAGGAACGCCAGGAGCACGCCCACCAGGCCGAAGCTCAGATAGGTCCCTCCCCACAGCCCCGACCGGCCACTTCGCCAGTGCAGCGCCCCGGCCAAACCGATTCCCACCGACACCGCCAGCGCCGCAAAGGCCACTCGCGCGAACATTGGATAGGCCAGAAAGAAGTACTCGAACCCGCCCAGGGTGTGCAGCACCGCATGGGTCAACGCCGCCAGCGCCACGGTCCCCAGCACCGCTGCCCAGAAGGCCAACAGCCCCCAGGCCAGATCCGGCGGCGCCAAGAGCTCCCTTCTGCGGGCCATCCACAGCGCACCTCCGACCAGCAGCAGCGCCAATACCGCCAGCACCCGGATGGCGGTGGGTGAGAAGTGGAAGGTGCGCAGCGAGAGCAGGTCGAAGAACACCGCGTCCACGGTGCCATCGGGCAGTGGCGCGGAGGCCAGGCCGAGCACCATCTGCAGCGCATTCTGCCCCTGGTGCTGGATGCTGCCCGGGTCCGCGTGCGCGAAGTCGTCCAGCGGCGTGTGGTAGTGCACCTCGTTGCCCACGTAGGCGAAGTTCAGCCCCCGCAGGCCCACGCGCTTGTAGACGGTGAGATCAGTGTCGTTCGGGAGCAGCTTGTAGATCGTGTAGTAGAGCGAGTTGGTCACCGGGCGCGTGACCTGCCGGGCGTAGATCGCGATCATCGGAGCGTTGTGGTCGCTGGTCTCGAACATCAGGCTGGGGCCGCCCGAGCCCCGGGCCTCCATGTTCACCACCGCGCCCACCGAATCCAGCACCCGGGGATCGGCCACCAGCGCCTCCGCGCCCTTGAGCCCGCCCTCCTCGCCGTCGTTGATGAAGAACCAGACCGGATGGCTCAGCGGAGGCTGTGCCGCCAGTGCCCGGGCGATCTCCAGGGTAGCGGCCACCCCCACCCCGTCGTCACTGGCCCCCGGACCGGCGGCCACCGAGTCGTAGTGGGAGGAGATCATCACCGCCGGCGCGCCGGGCTGGGTGCCCTCGCGCACGGCCAGGATGTTCTGCACCTCGGCGCAGGAGTAGATCGAGCTGCACACCCAGCGGGCCTGCACTTGCGGCGCGTACCCCAGCTGCACAAGCCGCCCGAGGATGACCTGTCGGACCCGCTCCGCCTCGTCGCTTCCGGTGGGATGCGGGGTCCCCTCACCCATCAGCGCGGCCAGTTGTTCCTGGGCCCGCGCCGCGGAGAACTCCGCGGCCGGGGCGTCCAGGGGCAGCGGCGCCGGCGGTGAGTACCGCAGGAGGGTCAGCCCCAGCAGCCCGACCAGCAGCGCCACTGCCAACCACCGCTCACCACGCTGCGCACCGGACGACCGGGGATTGCTCACGGCCGGGCATCAAAGCAGAAGTCGAGAACAGCGCGACGTCTTTGAGCCCCAGGTCGGCCCCACCTCCAAACTCGCCTGAGCCCCTGGGCGCCATCGGCCATACACTGCGCCGCCCGTGGCTACCGAAACCGAAACTCCGCCCTTCTCCTCGCTGGGCCTCTCTCCGCAGTCCCTCAAGGCCGTAGAGCGCGCCGGCTACCAGCACCCCACCCCGATCCAGGTGGGCGCAATCCCGCTCACCCTGGCGGGCAAGGACGTGATCGGCTGCGCCGCCACCGGCACCGGCAAGACCGCCGCCTTCGTGCTCCCCATCCTGCAGCGGCTGGGGCTGGAGGGCGGGGTGCGCGCCCTGGTCCTCTCCCCCACCCGCGAGCTGGCGGTGCAGATCGCCAAGCAGGTGGGGATGTTCGGCGCCACCCGCGACCTGCGGATCGCCACCCTGATCGGCGGCATCCAGATGGGTCCGCAGATCGAAGCCCTGGAAGCCGGCGCCCAGTTCGTGATCGCCACCCCCGGCCGGCTGGTGGACCACCTGGATCAGGGGTCGATCGTGCTGGACCAACTGGAGGTGCTGGTCCTGGACGAGGCGGACCGGATGCTGGACATGGGCTTCCAGCCGCAGCTGACCCGCATCCTCAAGCACGTCCCTGCCCAGCGGCAGACCCTGCTCTTCTCCGCCACCATGGCCGAAGAGGTGGCCCGGTTCGCCAAGAAGCACCTCAAGGATGCGGTGCGAGTCGAGGTCACCCCCAGCGGGACCACCGCCGAGCGCGCCGATCAGCGTCTGTACGAGGTCTCTCAGGGAGAGAAGACCGGCCTGTTGCTGGCGCTGCTGGCCGACGACACCTCCAGCACCCTGGTGTTCACCCGCACCAAGCGCAAGGTGGACAAGCTGGCCATGACCCTGGCCAAGCAGGGCCACAAGGTGGAGCGGCTGCACGCGGATCGCTCGCAGGGCCAGCGCCGCCACGCCCTGGAGGGCTTTCGGGAAGGCCGCTACCGGGTGCTGGTGGCCACCGACGTGGCCGCCCGCGGGATTGACGTGGCGGAGATCGGCCACGTGGTGAACTACGACCTCCCGCACGATCCAGAGGACTACGTGCACCGGGTGGGACGCACCGCCCGCGCCCAGGCCTCCGGCCGCGCCTCCACCTTCGCCGCCCCAGACGACGCGGAGCTGCTGGCGGCGATCGAGAAGGTGATCCGCGGCCCCATCCCCCGCGCGCCCATCCCCCGCGACTCCAAGGTCTTCCAGGCCTACCAGAGCAGCGCCGAGGCCAAGCAGCGCGATCCGGGGCCGCCGCAGCCGGGGCACGGCATTTCCACCCGCCCGCCGGGCCAGGAGCCGGGTCGCCACGCGCGGAGCCACCTCAAGAAGAAGTAGGGACCACGGTTGTCCCCCCGCGCCCAGGGTGCTTTATCCCTGCTGTGGGCACCGAAGCGTTGATCATCCTGGGAGGAGCCGCGGCGCTGCTGCTGACTGCCGCGGTGTGGGGTGCCCGGCGCCTGGGCTTGTTCAACGCCGAGCACAGCGTGCACTCCACCGACGAAGACGCGGATGCCTTCGGGTCCGTGGTCCGGGTCACCGAGCCGGTAGGCGTCAGCCGGACCGGGCGGATCTTCTTCCACGGGACCTCCTGGCCGGCGCGCACCGTCCAGGGGGAGGCGCTGGTCGGCGAAGAGGTCCGGATCGTGGACCGCGAAAATCTGGTGTGGATCGTCGAACCGCTGGTCCCCCCGCAGTTGAACCCCTAGCAGAAGAGAGCGGATAGCCATGTTCACCGCAGTGACGGTCGCAGCCCTGCTGACCCTGTTCACCTTCTGGAAGATGTTCAAGGTGGTCCCGATGCGCGAGGCCTGCGTCAAGGAACGCCTGGGCAAGTTCGCCGGCGTGCTCCGCCCCGGGCTCCACTTCCTGATCCCGTTCGTGGATCGGATCTCCTACCGCCAGGAGATCCGCGAGCAGGTCCTGGACATCCCCCCCCAGAGCTGTGTCACCCGGGACAACATCCAGGTGGAGGTGGACGGGATCGTCTACCTGAAGGTGATGGACCCGGAGAAGGCCAGCTACGGGATCGAGAACTACCGCCGGGCCAGCGTGAACCTGGCCCAGACCACCATGCGCGCCGAGATCGGCAAGCTGGTGCTGGACCAGACCTTCTCCGAGCGCGACGTGGTCAATGAGAACATCGTCCGGGAGATCGACAAGGCCTCGGACCCGTGGGGCATCAAGGTGATGCGCTACGAGATCCGGAACATCTCCCCTTCCCGCCACGTGGTGGACACCCTGGAGAAGGAGATGGAGGCCGAGCGGAACAAGCGGGCCAAGATCACCCTGGCCACCGCGGAGAAGGAGGCGCGGATCAACCTCTCCGAGGGCGAGCGCACCGAGGCGATCAACCTCTCCGAGGGCGAGCGCCAGCGCCGGATCAACGAGTCCACCGGCCGGGCCAGGGAGATCACCCTGGTGGCAGAGGCCACCGCCTGGGGGGTGGAGCGGGTGGCCGCCGCCATCCAGCGTCCCGGAGGGCAGGCCGCGGTGAAGACCCGCATCGTCGAGCAGTTCATCGCCCAATTGGGATCGGTGTTGCGCACCTCCCGGGTCTCGGTGGTCCCCTCCGAGGTGGCCGGAGTCAAGGGCTTCTTCGAAGGCCTGAACCGGGTCGGCACGACCGTGGCCGATCCCCGTACCCCCGCGCTGCGCAAGCCGTAGAGGAAACGAACCATGGATCCCATCAATCTCTTCAACTCCGCGGTGTGGGGCCTGCTGCTGCTGGTCCTGGGCTTCAATTTTTTCCAGTCCCTGCGGATGGTCCCCACCAAGAAGGCGTACGTGGTGGAGCGCCTGGGCCGCTACCGCGCCACCCTGGGCCCGGGCTTCCACGCACTGTTCCCGTTCCTGGACAAGGTCTCCTACGTCCAGGACCTGCGCGAGCAGACCCTGGATGTCCCGCCCCAAGTGTGCTTCACCCTGGACAACGTCCAGGTGGAGGTGGACGGGGTGATGTACGTCTCGGTGGTGGATCCGGTGAAGGCCTCCTACGGGGTCACCGACTACCGCTTCGCCGCCATCCAGCTGGCCCAGACCACCACCCGGTCGGTGATTGGCACCCTGGACCTGGACAAGACCTTCCAGGAGCGGGACGTGATCTCCGCCAAGGTGGTGGCTGTGCTCACCGAGGCCGGCCAGTCCTGGGGCATCACGGTCCACCGCTACGAGATCAAGGGCATCTCCACCCCGGAGACGGTCCGCAACGCGATGGAGCAGCAGGTGACCGCGGAGCGCGAGCGCCGCGCGGTGGTGGCCCGCTCGGAGGGTGAGAAGCAGAGCCGGATCAACCGCTCCGAGGGTCAGAAGATGGAGCTGATCAACCGCTCGGAGGGCGAGATGCAGCGGCGGATCAACGAGGCCGAGGGCCACGCCGCGGAGATCCGCGCCATCGCCGGGGCCACCGCCGCCTCGCTGGAGAAGATCGCCGACGCCGCCGCCCTGAGCGGAGGCGAGGAGGCCCTGCGGGTCCAGTTGGTGGACCAGTACCTCAACCAGCTGCAGCACCTGGCCAAGCCGGAGACCCAGGTCCTGCTCCCCGCCGACCTGACCAACCTGGAGCAGCTGCTGGGCTCCGCCGGCCTGGGGACGCCCAAGCGCTGAATCAGAAAAGGGGACAGGCTACATTTCGGACGCGCTGCGTCGGAAATGTAGCCTGTCCCCTTTATTGTCGTTGTGCGTCAGGGGTGCGTTGGCCGAACAGCCGCTGCACCACCACGAAGAACAGGGGGACGAAGAAGATCCCCAGCAGGGTGCCCACCACCATTCCGCCCAGCACCCCGGTGCCGATCGCCCGCTGGGCCCCGGACCCGGCGCCCGAGGCGAAGGCCAGCGGCAGCACCCCCAGCCCGAAGGCCAGCGAGGTCATCATGATCGGCCGCAGCCGCACCCGCACCGCGGTCAGGGTGGCCTCGAACAGCTCCATCCCCTTCTCCAGATTCTCCTTGGCGAACTCCACGATCAGGATCGCGTTCTTGCTGGCAAGCCCCACCGTGGTCAGCATCGCCACCTGGAAGTAGACGTCCCGGTCCATCCCCCGCAGAAAGGTCGCCGCCACCGTCCCCAGGATCCCCAGCGGGGCCACCAGCAGCACCGCGGTGGGGATGGTCCAGCTCTCGTACAGCGCCGCCAGGCACAGGAACACGATCAGCAAGGAGAGGGTGTAGAGCAGCGGGGTCTGCGCACCCGAAGAACGCTCCTGGAAGGACTGGCCGGTCCACTCCAGCCCCACCCCAGCCGGGAGCCCGCCCACCAGCCGCTCCACCTCCGCCATCGCGGCCCCGGAGCTCACCCCCGGCGCCGCCTCCCCGTTGATCTCCATCGCCGGGACGCCGTTGTACCGCTCCAGCCGCGGCGACCCGAAGGTCCAGCGGGAAGAGGCGAAGGTGGAGAACGGCACCATCTGCCCCTGGGCGTTGCGCACCGACCAGCGATTGAAGTCCTCGGGCACCATCCGGTACGGCGCGTCGGCCTGCACGAACACCCGCTTGACCCGGCCCCGGTCGATGAAGTCGTCCACGTACTGCCCGCCCCAGGCCACCGAGAGGGTGGAGTTGATCTCCCCCAGTGACAGCCCCAGCGCCCCCGCCTTGGCCGCATCCACTTCGATCTGCAGCTGCGGGGTGTCGTCCTGCCCGTTGGGCCGTACGTTCCGCAGCAGCGGGCTCTGGCTGGCCGCCCCCAGGAACTGGTTGCGGGCGGCGATCAGTTGTGGGTGGCCCAGCCCCTGGTTGTCCTTGAGGAAGAACACGAACCCAGCCGACCGTCCCAGCTCGGGCAGCGCCGGCGGCGGGAAGGCAAAGGCCAGCGCGTCCTTGATCTGGCTCAGCGCCCCCATCGCCCGGCCGGCCACCGCGGTCACCGCCAGCTCGGGGCCCTTCCGCTGGGACCAATCCTTGAGATTGATGAAGGCGATGGCGTTGTTCTGTCCGCTGCCGCCGAAGCTGAAGCCCTGGACGGTGAACAACGACTCCACCGCCTGCTCGGCCAGGAAGTGGCGTTCCACCTGCTCCACCACCTTCATGGTCCGCTCCTGGGTGGCGCCCACCGGGGTCTGGATGATGGCGTACAAGAACCCCTGATCCTCCGATGGGAGGAACGAGCTGGGCAGGCGCAGGAACAGAAAGCCCATCACCCCCACCAACAGCGCGAACACCCCCAGGAAGCGCTTGCGGCGGGTGAGGATCCTCCGCACCGCCCCCTGGTACTTCCCGCTGCCCACCTCGAAGCTGCGGTTGAACCAGCCGAAGAAGCCCCTCTCCTTGAGGTGGTGACCCTGGGGGATCGGCTTGAGCAGGGTGGCGCACAGCGCGGGGGTGAGGATGATCGCCACCGCCACCGACAGCGCCATCGCCACCACGATCGTCACCGAGAACTGCCGGTAGATCACCCCGGTGGCGCCGCTCAAGAACGCCATCGGCACGAACACCGCCGAGAGCACCAGGCCGATCCCCACCAGGGCGCCGGTGATCTGGTCCATCGACTTGCGGGTGGCCGCCCTGGGGGAGAGCCCCTCCTCGCTCATCACCCGCTCCACGTTCTCCACCACCACGATCGCGTCGTCCACCAGCAGGCCGATCGCCAGCACCATCGCGAACATGGTCAGCATGTTGATCGAGTAGCCGAAGGCAGCCAGCGCGGCGAAGGTGCCCAGCAGCACCACCGGCACCGCGATGGTGGGGATCAGGGTGGCCCGGAAGTTCTGCAAGAACAGGAACATCACCAGGAACACCAGGGCCACCGCCTCCAGCAGGGTGATCACCACCCCCTCGATCGCCACCCGCACGAAGGGGGTGGTGTCGAAGGTCACCGCCGCCTTCACTCCCGGGGGAAAGGTGGGCCGCAGCTCCTCCAGCCGCGCCACCACCGCCTGGGCGGTGGCCAGCGCGTTGGCGCCGGTGGCCGCGGAGACCGCGATCCCGGAGGAGGGCTTGCCGTTGTAGTGGCTGATGAACCCGTAGCTCTCCGCGCCCAGCTCCACCCGGGCCAGCTCTCCCAGGGTCAGCGCCGAGCCATCCGGGTTGCTGCGGATCAGGATCTTCCGGAACTGGTCCGGGGTCTCCAGCCGTCCCTGGGCAGTGATGCTGGCGTTGAGCTGCTGGCCGGCGACCGCCGGGGTTCCGCCCAGCTGCCCCACCGCCACCTGCTGGTTCTGCGCCCGCAGGGCGGCGATCACCTCGGTGGGGCTCAGCCGGTAGGTCTCCAGCTTGTTGGGGTCCAGCCAGATCCGCATCGCGTACTTGCTGCCGAACACCCGGGTGTTGCCCACCCCCGCCACCCGGGCGATCGGATCCACCAGGTTGGTGGCGATGTAGTCGCTCAGGTCGTTGCCGTTCATGCTCCCGTCTTCGGAGTAGAGGCCGATCACCATCAAGAAGCCGGTGTCCGCCTTGGTCACCTGCAGCCCCTGTTGCTGCACCACCTGCGGCAAGGACGGGATGGCCAGCTGCACCTTGTTCTGCACCTGCACCTGGGCAATGTCCGGGTCGGTGCCGTTCTGGAAGGTCAGGGTGACCGCGGAGGCGCCGTTCGACTCGCTGGTGGCGGACATGTACAAAAGCCCGTCCAGGCCCTTCATGCTCTGCTCGATGATCTGGGTCACCGAGTCCTCCACCACCTTGGCCGACGCGCCGGGATAGACCCCGCTGACGGTCACGGTGGGAGGGGCGATCACCGGGTATTGGGAGATGGGCAGCTGGAGGAGCGAGAGCCCTCCGGCGATCATCAGGATGATCGCCAGCACCCAGGCGAAGATCGGACGGTCGATAAAGAACCTGGACATGGCGGGCTCTCGGCTACCTCGGGGGCGGGGCCGGCGAGCCCCCATCGGTGGCGCCGGCTTCACTTGCCTGCACCGGGGCGCCGGGGCCGATCTTCTGCAGCCCCTCCACGATCACCCGGTCTCCGGCCACCAGCCCGCTGTCCACCAGCCACTGGTCGCCCACCGTCCCCCCGGTCTTCACCTCCCGCACCTCCACCTTGCCGTCCTTGCCCACCACCATCACGGTGGCGTTGCCCTTGGGATCGCGGGTGATCCCCTGCTGCGGCACCAAGAGGCCGTCCTGGCGGATGCCCCGATCCAGCCGGGCCCGCACGTACATTCCGGGCAACAGCATCCGCTCCGGGTTGGGGACCACCACCCGCAGGGCGACGCTGCCGGTGCCCGGATCCACGGTGACATCCGCGAAGGTCAGCTGGCCCTGGTGCGGGTAGACGGTGCCGTCCTCCAGCAGCAGGGTGACCGGTGTGCCCTCCTTGCGCTCCAGGGTGCCGGCGGCCAGCTCCCGGCGCAGCTGCAGCAGCTCGCCGCTGGACTGGGTGAGGTCCACGTACAGCGGGTCCAGCTGCTGGACCAGCGCCAGCGCGGTGGGTTGATTGGCGGTAACCAACGCGCCCTGGGTGACCGAAGACATCCCGATCTGTCCGCTGATCGGAGCGGCGATCCGCGCGTAGCCCAGCATCACCGTGGCCCGCTGCAGCGCCGCCTCTGCCACGTTCACCTGCGCCTCCGCCTGGCGGAAGGTGGTGATCGCCCGCTCATTCTCCTGCTGACTGGCGGCGCCCTTCTGGACCAGCTCCGCGGTGCGCCTGGCCTCCTGGGACGCCGAGGCCAGGGTGGCCCGGGCGTGCTGCAGTGCGGCTTGGGCGCTGGCGTGGTCGGCGCGGTAGGTGGCGTCCTCCAGCTGGTACAGCCCCTGCCCCGCCTTCACCGGACCGCCCTCGTCAAACAGCCGGCGCTTGATGATCCCGTTCACCTGCGGCCGGACCTCGGCGACCAGGAAGGCGCGGGTGCGACCGGGGAGCTCGCGGGTCAGGGTCACTGGCGCCGCGCGCAGGGTGACCACCGTGACCGGCATCGGGCCCGGCGCCTGCTGCTGCGCCGCCGGAGCGTCCCCATTGCAGGAGACCAGCAGCGACGCGCCCAACATCAGACCCGCGGTGCTCCCCCTTCGCGGGAGTGGAAACAACGGCATAGGACCTCAAGAGGGAAGAAAGCTGCGAGCCCCGAGCTGGCGGGATGGGTACTAAGCAGAGCTGGGAGGCGAAGCAATCAGTTCGGATCCCGGGGACAACCGCAAACACGCGGAACCTGACACCCAACCTCAGTGGGCGGTGGGCGCGGTCAGCAAGGTCACCCCCAGGGAGGCGACCAGGGCGCAGAACCCCACCAGCGCCAATCCACCGGAGGCCGCCGAGATCAGGAACAACCGCGGCAGGTCCCACTGGGCGGCCGCCCCCTCCAGGGTGCGCAGCAGCCCACCGCTGGAGAAGCACAAGATGGCGAGCACCCGCAGCCGGGGGGCCCACGGCTTGCGCCCGGCGAACCCCGGCGCCAGCCGCCCGGCCATGGTCGCGATCAGCGTCAGGAGAAAGCCGATGGTCAGCGCGTGGCGGCGAGCGTCACCCCAGATGGGCTGCACCGACGCTCCCCACAGCTCCGCCACCGCGCCAGCCGCGCCGATCACCGCCGACACCGTCAGGAGCGCCAGGGACGCGCGGGCGCCCAACGGGAACACCGGGTCCACCGTCCGGTCGATGGCCAACGCTCCCTGGGAGCGCCCCAACCCCAGCCGGACCGCAAAGTGGAGCACCGACAGGGAGAACAGCAGCTCCGCCAGCGCGCCCAGGATCTCCAGGGAGAACGCCAGCGCCAGCGCGGCGCCGACCACCGACGCTGCCCAGCCCAGTGTGGCAATCCAGAACCCGAACACCTTCCCCGGGGCGCGGCGATACGCGGACCGCTCCGCGGGGTAGGTGCTGCCCGGCGCCAGCCCCAGAAAGCCGGTGAACATCCGCGCCGCGATCGCCAGCGCCATCCCCACTGCGAACCCTTCGATCCCCAGCCGGTAGGCAGCCTGCGCCCAGACCTCCTGCAGCAACCCGTGCGGCCCAGAGCTCCACAGGGCCCAGGCATCGGCGGCGCCGGCCAGTGCCAGGAACGCCACCGCGCCCTCCAGCAGCCACAGGTAGCCGACCTTCGAACGCCCTCCCACCGCCCGGGCGTGCGCCGCGACAGGTCCGCGCAGTGCCAGCGCCGCGCTCAGCGTTCCCACCAGCACCGAAGCAGCCGCCAGTCTGCGCGGCCAGCCCCCTCCCTGGTCCAGCGTGGAGGCCAGCGCCACCCACACCACCCCGACTGCCTGTCCTCCCAGCGCCAGCCTGGCCAGCCAGCGATGACGGATCGGCTGTCCTCCGGCGACCCGGGGCACCAGGTAGATTGCAAAGCCGGTGACGAAGGGGATGAGGAATCCGAAGACCTGAAGCTGCCCGTGCACCTGGCGCCAGGGCCAGCCCACCCCCACGTTCGCCCACTGCGCCTGGATCAGCAGGATGAACCCCAGGGTGCTTCCGGCCAGACCGGTGGCCAACGCCAGCAGGGCGAAGGGGCGCAGCAACCGAAGATGTTTGGGAAGGTCCATGGAGGGGGCGCGGCCGATGCATACCTTCGACTCGGAGGTAGCCGCCATGCCCAGTTCAAGGAACGAGACCTTCTCTACCCGGGGGGCCGTTCGTTACGGCTGGGAGACCACCCTGGCCAACCTCAAGCCCCTGCTGCTGATCGGTCTGGCGGGCGCGATCCTCGCGGCCCTGAATTCGTCGCTCACCTCCGAGGGCCCCAACGCGGCGCCCCGCGCATTGTTGGCGTTGGTGGTGCAGGTCCTGCAGGTGGGGATCACCCTGATCTGGATCCGCACGGCGCTTCGCCTCCATGACGGGCAGTCGGTGGACCTCAAGCACCCCGGCTCGCTGCTGGGCGAGTTTGTGCCGTTCCTGATCGCGTCCTTCCTCTACGGGATGCTGGTCGCCTTCGGGATGGTGCTGCTGATCGTCCCCGGCCTGTACTGGGGCGCCAGATATGGACTGACCACCCTCCTGGTCGCCGACCGCAAGCTGGACCCGATGGCGGCCTTTCGCGAGAGCGCCCGGCTGACCGACGGGGTGAAAGGAGACCTGCTGCTCTTCGCGCTGGTCTTGCTGGGGTTGAACATCCTGGGCGCCATTCCGATGGGACTGGGGCTGTTCCTGACCATCCCCACCAGCTTCCTGGCGGCGGCCCACGTCTTCCGCCTACTCCAGGTCCGGGGCCAACTGCGGTCGGGTCAGCCGGTCCCGCTGTCCCCGGCGCACGGCATCCCCGCCTGATTCCAAACGGCTGCGACCCGGGGACGATGCCCGGGGGCCAGCGAAGTAGAAGAGGTGTAGCCATGAGAACCCCCTAGGATCCTGGCGGCGGCGTTGCTTCTGGCCTGTGGGCACACGCGCCCGGAGGAGATGACCACCGAGGCCCACCGGGCGGAGGCGGCCTCCCACCAGCGCCAGGCCCAGCAGGAGCGGCTGCAGTACGACCCCAACGCCAGGCAGGTGGACTGGGTCTATCCCCCCCGGAGGTGGCGGGAGTGGACCGCCGCCCGCGACTGGAGGAGCACAACCCGACGGTGGATCATCTGTGGGCCGCCGAGCGCCACGAGCACTTCGCCAGCGAGCACACCCGGGCCGCCGAGGCCCTGGCGACGTTCGAGGACCAGGAGTGTCAGGGGATCAGCGTCGAGGCCCGCACCGGCTGTCCGCTGCTGACCCGCTGGTTGGAGAGGGTGGAAGAACTCCCCAGCGGGGTCCGGCTGCGGCTGCGCGAGGGCGCGGACACCAACGGGCTGACGCACCGGATGCGCTGCCATCTGGCCTTCGCCACCGCCCGGGGAGTCCAGGCGGCGACCTGTCCGCTCACCTGCCGGGGATCTCCATCGAGCAGACCTCGGCGAACACAATCGAGCTGCGAGGAGGAAACCGCTCCGCCGCCGAACACCTCCGGGATCAGACCCGCGACCTGTTCGTGCGGACCCGGCCGGGGACGGACGCGCACTGAGCTACTTGGCGACCGGCCCCTCCAGCGGGACGAACTGGCCCACCTTGGGGTCGTAGTCGAAGACCTCGCCGGTCTCGATCTTGAACACCCAACCGTTCATCCGCAGGGTGCCCTCCTCCAGCCGCCTGGCCACGAACGGGAAGGCCTTGAGGTTTTCCAACTGGACCAGCACGTTCTCCTCCACCGCCGCGGTGACCCGCTCCTCGGGACTGAGGTGTGCGTAGCGTTCGCCGACGATGGTCCTCAGCCGGTCCCCCTGCTGTAGCCAGCGCTTGACCCGCGGCAGATGCTCCACGCTCTGGGGGGCCAGCACCGCCTGCATCGCGCCGCAGTGGGTGTGACCGCAGACGATCACATTCTGGATCTTCAAGACCTCCACCGCGTACTCGATGGCCGCCGAGGTGCCGCCCGCCAAATCCAGCGCGGGGACGATGTTCCCGATGTTGCGGACGATGAACAGCTCACCCGGGGCGGCGCTGGTGATCAGGTTGGGGACCACCCGCGAGTCCGAACAGGTGATGAACAGGGTCTCGGGCCGCTGACCGCTCTGGGCAAGCTGGGTGAACAGGTCGCGGTGCGAGGCGAAGTACTCCGCCTGGAAGGCATGGATCCCGTCGAGGAGGCTCTGCATCGGGGCGGAGAGTACGGAGATTGCGGCGCCATGGGGGAGGAGTTGGCGTCGGTGAAGGCTGGCGCACAAGTCAAGGGCCGCCTCCGTCAGACATCCGTCCGGGCGCCGGCCTGCCGCGCTGGTTGGCCCCAAGACCCTTCCGCAGCGCAGCTTCGCGTCCCACATTTCCTGGAACGGAGCGGAGGCAGTCATGGCGGAGACGCGGGAGATACCCAAAGAGCAGTGGACGGCGTACCTGTCCCAGGTGGAGGCCGCGCAGCGGGACAGCCCGGTGGAGGTCGAGCTGGCGGGGACCTCGATCGGCGATCAGTACCTGACCCGGAACGCGCAGCTGCGGGCGATCAGCGCGGTCGGACGGGGAGCGGCCTCGGGCACCATCGAGATCGATCTGGGGGTGGACGGCGGGCTGGATCACCGGATCCTGCGACCGGCCCACCTGTATGCGATCCAGTCCTCCACCGGGCAGGTCGAGTGCCTGGACATCGAGGATGACCAGCAGACCAAGACCCTGATCCGCTTCAAGGAGCCGCGCGTGCTGCTGTCGGAGACCTCACCCAGGAACGGCTGAGCCTCGGACCGAAGAGCCAGCCGGGGGGGGGCCGACTCCTCCAACGCCTTGATCCACCGCAGTGCCTCACTCACACTGCGAGCGCTTTGCACCCCTGCCTGACCGAAGCCCACCTTGGGGCACTCTCTCGCGGCGAACTCTCTTCCGAAGAGGCAGCCCGCACCCAGCGGCACGTTGACGGCTGCCCCCGGTGCTATGCGCAGCTGCTTCGGGGCGACCGCAGCGACACCGACGAGAACGACACCCGGGCGCTGGAGGGTCCGCCAAACTGGAAGGCAGACGCTCCGCCAGAGCTGAACTGGCAGCCGGGGCTGGACCTGGGCCGGTACGTGATCCTGCTCACCCTGGGCAAGGGCGGGATGGGCGTGGTCTTCCGCGCCTACGACAAGGAGCTGGACCGGGCGGTCGCGCTCAAGGTCCTGCACCAGGACGAACAGGAGGGCGGAACCCCCGCCGCCTCCCGGCTGCTCCGCGAGGCCCAGGCGATGGCCCGCCTCTCCCACCCCAACGTGGTGACGGTGCACGACGTGGTGGTGCTCCAGAGGCGCGTCTGCGTGGTGATGGAGCTGGTGGAGGGCGTCAACATCCGCGAGTGGCTCAAGACCACCCCGCGCCGCCCCTGGGAGCAGGTGGTGGAGGTGTTCCGCGCCGCCGGCGAGGGACTGGCCGCCGCCCACGATGCCAAGCTGATCCACCGCGACTTCAAGCCGGACAACGTCCTGGTCGGGCAGGACGGCCGGGCACGCGTCACCGACTTCGGCATCGCGCGGCTGGCGTCAGAGGGCGGCGCCGGCGAACCCACGCCGGCCGGTCTTCCGGTGTCGACCCCTCCGGGGATCCAGTCTCCGACGACGGCCGATAGCCAGAGCCCGGCAGTGGGTGCGACGCCGGCCGCCTCCGGCGGCTTCAGCACGGTGGGCGCAGGCACGCTGGGTAGCAGCACGCTGGCTGGCGGCACACTGATGGGGGCCTCCATCACCCGCGAGGGCCAGGTGGTGGGCACCCCGCGGTACATGGCGCCCGAGCAGTTCGACAAGCGCCGGGCGGACTACCGCACCGACCAGTTCAGCTTCGGGCTGGCCTTGTACGAAGCCCTCTACGGCCAGCACGCCTTTGCCGGCGCCCGTGCAAGCCAGTGGCTGGAGCACGCCAAGCGCGGCGAGGTCCGTCCGCCGCCCGCCGGAAGCCAGGTGCCACCCTGGATCCACCGGATCCTGTTGCGTGCGCTGGCCGCCGATCCCGAGGCCCGGTTCGCTTCGATGCGCGAGCTCACCAAGGCGTTGGGGCATGACCCCTCGCAGCGGCGCAACCGGGTCCTGGTGGGCGTGGGCGTTGCGACCGCCCTGGGCCTGGCGCTGGTGACCGCTGTGCAAGTGACCCGGGCGCGGGCCCAGCTGTGCAGCGGTTCGGAGGACCGGCTGGTGGGCGTCTGGGATACGGCACGCCGTGAGGCGGTCCACGCCGCCTTCGCCGCCACCGGGCTGCCCTTCGCCGAGGACAGCTTCTCGCGCGCAGCGCAGGTGCTGGACGGGTACACCCGCCAGTGGGTGGCGGTGCACCAGGACAGCTGCGAGGCCACCCGGGTCCGGGGCGAACAGTCGGACCAACTGCTCACCCTGCGGATGGCGTGCCTGGAACAACGGCGCAAGGCGGTGTCCGCGGCAACCGAGCTGTTCGCCCGCGCCGATCCGGTGACGGTGGGCAAGGCCAAGCAGCTGCTGGACGATCTGCCCCGGCTGGACACCTGCTCGGATCTCGCCGCGCTGACCGCCCGGCTTCCTCCGCCGGAGGATCCGGCGGTGGCCACTGAGGTCGAGCGGGTCCGCAGTGAGCTCACCCGGGCGAACCTGCTCGCGGTGGCGGGCCGGGTCGAAGAGTCGGGCGGGGTGGCGCGCGCGGCGCTGACGGCGGCGGAGAAGACGGGCTATTCGCCGGTGGTCGCGGAGGCGGAGGCCGCGTTGGGCGTGGTCCAGTACCAGGAGGGGGACCACGACGGCGCGAAGCGCCGGTACATCTCCGCCTTCACCCGGGCCCTTGGCGACGGCCACGACGAGGTGAGCGGCTTCGCCGCGGTCCGGGTGGCAGCCAACGTCTTGCGTCTGCACCAGAACAAGGAGGCGCTGCAGTGGGCCGGCTTCGCCGAGGCGGCCAACAGGCGCGCCCAGGACCCGAACACCGCCGTGCTGGTCAACAACTCGCGGGGGAACATCCTCCGGAACGAGGGCGACTTCGTCCAGGCGGCCGAGTACTACCGCCGGGCAATGGAGGAGGCGAAGGAGCGGCTGGGGCCCGAGCACATGACCACCCTGGGCACCAGCTACAACCACGCTTCGGCGCTGCAGAACCTGGGCAGGTTCGGTGAAGCGCAGGGCAAGTACGCGGCGGTGGTGGAGATCACGCGCCGGGTGCTGGGGCCCAAGCATCCCTTCCTGGCCTACGCACTGGTCGGTTCCGCGCTGGTGGCCGGCTATCGCGGGGAGGTGGAGCAGTCACGGGCGTTCTACGAGGAGGTGCTGGGAATCAGCGGCGACCGCGGCCCCAACGCAGCCAATGCCCACGAGGGGCTCAGCAAGTTGGCGGTGGAGCAGCGGCGCTTCGACGACGCACGGACCCACCTGGCCGCCGCCCTCCAGTTGACCGAGGCCACGCTTCCAGGGGGACCGGAGTCCCTGGGGATCCTGGCGCAACAGGGCCGGCTGAGGTTGCAGGAGGGCAAGCTGGACCTGGCCTGGAAGCGGTTCGGGGAGGTGCTGGACTCTGGGGCGAAGATGAGCGGCACCTTCGACCCGGTCTCCGACGCCCAGCGGGGCAAGGCGCAGATCCTGCTGCTGCGAAAGCAGCCGGCCAAGGCGCTGCCGCTGGCGGAGTCCGCGGTGACCACCCTCATCTCCACCCGCGGCAAGAGCCACCCGGTCACCCTGGAGAGCCGGTTGGTGGTCGCCGAGGCCAGATGGGACCTGGGCCAAAGGGACCAGGCGAGGGCGCTGGCAGCCCAGGTGCTCACCGAGGCCCGGGTGGAGCTGCCTCCCACCCACCCGGTGTGTGTCCAAGCCAAGGCCCTGGCCGAAGGCGACCGGGCGGAATGACGAACCTCACACAGGACCTTCGCGCCCTGGGTGTTCGACCCGGCGATCTGGTGATGCTCCACGCCTCGCTGCGCAAGCTCGGACTGGCACGCAGCCAGGGCGTCTCCGAGGGGAGCGACCTGCTCCTCAATGCCGTCGAAGAGGCAGTGGGCGAAGCGGGGACGGTGCTGATGGTGCTGGGGACGGACTACCCCATGGACTGGATCAACCTCAAGCCGGTCGAGCAACGCGCCGCACTCCTCGCGGGCACGCCGTGCTTCGACTTCCTCAATGCGCCTGTTCTCCCGGAGGTTGGCTACCTGGCAGAGGCCTTCCGTCGTCGCCCGGGCACCCTGGTGTCCCAAAACCCGAGTGGTCGATTTGGTGCGCGGGGTCGGAAGGCCGAGGCGCTGCTGCGAGATCAGCCCTGGAACGATTACTACGGACCGGGTTCGCCGCTGCACCGGCTGTGCGAGTGGGGAGGTCGCATCCTTCGGCTGGGAGCGCAGCCGGACACGGTCACCGCCCTGCACTACGCGGAGTACGTCGCCAACATGCCAGTCAAGAGCCGCACCCGTTGGGACTACGTGATTGAAGGTTCGGAGGGTCCCCGGCACGTCTGGACCGAGTGCTTGAACGACTCCGAGGGCATTGCTTCATGGGACGGCGACGACTACTTCGCCCAGATTCTGAAGGAGTACCTCGCGACCCAGCCAGCGCTTTGTGGGCGCGTGGGAGACGCTGAGGCCGAGCTTCTGGACGCGGCCCACCTGGTCCACTTCGGCGCGAAGTGGATGGAGAGGCACCTCACCTCGCGTTGACCGCGGCGTGGAGGGCTACCACCTGTGGCAAGACGCGCCGAGCAGGCACCTTCCGTGCCGCTCGCATAATGAGAGGGCGGGCAAGTTCCATCCTGGGCGCATAATTGCGTCCTGCATATCCAAGAGAGGGTGTCTTCTGTACGCTTCGCGACAGTCACCTTCTATGAAAAACGGAAATTCAGCACCGAGCGTGAATCCCTCTTTACCCCTCCATTCCGCTCTGGTTCGCCGACGGGTGCTCCGCGCTGGGAGCCGGTCACTGGCCCTCGCGGTGTCGCTCTGCGCGCTGGTGATCTCGGCGTGCTCCGCCGGAGAGGGCAACCCGGTGGTGGGCTCGACGCAGGGACTCCACGACGGGGCTCCCCCCTTCTGGGGCAACGGAACGGGCCCCGCGGTGCACCACCCTCCGGTCCCCTGGCCGACCGAACCGACGGCCGCCCAGTGTGGCACCGCCTGCGGCCAGTGGCGCCCCTACACCCGCTTTCAACATTCCCTGAACGACCCGCGCACGCAGGACCCCTCCAACGGAGGAACCTCCCCGCAGAACTACGTCAACATCGCCTCCTCGTGCACGGACCGGGCTCTGCCCAGCATCTACTACTACCTGCACAAGGATCCGGTGGATCCGGCCAAGGACGTCATCCTCTTCCGCTGGCGCGTGTCCCAGAGCGCGCACACCTACGCCACCGGACCCTCCGCCGGCGCCTTCGGCTCGGGTGAGCCCTGGAGCTCCGCGCTGTGGACCGTCCTCTTCAATCTGGACGGCAGCGGCTACCGGACGCTGGCCGCGCACATCAACGGCTCCTCCGGCTCGCCCTCGGCGCCGGTCGACACCCTGTCCGGCATCTACGGCAAGCTTCCCACCCAATCGATCAACTATCTGACCGATCCGGACAACATCAAGCTGCTGGGAAACGTGCCCGCCGCCTTCGTGGATGAAGGCACCGGCCGGCTGCTCAACTTCCAGAACAGTTCCACCCCGATCCCGGACTGGACGAACGGCTCGGCGGAGACCGTCTGGGACTACGGCACCACCCGCGCGCTGCGGGTCTCCGAACGCCCCTGCACCGAGTACTTCATCGACTACCAGATCCCGGTGGCCTTGTTGGATGCGACGGCCCACGGCGGCCCGAAGGTCGACCGCTCCACGCCCCTGTCGATGCTGTTCTGCACCGCCAACAGCCTCAACAACCCCTTCCAGAAAGACTGCGCCCTCAGCCGCGCCTGGATCGCAGGCTCCGCCGCGCCGGGCGCCTTCGGTGACTTCATCTCCTTCGACCAGGACGAGGCCTACGCCCAGCCGATCATCCGCGAGGTGATCGCCAGCGCGCCCACCACCTGCAGTGAGACCTACGCGCTGACCGCGAAGATCCAGGACGCCCTCTGGGTCGATCCCCAGGGCATCGTGAAGCCCTCGGTCAAGGCGGCCAGCTTCTGGTCCTATTACGACGCGGACGGCGACGGCGTCTCTAACGACGGCAGCCAATGGACCTGGGCGGCCGACGCCACCTTGGCGCCCGGCAAGCTCAACGAGTGGCGCGCCAGCTGGGACAGCCGCGGCCTGCCCCGCGGCAGCTATCTGATCGGCGTCCAGGCGGTGGATGAGGACACCCTCCTCGACGACGGGATGGTGCCCTCGGGCGTGGACAACCGCACCTTCTCCTATGTCACCAGCGACGGCCTGGGGCGGGTGTACATCGACGGCGCCTGGCGGATCGACGCGGTGGACTTCCCCGGCCATACCCCGGCCCTGGCGCCGCAGGCGGGAGAGAACTGGTTCGGCAACCCGCTGGTCACCGGAGTCCAGGTGGCGGGGACCGGCGTGGACGTGGCGATCAACGCCTGCGGGATCGCGCCCACCCTGGGCCTGACCGCCGTCCCCGGAGAGCTGGGACCGGGCGAGCAGGTGAGCCTGGCGATCACGGTGGGCAATGCCGGCAACCCGGCGTCGCTCACGGTGACCACCCTCATCGGGCGGCTCCCCGAGGGCTTCACCTACGTCCCCGGAAGCACCACCGGTCCCTTCGGGAGCGCCGACCCCACCGTCTCCGCAGGCACCCTCACCTGGACGCTCAGCCCCGGGGTCCAGGTCGGACCAGGTGGCAGCGGGACCCTCTCGTTCCGGGCCGCGGCCAGCGCCATTCCCGGCAGCTACAATGCCCTGGCCAACGCCAACACCAGCATGGGCGCCATCGGCAGCGATCCAGTCCCGCTCACGATCTTCGCCGCGCGGGCCTCGCTCACCCAGACCCCCGACCGGTACCTGGTGACGCCGGACGGGACCACC
Organism: Myxococcota bacterium; assembly: GCA_030857095.1. Lineage (GTDB taxonomy): Bacteria > Myxococcota > Myxococcia > Myxococcales > Myxococcaceae > JALYOC01. The sequence continues at coordinate 29,735 of JALYOC010000027.1, read as the reverse complement.
CAGGTGACGTACACCCTGCGTTACACCAACGACTCCGCGGTGACCCTCACCGGAGCGACCCTCACCAACCCCTTCGCGGCCAACCTCAACTTCGTCGGCTGTTCGGGAGGGAGCGGGTGCGCGCTGAGCGCGGGCCTGGTCACCTGGCAGCTGGGATCGCTGGCCCCCGGGGCCTCCGGAACCGTGACCCTCACCCTGACGGTGGCACCGTCCTTCACCGCCTCCTCCCTCTCCAACCTGGCCACGCTGCGCGCCTTCATTCCCGACGGCAGTTTGCTGGAACGGACCTCCACCAGCACCATTGCGGTGGACCAACCAATGCCGGCCCTCAGCCTGGCGATGGCGGCCAGCGCTCCCCGCATCGCGCCGGGCGGCTCGGTGACCTGGACGATCAGCTACGCCAACCAGGGCACCGCGGTGTCCAGCGGAAGCCTGCTGGTGGACACCCTCCCCACCGGCTTCGCCTTCGCCAGCTGTGCGGTCAGCGGCAGCCCCCACTTCACCGCCTGCACCCAAGCCGCGGGAACAGTCACCTTTCATGGGACGGCTGGAGCGGGGGTGGTGATCGCCGCTGGAAGCGCCGGCACAGTGACACTCACCGCCACCGCCGCCGCGGCGCCGTTCACCTATCCGAACCCGGGCGTGAACCGCGCAACCCTCAGCCGCTCCGGCGGCGTGGGCTCGGCGCAGGCCGAGTCGATGGTGGGTGTGACCGGGCAGTACTGCGACTTCGTCTATTACTACCGCCGCGGCCCGGACAACCTGCTGGCGACAGTACGGCCAGCCTCGCTGATCGCTCCCACCGCCAGCACCGCCTACTCGACATCAGTGGCCAACATCCAGAGCACGGCCTTCGGCCCGACCTCCAGCCACCCGGATCAGATCGTCTTCCTTCAGGAGCAGCCTTTCACCCAGTCGGCGACCCTCTCCGGGTTGACCACCACCATCGACTTCTTCCTGGGAGCGACCCAAGGAGGCGCGGCGACCAGGGTGGTGCTGGAGAACGCCAGCACCGGCGCGACCCTGGCCACCAGCGCCGAGATCTCCATCTCCAACGGACAGTCCTGGTACATGTACTCGGTGGTCGTCCCGGCGAACACCGCCGTGGCCGCCGGCCACCAGCTGCGCTGGGTGTTCCAGTTCCGCAAGCCGGGCGGCACCCGCGACATCACCTTCTTCTACGACTCGGTCTCCCAGGCGTCGCGGTCGTCGTTCTGTGCCGCCAGCTCGCCGGCCCAGCTCTCCTTATCGAACAGCGTGGACAAGGCGTTCATCGCGGGGCCGGTGGAGAAGCTCACCTACCGGCTGAACTACTCCAACGTGGGGGGCACCTCCGCCACCTCGGTGGAGCTGACGGACGCCCTCGCGGCGGGGATGACCTCCTGCGAGTCCTCCACCGATGGGTCCACCTGGCAGCCCTGCTCGGCCGCGGCCAGCAGCCCGCCCAGCCACCTCTTCTCCCTGGGCAGCCTGGCCGCCGGGGCCAGCGGGACGGTGTTCGTGCGCGGCAACTCACCCGCCTCCCCCACCCCGGGGCTGGCACTGGTGAACACCTCGACCCTCTCCAGCACCCAGACCACCGCGGTGACCGCCACCGCCTCGACCTCGGTCCAGTCGGCGGGGAGCGGTGGGACGCCCTCTTTGCTGATCACTGCCTCCGCCAACCGGGGACAGGTCGGTCCTGGCCAGGGGGTGACCTACAGCCTCTCGGTGGTGAACGTGGGCACCGCGCCCGCCTCGAACCTCCTCATCTCCGACGCGCTGCCCGTCACTGCCTGGTTCAACTACGTCCCGGGAAGCATCACCGGCGGTAATGCCCGATCAGTGAGCGGCAATACGCTGGCCTGGACCCTCAACAGCCTCCCGGTGGGCTCGGCGGCCACCCTGGGCTTCCAGATGGAGACCCCGCTGACCGGACTCCCCGGCGGACTGACGGCGGTGGACACCTTCGCCCAGGCCTCCGACGGGGCCTATTGCACCGGCAGCCCCCTCCCGCAGGGATGCACCAGCAACACCGTGACGGTGCTGGTGGACGGCACCGCGAACCTGACGCTGAGCAGCGCCGCAACTCCTCCCACGGTCGGTCCAGGAGACCTGATCGACTACACCCTGGTGGTCCAGAGCGTGGGCTCCTCCACCGCGACCAGCGTCGTCCTGCGGGATCCGCTGCCCGCGCATACGCGCTTCGAGACGATCACCGCCGGAGCCGGCACCTATGATGCGGTCGGCAACCGGGTCGTCTTCTCGCTGGGCGACCTGCCCTCCGGCCAGTCCCGGTCGCTGGGCTTCCGGGTCCGGGTGGACGGCTCGTTGCCCGCGGGCACCACCCCCCTGGCCAACGTCGCCGCCGTGACCGGCAGCAACACCCAGCTGCGCACCTCCACCGTGGAGACCACCGCCAACGCCGAGCCGGCGATGCAACTGCAGACCTCGGGTCCGGCGAGCGTGCCGGGTCCGTCCGCGCGGCTGGCGGTGGACGCGGTGAATGCCACGACGCTCACCGTCGACCGCAGCGAACTGCTGGAGGTCGGAGGTTACGTCCTGGTCAACGGAACCGTGGCCCAGGTGATCGGCATCACCGGGAGGCAGGTCTTGGTCGGGGCCCCGGTGAACGCGGCGGCCGGAGCGCCGCTGTGGCGCAGCGCCGCCTACGCGCTGAGCTTCGCCAACCAGGGAGACGCCGCCGCCGAGACGGTGACCGTCTCCAGCACCCTGCCCTCCGGGTGGCTCTATGTCGCGGCCTCGCCGGCGGCGGTCGCGGCGCCCGCAGTTGGCGCGAACGGGGTGGTCACCTGGAGCCCGGGAACCGTCGCCGCCGGGGCAGCCACCTCGCTGCAACTGGTGGCGATCCCCACCGTCACCGGAACCCTGGAGTCCACGGTTGCGGATTCCCGGTCCTGCGCGCTGGCGGCCACCCCAGGCTGCTTTGACTCTGTCCTCACCGCGGTCGGCGGCCTGAGCGCGAGGAAACGCACCACCACTCCCAACGTGTCGGTGTGGCCTTCGGGAGGCGTGGCCGAATACACCATCACCCTGGAGAACTCCCTTGGCACGGCGCTGACCGGAATCTCTGTCACCGATCTGCTGCCGAGCGGCTTTCGCTACCGGCCCGCCTCGGGCGCGCCCCTGCCCACCTCGGTGGAGAACGGGTGGCCCACCTGGTCCGGGCTGGAGGTGCCGGCCCAGGGAATGGTGGAGCTGGTCTTCCAGGTCGACATCGATGCCTCCACCGGCACCGGCACCTACGACAACGGGCTGGCGATGACCGCCCCCATCGGGGTGGGGGTGACGCCGTTCGATCCGCTGGGAGCCACCGACGAGGACGTGACCGTGCTGGGCGCGGGGACATTCCTGGCCGCGGGCTACGTCTACCGGGATCAGCCCACCCTCGGCGTTCTCGATGGCAGCGACACCGGCCTCGGCCAGGTCGCGTTGACCGTGGATGACGGTTCTGGCAGCCCCCCTTACGCGCTGGAGACCGACGGCTTCGGATACTTCCGCCGGATCCTCGGCGCGGGAAGCTGGTCGGTGGCCATCCCCACCGGCGGGCTGAACGACGCCCGGTTGAGCGGCCTGATCCTGCACAGCGCCTATTCGATGCCCATCTCGGTGGCGGCGACCGACGGCGCTGCGGGCTCCCTCCGCTTCGGCTACATCTCCACCGCCGCCGCCTCCTTCACCGTCAGCACCTCGGTGACCGGCGGCGGTAGCCTCTCCCCGACCAGCGCGGTCGTGGAGCAGGGAGAGACCGCGCAGTTCACCGTGACGGCCGACCCCGGCTACTCACTGCAGGGCGTGTCCGGCTGCGGAGGCGCCCTGGTGGGCAGCGTCTACACCACCGCCGCGGTGACCGCCGACTGCACCGTGACCGCGGAGTTCGTGCTCAATCAGTACACCGTCAGCACCTCGGTGATTGGCGGCGGCGGCCTCTCTCCGACCGGCGCCACCGTGGACCATGGGGACACTGCCGCCTTTACGGTGACCGCCGATGCTGGCTACTCACTGCAGAGCGTGTCCGGGTGCGGAGGCGCCCTGGTGGGCACCGTCTACACCACCGCCGCGGTGACGGCCGACTGCACGGTGACCGCGGAGTTCGCGCTCAACCAGTACACCGTCAGCACCTCGGTCACTGGCGGCGGCAGCCTCTCTCCGACCAGCGCCACCGTGGACCACGGAGCCACCGCGACCTTCACCGTGACCGCGGGTGCGGGCTACTCCGTTCAGGGCGTGTCCGGCTGCGGAGGCGCCCTGATGGGCAGCGTCTACACCACCGCGGCGGTGACCGCCGACTGCTTGGTGACGGCGGAGTTCGTGCTCAATCAGTACACCGTCAGCACCTCGGTGATCGGCGGCGGCAGCATCTCTCCGACCGGCGCCACCATGGACCACGGAGACACAGCGGTGTTCAGCGTGACAGCGAATTCCGGCTACTTGGTACAGAGCGTAACCGGCTGCGGAGGCGTGCTGGCGGGGACCGTCTACACCACCGCGGCAGTGACCGCCGACTGCACCGTGTCCGCCACGTTTGTGCTCAACCAGTACACCGTCAGCACCTCGGTGACCGGCGGCGGCAGCCTCTCTCCGACCAGCGCGCTGGTGGATCACGGCGAGACGACGACCTTCACCGTGACCGCGGATGCGGGGTACTTGGTCCAGGCCGTCACCGGTTGCGGAGGCGCGCTTTCGGGCAACGTCTACACCACCGCCGCGGTGACCGCGGACTGCACGGTCACGGCGACCTTCGCCCGGCAGCCCCACCGACTGCGCCTGACGGTCAATGAACCGCTGGTGAATGCGTGCGGCGAGTCCACGGTCAGCGTTCAGTTGGTCGATTCGGACGAGAACCCGGTTACCCCCCTCCCCACGGAGCCGGTGACTGTGACCCTGCTCGCATCCGCCAATACCGGCACTCCCCGGATCGTCCAGGTGGGCTTGCTGGACACCGTCCGGGAGGGCAGCCATCAGGTGACTGGACGGATGCCCGCCGGAGGCGCGACCACGTTGGTGGTGAGCCTCGACGCGGCGGACGTGCTGGACGTGACCTGGTCCTCAACGGACCTCCCGGGGCAGCCTGGGACGCCTGTCTCCAAGGTCACCTTCCAGGTGGGCCCGGTGGATCCGACCACCTCCGGCGTGACCGGCAACGGAACCCAGGTCTTCGCGGGCAGCGGTTCGGTGCAGGTGACAGTCGTTCCCCGAGACAGCTGCGGGCTTGATCTGGGGCCGGGTCAGCTGATCGCCCTGGAGGCCGGCCACGGCGTCCTCTCCGAGGTGCAGGACCAGGGAGACGGGACGTACACCTCCAACTTCTCCTCCCCTGCAGGTGCGTGTCCGGCCGACGCTTCGCTGATCATCGCCACCGGCAATGCAGTCACGCTCGACCAACGTCCTGCGGTGACCGTCGTCTGCGCCGGCCTGAGCCTCGACTCAGCGGTGACGGTCCTCCCCCAGGGCGGGAACCTCCAGGCCTGCGCAGGGCAAGGAGAGTTCGCGCGGGTGAGAGTGATCCCCCGGGACACCGAAGGCGCGGCGCTTGCCCCCGGGCAGGCAGTCACCCTGGTGGAGTCACCTCCCTTCCTCGTCGGGGGCGGCGTCGAGGCAGGTGTGGACGAGGCAACCGGCGAGCCGATCTACACCGTGCTGGTCGGCTCCAACCGCTGCTCGCGGAGCGGACCCTACAACGCTGAGCTCCGGGTGGGGGGGATCTCCCTGACCACCCGAGCCGTCCTCGACTTCAGCTGTCCTGCCATTCCGGAGGGCGGCGTTACCTATCTCGCGGAGCCGGCGGTGGTGCTGGCCGACGGCAACGCGGCCTCCCAGGTGCGCATCTCCCTGCTGGACGCCTGCGGCAATCCGGGGTTCGCGCGGTCGCTTGCGCTTCGTTCCGAGGGGAGCACCCAGGTGCAACTCTCGGTGGCCGATCTCACGACCACCGATGACTTCGGCGGCACTGACGATGGGACGGCGCTGTTGCAGGTTCGGAGCACCGAGCCCGGAGTCACCGGACTCGGCACGCAGATCGACGGAGCGTGGCACCCCAGCGCCGCCGACCTGATCACCTTCGTCGACCCCGACGGAGAGGAAGGCTTCTACCTCGGAGGCAACGGCGTGACGCTCGGCTGCACCACCACGGATCGAGCGACCGGAGGAGCAGGACTCGGGGTCTGGTGGCTCGCGCTGCTCCTCCTCCTCGGTGGCCGGAAGGTGACCCGATGAGCCGGTCCATGACGTGGAAGAAGGTCACCCTCTGCCTCCTCGCGCTCTCGTCCGGCGCGCTGGCACAGTCGGTCAGTGGCTTCGAACTGCAGCAACTGCGGCCCAATCCCAACCCGTCGGAGGGCGGATTCGTCAGCCTCAGCCCGACCGTCCTCCCCCGGGGAGAATGGCGGGCCCACGCCGTCTTCAACTACGCGAGCAATCCACTCATCCTCTACAACAGCCTGGATGAGCGGGTGGCCGGAGCCGTCTCGCGGCAGGCGACGCTTCATCTGCTCGGAGCCGTTGGCCTTTGGAACTTCCTCGAACTGGGCGTGGACCTTCCGGTGGTCGTGCATCAGGCGGGAGAGGCGATGCCCGCGGGCATCGCGCCGTCCGTGGTGCACTCGGTTGGATTCGGAGATCTCCGGATCGTCCCCAAGGCGAAGCTGTTGACCCTCCGCTCGGAGGCAATCGGAGCCGAGTTCGTCGTCGCCGGAGCGCTAGACCTCTTCTTGCCCACCGGAGACCCGGCGGGCCTGCGCGGAGGAGACTTGCGAATTGGCCCCTCGGTGGCGGTGGAAGCCGCCTTCTCGGGCGGACGGCACCTGGGGAGCAACGTCGGCTACCTGTATCGCGCACCGCGGGAGTTCGGCGGACTGCGGATCGCCGACACCTTCGGCTGGAGCCTGTACGCAGAGACCCCGGTGCTGGGGCCCCTGGCCGTCAGGGCCGAGGTCTTCGGCCGGCTCGGGGACGCCGGACAAGGACGACTGCACGCGCCCCTGGAGGCACTGCTGGGGGTGAAGGCGACCCCCTTCGGGGTCGAAGTCCTGGCCGCGGTGGGCGCGGGAGTCGGCCGCTCCTACGGGACCCCGGACTGGAGAGGCCTGCTGTCCATGCAGGTCCCACTGGGGCGCCGGACGGCAGCGGCTTCCCCCGTTCAGCCTGCACCGCCCCTGGTGTCAGCGGCGCCATCCGCACCGAGGGAGGAACCTCCGGCGGTAGTCGAACCTCCCCCCGAGCCGGTGGTGTCAGCGCCCGTGGAACCTGAGCCCGTCCCTCCGATGGTCGAAGCCGCGCCGCCGAAGGTCCGGGTGAACCGCGGGTTGGGCCGCCTCGAGCTGGCGGATACGATTCACTTCAAGACCGCCTCCGCGGAGATTGCGGACCGGTCCTTCCCGCTGCTGGACGAGGTTGCTGTCATCTTGTTCGAGCACCCGGAGATCAAGGTCCTGATCATCGAAGGCCACACCGACATCCGGGGCGGACGGCAATACAATCTCAAGCTCTCCCGGGCCCGGGCCGACTCGCTTCGTCACTACATCATCGGCAAGGGAGTGGACGCCTCGCGTCTTCAGGCGCTGGGCTTTGGCCCAGACCAGCCGGTCGCGGACAACGGCACCGAGGCAGGTCGGGCAACGAACCGCCGCGTCGACTTCCGGATCGCGGAGCTCACCTGGGAGACCGGGGGGGAGTAGCCGGGGCCTCCGCGATGTATGCAGACACTCGGTCCTTCCAATCGTGGGATTGGCTGCGCTCATCGGACTCGGCGCGGGCCTATTCGTGCCCCGAAAGAGCCAGGACCCGGTCGAGCGCGTCGGCGAGTCCGTGCGGTTCGAGGAATCGACGGAGGTTCTCGACCGGAAGCTCCGGGTTGGCATTGAGGAGTTCCGAGACGTCTGCGGCTGCCTTCGACCCTCCCGCGTACAACTTCAGTCCGATGAGGTGAGCGAGCGGAACGACCTTCAAGGGGGAGCCGTCCGCTGCAGGCTGCGCCTTCTCCAGGGCTTCTCGAGCGAGCATCTCGATTCCCTTTCGGTAGGGATTCAGGAAGTTCACGACGTCGATCGCGCCGTCGGGCGAGAGGACTCGGACGACACCTCCAAGAGCATCCTCGCGGTCTGGATGCTCGTAGGATGCGTCGAGTCCCTGTTCACGCAACTCGGCGGCGAGGCGGGTGAGGGCCGGCGTAGGGTCGATGACTGTGCCGAGGTCGAGGTCGGCGGTGGACCGTGCGTAGCCGTGGACGGCCATCGCTGCTGCACCGATCATCGCGGTCGAGATCCCCTTGCGCGCGAGGATTCCCACGATCTTCTCAGCGAGTTGGATGACCGCCCTGGGATCGTTGACCGGTGCGGTCACAGGCCGAAGGACTTCGCCACCCGAAACTTCTCGCGAAGCAGCGCGTCCCGCTTCCCGAGACTCAGCGCAAGCGCCACCCGATCAAGAGGCGCCATCGCCTTCACGGCCGCGACCTGGGCGCGGCGGGCCTCGTCCGACGAGCGGCTGGTCTTCTCGCGCAGGGCGGTCTGGGGCTGCTGATCCATCGTGGGTGAAGATAGCGACTGGCCAAGCGACCTGCCAGTTGCGCCCAAGTGCATACGACAAAGCCCGACACCCATCGCTGGGTGCCGGGCTTCTCTCTGTGGAGGCGGCGGGAATCGAACCCGCGTCCGAAAGCCTTCCACCCTTCGACCCTACGTGCGTAGCCCCCGATTTGTTTTAGGTGTTCAGGGCTCCCGAGGGCGGGATCCCTGCGCACCTGTTCTGGGTCAGCTCTCGTCGCACCAGTTCCAGACAACCGGATTGACCACCCCGCATTATGACGGCCTTACCCCACCCCACGGGTCGAGAGCAGGAAGACCGCGCGTTCAACTGGGTTTAGGCAGCGAGCGCGAGCTCAACGTTGTCGTTGGCTTTTGTGTTGTTGCCAGCGGATTTACGAGGTGCTGAACGCCCTCGGCACGCGTCTCGGGTTTCTATGCCCCCGTCGAAACCTGGTCGCCCCCTTAGCGACACTTCAACAGCATCCCTACCATTAACCCCCTTCCGCCTCCGGTCAATGCCCGCGGAGGGCCGGAAGCCCACTTCGGGAATGTCCGCTCCCCTGCCTGGTTGGCTGCCTTCCCTGGAGGCGGTTGGTTTTCGCTTCCCTCGCCACCCGGGCCCGGCCTAGTTGGGCCTCCGACCTTCGACTCTCTTCGAGGACCCCCGAAATGCGAAGACTCCTCCTCCTGCTGGCGCTGCTCTCCGGCGGCGCCGCACCCGCCCAGAACCAGCAGGGTGCCTTCTTCCCCTATCCGATGACCTGTGACCGGCTGGAGAACAGCCTCCAGGTCTGCCGGGTGCCGTTCAACTCGCCGGGCCTGGTCGCCTATTACACGTCGATGAGGGTGGGCTCCCGCAACGAGGTCGAGCCCGGCCACTCCGGCTTCGCCCACTTCTTCGAACACATGATGTTCCGGGGCACCAAGAAGGTCCCCGGCGCGGCGCGGGAGAAGTTCATCTCCCAGGGCGGGTTCGCGGACAACGCGTTCACCACCCCGGACATCACCGTCTACAACGCCTTTGGTCCCAACGACCGGCTCCTGGACTTGATCGAGATCGAGGCGGACCGCTTCCAGAATCTGGAGTACGCCGAGCCGGCCTTCCGCACCGAGGCGCAGGCGGTCCTGGGCGAATACCACAAGAACGCCGCCAACCCGTCGCGCAAGCTGGACGAGCTGCTGGCGGACACCGCGTTCTCCGCCCACACCTACAAGCACACCACGCTCGGCTTCTACGACGACATCAAGGCGATGCCTGGGTACTACGAGTACTCGAAGCAGTTCTTCCGCCGCTGGTACACCCCGGACAACGCGACGATCTTCGTCGTCGGCGACTTCGACGACGCGAAGGTGATGGCCGCCATCCGCCAGCACTACGGGTCCTGGAAGTCCAGGTCCGCCAACGTGAAGATCCCGGTCGAACCCAAGCAGACCGCCTGGAAGGAGGCCCACCTGGACTGGCCCTCCCCCACCCTGCCCCGCCACCTGCACGCGTGGCATGTGCCCGGCTTCTCCACCTCCAACCTGGACTCGGCCGTCCGCGACATCCTGGGTGAGTACCTGGTGGGCCAGACCTCCCCTGTCTACAAGGACCTGGTCCTGGAGAAGGGGCTGGCCGAGCAGGTCGGGGTGTGGAGCGGCCTTCGTCGCGACCCGAACCTGTTCTCGATCCTGGCGGTGATGAAGACCGAGGCCGCCCGCGACGCGGTGCAGGACGCCTTCAACAAGGCGGTCAACGATCTGGCCAAGGGCCGGGTGGACGCGCAGCGGGTCAAGGAGATCCAAAGCAACGCGCGCTACGCCTTCCTGATGGGGCTGGAGACCCCCGCCGACGTGGCAGTGCAGTTGTCCTGGTACACCGGCGTCGGCGGCTCTCCGCAGGCGATGGAGAAGCACTTCCAGAACCTGGCCAAGGTGAAGCCCTCCGACCTGGTGGATTTCGTGAAGAAGCACCTGCAGGCCCGCAACCGCACCATGGTGTCCCTGACGCCCAAGGCCCCTGCCGCGCAGGGAGGTGACAAGTGATTCGCCGCTCGACCCTGGTCTGCACCCTCACCGCGCTGGCCCTGACCGCCGGCTGCGCCACCACCACCGAAGCCACCCGTCCGGCCGAACCCGCGCCGGTGGTGGAGGCCCCTTCCCCTGCCCCGGTGCGCGATCCCCGGGCTCCTGCTCCCGCCGAGCCGGTCCCCTCGCGGCCGCTCCCCACCCTCTCCCCGCTGGAGGTGGTGCGGCTGCCGGTCCCCAACAAGCCGATCGTCTCCCTGCGGTTGGTGTTCCGCGCAGGATCTGTGGATGACCCGGCCGGCAAGGAGGGCCTGACCTCGCTCACCGGATCGGTCCTGGAGGAGGGCGGCACCCAAAAGCTGACCTCCGCGCAGCTGCTCCAGGCGCTGTATCCCATCGCCGGTGACCTCTCGGTGAGCACCGACAAGGAGCTGACCGTCTTCGCCGGCCGGATCCACCGGGACAACCTGGACGCGTTCTTGGAGATCTTCACCGACGTGCTGCTCCACCCGCGGCTGGACGCCAAGGAGTTCGAACGGCTCCGGCAGGATCACCTCAACGCGGTGAAGAACGGGCTGCGCAACGAGGACGACGAACGCCTCGGCAAGGCCGCGCTGGACGCTGTGCTCTACGCCGGACACCCCTACCGCCACTATCCGGTGGGCACGGTGGCCGGGCTGGAGGCAATCACCCTGGAGGATGTCCGCGCCCAGTGGCAGCGGGTGTTCACCCAGGATCGGCTGATCGTCGGCCTGGCCGGCGCGGTGGATGAGGCGCTGGAGCAGCAGGTGCTGCAGCGGCTGTCCGCGCTTCCCAAGACCGGCGCGCCCAGGGTCCAGTTGCCGCCCGCCCCGGGCGTCCATGGCCAGGTGCTGCTGATCAAGAAGCAGACCCTCTCCACCGCAATCTCGCTGGGCTCCAGCTACCCGGTCCGCCGCGGCGATCCGGACTTCTTCCTGCTGTTCTTCGCCATGAGCTACCTGGGCGAGCACCGCCAGTCCAACGGGGTGCTGTTCAACCAGCTGCGCGAGCTGCGCGGCCTCAACTACGGCGACTACGCCTACGCAGAGATGCACCACCAGGAGGGATACTCCAGCCTGCCCGCCACCAACGTGGCCCGCTCGCAGCAGCACTTCTCGCTCTGGCTGCGCCCGGTGGAGCCGGACACGGCGATGTTCGCCACCCGCGGCGCGGTCCACTTCTTCGACGCGCTGATCAAGGACGGGATCCCCGCCGAGCGCTTCGAGGTCACCCGCCAGTTCCTGGACGGCTTCACCCGCCTCTGGAGCCAGACCGACCAGCGCCGGCTGGGCTACGCCATCGACTCCAAGCTGTACGGCACCCCCGACTTCCTGGAGGCCTACCGCGCCGCGCTCAAGACGATGACCCCCGATCAGGTCCACGCCGCGCTCTCCCGTCACTACGCCGCGGACAAGCTCAACTACGCGTACGTGGTGCAGGACGCGGAGAAGCTCAAGGAGCTGCTCACCCGCCAGCCGCCCACCCCGCTGACCTACACCAGCGAGAAGCCGGCCCAGCTGCTCGCGGAGGACCAGATCATCTCCGCCCGCCCGCTGCCGCTGGATCCGGCCTCGATCCAGATCCTCGATGCCCAGCAGTTCATGCAGCAATGAGCCGCGTCCTCCTCGCCACGCTGTTCCTGCTGCTGGCGCTGCCCGGCTGTTCCCGGAACGATCCGCTGGAACAGACCCTGGCCAAGCTCCAGCCGGGCGCCCCCTTCCCGGCCGCCGACCTGCTCCCGGCCCCGCTGCGGGACGCAGCCTGGACCGTGGGGAGGGTCCACAAGGTCTCCTCCGATCTACCGATGAGCGAGGGCGGCTCCTGGTGCAGCGCCTACACCACGGTGCTGCGCTCGGAGACCCGCCCGGCCCACAACGTGATGGCCGTGTTCTGCGGCGGCAAGCGGCGGACCTTCGCGCCCGACGCTGCCTTCTTCACCTCCCCCACCGCCAGCGGAGATCCGAAGGGCCAGGGCCGCTTCGAGGCCACCTTCGTCGACGCGCTGGAGCCGGGACGGGAGATCGTGTGGCACAGCGAGCGTTCCCTCGATCCGCAGGGGTTCCTCACCATCCGGGAGCGGGCCTGGCGCGAGCGCGACGGGAAGCTGGAGCAGATCCTGGACACCACTCCGGTGGATCCTGCGCTGGCCAAGACCAAGCTTGCCCAGGGCCGCCGCCAGTTCCTGGAGGCCCAGAACACCTATGCCCCCGGCTTCACGGGCAGCCACCCCAAGCAGTTCGTCTATCGCGGCAAGTTCTCGGGGAGACCGTTCGTCCGCAGCCTCGACTACACCGAGGCCACCGGCTACCGGGGTGGCCCCACCCTCCCCGGTCCTTCGCCGACACCGCCGGTGGGCCTCGACGGGGGCAGTTCCGACTAGGATACCGACGGTGACTCCCAGGGTGCCCAGGCCGGCAGCACGCGCGTACATGCTTTCCCTGCTGGCGGTCCGCAAGATCCAGTTGGGAGCGGAGTGGGGGATCAAGTTCCCCTACAGCTGGCTGCTGTGGGAGCCGGGGGTGTGGCAGCCCTCGGCCGGAGCCGGCTCTCCCACCCTGATGGGCGGAAAGGTCGGCCTCGGGGCCCGCCCCGGGCAAGGGGACGCCCTGTGCTTCGAGCTGGCCGGGCCCCGGGCCCTCAAGGTGGGGCGCTCGCCGGAGTGCGACGTGGTCCTCAACGACGCCACCGTCTCCCGCGAACACCTGCTCCTGGAACCGATCGCCCTTCCCGACGCCTGGAGCGTCCGGCTGCTGCCCGGCGCCAACGCCCGGCTCGAAACCCAGCCGCTGAGCTCGCTGCCGGTTCCCCTCGCGCCCCGCCACACCCTCCGGCTGGGCGATGTGTCGCTGACCTTCTACACTTCGGAGACCTTCGGCTCGCGGCTGGACGAGACCCTCCGGTTGGGCCGCGACGGCTGAAGCTGCCCGTGGGTGTTTTACCCCAGGCCCCGGGCTACAACCCTGTGCGGGCCCCGGCGATTTCTTCCGGACCGCCCAAGCGGGCACTATAAGCACCGGGTGCGCAGGGCCGGCGCGGGACCCTGCACTGGTGGGGACCCACGTTGCGTTTGGCCATTCGACCTCTGCTCGCTGTCACCCTCGCGCTGTTCGCGCGAACCGGCTTCGCCGACCATGCGCCCTTCCAGCGCGGCTTCGACGCGGTCCCGATCAAGCACGTGACCGGCATGAACAGCGGCCTGTCCCTGGACGGGGCGCGGCTGCTGCCGGCCGGCAGTCTCCAGGCGGCGCTGCTCTTCGATCTCAACGTGGGGATCATGGCCCTGCGGCTGGGCGACGAGAAGCTGGGGGATCTGATCCCCGCCCGCTTCGACGCCCACCTGCTTTTGGCCTATCAGCTCCACCAGCGGGTGGAGCTGGGCCTGGACCTGCCGCTCACCCTCTTCCAGTCGGACAACTTCGCGCTGCTGGAGGCGCAGGGCTTTCCCCAGGAGGGCGTGGCCGCCTTCGCCCCCGGAGACATCCGCGGGGTGGTCCGGGTGGGCCTGCTGTCCGAGGAGCAGTTCCCCGTCTCGCTCACCGCCATCGCCGAGCTGCGCGTCCCCACCGGCGACCACCGCAGCTTCACCGGAGACCTAAGCGCTGTGTTCGCGCCGCGGCTGGCGGTGGAGCGTTCGCTGGGAAACCTGCGGCTGATGGGCAACGCCGGGGTCCGGCTGCGCCGCCACGGACAGTTCCTCAACCTCTACGTGGGCAACGAGGTCACCTTCGGCGCCGGCGCCATCTTCCGGCTGCCCTGGTCCTTCGCCTGGGCCAAGGAGATCGACGCGCTGGGTGAGCTGCACCTGGCCACGCCGTTCGAGGCCCCGTTCACCTTCGCCCAGGCCGACTCCCTCAAGACCCCGTTCGAGCTTCAGGTCGGCGCCCGCGCCAAGGTCTGGAAGCGCTTTGGGGTGGAGCTGGGAATCGGCAAGGGGCTGGGGATCGAGAGCGGCTATGGCCGCGAGACCTTCCGCCTCTTCTTCGGGGTCACCTACGGGGTCAACAAGGCCACTTCGGTGGACCTGGACAACGACACCGTCTACGACGACGGGGATCTGTGCCCCACCCAGCCCGAGGATCTGGACGGCTTCCAGGACGAGGACGGCTGCCCGGATCCGGACAACGACGGCGACGGGGTCCCGGACCTCAACGACCAGTGCCCCACCGATCCCGGCCCCGCCGAACTGGACGGCTGCCCGGATCGCGACGGCGACGAGATCCCGGACAACGTGGACAAGTGCCCGGATTTGCCCGGACCGGCGGAGAAGGAGGGCTGCCCGTACGAGGATCCCCAGGTGGTCCTGGAGTCGGACCGGATCCGTGTCCGCGGCAACATCCTCTTCGAGACCGCCTCCGACAGGATCCAGCCGCGCTCCTACGGGATGCTGGATGAGGTCTACAAGGTCCTCAAGGACAACCCGGACGTGGGCCCGGTGCAGGTCGAGGGACACACCGACAACCGGGGCTCTCGCGCCTACAACGTGGACCTCTCCGGCCGCCGCGCCAAGTCGGTGGTGAACTACCTGGTGAGCAAGGGCATCGACCGCAAGCGGCTGCGCTCGCGCGGCTTCGGCTTCGATCGCCCGGTGGGCCCCAACGCCACCCCCATCGGCCGCGCCAAGAACCGGCGGGTGGAGTTCAACCTGCTGGAGGGTCAGGAGTCCGGACCTTCGGTGGAGCAGATCGACGAGATCTCCACCCCCGCGCCGGGCAACGAGCCTCCCTCCGACGCCGGTTCTGTTCCGGACGCAGGCACGCCATAGCAAAGGATCGGGAGATCCCTCCCGCTCCGACCTGCCACCGCCAACTCCCAGCAGACGGCCCGCTCGCCAGCCCGGGGGGCTGTGGTCCACGTTTGGCCCTCCGCTCATGAGAAGCGCCGCGCTCATCCTGCTGGGAGTCGTCTTCGCGACCGGTCCGGCCTCGGCCCAGCCGGACGGAGGCTCCCGGTCTTCCCCTTCGCTTGGGCCCCACTCCTCTGAGACGGACTGGCCTTCCACTGCGCCCCGGCCCGACTCCGCGGAGACAAGCTGGCCTTCCACGGCGCCCCGGCCCGACTCCGCGGAGACAAAGTGGCCTTCCACCGATGCCGGGGTCCCGCTGCCTGCCCCGGAGGAGTCCTTCCCCTCCGCCACCACAGTGATCACCGCCACCCGCCTGCCCCGCCCGCTGCGGGACGTGCCCTCCACGGTGATCGTGCTTCCGCGCGCCGAGCTGGATCGCAACCCGGGCCTGACCCTGGACGCGGTGGCGCGGGTGGTTCCCAGCCTGGCCACCTTCCGGCGCAGCTCCTCCCTGGTGGCCGATCCCTCCTCGCAAGGGGTGAACCTGCGCGGGGTGGGACCTTCTGGCGTCTCCCGGGCCCTGGTGCTGCTGGATGGACTGCCGGTCAGCGACGCCTTCGGCGGCTGGATGTACTGGCGCGCCATCCCTCAACTAGAGCTGGAGCGGGTGGAGGTCGCGCCCGGTCCCGGCTCGTCCCTCTACGGAAGCTCGGCGCTGGGCGGGGTGATCCAGCTGGTCTCGCGCCGCCCCACCGCCACCGGCCTGGAGGCGGAGGTGCTGGGCGGTTCGAACTGGACCACCGGGGGGGCCGCCCGCGCCACCCACCGCTGGGCAGGCGGCGCGGTGTCCCTGGACGCGGAGACCCTGCGCAGCGATGGCTTCCCGGTGGTGGCCCAGGCCATGGCCGGGCCGGTGGATCTGGCGGCGCCCAGCGCCCACGCCGCGGTGGCCGCCCACCTGGAGTTGACGCCCCGGCCGTGGCTGTCGCTTCGGGCAAGAGCCGGGTTCTTCGAACAGGCGCAGAACGGCGGCACCCGCTTCACCAACGCGCACGTCGGGGCGTTCGACTTCTCGCTGACCGCGGACGCGTCGTCGGACGAACGGGGCCACCTGGTCTCAGCGGTCTACGGCCGCTGGTCGCGCTTCGATCAGGAGCGGGCCCGCATCACCTCGGGCCGTTCGGTGGAGACGCTGGCCGCGCGGCAGGCGGTCCCGGCGCGGGAGCTGGGCGCGACGGTGCAGTACGCCGCGCCCCCGCTGGCCGGACACCGCCTCTCCGCCGGGACCGAGCTGCGTTGGGTGCAGGGGATCTCCTTGGAGACCGTGTTCCCCTCCTCCCTGGAACCTTCCGCGCTGACCGGCCGCGACTCCGGCGGGTCGCAGCTTCTGGCCGGACTCCACCTTCAAGATGAACTCTCGCTCCACCGCTCAATCTCCCTGGTCGCCTCGCTGCGCGCGGATGGCTGGAGCAACTTCGACGGCCGGCGGGTCCAGCGGCGCCACCTGCAGCCGTCCACCGAGGAGACCTTCCCCACCCGGTACCAGGGACAGCTCAGCCCGCGGCTGGGGGTCCTCTACCGCCCGGTGCCGCCTTTGGCCCTGCGCGCCTCGCTGGGCTCGGGGTTCCGCGCCCCCACCCTCAATGAGCTGTACCGTCCGTTCCAGGTCGGCACCGTGCTCACCGCCGCCAACCCTGCCCTCAAGCCGGAGCGGCTGTGGGGCGGCGAGGCGGGCGTGGAGCTGCTGCCGCAAGAGACGATGACCCTGCGGCTGACCGGCTTTTGGAACCGGCTCTCGGATCCGGTCACCAACGCCACCCTGCCCTCGCCGCTGGCGGATGGTTCGGAGCGTCAGCGGCAGAACCTGGGGGCCGCCACCATCTTGGGGCTGGAGGCCTGGGCCGACTGGCGGCCTGTGCGCTCGCTGACCTTCACCCTCGCGCACACCTGGGTGGACGCCACCGTGACCGACTCGCCGGGACGCCCGGAGCTGATCGGCAAGCGCCTGCCCCAGGATCCGGAGCACCGCTTCACCGGCTCGGTGGGCTTCGATCATCCACGCTGGTTCTCCGCCACCCTGCAACTGCGCCACCTGGGGACGCAGTTCGAGGACGATCTCAACCAACGCGCGCTGGCCGGGTTCACTGTGGTCGACCTGGGGCTGCAGCGACGGCTGGGCCGTGGACTGGAGCTGTTCGCCGCGGTGGAGAACCTGCTGGACCGACGTTACCTGGTGGGCCGGGCGGGCGTGGACACCGTGGGCGCGCCCCGGACGGTCCGGGTGGGCCTGCGGCTGCGCCCGCGTTGAGGGGAGGAATCAACCTTCCCGCGGCCCCTGGGTGATCCGCTGGTTACCCTTCGAGGTCCCCCGCTGTAGAAGGGGTCCACCGATGCCCGAACCCATCACCCTGCTGGAGGGGACCTCGCCCTGCGCGCCGGTGGTAGGCGTGGTGGAGACCGACGGCACCACCGTCTACCTGTACCTGCACGGGGCACCCAACTCCAGCTTCGGCACCCGCGCCCTGTGGGTCGCCAACCTGGCCCCCGCCCCGGACGGGGTGGACGTGGAGCGGATGAAGCGCGGCGAGGCGCCGATGATGCCCGCCGCCTCCACCTCCCGCCCCGAAGGCCTCAAGCTGACCGACCTGGAACCGCTGAAGCTGATCTGGTTCGCCGAGGGCACCGGCGCCGCCCTGGCCGGCAAGGACGGCCTGCTGGCCATCATCCCCCCGGGCACCGGAGAGAACGACGCCTTCCCCGGCTTCGCCCGCGACGCCCTCCAACAGACCAAGCTGGCCTGGCCGCTGAACAGCCCCCAGGGGTTGGTGGTGGCCTCCCGGGTGGAGAAGGACGAGGCCTTCTGGAAGCTGTGGGAGGCCGAGGACGCCTGGCCCCGGCTGCAGCAGCAGCTGCTGACCGCGATCGACGGCACCCTGGGCTCGGAGGGCCGCTACTTCGCCATCGACGGGGGCGAGTGGCCGCCGCGCTTTTTGGCCCTGCGCCGCTACCAGGGCAACACGGTGCTGCTCACCGGCGGGGTCTCGCTCCTCCCCCAGCCCGGGGTGGCCCGGCCGCTGGCGCCCCCCCGTCAGCCCCGCCGGATCGAGCTGGCGCTGGCGCTGCAGGGCGAACACTCCGAGGAGTCTCTCACCGCGCTGTCCCGCTACCTGGGCGCGCAGTGCCAGCTGCCGTGGATCCGCGCCAGCTGGCTGGGCCCCGGCCACACCCTGGGCTGCGACCTGCTCCCGGTGGGCCACTCCGGGGTCCGCTTCCCGGCGGTGATCTGCGCCGAGAACCCGGAGGGCGCGCCCCGCATCGCCTACCCGCCCTTCCAGGGCGAGCCAGTCCACCTGCTGTGGCTGCTGCCGATCACCGCCGCCGAGCGGAACCTGGCGGTGCAGGAGGGGTCGGCGGCGCTGTTCCACCGGCTGGCCCCGCTGGGCGAGCTGTGGGCCCACCGCGATCGCGCCGACACCGGGATCAGCAACTAGCTGGCTAGGACGGCGGGGACGCCTCCACCAGCTCCTCCAGCCGGGAGCGGAGGCTGCGCTCGGAGATCTGTCCTTGGACCACGTCCACGATCTTCCCTTCCCGGTCGATGAAGTACAGGGTGGGCAGGGCGCGGATCTGGTAGCGGTTGAGCACCGCGTCCGGGGCAAAGACCACGTGCGCGTTGGGCGGCGGGGTGATCCCCCGCCGGGTCAGGAACACCCCCACCGCGGCCTTGGAGTCGGCCTGGATCTGATCGGCGGCCAGCAGCACCACCCCGCGCTCGGCGAACTCGCCGGTGATCCGCATCAGGTACGGCATCTCCTCCACGCAGGGCGGGCACCAGGTGGCCCAGAAGTCGATCAGGACGATCTTCCCCTTCAGGTCGGAGAGGCGGATCTCGCCGCCGCCGTACTTCTCCACCTGGAAGTCGGGGGCCAGCGCGCCATCGGACACCGGCTGGAGCCGGCCGAACTCCTGGTAGCCCTGGAGGATAATCGCGCCCACTCCCGCGGCCACCAGCACCACGATCCAGATCCGCCACAGCAGGCCACTGCTCTTGTGGGGAGCCTGATCCCCATTGGTCATCTCCACGCCTTCACCTCGATGGCCCGGTGTATCCGATCCAGCACCCACCGGCACCCCTGCTGGCCACCGGGGACCGCCCGCACCCAGCCCGCCAGCCGCGGACCGTGGGCGTAGTAGCGGCGCACCGCCCACGACCCCAGCGCGCTTCTGCGCAACACCTCGTCCCGGAAGGCGCGGAAGGCCCGCAGCTGCGGAGCGCCCTCTCCATAGGCCACGGTGGCCACGAAGCACGGACCGCCCCGCTGGATCCACAGCAGCCGGCTGCTGGAGAGGTTCAACACCCCGCGCAGCTCGCGGTCCTCTCCGTACAAGAACGCCAGCAGGTCCTGACGGGAGATGGAGAAATCCGCTCCCGACCCGTCTTCGAATTCGATCCGGGACAGGCCTCCGCCCAGCTCCTCCAGCTTGAGGATGTAGTGCCGGGTGTTGCCTTGCGGGGTCTCCACCTCCGCGGCGCGCACCTCCCCGAAGTAGGCAATGAACGGCTGCTGGCACTTCGGACAGCTGAACCGGTGGGTGGCGTGCCGGGGGGAGAAGGCGAAGTCGTCCAGGTGGTGGCAGCTGGCGTTGGGGCAGGCCAGCTTCACCTGCACGCTGGCTTCCGAGCGGGGATCGAAGCGGGACGCCCCGGTCCGCCGGTCGAACACGCTGGGGGGCTGGTCCCCGGTGCGGGTGAACAGCCTGCGCGCGGAGAGGGCCTGGCGCTCCACCTGGGTGGCCACCGCCCACGCCTCCTCGGCGGCGGCGATCCGCCCGGCGGCAGTGTGCACCACGCACTCCAGGTACCACCGCGCCGCCAGCTCCAGCGGGGCGGCCACGTGATCCACCTTCCCCGTCCGGTGGAAGGCCATGCTGCGGGCCAACAACTCCTGCCCCTCGGGGATCAGCCGCTCCGCCTGCTGACGGATCGGATCATTGGGGCGGCGGTACACCGGCGGCTCGGGGACCAGGCCAAAGAAGCGCGCCGCGTCCTCCCGGAGGTGCTCGAAGGCCGCCTCGATCTGATCCGGCGCGAGGGTCAGCGCCATCGCGCGCTGCTCCGCTCCCCGGATCGCTTCATCCACCTGCATCGGCAGCTAGATAGCAGCCGCCTTCACCGGTTGCCGGTTTTTTGCCCTACCTTGTGCGCGGGTGTACGAGGGTGTCGGAGGTGCGGCATGGGCTTTCTGAAGTTCCTGATCTGGACGACGTGTTCGGTGGCGCTGGGGATCTATGTCTCCACCGCCCAGTACGAGGGCGGGACCCCGCTGCAGCAGATCCAGCGGGTGTGGAAGCGGCATGGTCCCTCCGACTCCCAGGTCCGCAGCCAGGTCCGGGGCGCGGTGGACTCGGCCCGGACCACGGTGGGCCGCAAGGCTCCGCCCACCGAGCACTTCGAGCCGGAGGATCGCGAGGCAGTGAACAAGCTGATCGCCGGACGATCCGGGACGAAGTAGTCCGTCGGTCATCCCGGCCGCGGTCTGTCCACCGGAAGAAGCTGCAGCGCCCGGCTGGGTCTTGCCCGCCGTGCGCCGCTTCCGCACCCCGGAACCACTCCCTAGCTTGTCCCTTGGCGTCTTGGGGCGGGTCGGAGGCGGGGCATGTCGTTTCGGTGGGTGGCGGGTGTGGCGCTGTTGTTGGTGAGCACGGCCGGCGAGGCAGGTCGCGCGCAGGTCGAGAAGCGGATGTGGGTGGACGCCAAGCAGCGCAAGGTCCGCACCCAGCACTCGGAAATCTCCAGGGTGGCCCAGCGCTCCCGGGGAGCGGTGGTGGCAATCACCACCCGCACCGAGCCCTCGGTGGAGGCCGCCGCCGCCACCGGTGACGCCGAACCCCAGAAGGGCCTGGGCTCCGGCTTCCTGATCCACCCCGACGGCTACATCCTCACCAGCTCGCACGTGATCGAGGGCGCGGACGAGATCACCATCTCACTGCTCACCCCCAGCGGCGTTCCGGAGGAGTACACCGCGGAGGTGGTCGGCCAGGACGCCCAGACCGACTGCGCGCTCTTGAAGATCGACGCCGGCCGCAAGCTGCCGATCCTCAAGCTGGGCAGCGCCAAGGAGGTCCAGATCGCCGACTGGGTGGTGGTGATCGGCAACCCCTTCGGGCTGGCCCACTCGGTGACGGTGGGGGTGGTCAGCTACAAGGGCCGCACCGACGTGGTCCCCTCCGGGCGCAGCGGCTACTTCGACTATCTGCAGACCGACGCCTCGATCAACCCCGGCAACTCCGGCGGGCCGGTGCTGGACCTCCACGGGGACGTGATCGCCATCGCCAACGCGGTGAACGTGTCCGGCCAGGGGATCGCCTTTGCCATCCCCATCGACATGGCCAAGCAGGTGCTTCCCGACCTGTGGACCCTGGGCAAGGTCCGCCGCGGCTGGATGGGGGTCTCGGTGCAGGACCTGACGCCGGACATCGCCGGCACGGTGGGGATGCGCAGCTACGCGGGGGTGTTCGTCTCCGAGGTGATGGAGGACAGCCCCGCCTCCCGCGCTGGACTGCGGGTGGGGGACGTGATCACCGGGGTGGATCGCTCCACCGTCCGCAAGTCGCACACCCTGCGCTGGAAGGTGGCCACCTCGGACGCCGGCGAGGTGGTGGCTCTCCAGGTCCGCCGCCGCGGTCGCCCGCTCTCCGTCCGGGTCAAGCTGGAGGACATGCCCTCGGAGGAGGCCCCGGCAGAGGAGATCCTGGCCGGCGGCCCCCAGCCGGACGAGCGCCCAGATCGGGCAGTCTCCGGTCGAATCCCCACGAAGCCTTGAGCCCCAGACGGGCTTCCGCTATGTAGGCGCCCTTTTTCAACGTACATCGAAGGGAAGTCGCCGTGGCTGAAGCCAAGAAGAAGACCATCAAGAAGTCGTCGCCGCGCACCGCGAAGGCGGCCGGCAAGAAGGCCTGCACCGTCGCCGGTTGCAAGCGGGCGTACCGCGCCAAGGGCTACTGCTTCTTCCACTACAAGAAGTGGCGCCAGGGCGATCTGCCCCACTCCCGTTACCGCACCTGCGGCAAGCCGGAGTGCCGCAAGAAGGTCCTCAAGGGCGGCCTGTGCGAGACGCACTACAACGAGAAGTTCAAGAAGGCCGACGCCGCCGCTGCGGCCTAACCTTCCGCTGATCCGGTAGCTGTCCAGGCGCCTCGTGCTCCCCTCAGGGTTCGAGGCGAGGCGCCGCTTCCGTTTCCGCCACGCGCGCCCCACCCGGCTCTTCCCGCCTCCCTGGTGGGACGATTCGGGAGGGTTGTGTGCGCGGCAGAAAAAGGGGACAGGCTACATTTACGGCGCGGTGCGTCGGAAATGTAGCCTGTCCCCTTTTTCAGTTCAGTCGAACCGGCCGCGGCCCAGCTGCTTGAACGCGGCCACCCACAGCTCGGCCTCGCGCTTGCTCAGCCGGGCCCGGGACAGCGAGTAGACCAGCTCGCGCAGGATCAGCTCCGGCTGCTGGGCGTTGAGGAAGCCGCTGGCCAGCAGCACCTCCTTCATCCTGACCTCCATCGCCTGCACCGTGCGCAGGTGCGCGGCCTCCGGCTCCACCGGGGCCGGCACGATCCGGTCAGCGCGCGAGCACAGGTACAGCAGCACCGCCGCCGACTGGGCCAGGTTCATTGACGGCTGCGCCGGCTGGGTGGGGATCCCGCACACGTCCTGGCAGTAGGCCAGCTCCGCGTCATTGAGGCCCCGCTTCTCCCCTCCAAACACCAACGCCACCGGCCCGCGCGCCGAGTGCTCCACCAGCCGCTCCACCGCCTGTTCTGGCGTCAGCGGGGGCCGGCCATCCAGCGTCCTCATGCTGGTCCCCACCGCATACACACAGTCCGCCACTGCGGGTGGGAGCGAATCCTCCATCCGCAGACTGGAGAGCAGGGCCAGCGCCTCGCCCTTGATCGCCATCTTCTCCGCCTCCTGGAGCGCGAACGGCCCCTTGTCGGAGAGGGTGAGACGTTGGAAACCGAAATTTGCCATCAGCCGCGTGACCGCGCCCAGGTTGTCGGGAGAACGGGTCTGATGGAGCACCACGTTCAATGCTGTGCGAAGTGACATGCGAAGGGCGGGACAATAGCTTTCGGGCGCGCGGCGGGGCCGATATATTGCGGTCTCCCATGCGCCGCCTGCTCACCACCGCGGTTCTCACCGCCAGCCTGGCCCTCACCGCGTGCGGCGTGGGAGCGACCCCGTCGCGCTCCACCCCGGTGCGGCAGGTGCTGACCGGGATGCCGGAACTGCTGGAGTTCGAGACCTCCACCGTGCGCCAGGAGCTGTTCCGCGAGGTGGCCCGCGCCTCCCAGCTGGAAGAGGGCCACGCGGCCAACCCGCTGGTGCTGTTCCCGATCTCGGTCCGGGGCGCGCTGGTGGCGGCCCCGGGGTTCGATCCCCGGATGGATCTGCTACAGGCCCCAGACGCGGGCACGGTGCTGCTGGCCTTCGAAGGTCAGTGGCCGGTGGATCGCCGCGACGGCCTGCAGGGCCTCTCCGAGCGCGAGACCGCCGAGCTGGTGGCCCGCACCCTGCTCTCCCTGTGGTCGATCGAACCGGGGGAGACGGAGATCGCGGTGGAGCGGGCCAGTGGGGCCCCCTATGCCGCAGCTTATGTGGACGGAATCCTGCGCTTGAATCCGTCCTTCCTCTACCTGGCAGCCGCGGTCGGTCCTGCTTCCACCGGCGGCGCGACTCAGTAGAGTCCCGCCCCCGGATGCTCAGCCCACTCCATCAGCAGCTCTCGCAGACGCTTCGGGAAACCCACCTCCAGCAGCTGGGTCAGAAGTACCGGGGCAAGGTGCGCGACACCTACCGCCGCGGCGACCGCCTGGTGATCGTCACCACCGACCGGCTCTCGGCCTTCGACCACGTGCTGACCACCATCCCCTTCAAGGGGGAGGTGCTCAACCGTCTGGCCGCCTTCTGGTTCGACCGCACCCGCCACGTGGTGAAGAACCACGTGCTGGACGTCCCCGATCCCAACGTCACAGTCGCCCGCCTCTGCGAGCCGGTGAAGGTGGAGATGGTGATCCGCGGCTACCTGACCGGCAGCCTGTGGCGCGACTACCAGAAGTCCGCGCCGACCGGGTACGGGCTGCGGCTGCCCCCGGGGCTGAAGAAGGATCAGAAGTTCGAGACCCCGCTGATCACCCCCTCCACCAAGGCGGACCTGGGCCAGCACGACGAGCCGATCTCCGAGGAGGAGATCCTGGCCCGCGGCCTGGCGGACCCCAAGGGCTGGCAGGAGATCCGCGAGGCCGCCCTGGCCCTGTTCTCCGAGGGCCAGAAGTGGGCCGCCTCCCGCGGGCTGATCCTTGTGGACACCAAGTACGAGTTCGGCCGGGCCAACGGCGAATTGCTGGTGATCGACGAGATGCACACCCCGGACTCCTCGCGCTTCTGGGTGGCCGCCGAGTACCAGGACCGCTTCGACCGTGGGGCGGATCAGCGGATGCTGGACAAGGAGAACATCCGCCAGTGGCTGATCAACGAGCGCGGCTTCTCCGGTCACGGCGCGCTCCCCGAGATCCCCACCGAGGTCCGGGTGGATCTGGCGATGAAGTACCTGGCCGCCTACGAACAGCTCACCGGCGCCCCGCTGGAGCTGCAATGCGGCGACGTCCACGCACGCATCGAGGCGAACCTGCGCGCCCAGGGGCTGCTGCCCTGACGGGGCTTGGCAGCCCTCCGGCCTGACAGGCGGGGCGTCCAGGCGCCCAGTTGAGCCCGGGGCCCTGGATTGGAGACGATGCGCGGCCCTATGACGCGTCTTCCGCGCCGCCTCCTCCTCAAGTTGGTTCCCGCCGCCGCCCTCAGCACCTCGGCGTGCAGTCCGCGGAACCTGATCAAAGGCCGTCTCCCCAACCTCTCCGCGGGGCTGCGGGCGATGACCTTCAACATCCAAAGCGCCCGCCGCGGGCTGGACGGGATCGCCCAGCTGATCCGCCAGGTCGAACCGGACGTGGTGGCGCTGCAGGAGGTGGATCGCTTCTCCACCCGCGCCAACGGCCTGGATCAGACCGCCGAGCTGGCGGAGCGGACCGGGATGGGCCACTGCTGTCACTTCCGGGCCACCCGCTACTTCCAGGGCGACTACGGGGTGGCGCTGATCTCCCGCTATCCGCTGGAGGACCAGACCCAGCTGCAGCTGCCCCGGCTGGGCGAGGAGGAGCCCCGCACCGTGGGCAGGGCGCGGATCACCGTGCGCGGCCGAGCGGTCAGCGTCTACGTCACCCACCTGGCCAACGCGCTGGCCAACACCGCGCTGCGCAAGCAGCAGAGCCAGGCGATCCTGGCGCTGATCCAGGCTGACCCCCACGCCAAGCTGGTGATGGGCGACCTCAACGACGGCGCCGACTCGGACGCGGTCCGCGTGCTGTCCGGGGCGCTGCGCGACGCCTTCGACACAGCCGGCGAGGGGCCCAGCGGCACCTACCCTTTGCCCCTGTTCCTGCCCACCCTGCGCCTGGACTATGTGATGGCCTCCACCGAGCTGCGACCGCTGCGCAGCTTTGTGATCCACAGCCAGGCTTCCGACCACTACCCGCTGGTGGCCGAGTTCCACCTGGAGGGCGCGGAGGTCCAGCAGGTGGCCGCCGGGCTCTGAGAGCGGCTACCCCCGGAAGACTGGAAAGCGACAGACCGGGACGGGGCCAACAGCTGCAGCCAGCCCGGGCGTTCGATCACCTGCAGCCCGGGAAACTGGAAATAGGCGCGGCGAGGAGCGACCAGCGCCTCCTCCAACAGCGCGGGCTCAGCGGTGGCTTCCATTCCGTGGCTCAGTACACGTTGTGCTTGGCGCGCAGCCTCTCGTGCTCCTGGGCGTTCCGGGAGGGATGGAGCTGCTTTTTCGAGTCGTGGAGGTAGTACCAGAACTCGCTGGGGGTCGGCCGGAGCGCAGCCAGCAGCGAGTCCACGGTGGGGGCGCCGATCGGTCCGGGAGGCAGTCCCTTCCGGGTCCGGGTGTTCCACGCGTCCTGGGGGTTGCGCAGCTTCTTGAGGAACGCCACCCGGTCGTTCCACTCTTCCAACTCGTAGCGGCTGGTGGCGTCCACGCCCAGCGGAAAGCCCTTGTCGATCCGCTTCCAGAGGATGCCCGCCACCAGCGGGCGCTGGGTGGGGACCGGCTCCTCGCGCTCCAACATCGCTGCCATCGTCACCAGCTGATGGAGGGTGCGGTTCCCCGCTTCAATCTCCGCGCGGTGGGGCGTGTAGAACCGCTCGCCGAAGGTGTTCAACTGCTTCTGGATCAGCGCCGAGACCTCCAGCGGCTTGGCCACCACCCGGTAGGTCTCCGGATAGAGGTAGCCCTCCATCGTGCCCAACGGCAGCGGAAACGGCGCGGTGAAGGCGGAGGGATTGCTGGCCGCCTGGAGGTACTCCCCCGGACGGATCCACCCCCGGGCGGCCAGGGCGGCGTCGGTGTCCCGCAGACGCCAGCCTTCGATCATCGCGAAGGGTTCGTCCTCTGGCAGGGGCGGTCCCTCCAGCACCGAGGCGATCTGGGGGAGGGTCAGCCCTGCGTGCAGCTTGAAGCGCCCGGCCTTGAGCCGCAGACCTCCTCGGCGCCACAGATGGTACCGCCACAGCCGCGCATCCCGGATCAGTCCCGCCGCCACCAGCTGCGCGCCCTGCCCATTGGCGGTGGCGCCCCGGGCTACCGTGTACTCCACCTCTGGGCGCGGCTCACTGGCCAGCGGGGTGTTCCCCCCCCGCTCCAGCCACAGGCCGGCAGCAGTGAGCACCACCAAAGACAGGAGGAGGACGACCAGAGCGGCTCTCTTCATTGCGGAGAACCTACCAGCGCCCTGCGTCTCCCCAAGGGCTACTGCGCTGAGGTTAGCTGCTCGCCAACTGGGCGCGAGGTCTCAGCTCCTCCTTCCCCTGCATGGTGGGGGGAGGCGGGGGCGACGCCAACCCGCACTGACTGGGCAGGCTCTCCCCCCGTCGCCAGTTCTGTGGTGCTTCGGCCAGTTACCCGAGCGCCAGCTCGCCGCTCTGCCCCGGGCCGTCCACCGATGGGCATCCTGATCCTCAGGGAGTAGCCCGGGGCCGTGGGCCCCGAGCGCGGAAGGACGGGACATGCGCTTTCTGGATCGGGAAGAGGCGGGCAGGCAGCTGGCCCAGGTGTTGGTGGGTTACAGGCACGAGGACGCGGTCGTGCTGGGGCTCCCGCGGGGCGGGGTCCCGGTGGCCTACGAGGTGGCGTCCGCCCTAGAGGCGCCCCTGGACGTCTGGGTGGTGCGCAAGGTAGGGGCGCCCGGCCACGCGGAGTTCGGGATCGGCGCTGTGGCGGAGGGAGGAATCGTCTTCCTCAACCCGGAGACGCTGCGCGATCTGGGGCTCACCGAGTCCGACTTCCACGCGGTGGTCCAGGAGAAGTCGGCTGAGGTCGCCCACCGGGTGCAGCTGTTCCGCGGCGGGCTGCCGTCGCCCCGGCTGGAGGGGCGGACGGTGATTCTGGTGGACGACGGAATCGCCACCGGAGGGACAATCCGGGCGGCGATCCAGTCCCTCCGCGTCGCCGGTCCCCGGAGGCTGGTGCTCGCGGTCCCGGTGGCGGCCTCCCAGTCACTGGACGATCTGGCCCCACTGGTTGACGAGGTGGTCTGTCTGCACTCCACCCCGGAGCTGTACGCGATTGGCGCCTGGTACGACGACTTCGAGCAGGTGCCGGATCGCGAGGTGCTCCGGCTGCTGGAGAAGTCCCGCCGACAGCGACACGCGCCCTCCCACACCAGCGCGCCGTTCTCTCCCCAGGAGATCTCGATCCCGATCAAGGAGGCCCAGCTGGAGGGGATCCTCACCGGCCCTTCCGCACCTCAGGGGCTGGTGCTGTTCGCGCACGGCAGCGGGAGCAGCCGCTTGAGCCCGCGCAACAACCAGGTGGCCTCCATGCTCCACCACTACGGCCTGGCCACCCTCCTCTTCGATCTGCTGACCAGCGACGAAGAAACCTACGACGAAGAGACCGCCGAGCTGCGCTTCGACATCCAGCTGCTGGCCGGACGGCTGGTGGAGGTGACCGACTGGGCGCGGATCGCCCCGCTGACCCGTGGACTGCCGGTGGGGTACTTCGGGTCCAGCACCGGGGCCGCCGCCGCCCTGGTGGCCGCCGCCCGGAGGCAGGGTGAGATTTCCGCGGTGGTCTCGCGGGGAGGCCGGCCGGACCTGGCCTGGGATTCGCTCCCGGAGGTCCGATCCCCCACCCTGCTGATCGTGGGCGGTGAGGACCAGGCAGTCCTGGAACTGAACCAGCGGGCCTACGCCCGACTGCGGGCCCCCAAGCAGTTGGTGGTGGTCCCCGGCGCCACCCACCTGTTTGAGGAGCCCGGCACCCTGGACGAGGTGGCCCGGCTGGCCGGGGAGTGGTTCAGGGAGCGGCTGGCCCATCGGGAGGGGGAGCTGGAGTTGGGGGTGACCTGATTCCTGGATCGCAGCTGCTCTTCCGGACGGAGGCCCGCGAGAAGATCCTGCGCGGCGCCTCCACCCTCGCCGACGCGGTGCGGATCACCCTCGGCCCTAAGTCCCGGAGCGTGTTGATTGGCCGCAAGTGGGGCAAGCCACTGGTCTGCGATGACGGGGTGACCATCGCCAAGGAGATCCACCTGAGGGACCCGGTGGAAAACATGGGAGCCCAGATGATGCGGGAGGTGGCGGAGCAGACCGGCTCCAAGGTGGGGGACGGGACCACCACCGCCATGCTCCTGGCCCACGCGATCTTCTCTGAGGGTCTGCGCAACGTCACCGCGGGTGCCAGCTCAGCGTCGAGGAGGCCAAGGGCATCGAGACCACCGTGGAGGTGGTTGAGGGGATGCAGTTCGATCATGGCTATCTCTCCCCCTACTTCGTCGCCGACACCGCCCGGATGGAGTGCGTGCTGGAAGAGGCCTTCATCCTGCTCAGCGAAAAGAGGCTCAAGTCCCTGGAGGAGTTCGTCCCCCTGCTGGAGCAGATCGCCAAGGCCGGCCGGCCCCTGCTGGTGATCGCCGAGGACGTGGGGGATCGATCCCACCAAGGTGGTCCGCCTGACCCTGGAGCACGCAATCTCGGTGGCCGCCACCCTGCTACTGGCGGAGGCCACGGTCACCGAGGAACCGGAGAAGAGCCCGTCCTCGGCGAGTCCGATGCTGGAAGACTAACCCGCCGCCTCGCGTCTCGAAGCCGTTCTAGCCGGATCAGGAGTTCGCGAGTGCCGAACTGTCTGGCGAGCGCCGGCGGGGAACGCAGGCCCCTGGTGACCCGCAAAAGGCGAAGGCCCAAGAACCTTGCGGTTCCTGGGCCTTCAAAAAAAATCCGGCAGCGACCTACTCTCCCACGCGGTTTCCCGCGGAGTACCATCGGCTCTGGAGGGCTTAACTTCCGT
>JALYOC010000026.1 GCA_030857095.1 Myxococcota bacterium | reverse complement strand
GGTCGGGGCGCGCCCTTGATTCCGCAGGCGGCGGCCAACAGCAGCAGGGACAGGAGGAAGGGACGCAGCTTCATTCGTCCGTCGTTTCTCAGGCCCGGTCCCCGCTGTAAAGAGCGGCCGGTCCTAGTCCTCCGGATCCGGGATGGTCTCCTCTTCGACCTCGATCTCCACGTCCTCCGACTCGGCGGACTCCGGGCCTTCCGGGGGTAGCACGTACCACTGGCGACCCTTGAGCTGCTGCAGCTTGAGCAGCCCCTCCTTCTGCAGCGCCTCCAGCAGGCGGGAGAAGGTGGAGAACCCGTACTCGCGCTCGTCAAAGTCCGGCTCCTTGCGGACGATGGTCTCCTTGATCAGCGAGGGGTTGAGCGGGCCGGTGGCGCGCGCCATCAGCGAGGCCACCACCTCCCGGGCGATCGCCGGGACCTCGCGGGTCTTCTTCTTCGCCTCGCCGCCGCCCTTCTCCCTGGTCGCGGTGGAGCGGGGCTCGGCCGGCTTGTGGCCGCCGCGCTCGCCGCGTCCGACGCCCCGGGCGTTTCGGCCGTGGCCGCCGCGCGACGGGGTCTCCAGGTAGAGGAACTCGTCACAGGCGCGGACGAAGAACGGGGCGGTGGCCTCCTTCACGGCCAGGCCGATCACCCGCTTGTCGTTCTCGCGCAGCTTGTTGGCCAGGGGGCAGAAGTCGCTGTCCCCGGACGCGATCACGAAGGTGTCGATGTGGCCGCGGGCGTAGGCCAGCTCCAAGGCGTCGATCACCAGCCGCATGTCCGCGCCGTTCTTGCCGGCGCTGGTGGAGGGAGGAACGTCGATCAGCTCCACGCCCATCTCGTGGAGGCCGGCCTTGGCCTCCCGGAAGCGGCTCCAGTCACAGTAGGCGCGCCGGTAGATCACCTTGCCGCGCTCGAGGAGCCGGTCCAGCGAAGGGCGCAGATCGAATGAGGCGGCCGTGATCCCCGTGTTGGTGACCAGGTTCTCAAAGTCGATGAAGAGCGCAATCCTGCGCTCGGTCGTGTCAGTCATACCTGGCGCGTATCACGCTTTTGGCCGCCCGCCGCCTCAAAGGCAGCGGGCGATCGCTCTGCTGGGTTGACAGGACGCCAGGGCAAGGCGGCGCCCGTCAGACAGGGGACTAGAAGCGGATGCCGATCTTGGCCCGCAGCGACTGGGCCTGCTCGAGGTCGTCCTGGTTGGCCTCGCCGGTCCGCAGGCCGGCCAGCGGGAAGAGCATTCCCCACTGCAGCTCGAAGTGGAACCCGTCCTCGGTCTGGTACCGGGCCCCGGCGTTGACCTCCAGCCCCAGGTCGGGGGAGTTCACCGCACCCTCGGCGGTGCTGAAGGAGGGCGCCGACTCGGCGAACACGGTCCGCGAGTAGATCACCGCGCCGTAGAGGTTGATCCCGTCCGCCAGCTGGTAGTCGATGGTGGGCTTGACGTAGATGGCGTCGGTGACACCGCCCAGGATCTCCCGCCACAGGATCATGTCGATCCGGTAGTCGCGATCGAACCGGAAGTTCTTGATGTCCCGGTCCAGGCACCTGGCCACCGCGGAGCTGGTCACGTTCGAGCAGTCGTACTGCGGCCCTTCGATGTCTCCCTCCCGGGTCCAGCCGCTGTTGGAGCCGGCCCGGCCGGGGAAGTTGCCCAGCCCCGGGGAGCGATCGCCCGACGCGTAGCCGACCTCGCCGCCCAGCTTCAGCTTGTTCTCCAGCAGGCGGTACTCGCCCTGGAGCGCGCCACCGAACTGCCACACGTCCAGGGTCTTGGCCACGCCGGTGGCGGCCTCCGCCACCGAGCGGGCGCTGCCCAGTTGGCCGTAGGTGCCCACCAACTCCGCCTCCACCCGGAAGTTCTTCTGCTCCCACTTGAGCCAGGCGTCGGCGCTGTACAGGTTCCCGCCGCGGGGCACAAAGGGGTAGTCCACCCCGGCCAGATCCTTGTCCCCACCCTCACCGCTGTAGGGGGCGTACAGGTAGTCGGCGGCCTCGGAGGTCTGGGTGCGCCAGCTGAGGTACACACCGCCGTTGAGCACCGGCTGGTTGTTCTCCAGCTTGGCCTTCACCTGCTGTTCGGTGTCCCGGCGGGCGATGGCCAACACGTAGGTGCGAGCGTCGTCCTTCTGGGTCAGATCGAACGGCTGGCCCCGGCCCCCGGTCTGGGCGGAGGTCGGGCCTTCGCTGTTGAAGTCCAGCATCGGGGCCACGAACCAGCCGGCCAAAGGCTCGCTGACGAACTGGAAGCGATCCACGGTGTCGCCGTAGTCACAGTCGAAGCAGTTGCCGTCGTTGTGTACCAGGCCCAGCCCCCACTGCGACCCCATCCGGCCAAAGCGGAGGATGCCCACCGGGGTGCTGACCTCGCCGTAGGCGCGGCGGACCACGATCGAGTCTCCGGAAGAGTTGATCCCGGAGGCGGGCGGCAGCTGTGACTCGGTGAACAGGCCGAAGGCCTCGCGGCCGTAGCGGGAGAAGGCGTAGTCAGGAGAGGAGCCCCAGACCAGGTTGTCCAGCGCGTCCACCTGCATCCGCAGCCGGACCTCCTCGGAGACGTTGAGGGTGGGCTCCAGGCGCAGGCGCATGTTCACCCCGGCGACTGTGCGCTCCAGCGTGGAGGCGGGGGAGAGCGGCCAGAGCGCGGTGGCCGGGCGGCTGGGATCAATGCCCCGGTTCAGATCGAACTTGTGGAACAGGTCCGGGCGGGTGCGGAAGTAGCCATCCAGCTCCAACAGCTCCAACTTGCGGCGCTCTTCGGTGACCTCCTGCTGCCAGGCGGTGGCATTGGCGGAGGCCGCGGTGGCAGTGGCGGTGGCCAGCTCGGCCTTGATCTCCTCGCGCAGCTGCCGCTTGGCCTCCTCCAGCTTCTGATCCACCTGCTTCTGGAGTTCGGCGGAGGCGGCTTCCGCGGTCGCGGGCGCGGAGGTGGCAGCGCCCGTCTGCGACGACGGATCGGTCGCGGTGGGGGTCTGGGCGGGCTGCGGCTGCGACACAGCAGGCTTGGCCGAGGGAGTCGGCTTGGCCTGCGGGGTCTGGGCGAAGGCCGCGGCGGACACGGTGAGGACGGCCGCCAGCAAGGCTCTGGCCATGGTGTGGATTCTCCAGCGAATGGACAAAGGAAAAAGGCGGGCGAGTTAAGCCATCGCGTTACCGGCCGTCAACGCAAAGGTTTTTTACCGGGCTCCGGGGGTTGGCAGCCCGGACAGAAGTGCGTGGTACGACCGCCCTGCACGAATGATTGCACTTCGGTGCGGCAACGGCGGCAGGGCTGCCCGGCGTGACCGTAGACCAGGAACGGGTTCGGCGCGCCGGGTTCCTCCACATATTCGATCTCCTCCCCTTCTTCCTGCTCGAAGGCGAAGCGGAGGGAGGCGTGGATGGCGGTGGTCAGACGCCGCCACTCCGCGGGGGACAGGGAGGCCGGCGCGCGGGACGGGTGGAGGCGGGCCCGGTACAAGGCCTCGGCGGCGTGGATGTTGCCCAGCCCGGCCACCCGGGATTGATCCAGCAGCGCGACCTTCAGTGGCTGGCGGGAGGCCCCCACCGCCGCCTCCAGGGTCCGGGCGGTCAGCCCGTCCACCAGCGGGTCGACCCCCAGGGCCTGGATCACCGGCAGCCGCCAGAGGGTGTCCGCGGGCGCAGGTTCAAGCCGGCCGAACATCCGCGGATCGCGCAGGTGGATCACCCACCCGTCGTCCAGCAGCAGCCGGGCCCGGGAGTACGGTTCGTCCACCCCCGCTTCCCGGCGGACGAACTTCCCGGTCATCCCCAGGTGGGCCAGCACCCCCTGGTTGTCCTGGAAGGAGAGCAGCAGGTACTTACCCTTGCGCTCCGCGCGCTCCAGCCGCCCGTGCAGCGAGGAGAAGCGCGCCGGCCGGGTGCCCCGGAGGAGGCGGGTCCGGTCCGCCTCGGCGGCGATCACCTCCGTCCCCCGCAGCCAGCGCTGCAGGCTGCGGCGGGCGAACTCCACCTCCGGCAGCTCGGGCATTACTGCAGCCGATAGAGGGTGAACTCCCCGTCCACCCCCTTGAGCACCGCCCGGTCCGGGCGGGAGCTGAGCGCGGCGGCGGCGATCACCTCCCGGGCCCCCGGGGCGCCCAGCACCTGTTCGGTGATCACGATCTCGTTGGCCGCCGCCACCCCCTGGACCCGGGCGGCGATGTTCACCGTCTGGCCGAAGTAGTCCAGCCGCTCGTTGGACTCCACCGCGATGCAGGGCCCGGCGTGCAGCCCGATCTTCAGCTGCAGCTCCTTGCCGTCGCCCACCCGCTGGATCTGCCTGTTCATCTCAGCCGCCGCCGCCAGCGCCGGGGCCGCCTCGGAGAAGCTGGCCATCACCGCGTCCCCGATGGTCTTCACCATCGATCCTCCCCGGCTGGCGATGATCTCGCGCAGCAGCTGGAAGTGCTGGCGCACCAGGCTGTAGGCGCGGAAGTCGCCGATCCGCTCGTACATCTCGGTGGACCCCTTGAGGTCGGTGAACAGCAGGGTCAGGCTCTTGAACTCCAGCCCGCCCTCGGAGGGGATGGACTCGGCGCGGAACAGGTCGCGGAAGGTCTGGTGGGTCACCAGCCGCTTCCCGGTCAGGTAGGGGCGCAGCTCCAGCACCGGGAACATCCCCTTCCGCTCCTCCGGAGGAGGGACCAGGTTGTGCACGAACGCCATCACCGCCGAGGTGGCGCTGCGGTTGCTGATCTCCAAGGTGGCGGGGCCGGGCTTCATCGACACCCGGGAGGGGACGAACTTGCCGTCCAGCAGATCGAAGCTGAGGCGGGAGTCGGCGGCGTCCTCCCGGACGTCCACGTGGGCCCAGGCATGGTGGGCGGGGACGAAGAGGGCAAAGCGCTTTCCGGAGAGCTGCTGCTGCAAGGTGACCTCCTCCCCCGAACGCAGGAGGCGGGTCTCCACCACGATCCCCGCAAGCATCCGTTCCAGGTGCTGGGGCATGATCCGGCTGGGAGAGAAGAAGAGGGTCTTCCAGTCCCGCGGCAGGTCCAGCGTCGCCGGGTCCAGGAAGCGCAGCCGGCGGATGGCTGGGGAGAGGGTGAACCCCACCTCCACGCTGTCGTCGCTCACCGGGGCGTCGATCTCGCACATGGTGCACACCCGGGTGCCGGTCAGCGAGCGCAGCGCCGGGGCGGTGGTGAGGAACGCGCCGCAGGCGCCGCACAGCACCCCCCAGGTGAAGTCCAGCACCCCGGCCCGGGTGGCGTGGAGGAAGAGGGAGATGGCCTCGTTCTCGCTCAGCCCGGCGGAGGCGGCGTAGCGCAGCGGGCTCATCCGGAACACCTGCTCGTCGGGGGCCTGCGAGAGATGGACCCGCAGTGCGTCGATCACCTCGGGACGGAACCCGCCGGATTCACGCGCGACGGCGAGACGTTGAGCCAGTGCGTCGTTTGCCATGGCCAGAGTCTAACGTGCTGCCCAGCGCCGGCAGCGTTTGCTTCAACGTCAGCAACGGCGCGAAGAGATCTCCCCCCCGCTCCGCCCGGCGCACCGCCTCCCCGGCCTCCGGGAACAGGGGGGAGGGATCCCCCTTCTTCACCGCCCGGCTGACCTCGTCCCACTCCACCGGCGCGGAGACGGTGGGCCGCTCCCGGGCCCGCAGCGAGTACACACACACCGTGGTCTTGCTGACGTCGTTCTGGCTCCAGTCCACCAGCACCTTCCCGGTCCGCAGGGCCCTGGTCATCCGGGACACCACCTGCTCCGGGCGGCGGGCCTCCAGGGCCTGGGCCACCGCGTGGGCAAACCCCTTGGTGTGGTGGTAGGTGGTGGGGGTGTTGAGGGGGACATACACCTGCATCCCCTTGCTGCCGGAGCTCTTGATGAAGCTCTCCAGGCCCAACCCGGTGAACAGCCCGCGCAACAGCAACGCCACCTGGCAGCACTCCAGCGCCCCGGCCGGGGGACCGGGATCCAGATCGAACACCACCATCGTCGGCCGCTGCAGCTCCGGCGCGGTGGACAAGGAAGGGTGCAGCTCGATCGAGGCCAGGTTGGCCACCCAGATCAGGGTGGGGAGGTCGTTGATCAAGGTGTAGGGGATGTCCGCCTCGCCCTCCTTCTTCACCCGGAAGGTCTGCACCCACTTCGGCCGGTGGGAGGGCGACCGCTTCTCGTAGAAGGTCAGCCCCTCCACCCCCTCCGGGTAGCGCTTGAGGGTCAGCGGGCGTTCGCTCAGGTGGGGCAGCAGGTAGGGGGCGACCCGCGCGTAATAGTCCAGCACCTGCCCCTTGGTGAACCCGGTCAAAGGATAGAAGACCTTGCCCAGGTTGGAGAGCGACAGCTGCCGGTCTCCGATGCTGACGAGGGCGGAGCTCACGGGCGCGACGCTACTTCTTCTTCGTCTTCCTGGTCGTCTTCGCTTTTGCCGGGGAGGCCTTCCGGGTGCCCCGGGCCGGAGCGCGGCGGCGGGCGGTGCGAGCGGCGGAAGACCCGGGCCAGCCGCTGCCGCAGCCGGTGGGTGGAGTTCGCGCTCTTGGCCGCGCCCACCGGGATCAGCGGGTGCTGGTCCGGATCCGGCGCGTCCAGCAGGGCGTTGATCTCCCCGCCGAAGATCAGGATCAGCCCCGAGATGTACAGCCACAGCATCAGCACCACCACCCCGCCGATCGAACCGTAGGTGACGTTGAAGCGGCCGAACTGGTCGACGTACTCGGTGAACACCCAGGTGGAGGCCACCCACAGAAAGGCGCCCACCACCGTCCCGGGGGTGAAGACCCGGAAGCGCAGCCTGACGTTGGGCAGCGCCCAGTACATGACCCCGGCGCTGAACATCACCAGCCCCACCGTGATCGGCCAGCGCGACCAGGACCACATCAGGTGGACCTCGTCGATCAGCGCGTAGTGGTCGGCGATCCACCGCCCGGCCTTGCCCCCCAGGGCAAGCACAGTCAGGGTCACCATCCAGCCCAGGGTGCCCACCACGGTCGTCATCACCGCCAGGCTCTGGGTCTTCCACCAGGCCCGGGTCTCCGCCACTCCGTAGGCCAGGTTCAGCGCCTTGCGCAGGGCGTCTACCCCGCGGGAGGCAGTCCACACCGAGGCCAACAGGGTGAAGGTCACCAGCTTGGGACGGGTCTCACCGAACAGCGAGGCGGTGTGCTCCTTGAGCAGCGTCACCGCCTGCTGGGGCATCACGTCCCCCATCCGGTCGATCAGCCCCTCCACGCTCCCGCGCACCGGGAAGTAGGCGGAGACCGTCACCACGAAGAACAGGAACGGGAAGAGGGCGAACAAGAAGTAGTACGACAGCTGCGCGGCGCTGTCGGTGATCGCGTCGTCGACGACGTCGCGATAGAGCTTCTTGAGGAACTGTTTAAGACCCATCCCCTTCAGTCCCGGGACCACGCACCCTCCGTGGGTGGGAGGCTACGCCGTACCGGGGCGGACCGCAGCGATTGGAGCGGAGGTTGTTTCGGCGAGGGGACACTCTCCCCTCCCCCGGTGGTGGCCGGGTTCGGGGAGTCCCTGGTAACCTGTTCCCCATGAAGGTCGCCTCGATCCCGCTGGTGCTGCTGCTGCTGATCCCCTCCGCCGGGTGGGCGCAGTCGCTGCCGGGAGATGTGCTCTGTGACGACGACCTGCTGATCTGCCGCGAGTCCTGCTCGATGGAGCTGGGCACCCGGGCCACCAACCGCGAAAAAGTCGCCCGCTGCCTGTACCGCTGCGAGCAGTCGCACACCGTCTGTCTGCAGCGGCAGATCGCCAAGCGCCAGGCCGCCCCGCGCGCCACCGAGGCCCCGGCGAAGAAGAAGCCGGAGGAGAAGGCGGAGCACTTCTCCGGTGCCCCCACCCGCTTCTCGCAGGAGGAGACGCCCGAGCCGGTGGAGGAGGTGGCCCCGGTGAAGCGGACGGTCACCCGCACCACCCAACTGGAGTCGGCGCCGGATCACGATCCGGCCGGCTATCCCGAGCGGGAGGGCTTCGTCTCCAAGGGCGGGCCCACCCGGGCGGAGCGGGAGGCGGTGGAGCAGTCGGAGGCGGCTGCCCCGGAGGAGCCCGCGGCGGAGAAAGGGTCCCCGCCGGCCGCGCCCGACAAGCGACGCCGGCCCACCAACGAGTTGGGGTACTAAACGCCTAGGCTGTCTGCTCGGACTTGCCGTGGGTGACCTCGTGCTCGGCCACCTTCTTGCGGACCTCGTCCATGTCCAGGGCGCGGATCTTCTCGATCAGCTGTTCCAGCGAGGCCGCCGGCAGCGCCCCCGGTTGGGCGAAGATCAACACCTGATCGCGAAACGCCATCAGGGTGGGGATGGACTGGATCTGGAAGGCGCCGGCCAGCTCCTGCTGCTCGTCGGTGTTCACCTTGCCAAAGGTGATGTCCGGGTGCTTCTCGGCTGCCTTCTCGAAAGTCGGAGCGAACGCCTTACAGGGACCGCACCAGCTGGCCCAGAAATCCAGGACCACGATGCCGTCCTTGGACACCAGCGCCTTGAAGGTCTCGCCCGTCACATCAATCGCCTTGCCCACGTGCACTCCCATCTCGAAGGGCGCGACCCCAACCGGCGGACCGCGCGTCGTCTCGTGGGAATTAACCACGGGACGAGAACTTCGCCCGGAAACGCCGATTGGGTGCGACGACAGACCCGAAAGCCACTGGGTCTGCGTTCCAGCTCCCACGTCCGGAAAAGTGTCGTTCTTTCGATAGCTTGAATGGGTAGCAGACGAGCAGGAGGTGGCGTCAGCGTGGGCCAGGGTTGAGGCCACCGCGGGTAGGGGGTATGGGCCCGGACCGTGAACAGCACCCGCCTTTCCCGCTTCGCCTGGGGCGTCCTCTCCTACAACCTGCTGGTGATCCTGTGGGGGGCCTGGGTGCGCGTCACCGGCAGCGGCGCGGGCTGCGGAAGCCACTGGCCGATGTGCAACGGGGAGGTCCTGCCCCGGTCTCCCACCGCGCAGACGCTGGTGGAGTTCTCCCACCGGCTGATGAGCGGGCTGGACCTGATCCTGGTGGTGGCGCTGTTCGTCTGGGTGTTCCGAGCCCGGCCCAAGGGGGATCCGGCGCGAAGCGCGGCCAGCTGGACGCTGGTGTTCCTGCTGTTAGAGGCGCTGCTGGGCGCGGGGCTGGTGCTCTTCGAACTGGTGGCCAACGACGCCTCGGCGGCGCGCGCGTATGCGATGTCCCTGCACCTGGCGAACACCTTCCTGCTACTGGGGTGGATGACCCGCACCGCCTGGGTGCTGGGCGGAGGAACGACGGCGGCCACCGTGGCCCGGGGACCGAAGGCGGCGCTGCTCTGGGGACGGGTGGGGATCGTCGCGGTGGGGGTGACCGGCGGGATCGCCGCGCTGGGAGACACCCTCTTCCCCGGGACCACCCTGACCGAGGCCCACGCGGTGGGCGCGCCGCTGCTGCTGCAGCTGCGGGTGCTGCACCCGGTGGTGGCGGTGGTGGTGGGGGTGGGACTGTTCGCCGCCGGGGCCTACGCCCGGACCCGCCTGGCCGCGCCGGGCGTACAGCGGATGTCCCGGCTGCTCACGGTGCTGGTGGTGGTGCAGCTGCTGGCCGGGGCGATCAACGTCGCCTTGCTGGCCCCCGGGTGGCTGCAGATCGTCCACCTGCTGCTAGCGGACCTGCTGTGGATCGCCGGCACCTTGCTGGCGCTGGAGATCTCCGCGGCCAGGGCCCCCGAGGCCTCCGCCTCCGCGGTGGCCCCCGCGCACTAAAAAGGGGACAGGCTACATTTCCGACGCAGTGTGGCGAAAATGTAGCCTGTCCCCTTTTTCAGCCGAGCTGGGCCAGTGCCCACCGGGCGGCTTCGCTGACCAGGGGCGAGGGATCCTGGGACAGGGTCACCAGCAGCTCCCGGGCGCCGTGGTCCCGCGCCGCGCCCAGGGCGTAAGCGGCGTTGCGCCGCAGTCCGTCGTACTTGGCGCGGGCCAGCGGGGTGCCGGGCACCAGCAGGTCGTAACGCTGGGGAGTCAGGGCGGCGATCTCCCTCACCCCCAGCGAGGCCACCGCGCGGGGGGCAAAGCGCAGGTGCCCGGTCAGCGGCGCGTCGTTGAGAGGGCAGATCTCCTGGCAGAGGTCGCAGCCGAAGACCACGTTCTCCATTCTCGGACGCAGCGCCAAAGGGATCGGACCGGAGCGGTTCTCGATGGTCTGGTAGGAGAGGCAGAGGCGTGAATCGACCAGCGAGCCGGGGAGAATGGCCCCGGTGGGGCAGGCGGTGACGCACAGGTTGCAGCTCCCGCAGCGATCCTCCAGCAGCCCGGACGCGTAGCGGTCCACCTGCTGATCCAGCACCAGGGTGGCCAACAGCACGTAGGAGCCGAACCGGGGGGTGATCAGACAGCCGTTGCGGCCCACGTAGCCCAGCCCGGCGCGGGTGGCCCACACCTTCTCCATCAGCGGCACGTAGTCCACCCCGCCGTAGGTCAGGATCCCCGGCCAGCGCTCCTTGAGCTGCCGGCGCAGGGTGCGCATCCGGTCCTTGTGGGTGGCGTGGTAGTCGCGGCCCCGCGCGTAGCGGGCGATGGGCGAGCCTGCCGCCTCCGGCGCGTCGGAGTGGTAGTTGCTGGCCAGGGAGATCACGGTCCGGGCGCCGGGGAGCAGCAAGGTGACGTCCAGCCGCTCGTGGGCGCGCTCCGCCATCCAGTCCATGTCCGCGGACATCCCCGCCTCCAGCCACTGGCCCAGCACGAAGGCGGGGATCGGCTCGGGACGGGCAAAGCCGCACAGGTCGAACCCGGTGTCCCGGGCCAGTTGGGAGATCAGCTCGCTGGAGAGGGGACCACGGACTACGGCTTGTTGGGGATCCACAACACGTCCTGAACCCCGGCCCTGGCGTTCGCCACCCGCGCCATCGTGAAGAGGAGGTCGGAGAGCCGGTTCAGATACACGACTACCGCCGGAGTGACCTGGCCGTCACGCACCAGGGGGATGACCCGCCGTTCCGCCCGGCGGCACACCGTGCGAGCGACATGCAGCGAGGAGGCGGCGGCAGTCCCGCCGGGGAGGATGAAGTGGGTCATCTTCGGCAGCTGGGTGTCGAAGTCGTCGATCGCCCGCTCCATGGCGTCCACCCACTCCGGCTGGATCTGCGGGATGTACGAGGCGGCCTTGCTTCCCTGTGGGGTGGCCAGCACCGATCCCACCGTGAACAGCTGATCCTGCAGGTCCTTGAGCAGCGCCTCCAGGCCGGGGTCCTGTCCGGCGGCCCGGGCCACGCCCAGGACCGCGTTGAGTTCGTCTACTTCGCCGTAGGCGTCCACCCGGGCGTCGTCCTTGGGGACCCGGCCCCCGCCGAACAGCCCGGTCTCTCCCTGGTCGCCGGTGCGCGTGTAGATGGAGGTCATGGCTACATCCGGAACAGCGGGCGGCCGAAGGAGAGGAAGGGCCAGGGGATGGAGGCCAGCACCAGCAGCAGGGAGACCAGGGCCCCGGTCCGCCAGGTCTTCTGGCGGCGAGTGTCACTGACCGCCTTCTTGCTGCGCGCGCTGAAGATGTGGGCCACCGCCAGCGCGGCGACCATCAGCACCAGGTGCTCCATCAGGAAGAAGCGGATCGCGCCCACCTTCATTGACCCGCCGAAGTCGGCCAGCCCGCCGCGGATCAGTGGGCTGACCAGGTAGAGGAGGATCCCCAGCAGGAACTGCAGGTCCAGGCTGGTGATGTAAGCCAGCTGCGCCTTGCGGTCGGTCTGGGTCCAGGCCCGGTTGCCGGAGACGCCACGGAACGCCAGCACCACCGCGATCACACCAGAGATCAGCACCGCCCAGCGGAGCCAGGAGTGCGCGCTCAACAAGAAAGAGTAGCCCATAGGGCGCGCAGCATCGCCCCCTGGGAACAGAACGCAACCCTGGCGAGGGGACCTGGGCCCCCTCGCCGGGTTCAGCGGTCCAGGAGCGGGTGGTCTCAGATCAGCCGCTGGTACTGCGCCGGCTGGAGGTTCCACACCGGCACCCCGCAAAAGCGAGGGCCCTCGGGACAGAGGGGAGAGATCCTGGCCTCCTTGCGGATCCCACACGGGGCCTGGATGTGGCGTGCCAAGAGCGGATGGACCCCCCGGACCTGCTCCACCTCCTCCTGCGAGCAGCGCCAGATCTCCTCCTGGGCGGTGTAGCAGAGACGGTGGACCCACTTGTGGTGCAGGTGGAGCAGCTCGCCCGACTCGTGGAAGCGGATCGGGAAGGCGTTGGGCAGCAGGTACAGCGCCATCTCCTCGGAGACCCCGCCGTCCAGCAGGGCCTCGATCGCGGTCCACGTCCGCTGGGCGCAGGCGGTGTACCTCTCCTTGGCCTCCGGCACCGCCTCGATCAGGTCGGGGACGATCACGTCCACCTCCCCGGCCAGGAACTGGGCCAGCAGCACCGGCCGGGTGGCGGGCACCATCCGGTGGCGCTGATCCTGGCTGTCCGCGGTGTGGGAGAGCTTCTTCTGGAAGCTGTAGTGCGCGTGGGACAGCGCCCGGGTCAGCTTGGAGACGGTGGTCAGCGTCAGCGCCTCGGAGAGGTAGCGGTTCTGCTTGGGGGACAGCACCCGGTCGATGGCGTCTGCGTCGGAGAGCTGGTCGCGAGCCAGCCCCAGGGTGGCGCGCACGCTGTCCGCTACCGTGGCCTCGGCGCGCGCCTTGTGATCCACCAGCCGCGAGCGCAGCGGCCCCAGCTCGGCGTCGAACTCGCGCAGGAACGCGCGGGTCCCGCTGCCCCCCGCCTGGAGCCGGCCGGCCTCCAGCAGGGTGCGGTACTCCAGGGTCTGCTCCAGCGGCAGCGGGTCCTCCGCCTTGTCGAAGAACAGCGGATCCAGCTTGGCCACCTCGGCCACCATCCCCTTCACCATCAGCAGGGTCTCGGTGGGCACGTCCAGTTGCTGGCAGAGGCGGTGGTACCGGTGCAGGGTCAGCCCGGAGACCGTGTGGTACAGGTGGGCGAAGGTCCCGATCGGCAGGATGTAGCGGGCGATCTCCTGGGCCTTCTTCTTGATCCCCAGGCCCCACTTCTCC
Organism: Myxococcota bacterium; assembly: GCA_030857095.1. Lineage (GTDB taxonomy): Bacteria > Myxococcota > Myxococcia > Myxococcales > Myxococcaceae > JALYOC01. Next base: position 20,071 of record JALYOC010000026.1, on the reverse strand, counting down.
GGGGTCCGGCGGCGGGCGGGGAAGATCCGGAAGAACTCCTCTGAGACCCGGGGCGTCAGCAGCGCGATCAGGTCCCGGTAGGTGGCCATCGCGTCGTCCACCGCCGCGGCATAGATGCCGGCCAACGGCGCGGGCAGGGTCGGAACGATCACCGTACCCGGCTTCACCTCCACGTAGCGCTGGCTGACCTGCTCGGAGTTGTAGAACGGGTGCGAGTGGAGGAAGGACCAGATCGCCTGCCGGGACACGTTCTCCAAAGAGAACTGGAAGGTGGCGTGCTGCAGCGTGGTGTGGTGCCCGGCCTGGTAGGTCTCCTGGGCGATCCGATCCCGCAGCGCCCGGGCCTTCTCATCCTTGCGGACGTCCTCCGGGGTGATCACCCGGCTGGAGTAGCAGGTGCGCGCGGTGGCCACCGCGTTGTCGTACGGCTCGACGAAGCCGTTGGTGAGCGTGACCTTGGGCGGCGGGGTCTCGAAGGGGGCGGGGGTCACCGCAGCGGCGTACCACGAGTCCTGGCAACTTTTCTCGGTCCGGGAACGGACCGTGAATCCGGGGAGATAGACCCGACGACGCCCCGGTCCGCCAGGGGCGAACCGGGGCGCGCGGGCAACCGAGGAGCCAGCCGCTGCTCAGGACGCCGAGGGCCGAAGTGCGCGGCCGTGGCTCCGGATCCGCGCTATGAGGCGGCGCATGTCCTCCCCATTCACCATCACCCGAGAAGGCGCGGTCGCCGTGCTCACCCACGACGACGGCAAGGCGAACACCTTCGTGCAGGCCACCTTCGAGGAGCTGCGGCGGACGCTGGAGGAGATCGACAAATCGGACGCCAGCGCGGTCCTCTACCGCGGTCGCCCCGGCTACTTCTCCGCCGGGCTGAACCTCAAGGCCCTGCCCGCGCTCTCCCGGCCCCAGTTTGTGGCGCTGCTGGAGCAGTTCGGCCAGGCGGTGCTGGACCTGTTCTTGTTCCCCAAGCCGGTGGTGGCCGAGGTGACCGGACACGCGATCGGCGCCGGATCGATGTTCGTCTTCGCCGCCGACGTCCGCTACTTCAACGCCGGAGCCTGGAAGTTTGGGCTCAACGAGGTCCCCAACGGGATGCCGGTCCCCAGCTACGGGGTGGAGGTGGCACGCGCGGCGCTGCGCGCAGGCGACCAGCTGGAGCTGATCTGCCACGGTCGGATGATCAACCCCGAACAGGCGCTGGAGCTGCAACTGGCGGCCGCGATCACCGAGGACAGCCACTCGATCGCCCTGGAGCGGGCGCGCACCCTGGCGGAGCTCCCCAGCGGGGTCTACGCGATCACCAAGCGCAACCTGCGCGGCGCGGCCGCGGAGTCGGTCTCCACCCGGCTGTACGCGGAGGCCGAACGCTTCGTCTCGGCGCTGGGGAGGTAGCAGGACCCGCCGCCCACCCGCGCAACACCCCGACCGTGGTGATCGGCTGGTGGCGTTTGACCGCCCGCTGGAGGAAGCGCGCTCCGATTCGCATATTGAGATTGATTCTCAAGATTGAAATGAACGGGCCGCCCTGCTACGGATCCCTCCCGTGCGGCACCTCCTGCTCGGTCTCGTCCTGATTGCGTCCCTCCCGCTGACTGCCGGGGCAGCGGACGATGACGCCTGGCATCGGTTGGTGGGGATCCTCTCCTACCTGGAGGCCGACTATCCGGGCGCAGTGGAGACGCAGGACGCGTTCGAGTTGGAGGAGCAGCGGACCTTCATCCAGGAGGCGCTGCGGGCGGCCCAGGAGATCGGCGGGCCTGCGGCCAGGTTCGTTCCCCGGCTGCAGTCGATCCAGGCCCGGGTGCTCAAGGCGGAAGATCCGCAAGGGGTGAGTCGGGAGTGCGGGCTGCTCTCGCAGGAGTTGGTGCTGGCCGGGGGACTCAAGCGCAGCCCCTCCAAGCCCCCGGACCTGGCGCGCGCCGCCGAGCAGTTCGGGCAGCTGTGCGCCTCCTGCCACGGGACGGATGGGCGGGCAGACCTCCCGATCGCCAAGACAATGACCCCGCCCCCGGCCAACTTCCATGACCCTGCGCGGATGGAAGTCGCCACCCCCTACTCCGCCTTCAACACCATCACCTTCGGGGTGCAGGGCACCGGGATGGTCTCCTACGCCGGGCTCTCGGAGGCGGAACGTTGGGCTCTAGCCTTCTACGTGTTCACCCTCCGGCAGCCGGACTGCCGCGGGAACCCGCCCTCCACCTCCCTGGAGTACCTGGCCACCCAGACCGATGGGACCCTGGCCGCGGACCACGGGGCGGATCAGGTGCCCTGCCTGCGGAGGAAGATCCCGGAGCTGGACGAGGAGCAGTACCTGGTCACCGCCCGGACCGGCATCGAGGAGGCGCTGCGGGTCGCCGCGGGTGGCGACGTCAGCGCCGCCCGGGGGCTGATCGTGGACGCCTATCTGCAGGGCTTCGAGCCGGTGGAGCCCCGGCTGCGCGGCCGCAACGCCGCCCTGGTGCAACAGGTGGAGGAGGGCTTCGCCGCGATGCGGGTGGCCGCGGAGCGAAACCCCCAGGCGCTGCAGGAGAAGGGCAAGGAGTTGCTCTCGCTGATCGACAAGGCCCGCGGCGCCCAGTCCGGCTCGCAGGGGATGATGGCGGTGTTCTGGCTGACCCTGCTGATCCTGATGCGGGAGGGCTTCGAGGTCCTGATCATCCTGGTGGCGCTGCTGGCGGTGCTCAAGAAGATGGGCCACCAGGAGCACGCCAAGCTGGTGCACCTGGGCTGGATCGCCGCGGCGCTTGCCGGGCTTGCGCTGTTCTTCTTCGCCCGGGGGCTGATCAACGGCGCCCGCAGGGAGCTGATCGAAGGAGTGGTGGCGCTGATCGCGGTGGTGATGCTGCTGTACGCAGCCCTGTGGATCAACGCCCGCGCCAACGTCCGCAAGATGATGGGGGAGCTGCGCACCAAGGTCAGCGCCGCGCTGGGCAGGGACAGCCGCCTGGGGCTGTTCGCCATCGCCTTCTTCGCCATGTTCCGCGAGACCTTCGAGACCGCGCTGTTCCTGCAGGGGCTGTCCATTGACTCGCCCCAGGGGGTGCTGGGGGGGGCGGTCGCCGGGCTGCTGGTGCTGGCGGCGCTGGTGCTGCTGATCAAGCGGGTGGGCTACGTGCTGCCGATGAAGACCCTGTTCAACGTCTCCACCGGGGTGCTGGTGGTGACCGCGATCATCCTGCTGGGCAAGGGGCTGCGCGCGCTGCAGGAGGTGGGCACCCTCCCCCTGCGGCCGATCCGCTTCGTGACCATCGATCTGCTGGGGATCTTCCCCGACCTGGTCACCCTGCTGCCGCAGGCGCTGCTCTCCCTGGTCCCGTTGATCTACCTGCGGGTGCAGCGGCGACGGTCCCAGCGGGATGGCCAGGCCGTGGCCGGGCAGGCCTGAGCCCGGATGGCGGCTGATCCGGCCCCGCTGAGGGGGTACGCGGCGCTGGCCACCGCCGCCACCCTGTGGGGGTGCTGGGCGCTGTTCCTGCGTCCTGCCCAGCTGAGCGGTCCGGCGGTGTCCTGGCTGCTCTTCCTGGTGATGGCTCTGCCCGCGCCGTGGCTCGCCCGCCGGCCACTGGTCCGGGACCGGCGGTCACGCAACGCGTTGCTGCTGCTGGGGCTGTGCGACGCGGCGAACGCGGTCCTGTACTTCGAGGCGATCCGCCGCGGACCGCTGGCGGTGGCCGTGCTTACCCACTACCTGTGTCCGCTGCTGGTGGCGCTGGTGGCCCCCTGGTTCCTTGGCGAACCGCGCTCCCGGCGGGCGCTGGTCGCCGCGCCGCTGGCGCTGCTGGGACTGGGGCTGGTGATCTACCAGCCGGGGATGGGCTTCCCGCTGACCACCGCGCTGCTGGGCGGGGCCAGCGCGGTGTTCTACGCGGCCAATGTGATCGCCTCCAAGGTGTCTGCACAGGCGTATTCGGCGGTGGAGGTCACCTCGCTGCACTCGGTGATCGCCCTGGGGGTGCTGACGGTGGTGTTCCGGGAGTCGGCGCTGCCGCCGCTGGAGTCCACCGCGCTGGGCTATGGGATCGCCGGCACGCTGGTGTGCGGGTTGTTCGCCACGGTGCTGTTCAACCTGGGGGTGCGCAAAGTGCCCGCCCACGCGGCCAGCGCCCTGACCTATCTGGAACCGCTGACCGCGGCGATCGTCGGGGCGGCCTTCTTCGCTGATCCGTTCGGGCCGGCAGCCATCGTCGGGACCCTGCTGGTGCTGGGCGGCGGAGCCTGGGTGGCGATGGAACGCGCGGCGGTCCGGGGCTGAGAGGATCCGGAACCAGGGCGCCGGCGGTGGAGAGCGCGGGCCGCCCTCCGTGCATCGTAGTCGAGACCGCGGTCCAACTGGGTCAGCGACCTGGCCGCCACCAACCGGTCCCAGCCGCTGTCGGAGTAGCCCGCCAAGATCGCCTGTCGGCGGGTGATCAGGCCAACCTGCTTCGCCGCCAAGGCGCAGAGTGAACCCCAGAGTTTGTCGGTCATGGCCGGAGGGCCTCTGCAACCCGGGCGCCGTCGGGATGGCTGGGGGAACTTTGTGTTTGAAGACAGCTTCCACGCGTCGCGCAACCGCCGGCTCTGGAGGATTGAACGGGAGGGGCCGAGCGGACACAGTGCCCAGATGGGCACAGCGCCGTGGTGGATGGATCGCGTGGCCCGGCTCATGTCCCCGGTGGAGCGGAGCCGGGAGATAGGTCCGCTCTGGCACCTCGCCGAGGGCCTGCAGTTCATCCGCGAGAACGTCGACCCGCAGCTGCTGCGGTTGGACTTCGAGGCCTTGCCGCAGGCGCGGGAGTTGTGGACCACCTTCACCCGGCGGGAGGCGGAGGTCGGCGCCGCTCTGACCGCCGCGGTAGCGTCGGTGGCCGCGGCCTTCCGGCGGGGAGAGTGGGCCCCGGACGCCTTCCGCTCCAGTTGGGAGGCGCTGGGCTTCGCCCCGCACGAGGAGGGTGGAGGGACCCCCGCGGATGACTACCTGGACGCGCTCTGTCAGGTCTCCCGTCTCACCCTGGGCGAGCCCCGGCCGCCGGCGGGGAACCTGAACATGGCCTCCCGGGCCCAGCAGATCGCCGAGTTCCTGGAGATGACCCGGCCCGGCCCCGCGGATCTGGTGATCGATCTGGGCTCCGGGAGCGGAAAGCTGGCGCTGACCGTGGCCGCCAGCAGCTTGGCCCGGGTGCGCGGCATCGAATACGGCAAGTCCTACGTCGCCGCCGCCCGACGGTCCGCCGACTTCCTGGGCCTCCAGAACCTGGCCTTCGTCCACGCGGATGTTCGGGACGTCGAGCTCTCGGAGGGGACGATCTTCTTCCTCTACTACCCGTTCCATGGAGAGGTGGCGCGGGCGGTGGCACAGACCCTGGGTCGGCTGGGCGAAGGGAGGCAGATCACCCTTTGCCTGCGCGGCCCGAGCAACGACTTCGCAGACCACTTCCTGGCCCAGGGGTCGCTGAGTGTGGTGGAGCGCCGGGGGGAGTTCTCGGAGACGCTGGTGCTGCGCAGCGGGTAGAGGGGCGCAGCCGCACACTGCGCGATCAACCTCGCGCCGCCCTTGCTTCGCGGAGGGTCTGAGAAGGACGGCCGGTGCCCCCGCCAGCGCCCTTAGGGGTGAGGTACGCTGCGCGGATGGAACTGGCACCTCTCCTCTGCCCGGTGTGCGGCTCGGTCATTCCTGGCGAAGAGGTCCACCTGGCCCTGTCGGTGGCGCGGTGTCTGGCCTGCAGCGCGGTGTTCGACCTGGCCGGACGGACGCCTTCGCCCCAGCGACCGCGACCGCGGGCGCAGGTCCCACTCCCGCCGCTCTTCCAGGTGGAGGACAAGGGGCACTCGGGGCTCTCCGTGAGCTGGAGGTGGTTCAAGGCGCACGCGCTGCTCCTGGCCTTCTTCTGCATCTTCTGGGACGGGTTCTTGCTGGTCTGGTACGGCGCGGCGCTCGGTTCGGAGGATGCGCCCTTGATGATGGTGCTCTTCCCCCTGGGGCACGTCGCCGTGGGGGTGGGGCTGACCTACTGGACCGTCGCGCTGTTCGTGAACCGGACGTGGATCGAAGCGTCGAGGAACAGGCTGGTGATCCGCCATGGCCCGCTGCGCTGGAAGGGGAACCTGGACCTGGCCGGCAGCGAGCTGGTCCAGCTCTACGGTCTGGAGGAGATCCACCGCAGCAAGAACGGGGTCAGCGTGAGCTACTCACTCAACGCCATCGACCGGAAGGGCACCCAGCGCAAGCTGCTCAAGGGGCTGACGGAGATCGAGCAGGTGCTCTGGCTGGAGCAGGCGTTGGAGCGCCAGCTGGGAATCACTGACCACCCGGTAGACGGAGAGGTCGCCCGCAGGACCGGGTGACGCTAGCTCCTGCGCGTCCTCGGAGAAGGTGGACTCGTGGATCAGACGGTCGGCCCATCGGTCCCCGGCGGCCGAGGTGGCGCGCGGGATCGCGGTCCACCGCGAGCCGTCCGAAGACGCCGCGGACGGCAACGGGGACGAGGCCAACCGGGCGACCGCGCAGGCGGCGCCCGCTCTCAGCTCACTTCAGACAGATGGTTCGCCAGGTGCATCGCCTGCACGCGGTCGTACTCGGGCTTGCTCAGCTCGCCGTAGACGAAGTGCGGCGCCAGCGGTTCGGTCCGAGCCTGGAAGTCGGAGATCGCCTTCTCCAGCCTGGCCAGCGCCAGTTCGGGCGCACCCGGTAGGGCCAGCGGGGGCGCGCCGGGGATCGCCGCGGTCAGGGCGTGCTTCATGTAGCCCTGATGGGCGAAGTGGGCGTGTACCAGCGGCCCTACCGTCCGCCGGATCACCGCTGACTTGTTCTCCGGATAGCCGGTCAGCGAGTACTCGATGCTCTGGGCGCAGTGCTCCAGGATCTGCGCCCAGTTCCAGGCCCCGCTGGTCCGCAGGGTCGGCGAGCTGGCCCTGGCCTTCACCTCGGTCAAGGCCTCCGCCAGTGACTGGAAGCGAAGGCGCTGGCCGGGGGCCCCCTCCGGATAGGAGAGCGCCGAGGCCGCCGCCGTCCGGACGCCCAAGGCGCCCACCGCCGTGGCCGCCATTCCCAACAAGAGCCTCTTCCGGGTGAAGCGAACCGCGCTCATCGTGTCGTTCCTTTGACCAGCGGGAGTGGTACCAAGGTCAGCCCGTCCTCCAGCTTGGTCTCCCAGAGCTTCTTGCCCCACTCCACCAACTCGTCCCCGCCCCAGATGTCATTGACCAGCAGATCGAACGGACCCACCTGTTCGAACAGCGCCGCCACCTGCGCCGGGTCGGTGTGATCCACCCGCACCGCGATTCCCTTCCCTCCCCGAGCGGTGACCAGCTCCGCGGTCTGCTGGATGGTCTCTGGCCGGTTCTTCATCCCCGGGTTCCCCGGCACGCTGCGGCCGGTGCAGTAGACGGTCGCCCCCGCCTCTCCCAGCGCGGCGGCGATTCCTCGTCCCGCACCCCGGGTGGCGCCGGCCACGACCGCGATCTTCCCTCGAAGCGGCTTTTCCATCGCGCGAACCTAACCTCGAGAATCACGGAGAGGCGAGCGACGGAAAGCGTCCACCGGTGAGAGAAAGTGGGGAGGACCTCCCTCCCGGAATCACTCCGCGGCGAGGGGCGGAAAGCGTCCACCGGTGAGACAAAGGTGAAGGAACCAGACCCCGAATCGCTGAGCAACGAGAAGCCCGAGGCGTTCCGCAGTGGAGAAACGTTCGGCTCTCGCTGTCGGCGCCATCGGTCTGAAGGTGCACTCAGTTGTCCCGGGGGCCGACCCGATCAGGCGCGTTGCCCTCCGCCGGCGGCTTTTTCCTCCCGGTCTCCTCGGTCAGGTGTAGAAGCCACAGGGACCGTACGGGTTTCCTCCCATGGATGACATCGTCTCAGGCGCGGCCGTCGCGTTGATCGCGCTGGCGGTGGTGTTGCTGATCTGGCGCCACCGGCGCCGGGAGGCGCGCGACCGGCTGGCTGCCACCGAGGCCCGCGCCAAGAGCCTCCACCAACCCCAGAGCCTGCACCCGGTGATCGACCCGGAGATCTGCATTGGCAGCTACTCCTGTCTGGCGGCCTGCCCGGAGGGGGACATCCTGGGGATCGTGGACGGGAAGGCGGCGCTGATCACTGGCGCCAACTGCATTGGCCATGGCAAGTGCGCGCTGGAGTGCCCGGTGGGCGCGATCCGCCTGGTGTTCGGGACCAGCGAGCGCGGAGTGGACCTCCCGGAGGTGGACGAGTCCTTCCAGTCCAGCCGGCCCGGGGTCCATGTGGTGGGCGAGCTGGGCGGGATGGGGCTGATCCGCAACGCGATCATCCAGGGGGTCCAGGTCTCCGAGTATCTGCGCTCGAAGCTGCCGGCGCGCAAGGCCGCGCCCACCGGCAACGTGGTGGACGTGGCGATTGTCGGCGCCGGCCCGGCCGGACTGGCCACCGCGCTGGCCTGCCGCGAGCAGGGGCTGTCCTTCCGGGTGCTGGAGCAGGAGACGGTGGGCGGGACGATTGCCCACTACCCGCGGCAGAAGGTCGTGATGACCGAGACGGTCCACCTGCCGCTGTACGGCAAGTTCGGCAAGCGGCTGATCTCCAAGGAGGAGCTGCTCCACACCTGGACCAAGGCGATCGCCCGGGGCCAGGTGAAGGTGGAGGAGGGCACCCAGGTCACCGCGTTGGAGGGCGGGGACGGCGCCTTCACCCTGCTCACCTCCCGCGGTCCGGTGGGCGCGCGCAAGGTGGTGCTGGCTGCGGGGCGCCGGGGCAGCCCGCGCAAGCTGGGAGTGCCCGGGGAGGCCCTGCCCAAGGTCAGCTACCGGCTGATCGACCCTGCCCAATACGAAGGCTGCCGGGTGCTTGTGGTGGGCGGCGGAGACTCGGCGCTGGAGGCGGCGATCCAGCTGTGCGGGGAGACCGCCGCCGAGGTGACTCTCTCCTACCGCGGCCCGGCGCTGGGCAAGTGCCGGGAGGCGAACCGGGCGAAGTTCGAGGAGTTGGTCCGCGCCGGCCGGCTGCGGGCCCTGCTCCCCTCCCAGGTGCAGCGGATCGAGGAGGACTCGGTCACCCTGGACGCCGGAGGGAAGCCGGTCACGGTCCGAAATGACTTTGTGCTGATCAGCATCGGCGGCGAGCTGCCGCTGGCGTTCCTGCAGACGATGGGCGTGGGGCTGCGCCGCTTCCACGGCGAGGCGCTGGGCGAACACCACGACTCGCCCAAGGCCAGGCGGGGCAGCGCCAAGGCGGAGAAGGAGGAACGCTTCCGCCGCCGGCTGGCCTTCACCCTCTTCACCGTAGGCGCGCTGATCGTGGCCGGGCTGGTGGTGGTGGGCTGGGAGTACTACCTGCTGCCCCGACCGGAGCGGCTTCGCTCGCCGCTGCACCAGGCGCTGCGGCCGGCCGGGACCTGGGGCCACGGGGTGGGGATCGTGGCCACCGCGGTGATGCTCTCCAACTTCTTGTACGCGGTGCGCAAGCGCTGGCGCCGCCTCAAGGGCGCGGCGTCCATCCGCAGCTGGCTGACCTTCCACATGTTCGTGGGCTTCCTCAGCCCGGTGGTGATCGCCTTCCACGCCGCCTTCCAGTCCAACAACCTGCTGGCCACCTCCACCGCCACCTCGCTGCTGGTGGTGGTGGGGACCGGGATCTTCGGCCGCTTCATCTTCGGCCTGGTCCCCACCGAGGAGGGACACACGGTGGCGCTGGCGGATCTTCGCGGGCGCTGGGAGCGGCTCAAGGCCCGGGTGGAGCCGATGCTGGAGGGGGTGCGCCACCGGGAGGCGGTGCTGGCGGTGTTGGCCGAGGCCACTTCTCCGCCTCCGAGCGGGTCGCTGCCCTGGATGATCGCCCGCCAGCCGGGCGCTGCATTGCGCCGGAGGCTGCAGCTGCGGCGGGTGCGCTCGCTGTTCCCGGACCGCGAACACCGGGAGGACTTCGAGCACGCCTTCGGTCAGCTCTCCCGGCTGCGGACCCAGGTCGGCTTCTACCGCGGCCTCAAGCGGCTGTTCTCGGTGTGGCGGGTGCTGCACATGGTGCTGGCGGTGTTCCTGGTGGTGGTGATCACCGCGCACATCGGGGTGTCTCTCTATCTGGGCTACGGGTGGATCCTCTTTTGATCGGCCGGCTGACATTGCTGGGGTTGCTGTGCGCCGCCCCGGCGCTGGGCGCGGATCTGTTCTCCCCCGGCGAGCTGTCCGAGGCCCACCAGGAGTTGGAGGGGCTGGGCAACTGCCGCAAGTGCCACGGCGACGGAGAGCAGGTCTCGCAGGCCAAGTGTCAGGACTGTCACCGCGAACTGCAGGACCGGGTGAAGGCCCAGCAGGGCTACCACGGCCGGATGTCGGAGGAGACGCGCGGCTGCCAGGGCTGCCACCACGAGCACCAGGGCCGCAGCTTCAAGCTGGTGCAGTGGGTCCCCTCCAAGCAGGGGTTCTTGCACCAGCGCACCGGCTGGCCGCTGGAGGGCGCCCACCTCAAGACCGACTGCGCGGAGTGCCACCAGCCGAGGCGGGTGTTCTCCCCGGCGGTGAAGGCGCTGCTGAAGAAGAAGCCGTCCCGCACCACTTTCCTGGGGCTCTCCACCCGTTGCGCGGACTGCCACTTCGACGAACACCGCGATCAGTTGGGTGACGACTGCGCCAGCTGCCACCGCGAGGCGGGTTGGAAGCCCGCCCCCGGGTTCGACCACCGGAAGACCGACTACCCGCTCACCGGGAAGCATCGGCAGGTGAAGTGCAAGGAGTGTCACCCGGCGGCGGAGGACACCACCACCCCGGCGAACGCCTTCCCCACGCCGCGCGCGCGCAGCCACCTCAAGTTCGCCGACCTCCCCCACGCCTCCTGCCTGGACTGCCATCAGGATCCGCACCAGACCCGCTTTGGCCAGCGCTGCCAAAGCTGCCACACCACCGCCGGCTGGCAGACGGTGAAGACCCCCGGGGGCAGCCAGGCCTTCCACGACAAGACCCGCTTCCCGCTGCAGGGAATGCACGAGGAGGTGGACTGCAAGGCCTGCCACGGCCCGTTCCGAGGACGCCCGGCGCGGTTCAAGGGGCTGGAGTTCTCGCAGTGCACCAGCTGCCACCTGGATGCGCACCTGGGGCAGCTGACCGAGGGACGCGCGGTTCAGCCCTGCGACCGCTGCCACACCGTGGAGGGCTTCTCTCCCGCCCGCTTCGAGCCGGAGGACCATGCCCGCACCGGCTTTGTGCTGGAGGGGGCGCACCGCGCGGTGGCCTGCTCGCGGTGTCATCTACAGGAGGATGCGCTGCAGGGGCGGGTGACCCGCAAGGTGCGTCAGGAGCTGCTCCGCCAGCGGCGCCCGCTGATGCTGAGCCTGACCCGGTTCGAGCTGGGGAAGGACGCCCAACAGTGCCAGGGGTGCCACCTGGACGTGCATGCCGGACAGTTCGAGGCGCAGGTGAAGGCCGGGGGGTGCCAGGCCTGCCACTCGCAAGAGACTTTCACCCCGGCCAGGTTCGACCACCAGCGGGACGCCCGCTTCGCGCTGGAGGGCGCGCACGCCCAGGCCCAGTGCGGGGCCTGCCACCCGACCCAGCGGGTGGGGGGAAGACCGATGGTCCGCTACCGGCCGCTGGAGACGGCCTGCCAGGGCTGCCACGCGGATCCACATGCCGGCCAGTTCGGTCGCGGCGAGGGGGGCACCGACTGCGCCCGCTGTCACACCTCCACCGCGTTTACCCCGGCGCACTTCCAGCATCAGCCCCCGTTCACCGCCTTCACCCTGGACGGCCGCCACGCCAAGGTGGCCTGCGGCGCCTGCCACCCCACGGTGGAGGTGGGGAAGAATCAGCGGGTCACCCGCTACGCGCAGCTGCCCACCACCTGCGAGGGCTGCCACACCGACTTCCACCGGGGCGAGTTCAAGGGGTTCACGCCATGACCCGTTGCTGCCGGGGCCTGCTCGCGGTCCTGACGCTGATCGTCTCCACCGCCGCCTGGGCCCAGCGGCCCCCGCCGGAGGACCGGCCCACCCGGGCGCCGTCGCTGCAGCTGGTGCCTCCCCGCAAGCTGCCCCCACCCGCCGCGGCCAGCACGCCGGGTCACAACTCCAACCTCACCCGCTGCGAGCTGTGCCACACCACCGCCGGCTGGACCCAGGCCCGGTTCGCCCACGAGCGGACCGGCTTTCCGCTGGAGGGCGCGCACGCCACCACCCGCTGCTCGGACTGCCACCGCGACGGCAAGTTCAGCACCCCGCTGGGACAGCGGTGCTCTGGCTGCCACCGCGACGCGCACCGCGGCGAGTTGGGGCAGCGCTGCGAGGGCTGCCACGACGCGCAATCCTGGCGGTCCCGCTTCGGCGCCGACGCCCACCGGCGCACCGCGTTTCCCCTGGAAGGTCGCCACGCGATGCTCCCCTGCGCCGAGTGCCACGGAGAGTCGCGCGAGCTGCGACAGGCGCGCCCGGTGAAGGGCTGCGCCGACTGCCACCTGGACGACTACCAGCGGACCACCGGCACCGCGCTGGACCACGTGGGCCTGGGCTTCTCCACCGAGTGCGCGCAGTGCCACCAGCCGTCCCGCTTCACACCGGCCCGCTTCCCGGACCATGACCGCTGCTTCCCGCTGGGGGGAGACCACGCGCGCATCGCCTGCCGCAGCTGCCACCTCACCCTGCCCTCCCCGCAGAGTTCGGGGAGCTGCGCGTCGGGGACCGCGACCTGCACCAGCTGCCACGAACACTCCTGTGCGCGCAGTGACGGTGAGCACCGGGACGTGGCCGGGTACCAGTGCGTGGATCGCAAGTGCTTCGAGTGCCACCGAGGCGGGGGGACTTGATGAGGCGGCTCATCCTGGCGACGGTGGCGCTGCTGGCGCTGGCCGCGGAGGCCGCCCCCGCCAAGCGGGCGGTGACCCGGAGACCGGCGGGCGGACGCCCGGGCTGGGTGACCACCACCTACATCACCGAGAAGCGGGCCTACCTGGACCGGGGGTCGGAGGATGGCCTGGTGGTGGGGCAGCCCGTGGCGCTGCGCCGCAACAATCGGGTGGTGGGCACCTGCGCGGTGGAGCAGGTCTCTCCCTCCTCCGCGGTCTGCGCCGGAGCAGGGCTGCGTCCGGGCGACTCGGCGCCGCTGGCCGGGTCCCCGGAGGGGAAGGGCATTGAGCCGGGCGTCCCCAGGCGATTGCCCGCGCCTCCCTCCGCGGCAGAGCTGGAGCGCCAGCGTCGGCGGGTGCTTTCGGTCAGCCTCCCCCGGGTGGAGTCCAGCGGGACGCAGACCCCGGGGGCCCGGGTGGCGCTGCGCTCGGGCGTGGAGGCGGCGCACGACACCTGGGCCAGCGTCTCGCGCGGGGACACCGCCTACCATCGGGAGAGCGTGGATCTGTGGGTCTCCGGAGTGTCGCTGCCGTGGGGGCTGCGGCTGTTCGCCGACGCCACCGCCCAGCAATGGACCGGACGCCCGGCGGGGTTCCTCTCTCCGCACCGGTCGGCGTCGCAGCTGGTGGTGCGGGAGCTGGCGGTCACCCGCCGCGACCCGGCCGATCGCTGGGTCTTCTCCGCGGGACGGGTGTGGCCGTACCGGGCGGCCAGCCTGGGGGTGCTGGACGGAGCGCAGGTGGGCTTCCGCTCCGAAGATGGCAGCTGGGAGCTGGGCGCGTTCGGCGGGGCTACCCCCAGCGCGCTGAACACCGCGGTGGATCTCTCCCGGCCGCTCGTCGGCGCCTACGGCGGGTTCACCTGGCGGGGGGAAGCGCCGCTGCGCTGGCTGCAGCAGGAGGCGCACCTGGCGTGGCAGCCCGGGGGTGGCGGCAGCGCGGAGGTCCTGGCGCGCGCCTGGTTGCCTCCGTTCCTGGACGTGGCTGCGGACGTGGAGGTGGCGTGGACCCCGGCGATGCAGGTGGCGCTGCGCGCGGTTCGCGCGGATCTGGGGTACCGGCCGGTGGAGCGGGTCTGGCTCCGCGCCGCCTCCCGGTTCGAGGGTTCGCCGCGCGAGGTGCTGCCCACGGTGGCCACCCTGGGGCCGGGGATCCGCGCGCTGCACCTGGAGCTCTCCGCGGGCTGGGACGTGTGGACCCATCTGCAGATCTCGGCCAGCGCCGGCCACGCCCGGGATCTGGACTCGTCGCTGGACCGGACCTGGGTGGGGCCGGAGCTGGTGGTGCCGGGGCTGGCCTGGGGAATGCTTTCCCTGGGCGGCGGCTATCAGGAGGAGGTGGGCTGGCTGGGGGGACGCAGCGCCTGGGTGTGGGCCAGTGCCCGCCCTGCTCCCCGCACCCACCTGCAGCTGCGCGGCTCCTGGACGATGACCGGGCCCGCGCTGGAGAGTGGCGCCTGGGCGGAGCGGGAGTGGGGCCTGTACGCCTCCGCCGCCGTGGCGCTGACCCCGCGCTGGAGTCTCCGGGGTTCGGCGCTGGCCCGGATCGGTCAGGAACTTGGCGGTCAGGCCACGGTGGCTGTGGCCGCCCGGTTCTAAGCGAGGTCTGGACAATGGGAATGACACCTTCACGGACGGCGATCGGGGTCCTGGGCGCCTTGCTGGCGCTGGGCGCCTGCACCAGGACCGAACCAGTCGACCTGGAGGGGATGACCCCTGCCCGGCACGAGGCGGTCTTTCCGGTGGCCACCGGCACCCACGGGGGGACCGCCTGTGACCGCTGCCACCTGGACCCCAGCACCTTCTCCGCCCCGTCCTGCATCGGTTGCCACGAACACAACCAGCAGCTCACCGACGCGGCGCACCTGGGGGTGGTGGAGGGCTACCAGTTCGCCGGAACCGCCTGCTACGCGTGCCACCCCCGCGGCGAGGCGGAGGGGTTCAACCACGAGGCGCAGTTTCCGATTGCAGTGGGCACCACCCACCAGGAGGCCCGCTGCGGCTCCTGTCACCCGGACGCCACCGCGCGCAAGCGGTTGGACTGCGTGGGGTGTCACACCCGGGAGAAGGCGGACCCGCGGCACACCGCGGTGGACGGCTACCTGTGGGCCAGCGCCTCCTGCTTCGGCTGCCACCCCCGGGCGGACATCCCCCTCCCGGTGGATCACCAGCTGCGCTTTCCGATCGGCCCCGGCTCCAAGCACCAGGGGATCGGCTGCGTGACCTGCCATGTGGATCCCGCCAACCGCAAGACGCTTGACTGCGTGTCCTGCCACACCCACGAGAAGACCCTCACCGACGCCAACCACGCGCAGGTCACCGGCTACGAGTACACCAGCGCCTCCTGCTATCGCTGCCACCCGCAGGCCAACGTGGAGTCGGTGGTGGACCACACCCCGTTCTTCCCCACCGCCGCCGGGTCCAAGCACCAGGGGATCGCCTGCGCCACCTGTCACCCGGTCCCAGGAGACCGAAAGCAGTTCGACTGCCTCTCCTGCCATACCCACGAGAAGACCCGGACCGACGCCAACCACGGCGGGGTGGCCGGGTACCAGTACCAGAGCCCCTCCTGCTACGGCTGCCACCCCGACGCCACGGTGGGTGAGGTGGCGCACCCGTACTTCCCGGTCGATCCCGGCACCACCCACCAGGACGCCGCCTGCAGCAGCTGCCACCAGGTCCCCGGCGACCGGAAGGTGGTCAACTGCGGCAGCTGCCACTCCTCCGCAGAGACCGCCCCCCAGCACACCCAGGTGGGCGGCTACAGCTTCTCCTCGCCGCTGTGCATCCGCTGCCACGGCGACGGTCAGCTGGATCGGGTGGCGCTGCACCTGCCGTTCCGGATCACCGGAGGAGCGAAACACGCGGGGGAGCCGTGCCTCACCTGCCACCCGGGCTTCCGCACCGACAAGCCGTGGGCCGCGGACTTCACCTTGCCCAAGCTCTCCTGTGGCCCGTGTCACTCCCGCGGCGACATGGACGACAAACACAGGAACTTCTCCGGCTACCAGTACTCCCCGCCCAGCTGCTTCACCAGCGGGTGTCACCCCGACGGAAGCAAGCCATAGGCCCGGAGCCGCGTGCTACCGCGAGTCCAGGATCCCTTAGAGTGTCAGTCCAGCGAGTCCCAGACCGCCCGCGCCCGCAACAACGAAGGGCATGGGTCCATTGCGGCCCGAGATCCCCCAGAGCAAGCCGCCAGCAAGCAGTCCGGCCGCAGCGATTCGCAAGGCGAGCTGGATGAGCCCCTTCCCCATCTCGCCGTTGACCAGATAGCTGAGGCTCGGCCCAACCAGAACGAGCGTGGATCCAATGGCGAGTAGGGGGACGGCAGCAGGCGCTTCCAGCGCGGTCGCAATGCCGCCGCCGATCCCGACGACGGCACCCGACAGGGTGACCCAGGCCGCGAGGTTCATCGGATTCGCTGACCCGCCGAGCGAAGGCATCACCACACTGCTCAGCAGGTCCGGCAACCTCAGCACCCGCGGAGACAGCGACAGGCGCGGACTGATCTCTTGCGCTGGCATCGCCGATGCGGCCGTGGAGCAAAGAAGGACACTTCCCAGTCCTAGAACGGTCAGTCCCTGTTTCACGATTCGTGCCCCTGGGTTCGAGTGGTCACAGATGGGGACACTAGAACTTGAACGGCAGCCCCGCATCAACGAGGACCCATCAGAGGGAAGCGACGCCGGCGATCAAGTCAGAGGCGCTCGTCGATCGCCTTGTTGCTCATCTCGTCCGCCGCCGCGTTCATCTCCCGCGGCACGTGCATCAGCTTCACCCGCGAGAACTCGCTGAGCAGCTTCAGCGCCTGCTCGTAGAGCAGCCGCAGCGACGCGCTCTTCACCTGGTACCGCCCGGACAGCTGCCGGATGATCAGCTCGTCTTCAGGACCCTTCGCGCGCCCGGAAACCCGCCCCCGCCAGCACCGCCCTGGCCTCGAGGGTCATCTCACCGGCCCCTTCGGATCCGTGGTTTGTTCCTCCTCAGCTCTCACTGGATGCTGAAGGGAACCTGCGTCCCTTCCCTGGCCAGGTCCGCATGGCAGTTGAGCTCTGCAGGGACGCAGTCGATGACCGGCGAGGGGTACCCGTAGAGCACCAGTGTTCCCTCCAGCGGCTCACCTCCGTCGCTGAGCACCCGGAAGACCTCGAAGCCGCCGTCGTAGCCGCCGCGGGCAACGGTGTCGCCTACGGTGGAGAAGAGGAGCCCCGCATCGGTTTCCAGATAGGCATCGAGCAAGACCTTGGGGTCCTCCGGGACCGACCAGCGCACGGTGAAAGAACCTCCGTAGGAGAGGGCGCCGTCGTCGGGCGCCACCAGGAACGGTTTCCGGACTGCGCCGATCCGCGGCACCGTCATGAAGACCTCGGCTGATTCATCCCGCGCGGTGAGGGTGAAGAGAGCTCGCTCCGGCAAAACGCTGGGCATCTGCCACACCGGATCAAAACAGGTGTCCATGGGAGGAACACCGGACCAGCCGTAGTGGGCCGGCCAGAGCAGCTCGAGCGGCTCGCCGTCCAGGAGCACCTCCCCTTCGAACGAGTAGCAGGGCACCCCTGACCGCGGCGTGCTGAGGGTGACCTGCATGGGCCCGTCCTGGATCCCGCCATCTGGCAGCAGCGTCCCGGTATACGACTGACGAAGGGTCAGCCAGACCTCGTGCTCCAACAGGGTGGCCAGCGTCGCCGGGGTGACCGGGCGCCCGCAGGCCGGAGCCAGCGCCACCACACCCGCTGCCAGGACTGCCAAGCCAAGAGGGAGGCGCTGAGGGAGCATGCGTCCGATTGGACCACGTGGACCCTACTTCCGACCAGACCGGTACTGCTCCTCCACCCTTCGCGCGCCCGGACACCCGCCCCCGCCAGCCCGATCACCTCCCTGGCCTCGAGGGTCATCTCACCGGCCCCTTTCGGTTCCGTGGTTTGTTCCTCCTCAGCTGAGGCGGACCTGGGTCAGTAGAGCAGCGCGTTGCGCATCAGCGCCACCCCGTCACCGGTCCAGTAGGCGGGAGGATAGAGTTCCAGATCCACCCGGTTGCGGCCGTTGACCGTGCCCCGGACGACCAGCGGCCTGCCGGTGCTCCAGTACGCCACCACCACGCCCCCGTTCGTCACCGCGCCGGTGCCGACATGGATTGTGCCGCCGGAGAGGGTGTTGACGCCGCTCATCAGGGGACTGGACGGCTCCACCACGGTCCCCAGCGAGGCGCTGGAGGAGGCCTGGCCGCCAAGCTCGAACAGGTTGTAGCCGTCGGCCAACCAGCGCCCGGCGACGTTGTTGTTCGGCCAGCTGGAGCTGCTGAGGTAGCCAAAGGTTGCGATCACCACCCGCCCACCGGAGTCGAAGTAGTCGGCCAGGTTGTTTCCAAGCCTGACCTTGTCGGCCAGATGGTAGTTGGTCCAGAACAGCACCGAGGAGTAACCCTGTAGCTGCGTCAGGGTGGGAGTGCCTGTGTAGGCATTGAAGATGTCCACCCTGGTGAAGGCACCGGTGGCCTCCATCCTGGTCTTGAGACTGTTCAGGGCGCTCTCGCCGATGTCCGCGGCCAGCAGCAACAACGAGGCCCCGAAGGTCACCTCGGTGCTGACCGAGAAGGCGCCGTTGATCAGCGCGGACACGGTCTTGGTCTCGGAGGTGCTGGAGGCCAGGGTGGCGCTGAAGGCCCCCCCAGCGTCGGTGGTGCCGTGCGGCGGCTCGGGGGAGAAGGTGTTGTTGGTGCCGGTGGCGGTGATCTCCACCGCCTGGCCGGGCACGGTGTTCCCGTTGGCATCCCTGGCGGTGACCGTCAGGGTGATGGTGGCGACCCCGTCCGCGATCGCCGCGCTGGGGCTTCCGGTGATGGTGGAGGTGGCGCCCACCGCGGGCCCGGGGGTGAAGGTCACCGAAGCATTCAAGGTGCTCGCCCCCAGGGTCGCGGTCACCGTCTTGGTCTCGGCGCGGGTCGAGGCCAGGCCGGCCTGGAACACCCCGCCAGAATCGGTCACCCCGGAGGCGGGACTGAAGAAGTTCTGTGTTCCCGTGGAGGAGAGGCTGACTCCGTAGCCCGGGATCGGGTTGTTGGAGGCATCCCGGACGGTGACCGTCAGGGTGGAGGCTGCCACCCCATCTGCGAGCACCGTGTCGGGCCCCGCCACCAGGGCGGAGTTGGCCGCGCTGGCCGCCGGCGTGAAGTTGACGGTGGTGTCCAGGCTCACCGCGCCCGCGGTGGCGGTGACCGTCTTGGTCTCCACCACCGTGGACGCCAGGGTGGCGGTGAAGTTGCCGGAGGCGTTGGTGGAGCCGCTGGTGGGGGTGAGGGTGTTCCCGGTGCCACTGACCGCCAGGCTCACGGCCTGCCCGTTGATGGGGTTGTCGTTCGAGTCCCGCACGGTCAGCGTCAGGGTGGAGGTGGACGTCCCATTCGCCTCCGCCGAGCCAGGGGAGGCGACCAGCGAGCTGCGGGTGGCCGACGGCGGGCCCGCGGTGAAGGTGACGCTGGTGACCAGGTTGAGTGGGCTGACGCTGGCGCTGACCGTCTTGGCCTCCGCGCGGGTGGAGGCCAGGGTGGCGGTGAACACGCCGCTGGCATTGGTGGTGCCGCTGGCAGAGGTCAGGGTGTTCCCGGTGCCGCTGACCGACAGGCTGACCGGCTTGCCGGCAAGGGGGTTCCCGGCGGAGTCGCGCGCGGTCACGGTCAACGTGGTGGTGGCCACCCCATTGGCGGTGAGGGAGGCGGGCGAGGCCTGGAGGGTGGAGTAGGTGGCGCTGGCCGGGCCGGGGACGAAGGTCACGGTGGCGGTGGCGGTGGCGGTGGCGGCTCCGAAGGTGGCGGTCACCACCTTCTCCCCCGTCTGGGTGGAGCGGAGCGTGGACCAGAAGACCCCGAAGGCATCGGTGGTTCCGGAGGTGACTGTCAGGGTGTTTCCGGTGCCAGAGACCGCCAGGGACACCGCCTGGTCCGGCACCCGGTTCCCGTTGGCGTCAATCACGGTGAGGGTGAGCGCGGAGCCGCTGGAGCCATTGGCGGTGACCGAGGAAGGACTTGCCACCAGGGTGGAGAGCGACCCGCTGGGAGCGCCGGCCTGGAAGACCACCGTGGTGGAGGTGCTGGCCAGGCCCATCACCGCATAGAGGGTCTTGGTCTCGGCCCGGGTGCTGGCCAGGGTGGCGGTGAACACGCCGTTCTCATCGGTGGTGCCCGTCCCCTCCTCCAGGGTGTTGAGGGTCCCGGAGGCGGTAAGAGCCACGACGGAGTCGGGCACCGGGTTGGAGTGACTGTCCCGGACGGTGAGGGTCAGGGTCGTGAGGGT
>JALYOC010000013.1 GCA_030857095.1 Myxococcota bacterium | reverse complement strand
GCACCCGCTTGCCGCCGACGGCCACGACCTGGGCAAGGTTCACGGAGATGAAGGACTTTCCGATGAAGGGAGAGGGTCCGCCGATGGCAACGACCGGGTTCTTCCCATCCATCAGCGCAAATTGAAGGGCGGTGCGCAGGCTCCGGATGGACTCGACAGCCACGTCCGCGGTCTGTGCGGCGGCCAGTACAGGAAGCGTCTTGCCCTTCCCTCGCTCCACTTCCCTGGCCTGTTGCGCCTGAAACTCGCTGTGGGGAACCGTCGCGTATACCGGCAGCCCGAGCGACTTCTCGATCTCATTCGGGTCTTCCACCCCGCTGTTCAGGGCCTTCCGCACCAGCACCAGCGCAGCTCCCGCGGACAGTCCGAGCAGCAGGCCCAGGACTGCAATGATCGACTTCTTCGGCGCAACCGGCCTATTGGCGATGATCGCAGCGTCGAGGATCCGCACGTTCCCGATCGTGCCGCTCTTCATCACCTTCAGCTCCTGCGCCTTGTTCAGGAGCAGGACATAGAGTTCGTTGGCGACCTTCACGTCGCGCATGTACCGGGCGCTCTTCAGCTCAGCCTCGGGGAGTTCCTTCAGCTTGGACTCGATCACCTCCCGCTCCGCCCGAAGTTGGCTGGACTGCTGCCGCAATGCGGCCAGCTTGGGATGGCTCTCGGTGAATCGCTGCTTGAGATCCGCGTGTTGGATGTCCAGCTGGGTCATGCCCGTCTCGACCTGGACGGTTCTCTCCAGCAGAGCCTCCGCCTCGCGCGACAGGTCCACCGTCCCCTTGGTTGATCGGTACGCGTTGAGTTCCTGCTCGGCGTGTTCGAGGTTCGTCCGCAGCAGCGGGAGCTGCGAGGAGAGGAACTCCAGGGTCCGCTCTGCCTCTTCGCTCTTGCGGTCGACGTTCTGCTTCAGGTAGGCGCTGGCCAGCGAGTCTAGGGTGCCTGCAATTCGTTTCGGGTCCGGCCCTTCGAGGGTGACTTGGAGGATCCCGGTCTTCTTTCCCCGCTCCCGGACGACCAACTGCTCCTGGATACGGGCGATCGTCTCGTGCCTGTTCCGCTTGGTGACCTCAAACCGCGCGCCCTCATTCGCCTGCAGTTCGGTGACGAAGAGCTGGAGGCTGCCGTCCTCAGAAGATACCGCCTGGCCCACTTTCCCTTTGAGGGCGACATCCCCGTCGGGCCCCTGAAGTTCAAACGAGCCTTCCTTGCCCGCGACCAGGGTCAGTTTCTGATTCTCAAGCTCGCTCGCTACGGTCAGCCGGCCCACGCGTAGCTTCTCACCACCCCAGGCGTAGCTGCTCAGCCACAGCGCCGGCGGCCGGGGCTCGTTGCCCTTCCACCGACGCGCTACGGGGCCACCGAAGATCGGGAACCGCTTCGGCTGGACCTCTAGGTCCAGCGCCAGCTCCTCGACCACCCTGCCCACCAAGAGCCGCGACCGGATGATCTCGATCTCGGTCTCCGACGGCGTCTCCCCCGTGAAGAGCGCCGAGACTTCAGCGAGGCCGGCCATCCCCCCGGTCTTCTCCTCGACCTGTAGGAGAGTGTCCGTCCGGTAGATCGGCGTCGCCACGAAGGCGTACCCGAGCGCCAGCACCAGGCACACTGCGGTCACCGCGGCGATCAGCCAGCGGGAGTCGACCAGGGTGTACAGGTAGGTGCGCAGATCGACGTCATCGTCATCGGCGACCGCGTACGGGCCGGGCGCACCGACTTGCGATGGAGGGGTCACTGAAGGGGGTTCCTGCGGCTCGAGGTGGCGTGACCGTGCCCAACAGGTTTGCCGCTCGTTTCGTTCCCCCGAGGGAAGTTCATGGATACCGGACTCATGGACGGTTTCACCGAAAGTTTGGGAGGGCCTGCTCCGAGTGCTGGCTGGGAGCAACGGCAGCAATCCATGGCTGTAGCGCACACTGCCTTGGTGGAGTCTGGACCGTCAACTAACTGACAGCCCTGATTTTGCCCGTCCGGTCGGTTGCTGTCCGGCCGACCGGATAGCGCCCACCAGCCAGAGCGGATCGAAGAGAATCGCCAAGTACCCGCCGAAACCCATCGAGTTATGGCGACGTACGCTCATGGGGTCGCCACGAACGGAACGACCGCGTTCGCCGCGTTCGTCACGGTGAGTGAACTCTGCCACAGCGCCTGAACCGTCGGCAGGATCTGGGTCATGATCCGGTTCCACCGGGTGAGTTCGTAGGTCGATACGTAGACCACGTCGTGGGGTTTGAGCTGGAACTGGATGGCGAGCAATAGGGCATCAGGGGAATTCGCGTCGAGGCGGTAGATCGCCGGGCTCTCGAACGCTCCGCGGATGACGTAAATTCTGCCTGGATTCGAGGTCAGCGGATCCACCCCCTCTGCTTCACCCAGCGCATCCGCCAGCGTCATCCGTCCCTTGATCATCAAGCGGGCAGACGGCTTCTTCACCTCGCCCATGACGTAGACGCGGTTGCGGCTGCGATCCGGCACATGCAGCACGTCCCCATCTTGGAGCAGCCAGTTCTGCGAGACATCGCCCCGCTCCTGCAGCGCCAGGAGATCGAGCGAGTACACCTTCCCCTGCCTGGTCAGCGTGACGTCCTGGAGATTTGCCTCCGGGGAGAAGCCCTTGGCCAGGTTGATCGCCTCCAGCGCTCGCATCGGCACGTCCGTGATCGGAATGGTGGACGGCGCCATCACCTCTCCGGAGACCTGGACCTTCTGGCTGCGAAAGGCTGCCACCTTCACGTCCAGCTGAGGCTTGGTGATGTATTTGGCCAGCCGCTCCACCACCAACTCGCGGATCTGCCGCAGGCTCTTTCCGGCGACCTCCAGGGTGCCCACGTACGGGTAGAACATCGTCCCGTCCGCGGCCACCGGGTTTCCAGTCGCCGCCTCCGAGCGGAACTCTCCTGCGGGAATGGTCAGCTCCGGGTGGTCCCAGACGATCACCGTCAGCACGTCGTGCGGCCGGACCTTGTACTCGTAGTTGGCGGCCAGCTGGGCCAGCGGGTCCTCCAGCCGCGGCTTCTGGTGCTTCGCCGTGGCCTCCGCCTGCTTCGTCAGCACCTCGGAGGTGATCGGGATGATCTGGAACTTCTCGTCCGCCTTCTTGCCTCGCTCCACCGCGGCGCCCTCGTCCATGTGCATGCCCGGCCCGAGCCCACACGCGGTCTGGAGAAGGACGGCCGATGACAGCAATAGAACCGGAATTCTCATAAACCCACTGTGGCGAAGAACGCCTTCTCGAAGTCAGCGAGACCCCGGTCAATCAACCCCAGGGCTTCCTCGAATGCTGCTCTCGGGTGGCGGTAGGGGTCGGGCACATCGAAGTTCCCCCACCGGCCCAGGCGATGGACCCGGCCTCGGGCCATCGGAATCATCTGCTCCACCGCCCGCCGGTGGCCCTCCTCCATCACCAGGATCAGCTCGGCGCGCATCGCCAGCTCCGGGCTCAGCTGCCGCGCCCGGTGGCGGCTCAGCTCCAGCCCCCGCTCGGTCATCAGCTCCACCGCCAGCGGATCCGCCGGCTTCCCCACCAGCGCCGCGATCCCCGCCGACTCGACGGTGACCTTCCCGCCGTGCAATTTCCCCAGTCGTTCCGCCCAGATCGCCTCCGCCATGGGCGAACGGCAGATGTTCCCCACACAGACGATCAGGACTCGGTTGAACGGGACTTGCACGCTTCCTCGGATTTGGACGGCCCTTTTGGCTCACTCCTCCGTTCCGTTCAAGTCTGAGCAATTCCGTTGGGGCCGTTCGCCCGCCCTCCCTGCCTTGGTGCGGCGCTCGCTCCGGAGGAACCCCACTCCGCGGTCCACCCTGGTTGTCGTACGCTCAACGGCGAATGCCCCTCGCCCCCCGCCCGCTTGCCCTGCTGCTCTCGTTGGCTTCCTTCGCGGCCCTCGCCCAGCCGGCTCCCCCTCGCGATCCCCGGCTGCTGCTCAACACCTTCACGGTGGTGCGGCTCAACCCGCTGGGGGCGGACCTCCAGGCCACGGTCTCCTACGTCACCCCGATCGGTGACTCGGACGACCGGATGTGGCGGACCCGCTTCTGGAGCCTGGGCGCCAAGGCCACGGTCAACCCCGCCGAGGCCAGCGTCCAGGGCATCTTCGAGTACGAGCCTTTGGCGATGTTCCAGCTCAAGGCGGTGGCGGAGTACCGCGGCTACTTCGGCGGCTTCAACGAGCTGCTCTCCTTCCCGACCCTGGACCCGGAGTACTCGGACACGGCGATCCGCGCCGCGGCCGCGGCCGGCCAGAACTACGCCACCACCCGCTACAACCTTCGGGTGGAGCCCAAGCTCCGCGCGGCCTTCGGCCCCATCGGGCTGCAGAACACGTTCTCGTTCATCTACGGGGTCAACCAGGTCCGGCCCGGTGACCAGGTCTTCTACGAGGCCTCGATGGACATGCTCCGGCCCGCCAACGGGGTGACCCTGGTCAACTCGTTCAACGCGGTCTACCTGGCCGGGCCGATGACCGCCGGGCTGGTCCACGAGTGGGCCATCCCGATCGGGCTGAACCCGGAGGATCAGATCCACCGGGTGGGTTCGGTGTTCTCCTGGCGGTTCTACGAGGACACCGCCGCCTGGGTGAACAAGCCCACCGTCTTCGCGCTGGTGATGTTCAACGTCCAGCACCGGGGCCGCGCCGGGCCGATTCCCACCGTGGTGGTGGGCTTCGCGTCGGAGACCGACCTTTGGGCGCAGCGGTGAAATGAGCCTCCTCCCCTCCCTGGGCCTGGGCGAGCTGGCCTCCCGTCCCCGCGGGCAACGGGCCATGTTCTTCCTGCTGGTGGCGATCGGCGGGTTCCTGTTCGCCGACCAGAATCTCATGGCGCCCAACCTCTCCGCGATTGGAGAGGAGCTGGTGATCACCCGCGCCGAGGTCACCTCCCGCCTCAACGCCACCGACCGCGACTACGCCCGGCTGGAGCAGCGCCTGGCCAAGCTGGGGCCCGGGGCCCGGACTTTCGCCCACTCCCTGGCCCAGGCCCGCGACGCCGCCCTGGCCGAACGACCGTCCCTGGCCTCCGATCCCGACGCGCTGGAGGGCGCCACATTGGCCCGGCTGGACCCGGTGACCTCTGCCCAGCTCACCGGGTTGCTCTCCGCGGCGGAGACGCTGGGGAAGCGGGAGGCGCGGATCTCCGAGGCGCTGCAGCGGGAGATCGACGACCGGCTGGCGGGCCGGGCCTCGCTGTGGTTCTGGCTGCTGGGCGGGGGGATGGCGCTGGGCGTCGGCTATCTGACCGACCGCTTCAACCGCAAGCGGCTGCTGGTGGCGACGGTGATCGTGGGCGCGGTGCCCTGTCTGTTGACCGGCTTTGCCCGCGACGCGGACGAGTTCGTCCTCCTCCGGGCCCTGACCGGGATCGGGATCGGCGCGGTGCTCCCGCTGACCTACTCGCTGGTGGGCGACCTGTTCTCGGCCCACAGCCGCCCCGCGGGCGCGGCCTGGATCGGCCTGGCCACCGGGCTGGGGATCGCCGGCGGTCAGCTCCTGGCGGGCCTGTTGGGGCCCTCCTACGGCTGGCGGCTGCCCTTCTTCCTGGTCGCCCTGCCCAACCTGGTCCTGGCCGGGCTGCTCTGGTGGCTGGCCGAAGAGCCCCGCCGGGGAGGCGCCGAGCCGGCGCTGCAGCACGCGCTGGCCCAGGGCGGCGAATACTCGGAGAAGCTGCGCCTGGCGGACTTGAAGGAGGTGTTCGCCAACCGGACCAACCTCCTGGTGTTCTTCCAGGGGATCCCCGGGTCCATGCCCTGGGGCTTCTTCTTCACCTTCCTGGTCGACTTCTACCACTCCAACAAGGGGTTCCCGGTGGAGGCCGCCACGCTGATGATCACCCTCTTCGGCGCCGGCGCCATCCTGGGCGGCTTTGTGGGAGGACTGTGGGGCGGGCGGCTGTACCGGAAAGATCCCAAGTACCTGCCGATGCTGTGCGCGGTCTCCATCTTCGCCGGCATCCCGCCCATCTTGGGGATGGTGAACTGGTCCCCCGCCCCGCCGGCGGCGCTGCTCAACGCGGTGCAGGCCTTCGCCGGAGGACCGGCGTTTGCGCCCAGCATCGCCGTGCCTGCGCTGCTGGGGGTGGTGGGCGCGTTCCTGGCCACCATGACCTCGTCCAACGTGAAGGCGGTGCTGATCGACGTCAACCCACCCGAGCGCCGCGGCACCCTGTTCAGCCTCTTCAACCTGGCCGACGACCTGGGCAAGGGCCTGGCTCCGTTCCTGATCGGCTCGGTGCTGGCTGTCCACCTGGGCCGCCTGGTCTCCTTCAACATCGCCGTCTCGATGTGGCTGATCTGCGGCGTCACCTGGCTCTTGCTGATCCGCCAGTTCCCCAAGGACGTCGCCGCTTTGGAGGCGCAGTTGACGCAGCGCGCCCAAAAAGGGGACAGGCTACTTATTGGACGCGATGCGGCATGAGGCGCGCTCTGGGGGCGCTCGACCTTCCGCTCCATGGACCCTCATCGTATGCAGCCTGCCCGCCTCCCGTCAGCCCTGGCTCGGCGAACGGCCTGCCTTCGCTGCGAACCGGGCGATCTCCTCGGAGAGGCCACGGGTCTTGAGGAAGACGTCCTCGTTCCGGGTCCGGAGCAGTCGGCCGGAGGAAACCCACTGGGCGATGACCCGGGCCGGGACGCCCGCGGCGGTCAACGATGCCCGGTCGATCTCTGCGGGATCCCGCGTCGCGGAGCGGACCGGCGTCGCGGAGCGGACCGGCGTCGCGGAGCGGATCGGCGTCGCGGAGCGGACCGGCGTCGGCGTCGGCGCCGCGAGGCGGGGCAATCTGAAGGGTCCCAGCGGTCTCCACTGGCCAAGGAGTCTTGCCTTGGTGGGCCCTACCCCCAAGGCCTCCAGACTTCGCTGCTGATCGGCGGACAGCTGCCCGCGGCTCCAGGCAGAGCGCTGCTGCAACAGCCACTGGCGCAGCTCTACCGGAGGCTTCTCTCCGGCATCCCGCAGCGCCTCCAGCCGCCGCACCGTCCCTTGCCACAGGAAGTCGCTGACGACCGCCACTGCGTCCTGTTCCCCTTCCGGGGAAGGCTCCGGCTCCGGCTGCCTCCGAGCGGCCATGGCAAGCCCGGCGTCCACTGGAGGCAAGTCCAACCCCAGCGCCTCCAGCCGCCGCCTCCGCTCCTCGGACAACAGGTCACGCTCGGCGTGGGCGCGGTGGCCGTCCAGCCAGCGCCCCACCCACTCGGCGACGCCAGGCTGCTTTCCGGGGTGCGCCTCCAGCCAACTGGCGAGCAGCGATAGCCCCCGCTCGAACAGCCGGTCTTCTTCGGACATCGTCATTTAAGCTCATCTTCCTGCGAAAGCGGCGAAGACCAAGTCCTTCGTCAGTCCCACTGCCGTGCGCAAGTCACGGGCCTCGGCAACCCCGGGCGCGCAATTATACGCGGCTGGAAGCCATGTCCCGCTCAATTGTCCGAAGGCGGGCAGGCGGAGTATGCCTTATCCATTGGTCGTGAAACGTCCCCGGGCGCCTCCAGCAGACCTCCGTGGACATCCGACAAGACTCCGCGGACCTCAAGTTCCTGAAGGACGAGTTCGTCCGGGTCAGCAAGCAGGGCGGACGCGACTATGAGGCGCTCGAGCAACGGGTAGCCAAACTAGAGGCCAGGCTGGGTCTCTAGTTGCTCCACGTAGCCTGTGCGCACATATTACGTGCATGAACCTCACCCTCTCGGTGGACGAACAGGTCGTGGAACGGGCGCGCGTGGCGGCCCGGGCACAGGGGACCAGCCTCAACGCACTGATCCGCCAGTACCTGGAGTCGCTCGCGGGGGGGCGGCGGCCAGAGAGCATCGCGCACGCCCTACAGACTCTTTGGAACAAGGGTTCGGGCTCCAGTCAGGGGAAGAAGCTCCGCCGTGAGGACGCCTACGACTCTGGAAGGAAGTAGGTGCGGACCTTCATCGACACCAACGTCCTGGTCTATGCGGACGACGCTGGGCATGAAGAGAAGCAGGCGCAGGCCCGAGCCCAGCTCTACGAAGTGATCTCCCGAGGAGAGGCTGTGCTCTCCACCCAGGTCCTGCAGGAGTTCTTCTCCATCGCCACCCGGAAACTGGGGATGACCGCCCAGGCGGCCCGAGCGCGGGTGGAGACCCTGGCCAGGCTGGACCTGGTCCGGATCGAGGCGGAGACGATCCTGGCGGCGATTGATCTCCACCGGCTCCGGCAGCTCTCCTTCTGGGACGCGCTGGTGATCCGCGCCGCGGTCGCCGGGGGCTGCGAACGCGTCCTCACCGAGGACCTCTCCCACGGTGAACGCTACGACGGGGTGCTGGCGGAGAATCCGTTCCGGGCGAGGTAACCCCACCGCGGCGTCCAAGCGCACCCCGCCGGGGCAGGGGGGGGACAGCGAATAGATCATGAGCTATTCACCGTCAGGGATCGTCGTCCCTCCGAGCGCATACGCGCGCCGCCAGGAGAGGCAACCAGATGGCAGTCAGCAGGCCTCTCACCCCGTGGAGCCTAGGCCGGCCCGGGTGCGGCGGACCAGCGGCGCTAGCGTGACAAGAGCGCTTCCACCTTGCGACGCGACTCCGGGTACACCTCGGAGAAGATCTCCGGGACGACGGCTCGCTGCATTGCCTCCCGCACCACTTCGGGGGCGAGGCGCTCGTGCCGGATCAGGTGGGAGATGTCTGCCAGATCCAGATCATCGGCCCGGCACAGCTTGCTGAGGATCAGATCCAGGGGCCCTAGCGCAGTCACTCGCAAGCGAGCCAGCGGGATCGACTCCACCCGACGACAGCTTTCCCGCCATTCTGGCGTCAGGATCTGCTGCTCTGGTCCCCAGATGTGGGTCAGATACAGGCCCCGATCCGCCAGCTCCTGGTTCGTGGCCTCCACCGCCTCTGCGAAGCCACTCTCCTCGATCAGCAACTCTGTCTCGGGATCATCGAGCAGCAGGTCGGCATCTTCGGTGGAGCGATCCATCCCATAGGCCAGGATCAGGGCCGCGCCGCCCAGCAGCCTGATCTCGCCAGGCGCCGTGAGGTGTCGGTCCAGCGTCTGGAGGATCACCTCCGCTTCGCGTGCCATAGGTTGCTCGCGGTCGCCGGACGCCGGATCCATCTCGCGGGGTCCAGCAGGTAGTCCACTCCCCGATCTCCGCGGGGAGGGTCTGCAAACAGGCCAGAAAGGATTCGCACCGGCTCGTTCTGCTCCGACTCCGGCACCCGCTCCAGCAACCAGTGCAGCATGAACTCAGCGCGCTCCTGGCGAGCCAGACGCTTGAGCAGCAAAGGATCCAACTGACCGGTCTGCATGATTCTCAGGACCAGCTTGTAGGTCCGCCCATCCACCGGGGCCCAGGGACCCACCAAGCCAACAATCAGCTGCTCTTGGGACAAGCGTGGGTCCAGGGTGCGGCCCCCGTCCTCGGCTTCAAAGGCGCCCAGGTGGCCCCGGAGATTGGCCTGAGAGACCAGCCAGGAGTGCAAGGGGACGGGTCCTGCCCAGCCACGCAGGCGCCGGAGCAGCAAGGAGCGGTGCTGCCCCTGCCGGGTCACGTCCCCGACGCTGCGCTCTGGTGGTCGTGTCGGCATCCCGAGCGGATCATAAGTGCGGTCCGACACTTGCGCGAGCTGTCGCGGCCTCACGTGCCAATCCGGCGCAGGCGGATCAGCGGCAGATCCGGATCCTCGGGAGGCATGGTGACGTCCACCTCCAGCTCCAGGATCCAGTCGGACTCGGTGCTGGGGGAGAGGATCTTCTGCTGGATCGTCCAGCGCTTCTTTCCCTCCTCCTGGATGACTGTGTGCTCCGGTTTGCGGGCCCGGGGGGTGATGTCGATGTTCCCGTGCTCGGACCAGTAGGGGGCCATCGCCGCGTCGAACTTCTCCGCGGTCCACTCCCCTTCGTGGTCCTGGCGCACGAACAACAGCGCGTCCTCGTAGTTGCGGTCCGCCAGCGCCTTGAGCAGTCGCTGGGCCTCGGTGCGCACCCGCCGGGCGAAGCTCTTGGGGTCCTCCCACTCGGCGCGGGGCTGGCCCAGCTGCACCGACTCCTCCACCGCCACCCCCAGCCGCAACGCGCCGCTCTTCATCCGCTCCCACTCGTCCAGCAGGCTGGAGTCCACCTGCCGCAGCATCAGCCGCATCTGGACGATCATCTCCTCCAGCTGCTCGTCGCGGGCCTGTTCGGGGACGGCGCGCAGCAGGCCCTTGTAGACCTCGGAGAGGTAGCGCAGCAGCAGGCCCTCCATCCGCTCCAGCCCGTACTCGCGGACGTAGTCGTGGAAGGAGAGGAAGCGTTCAAACATCTCCCGGGCGATTGACTTGGGGCGGATGTTCTCCTGCCCTACCCAGGGGTGCTTGGCGGCGAATTGATTGAACGTGCCGTAGATGAAGTCCCGGTTCGGCTTGGGGTACTCCAGCTTCTCCAGCTCGGCCATCCGCTCGTCGTATTCCATGCCCTGGGCCTTGAGCTCGTTGAGCTTGTCTCCCTTGAGCTTGTGCAGCTGGTTCCCCAGGATCACGGTGGGGTTCTCGACGATCGACTCCACCATCGTCAGCACATCGTAGGCGTAGGTCTCGCGGTCGCGCTCCAGCTGCCCCAGCGCGTCCAGCAGGTACAAGGAGAGCGTGTAGTGCAGCGAGAAGTCGTCCTGCAGGTCCGGGCTGACGGCGATGTACGCAGGCTTGCCCTTGATCAGGTCCACGATCCGCGCGTCCAACAGCGAGCGGAAGTAGGTCCGCGCGGTCTTGAGCAGCTTCTTGCGCGCGTAGTCGTTGCTGACGTGCGCGCGCATCACCAGCTCCACCAGCCGCCCGTAGCCGCCGCGGCGCCGCAGCCGGGTGTCGTCGGCGTGGCCCTGCAGCAGGTTGAGGATCAGCCCGTGGTTGACCTCGAAGCGCGGCTCCAGCTGCTCGGGGGACCTGGTGAGCAGCCGCTCGTAGGTGGCCAGGTCCCAGTGGACGTAGCCCTTCTGCGGGGGCTGCTTCTTGACGATCTTCTTTCCCGCCGCCTTCTTGCCCTCCAGCTTGAGGTTCTCGATCACGTGCTCCGGCGCCTGGACCACCACCGTGCCGCGATCATCAAAGCCCTTGCGGCCGGCGCGCCCGGCGATCTGCCGGAAGTCCCGCACCGGGAGGATGGCGGTCTTCTCCCCGTCGTACTTGCACAGCTGGGTGAAGAGCACGGTGCGGATGGGGATGTTCACCCCCACCCCCAGGGTGTCGGTGCCGCTGACGACCTTCAAGAGGCCGCCCTGGGCCAGCCGCTCCACCAGCAGCCGGTACTTGGGCAACAGCCCGGCGTGGTGCAGCCCGACGCCGTGGCGGATGAAGCGCTGGAACTCCTTGCCGTAGGGGGTGTCGAAGCGGAACCCGAACAGTGACTGGCGGATGGTCTCCTTCCCCTCCTTGGAGGTGAAGTTCACGCTCATCAGATTCTGGGCCTCCTCCGCGGCGGCGCGCTGGGTGAAGTTCACCAGGTAGACCGGGGCCCGGTCCTTCTCCACCAGCTTGGCCAAGGTCTCGTGGAGCGGGGTCTCCACGTACTCGAAGTCCAGCGGGACCGGCCGCTCCATGCTCTTGACCGAGGCCACCTCCCGCCCGGTCACCGTCTCGATCCGCGCCTCCAGCTCGGTGGTGTCCCCCAGGGTGGCGGACATCAAGAGGAAGGTGGTGTGCTCCAGCACCAGCAGCGGGATCTGCCAGGAGCCCCCGCGCTCCTTGTCCGCGTAGTAGTGGAACTCGTCCATCACCACGTAGTCGGCGCGCGGCTCGGAGTCGCGCAGGCAGAGGTTGGCCAGGATCTCCGCGGTGCAGACGATCACCGGGGCGTCCTTGTTGATGGACGCATCGCCGGTGACCATCCCCACGTTCTGGGCCCCCAACATGTCGCAGAGGGCGAAGAACTTCTCGTTCACCAGGGCCTTGATCGGGCAGGTGTAGAAGGACCGCTTGCCCTCGGCCATCGCCTTGAAGTGCAGCGCAAAGGCCACCAGCGACTTGCCGGACCCGGTGGGGGTCCCCAGCACCAGGTGCTTGCCCTCCAACAGCGCCAGGATCGCCTCCTCCTGCGCCGGGTACAGGGACAGGCCCTGATCGCTGACGTAGGTGACGAAGCGATCCAGGATCTGATCCGAGGAGAGCGGCGGGCCCTCCTTGGGGAGCAGCGAGGTCAGCGAGGGCCGGGCGGCGGTGTTCGGGGTCGCGGGTTCCATCGGAGCGCGGGACCCTAGCAGCCAAGGCCCAAGGATCAGCCTCCGGAGATCGAGGGCGCGGACTGCTGCTGGCTCTTCAACCCCCGCGCCGCCTTGGCCCCGGTGTAGCATTGCGGGGTCCAAAGACTACCTGTGATCCCGGTGGGTTGAACACCCGACGCAACCTCGGTGAGACTGGGGGCGATAATCCTCTTTCGTAGGCCCCTCGCTTCCTACCGGAGCCCCTTTTCATGACCTCCCCGATCTCGCCCTATCGCTCGAATCCCCGGGTCCAGACCCAGAACCCGTCCACGTCGGCGCGGACCCAGGCGCCGACGACCCGCACCTCCGGGGACCAGTTCGTGTCCGGCGGCTCGAACAGCGCCGCGGATACGGCGCGCCGGTCGGCGGTGGACGCCGGGCTCTCCCAACTGCGCAACCTGACCTCGGTCAGCGTGGAGGGCGAGACCTACGACCTCAACGAGCTGCTGGGCGACGGGCTGGCCGAGGAGCGGAAGTCCTTCGAGGATCAGATCAACGCGCTGGGGAACCAGAACCCGCCGCTGAGCCCGGAGGAGATCAAGTCCCGCTCGGCGTCGATCATGAACGAATGGCAGGAGACCGCCACCATGCTGGGGATGATGGTGGAGTCGATGCTGATGCAGATCTTCCAGAAGTCGCTGCCCAAGCCGGGCTTCGGGACGATCTCCGGGTAGTCGGCGGTCGGTCGCTCTGCTTTCGGGGTGTGGTCCTGGCGGGTGTCCTCCCGTCGAAGGCCACACCCCGTTTTCTTTTGGTGCTTCCCGGTCGCTCGCGTTCCCGGACTCCCGGCTCACACTCGGGACGGGAGGCAGGCGGGCGAACCAAGCCTTGCCAGTCCTCTGCTCCGAGTACGGGAGCTGGACCGCACATTGCCGAGTGACGCTTGGATCGACTACGAAAGGTTCAGGATGGCAACCCGGCGGACACGTACCCTCAAGGCTCCCTCGACCGAGAGCAGCTTCATGGCAGTACTGGAATCGATCGACGTGCGACTCAATGCGGTCGTCGAAGGAATCGACGCTACGCGCTCTGAGCTACGCGCCGATTTGAGGGCGCTCGAGCAGCGCCTCACTGTCAGGATCGAGGCGCTGGAGTTCGCGGTGCGGAAGAACTCCGAGGACATCCGGAAGAACTCCGAGGACATCCAGCGATTGAAGGAGCAGGTGGCCGAGCTGACCGACGCGGTGCGGGGCAAGGTTGATCGCTCCGAGCTGCACGCCCTGGAGGCCCGGGTGGCCAAGCTGGAGACGCGACTGGGAATCTGAGCGGAGCCCAAGCTCACGCCGACGGCCTGACCCCGGTCTGCCGCGGTAGCACCGAAGAGCTGCTGCGGCCGGCTATCCCGGTAGAGCTTGCCGCCTCCGTGGGTCCGCCAGTCGGCGCCGGCCGCCGAGGCCATCCCCAGCAGTGCTCGGGTGGATTTTCCCGGACGGGCCAGCGCCAACCGCAGGTGGCCCCCCTCGGCTCCCCCGGGGAGGGCGCCCGGCCCGGGCGGCCCGAACCACCGCGTCGGTCCGGGTCTGGGCCCCGACCTTGGCCAGGATCGCGTTCACGTGGAACTTGGCGGTGTGGTCCGAGATCCCCAACCGGTGGGCGATCAACTTATTGGAGAGCCCCTCCGCCAACAGCTGAAGCACCTCCACCTCCCTCCTCACCGTGAGCGCGGACGCCGAGACGTCGCGGGACACAGGGGGCTCTCCTCGGGCGAGACCTGGGCGACCACCTCCAGGGTCGGCTGGGGACGCGGCCAGGGCATGAAGTCCCCCTCGGACAAGAGGGTCCTCGGCCACCAGCAGGACTCGAATCGGGGTCTCCACGCTCGCCTTCCCTCCCGGAGGGGTTAACGATCGGAGGGAGGGAGTGCCACCCGCGAAGCCGGGATCTATAAGCGCCCGGTGCCGCCCCGCCCCCTGGTGACGATCACCGAGACCGCCCTCCCCGATCCGCTGTTCCGCTCCCTGCGCACCTCGGTGAAGGCGCTGGGTGGAGAGCGGATGCGGGCCACCTACCAGACCACCTTCTGGTTCCCGCTGGATGGGACCCCGCCCAGCTGCGTCCCCGAACAGGCGGTGCTGGACCTTCGCCGCCACCTGCCAAAACGGCGAGCGGTGATCGGGGCGGAGTGGTGGCTGTCCCGGATGCGCACCGACGAGGTCCAGGTGGACTTCCACCAGGATCGCGACGAGCGGCTGGCGCTGGAGCGGGGCCAGACGGTGCACCCGGTGCTCTCCTCGGTGTTCTTCCTCAACCGGGTGAAGGGCGGCGCGCTGGCGGTGACCCGGCGGCCGGCCAACGACGACAACCCCTCGCGGGCGCCGGATGACTTCGACTGCGATCTGGTCTCCCCGGTCCCCAACCGCTTCGTGTGGTTTCGCGGGGACCTCACCCACGGGGTGCTGGACCGGGACAACGCGCTGCCCGACGCGCACCAGGCGCGTTCCGGGGCGCTGCGGCTGGCCCTGATCGTCAACTGGTGGGACCGGCGGCCCCACCGGATCCCCCGCTTTCCGGAAGTGCGCTTCTACCGGGCGCTGCGCCTGGACAGGAAAAGGTGAAGCCGCGCCCCGGGGGGTATATTGGCACCCCGGGGGTTCCTCTTTGATGGCAGGCACGTCGGTCCTCATCCTTGCGCGCGACGACGAAGCGCGCGCCCAGACCACCGCATCCTTCGAGGCCGCCGGCTGGACGGTGTCCTCCGCCGCGGCGGTTCCCGCCACCGTCGCCCGCCCCCCGGACCTGGTGCTGTTGCACGGCGAGCTGGGCGCCACCGACACCGACACCCAGCTCAAGGCGCTGGCCAGCTCGCCCGCGCTGGCGCCCGCGCGGGTGGTGCTGGTGGCCAAAGACAACGCCGAGGGACGGTTCGCCCGCTTCTTCCGCAATGGGATCGTGGACGTTATCGCCGCCCCCGCCGACCCCACCGCGCTGCAGACCCTGTGGACCGAACTGCCGCTGCGCCCGGGGGTGATCCAGGGCCGCGGTGATCGCCGCGAGCTGCACGGGCTGATGTCCCACCTGCGCCGGACGCTGCGCTCGGGCGAGCTGAAGGTGAACCCCGGGACCCAGAAGGAGGGCAAGGCCTCCTTCCTGCGCGGGGCGATGCAGAGCGCCCACTTCTTCGAGTCCACCGCGGACAAGGCGCTGGTCTCGATGCTGGCCAGCGCCGCCGGCTGGTCCTTCTCCGAGCTGGAGGGCGCCGCCGGCCAGGGCCGCGGAGTGGTGGTGGCGCTGGACGATCCCGGCCTGGAGGCGGAGATCGAGATCGGCGAGGAGGATCTCGAGGACGGCGAGCCGCTGGACCTGGAGACGCCGGCCGAAGAACCGCTGGCAGAGCCCGGCCCGGTCTTACTGCTGCTGGTGGACGACGATCCGGAGCTGTGCCGGATGTTCTCGCTGATCCTGGGGCGCCGCGGCTTCCAGGTCACCACCGCCGCGGACGGGCTGGAGGGCTTCGAGACCGCCAAGGCCGCGCCCGAGTTCCAGGTGATCGTGGCCGACCTCTCCATGCCCCGGCTGGACGGGTGGGGGCTGTTGCGGGCGCTGCGCGAGGACTTCCAGACCCGGGAGATCCCGGTGGCGTTCCTGTCTTGCCACGAGGACTACCGCGAGTCGCTCAAGGCGCTGGACGCCGGCGCCCAGGCCTACCTCTCCAAGTCGGTGAAGCACGACGCGCTGGCCACCCAGATCCGCGCCCTGCTGGCGCCAAGGTCCCAGTGCCACGCGGCGCTGGCCCAGGGGCAGCCCGGCCCCTTCGAGCTGGATCAGGTCGGGGTGCAGTGGTTCCTGCGAGAGCTGGAGCGCACCCGCTTCACCGGGCTGATGGACGCCGGCGACGGCTGGGCCAGCTACGAGCTGTTCTGGCAGGACGGGGTCCCGGTCCACGCCACCGCCCAGACCGGAGCCCACAAGGCGGAGGGAGACCGGGCCTTCAACGCCCTGATCGCCTCGCGCTCACCCTCCGCGCAGCTCTCCACCGGGGAGACCACCGCGGCCAGGAGCCTGCCGGCCGGCCTGGATGAGCTGCTGCGGGACGCCACCTACACCCTCAACGAGAACGAACGCCGCGCCAAGGAGACCCTGCTGGTCCGGGCGCGCCAGGTGGAGGTGAACCACGACCTCTACGCGCTCTACACCCAGGTGGGTCCCAAGCAGTGGATGGAGACCGCCCGGGCGATCTGCGAGACCCGGCTCACCCCCGGGGAGGTGCTCGCCCAGACCGAGGCCTCCCCGCTGGAGGTGGAAGACACCATCCGCGACCTGGTCCGCCGCGGCGTGATCACCCTCAGCTGACGCATGCAGTCAATAAAGGGGACAGGCTACATTTTCGGGCGTGTGGATTGCATTTAATGCAATCTGGTGGCCCGAAAATGTAGCCTGTCCCCTTTATTGTCGCGGTGCGTCTACTCGCGGCGGCCGGCGCTGGCGAAGTCTTCGGCCCTGGGCGCCTGTCCCTGGACGTTGAACAGGGGGCAGTTCATGCAGGTCCAGCCCTCCCAGCCCTCACGGACCGCGACGCTCAGACACTGATCGTAGAGGTGGCAATACAGGTTGCGCTGCTTCTCCACCGAGCTGGGAAAGCGCATGTGCGCGAACAGCTCGGTCGGGTTCGGCTTCTTCGGATGCTGCACTTTCTGACTCCTCGCCCCCACCCCAAAAGATTTGAACGCGCACGTGTAACGGGCCCACCTTCCCTGTGCAGCGGTTTCACTGAACGGGTGTGCGCGGTGTTCTAGGAGACAGTCCGCGCCAGTAGAAATTCCGTGGCCGTGGCCTCCGCCCAGAAGTGCGGGCTGCCCACTCCTCCGGCGATGAACCCCACATGCCCACCAGTGGGGGTGATCAACCACTCGAGCGCCGGGTTGGCCGGCTGCATCCGGTGCTCGCCGTTGAGCGGGGTGATCGGATCATCCTCGGAGGTGATCAACAGGGTCGGCCGGCGGATGCGGTCCAACAACGGGCCGGAAGAACAACTCTGGTAGTACTCGGCGGAGTCCTTGAAGCCGTACAGCGGGGCGGTCACCGCGTCGTCGAACTCGGACAGCAGCCGGGCTGCCCGGACCCGGTCTGGATCGATGGCTCCCGGGTGCAATCTGGCCTTCTGCAGCGCCTTGACCTTCAGCGCCTTGAGGAACACCTCGCGGTACAGCCGCCCCAGCCCGGTGGCGCCGTCCAGCTTCCGGGCGCAGACAGCCAGACTAAACGGAGGGCTGATCGCCACCGCGGCGGTCAGCGGACTGCCCTCCCCGTCCTCGGCCAACATCTTCAGAAGGACGTTGGCCCCCAGGGAGAAGCCCACCCCGAAGAGCGGGCCTTTCACGCCGCCCGCCCTCCACTTCCCAAGCGCGAACCGGGGGTCGTCGGTCTCTCCGGACGAATAGGAGCGGGCGATCCGGTTGGGCTCGCCGCTGCAGGAGCGGAAGTTCATTGCCAGCGCGCCCCAGCCCTGCTCCGCGGCGTGACGCAGGATGGCCCGGACGTAGCCGGACTTCGAGGACCCCTCCAACCCATGGAGCGCCAGCACGTGCGGCCGGTCCGCCGGAGCGTCCAGCAGATCCACGTCCAGGAAGTCCCCATCCGGGGTTTCCCAGCGTTCGCGGCGGACCTGGGGGGTGCCCAACGGGCGCAGCACCGTGGCCAGGATCGTCTGGGCGTGTGGGTGGGTCAGTCCGGGCGCTGGCTTGAACGGTTGGCTGGGGGTGAACGTGGCCATGCATCGTCCCTTCTGTTCGGGTATGTACCCCCGCCTCGCATGTTTACCGTCACCAATGTCAGCAAGGCCTTCGGGCCCAAGAAGCTCTTCGAGGACGTCAACGTCACGTTCTCTCCCGGCAAACGCTACGGCCTCACCGGCCCCAACGGCGCCGGGAAGTCCACCTTCATGAAGATCATGGCCGGCGATGAACAGCCGGACTCGGGCACCATCTCCCGCCCCAAGAAGTACGGGATGCTGCGCCAGGATCACTTCGGGTACGACGACCTCCGCGTCCTGGATGTGGTGCTGATGGGTAACGCGCCCCTGTGGGCGGCGCTCAAGGAGAAGGATGCGCTGCTGGCCAAGAGCGACATCACCGAGGAGGACGGCAACCGCCTGGGCGACCTGGAGGGGGTGATCGCCGAGGAGGACGGCTACGTGGCCGAGTCCGACGCCGCCGCCCTGCTGGAGGGCCTGGGGATCGAGACCTCCTTCCACGAGCAGCAGATGCGCTCGCTGCCCGGTGGCCTGAAGCTGCGGGTGCTGCTGGCCCAGGCGCTGTTCGGCAAGCCCCAGGGGCTGCTGTTGGACGAGCCCACCAACAACCTGGACCTGGACTCGATCCGCTGGCTGGAGACCTTCCTCCACGAGTACGAGGGGGTGCTGATCACCATCTCCCACGACCGGCACTTCCTCAACGAGATCTGCACCCACATCGCGGACATCGACTACGAGACGATCATCACCTACCCGGGCGCCTACGACGACATGGTCCGGCAGAAGGCCCAGGTGCGCTCGCGGATCGAGTCGGAGAACTCGGAGAAGCAGAAGAAGATCCTGCAGCTGCAGGACTTCATCGCCCGCTTCCACGCGGGTACCCGCGCCTCGCAGGTGCAGAGCCGCGCCAAGCAGATCGACAAGCTGAAGACCGACGATCTGAAGCGGTCCAACATCGCCCGGCCGTTCATCAAGTTCGAGCAGAAGGTGCTGTCGGGGAAGCAGACCCTGACCTTCGCCGACCTCTCCAAGGACTACGACGGGGATCAGATCTTCCCCGCCTTCTCCGGGCTGGTGCAGAAGGGCGAGAAGATCTGCGTGATCGGCAAGGCCGGCGCGGGCAAGTCCACCCTGATGAAGATCCTGGCCGCGGCGATGGAGCCCTCCACCGGGAAGGTGGAGTGGGGCTACCAGGCCAACGTCGGCTACCTCCCCCAGGATCACCACGGGGTGATCCCCAACGGCACCACCGCGTTTGGCTGGCTGCGCGAGCTGGACCACAAGCTCTCCAACGAGGAGATCTCCGGCCTGCTGGGACGGATGCTCTTCTCCGGCGAGGAGCGGATGAAGCCCACCGACACCCTCTCCGGAGGCGAGCGGGTCCGGCTGCTGCTCTCCAAGCTGATGATGGTCAAGGACAACGTCCTGATCCTGGACGAGCCCACCAACCACCTGGACCTGGAGTCGATCGGCTCGCTGGCCGAGGGGATCAAGCGCTTCGAGGGCACGGTGATCTGCGTCACCCACGATCAGGATCTGATCTCCGAGTGCGCCTCGCGGATCTGGGCGATGCGCCGCGGGGAGGCGATCGTGGACTTCAACGGCAACTTCGAGGAGTTCCTGGTCAAGCACCAGTCGCTGGCGCAGCAGCGGCGGTAGGCGCCGCTTCGACCTCACGTGGTGTCGGTCTCACGCTGGAGTTGGCTTCGACCTCACGTGGTGCCGGCCTCGCGCCGGAGTTGGCTTCGACCTCCGGGGTGCCGGCCTCGCGCCGGATATTCGGGGGTTGGGCTCTGGGATTTGGCGTTGCCGGCTCTACCGGGAGGATTCGCGATGACGGAGGGGCCTGTGGAGTGCGTGGCGGGTGATGCAGGGGTCCGGTCCAGCTACGACCGGGCGCTGGGTCCGGCGAAGGCGGCCCTCTTGATCTCCGATCCGCCTTATTGCCTGCTCACCCGCCGCCGCAAGGGCGGCGACCTGCGCGACAAGAAGGACCGGAAGATCGAGCGCGAGCCGGCGGTGCGCTTCGAGTCGGTCCGCGACTACCGGGCCTTCACCGAACGCTGGCTGCCGCTGGCCTGCGAACGGCTGGTGGGGAAACGCCCGCTGGTGATCTGGACCAACTTCCTGGGCAAGGACCCGATCCTGGCGGTCGCCGCCGGGTGCGGCTACCAGCACCTGTGGGGCGAATTCGTCTGGGGCAAGCGGACCACCGAACGCGGCGGCGGCGGCGAGGTCCTGCTCAGGGTCTACGAGGTGGCGCTGATCATCGGGAAGGCGCCCCTCCCCCCTCAGTCCCCCTCCGAGCCTCCCCGTCCGTGGTCGGTGATCACCGGCTACGATGACGAGGGCGAGGGCTCGCGCTGGGGCGACCATCCCCACCACAAGCCGTTCAACGCGCTGGAGGCCCTGGTCCGCTGCTACTCGCAGCCCGGCGACCTGATCCTCGACCCCTTCGCCGGCAGCGGGTCCATCCCGGTAGCGGCGCTGCGCCTGGATCGAAAGGTGGCCTGCGTGGAACTCCGCCCGGAGTGGGCCGAGGCAGTCACTGCGCGACTACGGGAAGAAGCAGGCCGGAAGTAGGGCGTTCGCCCGCCGCGTCTCCGCCTTGCGGCCTCGGGTCCTGCCGCGGCCTCCGAAACCCACCGGGCTTCAACACTGCCGCGGGCCCTGGACCGCCACCGGCCTCGGCTCCGACGCGGCCCCTGAACGCCACCGGCCTCGGCTCCGACGCGGCCCCTGAACGCCACCGGCTTCAACACTGCCGCGGCATCGACTCTGCCGCGGCAGCAAGGACATTCAGAAGCTAGGCGACCGCTTCCCCTTCGCCTTCATCGCTTCCCTCACCAGTGCCCAGGACCGGGCTGCCGTGCCTCTTCACATCTCCGCGGCGCTTCTGGACGTGCTCCTGGAGCATTCGACGCACTGCGCGGAACGACTCGGCCACTGCGACGAAGGGATCCTCGTGCGAGTCGTCGTCGTTCTCCTCCTTGCCGGCGACCAGCTCGTTTCCGGGGACGGTGAGATCCACACGGACCAGGAAGTGCTTTCCCTTGCGGTGATGCTTGTGGGGCTGATCAACGACGACGCGGCAGCTGGTGATCTTGTCGTAGAACTCCTCGAGCTTGTCCGCCTCTTCGCGAATGACGTGCGACAGCGCATCTGAAGAAGACACACCGCGATACGTGATCTGCAGGGGAATCTTCACGCGTTCTCCTCCCTTTCCAGGGGGCCGCCATGCCCCAAGCACGGCTGGCAATGACCCATCAAAAGGGGCCATCTCTAGATGGTCAAGCCACGGAGGGTGCCTAAAATTCTTCGGGAATTTCTGGGCTAACTTCCTGGATTCTTTACGCTTCTTCTGAAGGGTACCCCAGCGCCGGATGTACGCCCCGGGCCGGTCATTCGCCACCACCCCTCTCGGAGTCCTCCCCGCGCATTGGCTCTTCGTGCGGACGGGGTGGGCCCCAACCTCCACCGGGATCGCATTGCAGACCAACCCGGAGCCGGGGAGCATCGGGTCGATGCGCCTTCGCTCAACCCGGAGCCGGGGCGCACCGGGACCGGCATCCAGCCAGAGAGTCCCGGGCGGGTGGGCGGTGAGGTGGCGCGGCCGAGGCCGTCAGCTGATCGCCGTGGTGCGCGCATTCCTGGTGGACCGGGGAGACCGGAACGGCGCCGCGCCCCTCTCCTGGCACCGCCGACCGTCACAAGGACTGGCCGCTAAGAAAGACCCCTTGTCCTTCTTGGCTGCCAGTCCGGATGAGTCGCTGGAGTTGGCAGCGAATGGGAATCCGGGATGCGGCGGGGAGGTGTTGCAGACGATGCTCGGGACCGGCCGCCAGGATGGCGCTGCCGCGGCACCGCTGGAGGCGGCATCGCAGCAGACTGCATGGCGGAACAGTCTCCTGCGAGGAAGGCTCAGGGATCGTCGCAGCAGATCGTTCCCCGGCTGCAGTTTGCTGCGAGGAGCCCCAACCATCGCCCGCCTGCCCCGGGGTTCGGACGGCTGTGGCGCAAGCCGGTCGCCCGTGTGGCGCCTCCACTGCCGGCGCGCCGTCGCGCCCTACCTGCGGCGCTTCTTCCGCGTCGGCGTGGGCTCCGACTGCGGAGGTTCCGGCGGCGTCACCTCCGGGGCGGAGGGCGCCGACAGGTTCAGCTCCGTCGAGGGCCTCGGAGCAGGCTTCGGCTCCGTCGAGGGCCTCGGAGCAGGCTTCGGCTCCGTGGAAGGCTGCGGCTTCTCCTCCGAAGACGAGGGCGAGGGCGAAGACGAAGACGAAGACGAAGACGAAGACGAAGACGAGGGCGAGGGCGAGGGCGAGGGCGAGGGCGAGGGCGAAGGAACCGGCGTGGGCTTCACCTCCGGGCCCGGCGCCGCCTTGGGGGCCTCCTGTGGGACCAGGGCCTCCACCATCAACTGGTGGGCGATCCCCGGCAGCGCATCCAGGAAGATCTCATCGCTGGCGCCCCGGAGCCGTTCGCTGACGCTGGCCATTGCCCGGGACTTGGCCGGGTCGATGCTGGTCAGGGTCACCACCAGGCTCTCGCCCACCCGGCCGATGCTGCCGTGGATCAGGCGATCCACCCCCAGGGCGCCGCCGATCTCGGTCAGGCACGAGCTGTCGTCGGTGCAGCCCAGCAGCTGCTTTTGCCGCTCCAGTCCCAGCGCCGCCGCCATGTCCGAGTCGCTCATCACCGTGGTGCCCGGCTGACGGCGGAGCTCGGCGACCAGCGCCTCGGTGAGCAGCGACGCCAGCTCCTCGGAGATCCCTCCCCGGGGCGTCAGCCGGACCACCGCGATGCTCAGCTTCTTGAGTGCTCCCCGGGCGCAGACCACCCGCAGGGTCCAGGGGGTCCAGACCTCCAGGTGCCGGGTCACCCCCGCATAGGCCACCGCCACCGCCGCCGGATGGATCGCCAGGCCGGTGGTGGACAGCGGCACCGAGCTGAGCTGGGTCACCGCCCAGTTGGAAAACGAGATCTCCTGCTCCACCGAGGCGATCCCCATTGGGCACAGGTCATCCACCCGGATCGGCCCGCTGGGCTGCCACAGCCCACCGAAGAAGGTGTGCGCCGACTGCTCGCGCGGCGTCCCCGCCTCCGGCATCCGCTTCCCGTGCCGCAAGGTCAGCGAATAGCAGGCGGGCAGCAACAGCAGCGCCGCCAGCAACGGCAGTCCGCGCCTCACGGGCGCACCCCCGCTCCGGTGCACTCCACGTAGAGGGTGCGCGGGGTGAAGATCCCCAGGGAGAGGAAGTTCCACAGCCCGAACGCCGTGGCCTCGCTGCGGTAGCTGGCCACCCCCGCGGGGCAGAGCGCGTCCAGATCCACCTCGTGCTTCCCGCCCAGCCCCCAGAACCAGTAATTGAGCTGCTGCTCCTTCACCTCGCCCCCTCGCGGGAGCCGGGACTGGTAGGCCACCCGGTGACAGGCCCCCAGCAGGGTCAGCGCAAGCAGGACAAGGGCCAACCGGAGTGGACGCATACCCTCCGACTTTAGCGTGCCGCGCATCCCGGTCCCCAGTTCTTTGCCCAGACGTTTTGCCTGGGACTCCGCGCTAAGCTGCGCCGTCCAGGGGGAGTCCATGCGACCAATGATG
Source organism: Myxococcota bacterium (assembly GCA_030857095.1). Lineage (GTDB taxonomy): Bacteria > Myxococcota > Myxococcia > Myxococcales > Myxococcaceae > JALYOC01. Next base: position 9,468 of record JALYOC010000013.1, on the reverse strand, counting down.
TGGGCAGGGCTGGTGGTGTTGACGGCTTCGGCGACGGCCTTCGCGGCTGAACCCAAGGACCCGGTCCAGAAGGTGGCCGAGGCCTACCTGCAGTCGATCAGCGGCCAGGGCGACGACGCGGGCCGGGAGCTGCTGTTGGGCGGGGCGACCATGAATGCCCAGCTGTTCCTGCTGGAGAACTGGAAGATCGTCTCCCGGGAGAAGGTCCGCCGCGAGGAGGCGGATCTGGTCTCCGCCCGCAAGCTGATGGCCGATCTGGACAAGGCCGGACGCGAGGCGCTGACCCGGGTGCTCTCCTCGTCCGACGACGCCGACGGGCTGGGGATGACCGAGCTGACCCAGGACGACGCGGCCAAGCTGATGGCCCCCACCAAGGAGCGGGCCCGCAAGCTGTCCCAGGCGCACCCGGTGATGTCCTACGTGGCCAGGGTGGGCAAGGAGGTCTACTGGCACCCCAAGAACCCGCTCCGCCCGGTGCTGGAGCGCGCCGGCAACGCGGGCAACTACGTGCTGGAGCTGCACCTGTTCAAGGTGGAGACCAAGGAGGGGCCGCGCCAGGAGCCGCGGGTGTGGCCGCTGCGGGTGGTGCGCCTGAAGACCTCCAGGGTGGACACCGGCTACAAGGTCCTGCCGGCCTCCGACTGGAACGGAGAGTAGCCAGGATGAGCGCACGCCGTTGGTTCACGCTGGCGGTGATTACCCTCCTCTGCGGGCCCCCGGCCTGGGCCCAGGAGGGCGGGCTGGGGCTGGATCTGACCGCCGAGGAGGCCCCCGCCGCCGCAGAGCCGGCGCCCGCTTCGCTGGGCCTGGATCTGACCGAGCCTTCGGTGGAGCTGCGCCCGACGCTGGCCATCGCCCCGTTCGAACTGGAGGAGAGCGCGCTGGACTCCGACGAGGAGCTGGCCATCTGGCTGCAGACCAAGCTGGTGGATGGCGCCACCCGCTCCGGCGCCTACGCAAAGGTGATCGGCCCCGAGGAGGTCACCCAGACCCTGGGCACCGCCGCCGAGGCGCTGGCGGTGTGTACCCAGGCGGACTGTCTGGGCGAGGCGGCGGACACCCTGGAGGTGGAGCGGCTGATGATCGGCCGGATCCGCCGCGACGCAGACGGGGCCAAGCTGGTGCTGTGGGGCCACCGGCGCGAGGCGCAAGACACCGCCGAACAGGAGATCCCGCTGACTGGCGAGGGCCTGGCCAGCGCATGGACCGCGCTGCGGCCCGCCTACCGGGTGGTGGAGGGGCTGTCGGTGAAGCTGGTGGAGCTGACTGTGCAGCCCAGCGTGGACCAGGCGGAGTCTCGGCTGGGCCGTCGCCTGCTGGGGCCCGGCCAGCGCAAGGACCTGGTCCCCGACGGGGTCCACACCCTGGAGGTCACAGCGCAAGGCTACCTGCCGCACCAGCAGGAGCTGACCCTCACCGCGGGCGGGCAGCAGACGGTGGAGGTCACCTTGCAGCCGGTGCCCAAGCGGACGGTGGCAGCGGCCTCCCCCAGGAGCGGTCCCCCGCCTCCGGCGATCCTCACCCGTCCGGGGCTGTATGTGGCGGCGATCGGGGTGGTGGCGTTGGGGATCGCCTCCGGGCTGGGCGCCTCGGTGGCCGCCGCCCAGGCCGGGGCGGTGGACGCGAACGGCGACGGGGTGATCGACATCACCCGCGCCGAGATGCTGGGCGCCCGGCGCAACGCCAACACCGCCAATGTGCTGTTCGTGGCCGGCGGATTGGCCGCGGTGGGCGGCGGCACCTGGCTGGTCCTCTCCGGAAGCTTCTAGGAGCAACGCATGTCGTCGAACCGAGCACTGTGGACCCTGGGGGTGCTGGGCGCCTCGCTGGGCTTCTTGCTGGCCAGCTGTCAGTTCAGCCCCGGCGACGAGGCGATCTTCCGGTGCGACACCGAGGCGGACTGCGGTGGCGAGGGCTTCTTGTGCCTGGAGGTGGGCGCGCTGGGGAGGGTCTGCTGCCGTCCCTCCGCGGAGGTGTGTGACGGCCAGGACAACGACTGCAACGGCCAGAGCGACGATTTGAACGCCGCCTGCTACTCGGGCCCCGCCGGGACCCAGGGGGTGGGCCGCTGCGTCCCGGGTGCGCTGGGCTGCCAGGGGACGGCGGAGAGCTGCGTGGGCGAGCTGGTCCCCCAGGCGGAGAGCTGCAACGGGCAAGACGACAACTGCGATGGGACGGTGGACGAAGGCTTCGATCTCACCTCCTCGCTGCTGCACTGCGGCGCCTGCGGCAACCCCTGCGCGGCCAACGAGCTGTGCCAGGGCTCCACCTGCGTGGAGCGGCTGGAGCTCAGCTGCACCAACGGCACCGACGACGACGGGGACCAACTGGTGGACTGCGCCGATCCGGACTGCCTGGATGTCTCCTGCGGCCAGGGCTGCGTGTGCGGCGCCGGGGCCCGTCGTGAGGTCAGCTGCGGAGATGCGACCGACAACGACGGGGACACCAGCGAGGACTGTCTGGACTCCGACTGCAACGCCGCGGCCTGTGGCACCGGCTGCACCTGCCAGGGCGGGGCCAGGACGGAAAGCCTGTGCGCGGACGGCGCGGACAACGACGGGGATACCTTGTTCGACTGCGCGGATCTGGCGGACTGCGACACCCAGAGCTGTGGCACCGGCTGCGAGTGCCGCTCGGCGGTGAAGGCGGAGCTGGCCTGCGGCGATGGGCAGGACAACGACGGGCTGGAGGGCGCGGACTGCCTCGACCCGGACTGCGAGCTGCAGAGCTGCGGCGCCGGCTGTGAGTGCCGCGCCACGGTGAAGGTGGAGCTGGCGTGCGGCGATGGGCTGGACAACGACGGGCTGGAGGGCGCGGACTGCGCCGATCCGGACTGTGAGCTGCAAAGCTGCGGCACCGGCTGTGAGTGCCGCGCCACGGTGAAGGTAGAGCTGACCTGCGCCGACGGGCTGGACAACGACGGCGATGGATTCGGCGACTGCCGGGACACCGACTGCCACACCGGCGCCTGCACCCCGGATGTCGCGGGCTGCGTGATGTGCAACGGGCAGAAGCACGAGACCACCTGCGACGACTTCACCAGCGGGAACGCCAGCGAGGTGAACTGGGTGGACAACGATGGGGACGGAGACGCCAACTGCAAGGACGTTGTCGACTGTCCGACCGGCATCTCCTGTCGCTACCGCCAGGGTGGCCAGAACCGCGCCGGGGTGTGCAAGTCCAACGGAAGCTGCGGTCCCTGACGTCCGGGCGATCCGCAGTCGCGTCCGGTCGTGCCGGTCTCCTCGCTGGGCCGCGCGGCCAGGGCGCAGCCCGTTTCGGCCCCGGAACCGATTGACGTCTCCCGATGTCCGATGCGCGCTGCCATGATGGGCCCCGGAGATCGTTCACATGACCCTATCCGTCGATCGGCGCACCCTGGGGGTGCTGACCGCGGCCCTTGTCCTGCTGGTCGGGCTGGTGGCGCTGACCAGCTCGCTGTGCGTGACCGCCTGGTGGCGGTACGGGATCTCGGTGGACCAGTGCCCGGACGGAGAGGTGCGCGGCACCTATGAGCTGACCGCCACCGGGCTGCAGCGGGGCGGCGAAGGTTCCATCTCGCTGCAGGGCACCGCCCACTTCACCACCGACGGCCTGGAGCAGGTCCACCGGGCACCGTTCGAGGATTTCCAGGCGTCGCTGCTGCTGGTGGACGGCGCCGGAAAATCGCAGCCGCTGGAGCGGGTGAAGGACACCGGGTGGGAGGTCGAACATGGGCTCCGCTCGGTCCGGATCCAGGTCCCGGTGGTGCCCGACGGCGAGTATCTGCTGCGCGCCACCCTCACCTCCGCGCTGGGCACCGAGCAGCTGGACACCCCGGTGGCCTTCTATGCCCCCGCCCGGGTCCACGTGCTCACCGACCGTCCGCTCTACGAGCCGGGGCAGCAGATCCAGTTCCGCTCGGTGGTGCTCCGCGCCCGGGACCTGGCGCCGTTGGATGGCCGGCCGGGGGTGTGGACGGTGATCGATCCCTCCGATCAGGTGGTGCTGGAGGAGAAGGTTCCCGCCGGCCCGTGGGGCGTGTCCTCCGGATCCTTTCCGCTTGATCGCGGCGCGCCCACCGGCCGGTGGAGGATCCGCTGGTCCTCGGGCGACGCCACCGACGAGGCCAGCGTCCAGGTCGAGCCGTTCACCGTCCCCCGCTTCCGGATAGAGGCCGCTGCGGTCCGCCCCTTCTACCGCGGCGGGGAGCGGCCGGTGCTCCAGGGCGCGGTCCGCTACGCCTCCGGCGCGCCGGTGGCCAACGCCACCCTCCAGCTGAGCTGGACCACCCACGGCGACTGGCCGCCGCCCACCGCCTGGAGCCGCGCTGAACCAGACTCCGGCCGCTCGCTGGGAGGCCAACCCGGAGGTGGGCCGCAGGCCGCGCTGCCCCAGGTGGCGACCGCGGGGCGGGACGGACGGTTCACCCTGGAGCTGCCGCCGATCCCCGAGGACCTGCGCGGCCGCAACACCCTGGCCGCCACCCTCACCGCCATCGACTCCGCCGGGGATCGGGTGGGCGGCGCGGTGTCGGTGCTGCTCTCCGGTGACGCTCTGGCGGTGGACAATGTCACCGAGTTGGGAGACGGGCTGGTGGAGGGACTCAACAACCGGCTCTACCTGCGCGCCACCACCCCGGACGGGATCCCGTTGACCGGCGCCACCCTGCGGGTGCGACGGGCCTGGGATGCCAAGGATCCCGGGGTGAGCGGCGTGGCAGACGAGGACGGGGTGGCCAGCCTGCAGATCGATCCCGGGGTGCCGGTGAACGTGGTCGTCCCGCCGATGCCGTTTCGCCCTGCCCCGCCCGAGCCGTCGGTGGCCCTGGAGGACCTGGACGAGCTGATCGGCGGCGAGGTCTCCCTGGCGGATCAGGTGGCGATGGAGAAGGCCCTGTCCGCCTTCGAGCCCTGCGCGCTGTTGACCCTGGAGGAGCAGACCCCGCAGCTGGCGATCCGGCTTGCCCCCTCTGGCGCGGTGATCGCGGTGGGCGGCGGCGCCTCCCGGCTGGAGCGGTGTTTAAGAGAGGTGGCGCAGGGCCGCCGCTTCCCCGCCGGGCGGGACCGGCTGCTGGTGGCAGACCTGGGCATCTCCCCCGCCAACGCCCCCTGGGTGGGGGCGGAGTGGGTGGGCTCGCCGGAAGTCCCCTCCGAGGTGCCGGGGCTGCTGGCCGAGGCGCTGCTGGGGACCCGGGCCTGTCTCCCCGCTGGCGCGGAGGAAGGCCGGCTGCCGCGAGCGCTGGAGTGGCGGACCCGGGCCGGCTCGGATCAGCTGGAGCTCGCCTGGGTGAGCGACCCCAACGGCGAGATCGCTCCGGCGGGCGTGGCGGAGTGTCTGCGCTCGCGGCTGCCCACCTGGCTGGGCCTGGGTCAGAAGCGCTCCACCGAGGCGATGGGGATCGCCGCGCTCAGCCTGCACGGCGCGGAGGGAGTGGGCGCCGAGGACCGCCCCCAGGCCACCACCTTCCTGGGCTACGACTTTCTGGTCTCCGCCACCGTGGAGGGCCGGGAGGTGGGGACCACCCGCTTGAGGATGCGGCCCGGCTCGGTGCCTCCACTGCGGCTGCGGCCCAGCGCGGTGGTGGCCAGCGCCGGGGACAAGCTGGAGGTGCAGCTGCTGCGCGGCCCGGGCTATCTGGCGCCTCTGCCCAAGCAGGTGAACGTGCTGGTGGGAGCGGCCATCCAACACCTGGAGGTGGAGGACAAGCGGGTCGTCTTCTCAGTGCCGCCCGACGCCGCCGGCTGGCTGCGCTTCGAGACCCAGGGCGCCCAGGCGCTGGTCTACGTGCGAAGCGGCAGCGACCTGAGCGTGGCGATCATGCCGGACCAGCCGGCCTACCGGCCCGGAGCCCTGGCCCACCTGAAGCTGGAGACCCGGGTGGGAGGAGAACCCGCCGCCGCCGCGGTGGGACTCTTCGGGGTGGACGAGACGCTGGGGCAGCTGGCGCCGCTGGAGGGCGCGCAGAGCCTGGCCCGGGTGCGGCCGCAGGTGGCGATGAGCGCACCGGCCTTCGGCAGCCTGGACGCCCAGGCGCTGATGCTGGGGAGGATCCGCGGCGCCCATGCCGCGGCCGCCACCGTGCTTCGGGTGACCAGCCCGCCTCCGCGGGAGCAGGCGGACCGGCCCGTGGGGGTGCGCCACGCCAGCGTCCTGGACGCCAACGGCGAGCTGACCGACGTCTTCTACACCGTGCTCTCCGAGCTGCACTCGCAGGCGCGCCGCTGGGAATCCTCCGCCGCCAAGGACCAGCAGGCCTCGCCGGCCACGGTGGCCAGGCTGTGGAAGGAGTCGCTGGAGGCCTGCGCTTCCCGCGGGCAGAGGACCACCGATGCCTTCGGACGACCGCTGCGCCTCTCGCTGCTGCCTCCGGATCTGCTGGCGCTGACCGATCCGCGCGCGGTGATCGTGGAGGCGACACGGCTGCCGGAGGACGTGGAGAACTGGAACCAGTGGGTGGCGGAGGAGCAGCCATGAAGCGCGCGATGCTGGGGTTCGTGGTGGGGGTGGTGTGCACGGTGGCGCTGGTGGTGGCCCTGGCCAGTGTGCGCTCGGCCGAGGCGCTGTCCGCGGAGGCCTACCCGATGACCCAGGCGGTGGCCGAATCCGGGGCCCCGATGGACGAGGACTCGCTGGGGATGCGCGGGGTGGGAGAGGGCGGCGGCGGCTACGGCGCCCCGAAGAAGTCCATGCGGCGGGAGCTGCCGATGGCCTCGGCCCCTGCGCCCAAGGGGGCGCCGGCGGAGGCGGAGGCGAAGGCGCCGGAAGCGGACGAGTCCGGAGAGGTCGCCTCCTCCCGGTCCTGGTTCCCGGAGACCTTCCTGTTCGAGCCGCTGGTGGTGACCAACGAGGCGGGAGAGGCCACCGTTCCAGTGAAGATCCCGGATCGGCTGACCCGCTGGCGGGTGCTGGCCCTGGCGCACTCGCGGAGCGGGGAACAGTCCGGCGCGGTGGCCTCCTTCCAGGGGACGCTGCCGGTCTACGTGGAGCCGGTGCTGCCCGGGTTCCTGGTGACGGGCGACGAGGTGCGCCTGCCAATCCAGGTGGTGAACACCACCGAGCGGTCGGTGAGCGGCGCGCTGGCGCTGACGGTGGACGGCGCCACGCTGGTGGAGGACCCCTCCGGGAGGGTGCAGGTCCCGGCCGGAGGCACCCTGCTGCGCTACGCTTTCCTGCGCGCGGGGAAGGCGGGACAGGCGACGATCCGGGCGCGCTTTGGCGGCGAGGACGCGGTGGTCAAGGACCTGCCAGTGGTTCCCGCTGGACGTCCGTGGTCGGTGGGCGCCGGCGGCACCCTGGCCGCCCCCCGCCAGGTCCAACTGGCCCTCCCCGCCCAGGCCACGCCGGAGAACACCCGGGTCCGGCTGACCGTGTTCCCCGGGGCGCTGGCGGTGCTGCGCAGCGAGCTGGGCGCCGCCGCGCTGCGCGGTGGTCCCGCCGACGACGCCTATGGGCTGCTGCTGGCGGGGCGCGCGAAGGGGCTGCTGGAGAACCTGGGGGAGCAGGCGGATCCGGAGGTGCTGCGCCGGGCCACGGTGGTGCTGCAGCAGCGCGCGCTGCGACACACCCGCACCGCCGATGGCCCGCTGGCGGCCCTGTTCGCCGAGGCGGCGCTGGCCCATCCGCAGAACGCGGTGCTGGCGCGGCTGGGCCAGCGGTTGTCCCAGACGGTGGCCGCCACCCAGCGCCCGGATGGCACCTTCCACGGAGGGGATGGCTGGACCCTGCAGCGGCTGCTGGTGGCCACCGCGGAGGGGACCCGGGCGGTGGCGGCGGGCAAGGACCAGCGCGGCGTCGCGGTCTCGGTCCGCAGCGCCGGCGCCTTCGAGCGCTACCTCTCCCAGGTCCAGGACGGCTACACCGCCGCGGCGATCCTCGCCAGCGGCGCGGCCTCCGGAGAGGTGTCCCGGCAGCTGAAGGAGAAGGTGGTCGCCGCGCTGGTCAGCCACGCTGATGGCTCGCGCTCGTTGCCGGTGGAGGAGGGCATCCGCCGCAGCGATGGACAGCGGCCCTCGCAGCTGGAGGCCACAGCGCTGGCGATCCTGGCCCTGGCCAAGGACCCGCAGGCCCCGGTCGCGGACCTGGGCGCGTACCTGTTGGGGAACTACTCGCCCGACCTCGGCTGGGGAGATGGCCGCACCAACCTGGTGGCGCTGCAAGCGGTGCTGCAGGTCTTCCGCGAGCCACTGCCCTCGCAGGTGCGGGTGGTGCTGGAGCGGGACGGGCGGGTGGTGACCGAGGGCACCTTCGCCGCCGCCACGACCCGGGACGTGGTCTCAATGGAGGCACTGGCTCCCGCTTCGCTGGGGGAGGGAGGCGAGTGGACGGTCCGCGCCGAGCCGGCGGTGCCCGGGCTGGGCTACCGCCTGGAGCTGACCACCTGGCTGCCCTGGAAGCAGGAGACTGCCAACGGGTTGGAGCTGGCGGTGGTGCCTCCGGCGCGGTTCAAGGTCGGGGAGGCGGCCACGGTGCAGGTCTCCGCGGCCGGCCCGGCCGGCGTTCCCTGGTCGCTGAAGACCGCGCTCCCCGCCGGGGTGCAGGTGGACCGCCCGGCCCTGGACGCGGCGAAGGCCTCCGGTGAGCTGCTGGACTACGCGGTGGAGGACGGCGCGGTGACGCTCCAGATCCCCGCCCGCGGGCCGGGCCAGCCGTTCGTCACCACGCTGCGGGTGTTCCCCACCCTGGGCGGAAGGCTGAACGCGACTGCGTCCTCGCTGGAGGTGGCCGGGCGGCCGGAGTGGACCGCCTATGCGCCCACCCCTCCGTGGAGTGTCCAACCCTAGAGGTCAGGGCGGCTGCAGCGCCACCCAGGTGGCGCCCCAGCCTCCGTCTGCCTCGGAGGCGGTCCAGCTGCGGACCACGAAGGGGATCCGGGAGAGGATCGACTCCACGCTCCGCCTCAGCGATCCGGTCCCCTTGCCGTGGACGATCCTCACCTCCAGGATCCCCTTCTCCCGGCACGCGGACAGGTACTCCTCCAGCAGCGGCTTCACCTCCTTGGGCGAGAAGAGATGCAGATCCAGGACGCCGTCGATCGGGATCTCCACCGGCTCGCCAAAGGGGTCCTCCAAATCGTCCGACACGGGGGTGGAGTGTACCGCCAGGCGCGTGCACGATTGAGATCGGGGCAGTGGTTCCGGGGGGAAATCGACAAGGCGGATCCGGCGTGATCCATGCGGCGGAGGAGGCCTCATGTCCCGACGCGGGTCCCGCCCGCCTGGACCCCGAGGCGCGCTCTCACCGAGAAGAATCGGCGCAACGTCGCGGAGGCGCGTTGCGTCGCCGAATTCGGTCAGGAGGCTTTCCGCGAATCGCGCCGGGCGGCGCTCGAAGCAGAGCGCGCCGACGCGCGGCTGCGCACGGCATTCCGCATCGCCGGTGCGCGTCGCTTCCACGAAGCAATCCGTGTCGCGCTCGATGCTCCGCCCCGCCGCGCCCCGCAGACCACCGAACGCTGCCCACCGGCCCTCGGCGCGCGAAGAAGACCGA
>JALYOC010000010.1 GCA_030857095.1 Myxococcota bacterium | reverse complement strand
CTGGAGTGCGGGGTGGACTGCCTCCAGCCCCAGCACCTTCGCTCTCAGGACGCTACGCGGAGCACCGCCAGACGGGCGAGGTTGGAGGCTGCGGCCAGGAGGGCGAAGTCCTGGGCCACGCGGGTGCCGGCTCTGTCGGAGTCGTGCTGGCAGGCTTTTCTGGGGAAGGTAGCGCCTCGTGAAGCACCATCACTACCGCCACGATGCGAGGCGGCACCGACCAACGCCCGATGTCGGCAAACAGGTCGGCGAACGCCTCGTCGGGAAACAGCCGGTGGCTCTCGCGGTGGAGCAGCGCGTAGAGCGATGTCGGGGACAGTCGCTGGTGGCAGAACTCCGTGCTGGCCCGAAATACGGTCCCTTGCGTCGGTGAGTGGCCAAGCGACATGGGACCGTAGAGATCAGGCCCCGCTCGAACCTTCAAAAAAAAGCACCAGTCACCTAGAAGGTGACGTGCAGGCCCTGCTTGGCGGCGGTGGCTGCCTGAAGCAACGCCTGGAGCTGGGTCAGGGGTTCGGCGGCGGAGGGGAACTTCCGGATCGCGGATTTCAACAACACCAGATGGCGCGCGACCTCTGCTGGCGGCTGGAAGTACGAGCCCATCTTCCCCGGATTGAAGATGTTGCCGCGCGGGCCCACCGGCGTGCCCAGCATCATCGCCTCGTTGCCCACCACGTGCTGCAGGACCTCGGCGATGAAGCGCCACTGGTCGCCCAGCCCGCGATCATCCCCGACCCGGTAGTAGCGGGTCAGCGCGAAGTCACCGTACTGGTGTGGGTCGGGTAGCTCCACCTTGTCCTCCCAGGCGTCGGTGAGCGGTTCGCCTTCGTAGGGATCGGTCAGCTCCGCCCGGTGGAGGCGGATCCACGCCCGCAGCTCTTCTGTTCCTCCGGTGTCGAGCGCGCGGCCGAGCACCGGCAGCAGCTCCGCCTCGAACCGCCGATGATCGAAGAGGTAGGCGTGGTGGAGCATGCTCATACGCCGCGGATCCTGGCGGGGGGCCGGCCCGCGGGCCAGCCCCTTCTCCGGCCTCGTTCACCGCCAACGGACTACGAGGCCTTGGGCTTGGCCCCCAGCCGCTCCATGGCGTGGCGGAAGGTCGGCAGCTCCTGGGCGCCCTGGATCCCGAACTTGTCGCCGAGGACGAAGGTCGGAACCGCGCTGACCCCCATCTGCTGCGCCTGCGCCACCAGCTGCTCCACCCGCTGACGGTAGTCGCCGCGCTGGATCGCGCCCAGCAGTTCGTCCGGATCCAGCCCCGCGTCGACGGCCGCTCCGCGCAAGGTCTCCATCGCGTACAGGTCCTGCGACTCCTCCCAGTAGCGCTTGAGCAAGGACGCGTGCAGCGGCGCCAGCCTCCCCTTCTCCCGCGCGAACTCCACCGCCTCGTGCGCCCGTCGGGTGGAGGGGGTGATGTCCCGGAACTGCATCTTCAGTCCCTCGCGGGCGGCGCGGGCCTTGAGCGGGTTGTTCGGGTCACGCACCTTCTGCTTGATGTACTCGGGCAGGGGAGAGCCTTCGGGAGGCGTCTCAGGCCGCAGGAAGAACGGCTGCCAGTCCACTTCAATCTCGTATTCACCGCGAAGCTTCTCGACCTCCACGAGGCCGACGTAGCACCAGGGTCAAACGAAGTCGGACCACACACGGACGATGACGGGAGCACTCATGGCGGGCACAGATAGCGCCCGGCCGTCGCCGGGACCACCCTCTTTCGGCACCGCCCGCGCTCCGAACCCACCCAGCCAGGGGAACGGCAGCGGCGGTTCCGTGCTGGAGTCCCCGCTCTTCCGCCGGTTCGGCGAACAAATCAAGGGACGTCCCCGGTCCGGAAAAGCCCGGAACCATGTATGTGGGCGCCGGACCCAACTCCTGGGTCGCTCAGCGGTCCATGGACCTGCGTAGGAAGGGCGAGGAATGAAGATCACCAAGGACACCGTTGCGACGCTGGAGTACCGGCTGCACCTCCCCGACGGGGAGCTGGTCGACGAGGGCACCGCCGAGGACCCGTTGGTCTATCTGCACGGCTACGAGGAGATCGTCCCCGGGCTGGAGAAGGTGCTGGAAGGCAAGGCCTCCGGTGAGACCGTGAAGGTGGTGGTGCCGCCGGGCGAGGCCTACGGCGACTACGATCCGGAGGGCGTGGAGGAGGTCCCCCGCGACAGCCTCCCCAAGGACCTGGTCCTGGAGGAGGGCGGAGTCCTCACCGCCACCGACGATGACGGCGATGAGATCGACTTCCTGATCAAGGCGGTGAAGGGAGACCTGATCACCGTGGACTCCAACCACCCGATGGCCGGCAAGACCCTCCACTTCGAGGTGACCATCCGCGAGGTCCGCGCCGCCACCGACGAGGAGCGCGAGCACGGCCACGCGCACGCTCCCGGCCACGAGCACTGACCGCGCAGCCTTAGGGCGCGTCCAGTCGCCCCAGCAGCGACTGCAGGGGGATGAACCCGAAGCGTCGGCTGTCCGCGGTCAGCTGCGGCTTGTCCCCCAGGACCAGCAGCGCGTCCGCGGGCACCGTGAGGTCGGTGCTCTCAGCGAGGTGCTGGAGCAATCTCCGGGCCCGTTCATCCAGGAAGTAGCGCTGGCCCTGCGAGTTCACCGCCGGCGCGCCGCTGATCAACAACCGCCAGCTGCGCTCCAACATCCGGACCTCGAAGCGGTCTCCGGGGACGGCGGCGATCACCTTTCCCAGCGGTGCCGGGTGGCCAGCCCACGGGAAGACCACCAACTCTCCCCTGCGGGGTGGATGGCAGCGGTAGTAGCCCTGAGCTAGCTCCAGCTGGACGCCCGGGGCCAGGCGCGGGGCCAGCGAGTCGCCGCGGATCATGTACGGGGCGCGGTGGAGCTCGCAGCCCGGTTCTGGAACAGCGGCCATCCCGTCCGGGTTGGCCTCCTGGCCCGCTCCGGGGCGCAGGACCGGGACCGGCTCGAGCGAAGTCACTCCCAGAGGAACCGGCTGCGCTCCCCCCGCCCTGGCCTCGCCGGATCCGATGGGGCGCGCGGGGGAAACTTGTTCGTGGAGACAAGTTCCACGGCAATTTGAGCCCAAAACCGGGGGTAAACCTGCTCCCGGGGACAAGTTTCCCCCAGGGGCCCCCGCGCCCGCGCCCGCGCCTGTGCTCGAGCCCGCGCTCGAGCCCGCGCTCGAGCCCGCGCCTGTGCTCGAGCCCGCGGCACTTCGGACCACCGCCAGCGCGGTAAGCGTGGCGGTGACCAGCACCACTACCACCGCCCGGATCACCGGAAGCAGACGCCGGTGGACACCTGGGGACCGGGGAGGACCGGGGCGCCGCTGCAGTCGATCACCGAGGCCGGGGAGGCGGACTGGCCGTTGTCCTTGAGGTACTCGTTGGCCGCGTCGGTCCCGTCCACGTAGATCATCCCGCGGGTGCCGGGGACCATGATGTAGGACTGGGGTGGGGCGGTGCAGGTCCAGGGGGTGGGGTCGGAGGACGAGGTGAATTCCCCGCAGGTGAGCATCACATTGGCAAAGCCGGTCTGGGTGCAGACCTGCCACTCGCCGCTGCAGCTGTTGAGCAGCACATCCCCGCCCACCACGCCGCCATCCGCCAGCATCGTGGGGGGCAACCCGGCCAGCACCCGCGGCTGCCCGGAGTTGGGGACTTCGATCATCCCGCGTTGGTCGGGGATCGGGATCACCACCTTGCCCGAGCTCGCCACGTCGTCGCAGTTCCAGCCCGGCAGCCGCCCAGCGCAGGTGGCGCCGCAGCACAGCACCACCGACATGCTGGAGCCAGAGCCGCCCAGCGCGTCCACATAGCCCTTGGTGGCCACGTCTCCCGCCGCCACCGGAGCGGCCACATTCGCGATCCGCCGCAGCTGGGCATCATTGCCCTGGCCCAGCACCTGGGAGAGCGGCGGCACCACTGGCGCCTGGAGCTGATCCGCGCACGCCACCTGCCCGCTGGCGCAGGCAGTCTGGAAGTTCACCGCCAATTGGACGCTGCCCCCGTCGGTCTGGGCGGTCAGCCCGCTGCCAGCGGCCACCGAGGTGATCCCCTGCAGATCAGCCGGGAACTGCGAACAGCTCCATCGCTGCAGCGAGGCGGACCAGGCCAGCGTCTGGCCATCCGGGCAGCTGAGGCTGGCCAGGGTGTCGCGGTCCTGCACGGTGGTGCAGCCCCAGCCCACCGAGGTCCGCATCGCCACCTGTCCCTCGCTGCAGAACAGGGTCGCCTTGCCCAGCGAGTTCACCGAAGGGTCCGTCTCCACGAAGGTCTGCGGCGCCGGCAGCACAGCGCAGCTCCAGGCGGCGCGGCTGGCATCCCAGCGAGGGTAGTCGCCCTGGGCGCACGCCAGAGCGCCCAGCGCGTCGTTGTCCACCCGGTCCAAAAAGCCGCCCGGCACGTCCAGCAGGTCGAAGAAGCCGTGGCGGTGATCGCTGCGGGCAACGGTGGACGCGGTGCCGGAGCCCTCGAAGGCCACCGCCAGAGAGAGGCTGCCCTGGTCCGCGCCCCCCGTCAGCCCCGAGCCGGCCGCGGTGGCCACCCCGGTGATGTCCCCGCCGCTCTGGGCGGTGACTGTGCTGCAGCGCCACTGGCCGTCCACGAAGGCAGCCACCTGGCCCTCCGCGCAGGCCAGCTCCGCCTGGGCCAGGGCGTTCACTTCCGAGGTGGGCAGAGGGGTGCAGGACCACGCTCCTTCCACCCGCAACGGGACCTCTCCGTCCTCACAGTCCGGAGCCAGTCCATCCTGGGTGCAGCCGAGTGCCCCGCAGAGCACCCCGATCAGCAGGTAACGATTCATCGAAGTGCTCATTTCAGTAGCAGTACTGGGTGCGGTTCTCTTTGTCCTGGGGACAGGGGGCCCAGTCACCGCAGCCGTTGGTGAACCAGGTGTGGGTCTGCCCGCATGCGGGCACCGAGTCCGCCCAACCCACCGAGGCGCCGCCGCAGCTAAAGGCCCGGTAGCCGCAACCGGCGGAGACGCTGGTGTTGGAGGTCTTGGTCTCGGAGCCGTCGCAGTTGTAGTCGTAGCTGCCGCAGGCATTCGCGCTGGACCGCCAGGTGGTGGCGCCGGGGTGGGCGTTGCCGTCGGTGTCACAGCAGTCGGTGCGGTTGGTCACCTTGTAGGTGGTGTCCGCCGCGCAGCGGCACTGGCCCAGGTTGGTGCTCTCCCCGTAGCCGTCGCTGTCCCCGTCCACATAGTAGGTGGTCCAGGGAGAGGGACAGGTGCCGTCCTCGGGCGGCTCGTCCCGCTTGCCGTCGCAGTCGTCGTCCACGTTGTTGCACCCGATCTCGGTGATCGGCTGCACGGTCTGGACACACTGGCTCAGCGAGCCGTTCTGGCAGCTGAGCTTGCCGTTGGCGCAGGCTCCCAACACTCCGGCCACGGTGCAGTTCTGGACCCCGCCGCCCGGGTTGCCCTCGTCCACCGGGCCGTCGCAGTCGTCGTCCTGGCCGTTGCAGGTCTCGGTGCGCGAACCGGGGGTGATGGTCGGATCGCAGACCACCCGCTTCAGGCCCGAGTCGCAGCGGCTGGTGCCCGGCTCGCAGATCCCCATCACCTTGCAGCGCCCGGTGGGCTCGTCGCAGTAGACGCCGCTGGAAGGGGCGCAGTCGCTGTCCTGGGCGCAGGTGACCGGATAGCCGTCCGGGTACTCCACTCCGTCATTGGAGCAGGCCACCCCGCCGCCGGGGTTGCCCTCGTCCACGTTGCCCTCCCCGGTGTTGTCCAGCCCGTCGCAGACCTCGTCCGCGGTGCAGGTGATGAACTTGCCGAAGTTGTCCGCCTCGTACTGACAGTCGATCGCCACCGGGTTGATGTCCCAGCCAGGGCACGACGGCAGGCGCTCGGCGCACTCGTTGACGCAGGCACGGACGTACTGTCGGTCCGGCACCCCGGCCCACTTGCCATAGGGGTCGTAGTCGATGAACGGGATCGCCGCCCACAACACGTCACCCGGCTGGGCGGTTGCGGGATCCACCGGACTGCAGTCGGCAATGGTCTCCGCCGGATTGCCGGACGCCACCACCGGGCTGCCGGTGGCGCGACAGGCGTTGAGGCGCAGCTGCTGGGCGGTGGCCTGGGCGGCGGTGAGCTGCGAGGGGAGGGCGGGATCGGGCTGGTTCTCGATCACCACGCACTTGAACTGGCTGTGGTGGTTCATCCCCTTCCAGCTGTTGGGGGTGATCGCCGGCTGCAGCTTGGCGAAGTCCATCCCGATCGGCGGGGTGAGGGTGTTCCACTCCGGATCCCGGCGCACGGTGCAGCTGTTCCAGTGGTCCTCGTCGCCCGCCAGGTACGCAATCGGCACCCGCTGCTGCGCGGGCACCGCCGCGTCCGCGCCGCGCTGCTTCTCGCGGATCACGTACACCCCCCGGGAGGGGTCGTTGGCCGAGGCCTGGAAGGCGCCGCGGTCCAGCTCGGCGAAGTAGCTGAACTGGTTGAACGGAGCCTGGTCCGGCCGGAAGGACGGGGCCAACGCGCGGTCCGCCCACTCCGCGGTGTCCGCTACCCCGTTGTCGTTGTAGTCCGCGGTGGGGCTGAAGCAGAGCTTGGTCAGGCGGTTCAGCTCGGCGGCGGTGATGTCCCGGGCCGTGCCGTACTGGGGGATGCCGCGCTGGCGGAGCATGCTCTGCAGGATCTGATCGTCGTCGTTGCGGTCCGACTCGTACATCGCCAGCGGGACCGCCAGCGGGAAGTCCTTGGTCTGGCCGCCTTCATTGATCAGCGAGAAGCCGGTGATGGTGCGCAGCGCACAGCGCGCGTTGGCGGCGATCGCCGGATCGCTGGAGAGGACCGAGGACCGGGCGCTCTCGCGGATCCAGCCGTCGTTGTCCCCGTCGCAGCGGAAGGTGCCCACGTCGCCGCCCACCGAGTAGTAGTGGCCCGGCTGGGTCTTGCAGATGCAGTAGCCGCCGGCGGTGGGGGTGGACCACACCCCGTCCTCCCCGCTCTCGTTGCAGGAGGGGCACACCTGGCAACGAGACCCGTTCCAGATCGACCCTGCCGCGCAGTCGGTCTGGCAGACCGCGTCGGTGGTGGCGGTGCCCTCCACGCACTGCGAACCCTGGCCGCAGGTCAGCTCCGCGCAGGTCCGGGCCGGCCGGCAGTCCCCGGTCTGCGCATCCTCCACGTAGCCGTCCACGCAGCTGGTGCAGTGCCCATAGGGGGTGTCCAGGCAGTTGCGGTTCTCCGCGGCGCAAGTCAGCTGCGCGCAGCCCTGCTCGGGCACACAGGCCAGGGAAGAAGGGTCCTCCACGAAGCCGGTGGAGCACCCTCCGCACTGGGCGGGGGTGCCGGCCACGCAGCCGCGGTGCTCGGCGGCGCAGCCGTCGGCGATGCTCCCGGTGGCCGGGCTGGGATCGCAGGTGGCGTTGGCCTGCACCCTACAGGCTCCGTTCTGCTCCAGGTAGCCGGTGGCGCACTGGCCGCAGGTCGCGTCGCTGTTGGCGCCCGCCGGAGCGCAGAGGCGGTGGGCGGCGCCACAGCCCAGGCTCTGGCAGGTCTTGACCGGACGGCAGGCGCCCAGATCGTCGGTGTAGCCGGACCAGCACTGCCCGCACTCCGGACCTTCGGCCCCGGCCACGCAGGCGCGCTTCTCGGTCTGACAGGTCTGGGCCACCGACCCCTGCACCTGGGCGTCACAGCCGGGCGCCACGCAGGTCCCGTTGATGGCCTCGGTGCCGGGCAGACAGCTGCCACACACCGCGTCGGAGTGCACCCCGGCCTCGGCGCAGCCGCGCTGGGCGCCTGAGCAGTCCAGGTCGGCGCAGCTCTTCACCGCCACGCAGGCGGTGTCCTCGGCGCGGTAGCCGTCCAGACACAGCCCGCACAGGGCGCCCAGCGCGTCCTGGAAGCAGGACTTGTGGGCCTGGGCGCAGGCGGTGCGGATGCTGCCCGGCTGGTCCGCCTCGCAGTTGGCGTCCGCAATCACGCAGCCAGCTTCGGTCCGGATCTCGTCCGCGCCGCAGGGGATGGGTGGGGTTTCACAGGCGGAGAACGCTCCCAGCAGCGAGAGCACCGCGCACACCCGGAAGGTCAATGAGGTCTTCATGGGGATCTCGAGGGCGCTCACAGCGCGGTGAAGTCCGTGTAGTAGAGGTACAGCTTGATGTCGTCGAGGCCGGTGATCTGGATGTCCCGGTTCACCGCCTCATCCTTGCGGTTCAGCACCAGCTCCCAGCCGGTGTTGATGAACGGCCGGTCCCGCAGCCGCTCGCTGCCGTAGATCGAAGCGTCCAGATCCTTGGTGCCGTTGAAGAAGGGGTTCATCACCGCGGTGCGGGTGGGGAAGGCGTAGTAGCCGGTCTCCCCCGACACCCCGCGGACAGCGCCGGTGCCGCGCTGGCGCACGTAGATCCGGCCCAGGGTGTCGCCCACGTCCCGGCCCACGATCTCCGCCTCCATGAAGCGGATCTTGTGGTTGAGGGTCAGCGGGGAGAGCCCCTCGATGGTGGTGGAGAAGGGCATGTTCACGTAGCCCTGGCCATCCAGCAAGGTGACCTCGCCCAGCCGCTCACGGAACATCGCCGTCCGCTTCTTCTCCGACAGCGCCACCCCCTGCGCGTCCAGCCGGGGGATGGCCAGCACGTCGTCTTTCACCGAGAGGATCGCCACCCGGGTGTCCGGGTTGCCGAACTGCTCCTGGAACTCCTCGAAGGCCTGCTCCAGGTTGGTGAGGTACGACTCCAGGGTGAAGTCGCCGTGGGCCACCATCCGCACCAGCACCAGGTTGCCCAAGGGCGCGTAGCTCTGGCTGGTGTAGTACTCGAACACCTTGGTGGCCTTGTAGGCCTCCTGCAGCGCGCGGAAGAAGGTCTGGTCCGCGGCCACGATGGCGTCGTTGCGGTAGATGCGGACGTTGGGATCGTTCCGCGCCGCTTCGATGTTCACCATGTTCGCCTGGTCCTCCTCCAGCGAGGACATCAAGGACAGCGACTGGTGCCGCAGCTTCTGGATCTGGGAGACGGCCAGGGTGATGTCGTCCTCCACCTTCAGCGCCTCCAGCTGCGTCTCCAGCATCTGGCGGTAGAGGGTCTTGATCTCGTACTTGGAGTCGATCTGCGCCGCGGTGCACTCCTGCAGCATGTCGTTGACCACGATCGACTTCTCCAGCGAGGCGATCTCGTGCTGGAGCACGGTGGTGGTGATCCCGGCGCCCACCGCCAGCGGGAAGTCGATCAGGAAGGCGGTGGTGTAGAGGGTGGCGCCGGCGGCGGCCATCGGACAGGAGACCGCCACGCCCACGTCGCAGTTGAGGAAGCTGGTGACGTTGGCCACGTACTCGGTGAGGCGATCCGCGGTGTCCACCACCAGGTTCAGTGAGTTGATCGCGTCGTTCATCGCGATCACCTTGTCCTGGGTCTGGATGTAGAAGTCCTTGGCGGTGGTGATCCGCGCGCACTGCTCGGAGGTCCGCGCCGCCACATCCGCGATCTCCGCGATCAGGTTGCGCCGGCTCAGCTTCACCTTGTCCAGCTCCAGCCCGGCCTGCTCCAGGCCGATCGCCGCGTCATAGAGGGCGCCGTTGCCCATCCGGCCGCAGGGGTCGCCCAGGGCCGCGGCCCGCGGATGCAGCTGCGCGTAGCGGGGGATGGCCGGGTAGACCTGGGGTTCGCCCTGCTCGGTGACCAGGAAGGTCCCGCAGATCTCCGCCAGGGCGGACTCGTTCTGGTCCCGCAGCCCTGCCAGCGCGCTCTGGAAGGACGCGGCGTCGGTGTCGAAGGACCGGTTGTCGGCCAGGGCGGTGGTCTCCTTCTTCTCGGCCACCTCCAGCGCGTTCTGGGCCCGGGCCAGCGCCTTGTCGAAGGCGTTGGTGTCGCCGGGGTCCAGCGCCGGGAAGGGGATGTAGTCCGGCTGGAAGCCGAAGTAGGTCACCGTGTCCCGGATGTCCCGGTACACCGTGCTCATCTCCATCATCGCCGCCCGGTAGGTCTGCTGGGCCAGCTCCAACTGCTTGACGATCTGCGCCTTGTCGTCCGGGTTGGAGACGTAGATGATCTTCAGCATCATCCGGCTGAGGATCACCGACTCCAGGTACGCCGAGGTGTAGGCGCGGGAGACCACCAGCCGGGCCAGCTCTGGCCGGTTGAAGGACTGGTACTTCTTGGCCACCTGGCTCCAGGAGCGCGCCTTCTGCGACGAGGCGCGGATCAGCTTGTCGAAGTACGAGCTGGCGGTCTGGGGGGTGATGAACCCCTGGCCCGCGGGCAGCTCGCCGATCGAGATCCAGATCACCGGGCTGAGCCGATAGAAGCGCTCCAGCGTCATCTGGTAGTACTGGGCCGCCTGGTACAGGCTGCGCATCTCGAAGCCCGCGCCGCCGGAGAGGTTGATCCCGTTGGGCTCGAAGGCCGAGCCCTCGAAGTCCGCCAGCTTCTGGCCGGCGAGATCGAAGCGGGAGGCGAACGAGCTGGTGTAGGACTCGTCCCCCAGCATGATCAGCAGCTCCGCGTAGAGCCGCTCGAACCCGTCGTGGATGATCGGGTTGGGGACTCCGGGGACGAACTGCTCCAGGTACGAGTAGTCCCGGACCAGGAAGCTCTTGAGCCGGGAGCGGACCTCCTGGCCGGAGGGGGTCGTCCCCAGCGCGGCGTAGTACCGGGTGTAGACGTGGGTGGCGCAGTCCACCCGGTCGCGGATCTCCTCGATCTCCTGCGGGTCGTAGCAGTAGGGGACCTCGTCCGACCCGGGGGTGCAGGTCTGCGGCACAAAGCCGATCCCGGTCCCGGTGCGGTTGCGGAACTGGGTCTTGTAGCGGAAGGCCTGGTGGATCTGCGCCTCCAGCGGCTGGAACACCACCTGGGCGGAGCCCTCGGCGTAGAAGTGCTTCTCCGCCCGCAGGTCGTGCCGGTCGGTGTTGCACAGCACCTCGTTGGGATCGGTGCACCGGAACACCGGGTCTTGCCGCAGCGAGTGCGGCCGGGACGGGTCCGCCGCCCACTGCGCCAGCTGTTCGCCGCAGGTGCCCTTGGAGGGGCAGGCGGTGCCCACCGCGCACACCTCGGCGCAGGGCTCACCGGCGCGGCAGATTCCATTGCCCTGCTGGCAGGACAGGGTGGCTACCGCGGCCTGGGCGGCCGTGGCGCCCTGGAGGGTGAAGTAGCGGACCTGGCTTCCGGCCGGGCACTCCACCCGGGTGCCGTTGGAGGTCCCGTCGTCGCGCGGACCGCCGTCGAAGTAGCCGGTGGCCGAGCACAGGTAGTGGACCCTCTCCCCGCTGGTGGCGGCGGGATCGAGCACCGGCGGCGGGGACGCGGACGGCACCACCCCCTCCAGCACCGCGCCGCCCACCCGGGCCGCGGTGGAGGCGTCCAGCTGGGCGGTGTTGGTCTTGGCCAGCAGGGTGTCGCTGCAGCCCACGTTGAGCAGCCGCGAGGAGGGGACCCGGTAGTCCACCGGCGGGGAGCCCTTGAAGTCGGACTCCTTGAGGTCCGCGGGGCGGCGGCGCAGCAGCATGTAGCCGTAGGCGGAGAAGCCCTCGGTGTCGGCGGGATCCAGGAAGGAGGGGAAGTGCTCCTTGAAGATGACGAACAGGGTGTCCTGATCGATCAGCGCCCCGTCCACCAGCTCCAGGGTGCGGTGGCGGGTGGAGCCGTCGGGCACCGGGTTGG
This sequence comes from Myxococcota bacterium, assembly GCA_030857095.1. GTDB lineage: Bacteria > Myxococcota > Myxococcia > Myxococcales > Myxococcaceae > JALYOC01. The sequence goes on along the minus strand of JALYOC010000010.1, from coordinate 17,546 downwards.
AGGCCGCCAGGCTCAGGTTGGTGGAGGCCAGGTCCGGGCTGTTGAAGGGAAGCAGCTTGTCCCGGCACTCGAAGCGCGCCTTGGGTCCCTCGCCCAGCGCGCGGTTGGAGGTGGCGTCGAAGTTGGGACCGAAGCTGGGGACCAGCCACGGGGTGCGGGTCATCCCGAAGGTGCCGGGGGCCACCTGGGAGCAGGCGGTGTCCGTCTCCTGGGTCAGGTAGCGGCCGCCGATCAGGATCTTCGAATAGAAGGACTCCAGCCCGATGATGCAGCTGTTGGCGCCGGCCGCACCGCAGTCGTTGGGATCGGAGGCGAACTTCAAGGACACCGCTGGCGAGCCCGCGTACTGCAGCGCGGTCTCGGAGACGATCCGCCCCGACCAGTCGCCCACCGCGCCCAGCGGGGTGCGGCGGATGTCCATCGCGAACGGGAACTCGGTGGTCCCGGTGGGGATCGGGTTGTCGGGCAGGTAGTCGGAGTAGATCCCCACCCCGCCGGCGCCCCCGGTGTACAGGTAGCAGCCCACGTTGGGGTTGGGGTTGGCCTCGTCCGGGCAGCGCTTCTGCACCGACGGCCACTTCCATGACTCGGTGTGGGTGGCGGTGAGGACGGCCTTGAACTCGTCCAGGCTGATCCGGTTCCCGCGCAGCGCGCCCCAGCGGCGGATGAAGGCGTTGCCCACCGCGCGCAGCTTCACCGCGTTGCCGCGATCCGCGCGCCAGTCCTCCAGGCCCAGGTCACCGAAGTTGGCCAGGAAGAACATCTGCCCCGACCATCTCCCCTCCAGGCTGCTGGAGTAGCCCAGCCGCACAGTCTGGGTGCCCATGTGGAGGTTCTGCACCTCCAGCTCACCGGACCAGCGGGAGAGGCTGTCGTTGTTGGTGGCGGTGATCCAGATCTCCTTCTGGCCGTTGCCATCCACCCCAATGGTCAGCTCCTGGACCTGCGCCGCTGCCGCCTCCGACTCGCCCAGCTTCAGCCAGGCCAGCGGGGTCTCGGTGATCACCTTCGGGCCGCGGTCGGAGAACTCGGTGTGGCTGGCCTTGCGGATGGTGAACTCCTGGAAGCTGCCGCTGCGGTTGACCAGGGTGAAGGAGCCGCTGATCTGCTGGGAGCCGAAGGAGAGCGAGCTGGTGCTCAGCTCAAAGCTGCCGCTGGGGACCCCTCGCACCAGCGCGTCCGCCGCGGCCACCTCGGCGCAGTAGCCGGTCTGACCGTCCACGGTGGCGCAGGCCATCCCGGAGGGACACGCGGCGCCGGTGGCGGAGCAGGGGATCCGGCAGACCTTGCGGTAGCAGCTGCGGCCCTCGCGGCAGTCCGCGTCGCCCTGACAGTCCGAGTAGCAGCGGTTCTGGATGCAGGTCTGGAAGTCCGGGCACTGGGTGTCGCTGGTGCAGCTGGCCTCCGGCTGGCCGCCGTCGGTGTCCGGGGCCAGCTTGCCGCTGCTGCCCACCGGGAGGACGCAGCTGCCGGCGCGGCACAGGGCGCCGTCGATGCAGCCCTCCATCAGCCCGTCCACCGAGCAGTCCCCGGAGCCAGCGCCGCCGCCCTCGGCGCCGCCGCGGCAGGGGGTGTAGCAGCGGGCGTCCGTAGGCGCGGTCAGGGTCTGGCCGGTGTCGTTCTCACAGCGGCCGTTGGCGCAGACCAGCCCCTGGGCGCAGTGACCCGCGGTGCCGCACACGCAGCCCGGCTGCGGCCCTTCGGCGGCGGCGCAGTTGGGCAGCTGGCAGGTGCCGCCCGTGGCGCAGGAAAGCCGGGTGCCGTCGGCCAAACTTCCGCATGCGGAGGTGGCGTCGCAGGCGCAGCCCACCGCGGAGGCGGTGGCGCACTCGCTGGGGGGCAGCTCGTCGATCGAACCGCAGCCCACCCACCCCAGGGACAGACAGGCCAGGGTGATCCGAATCAGGTTCTTCATGGCGCGTCCTGTTTTCTAGAGGTCCCGACGGAGCACGAGGCCCACGTCGAAGCGGAGCGAAAAGTCGTTGGTGACGGGGATCCGGTAGACCTGACCTGCGATCTCCTCGCCCTGGCGGACGCGCACTCCCAACGGGAGCACCGCCTCGCGGGCGCACAGCTGGTAGCCGGAGAAGTTCCACAGACAGTGGGTGCCCTCCACGCCCAGGGCCCAGGTCTGCTCCAGCCAGGGGGTGAGCAGGCCGTGGGTGCTGAGGCGGGCGGAGGCGGTCATCCCCAACTGCAGCCAGGGGGCGTGGACGTACCCGGCCCCCAGCGCCAGCTCGCCGCCTACCCGCTGCGGGGCGGTGCTGCCCACAGAGAAGCCCAGGTTGGCGCGGGCGTAGGCCCAGCGGTGACGCCAGCCGGCGCCGGCGCGGAGCACCGGGCCGATCACCGCCGAGGGGGTAAAGCCCACCAGGGCGGCATCCAGGCCGGCCTCGGCCCAGAACAGATGGGGGGCGGGCGGCGGGGGCGTAGGCTTCTGCTCGTCCAGCACCTCCTTCACCGAGGACTTCACCATCTGCTGCAGCAGCGCCGGATCCACCGGCCTGCCCGGCGCGTCCGAGGTCGGCCCGGCGATACAGCCGGGGTGGGCGGTGATCTCCACCCCGCGGAAGTCGGCGCCCCCGGAGGGAGGCAGCTGGCGGAGCCGGTCGCCGGGGACGCCCAGCTCATAGAGGGAGGCGGTGACCCGCAGCGAGCGGCCGTTGGCCCGGGACAGCTGCGCCGCCTCCGGACTGCCGAAGGCGGAGGCGGTGGCCGAATCGAACTTCACCTCGTCCGAGTGCCCCCGGATGGTGAGGCACACAGTCTGCCAGGTAGGGCCGTTGATGCAGGCGGCCAGCGCCTGGAGGGTGGGGGTCCACTCCGGGTTGAAGCTGGCGTCGGCGTCCACCCGCGCCGGGGCGCCGGCCAGGCGCCAGCTTCCGGCGCTGCAGTCGAAGGCAGCGGCGGGGACTGCCGGGGGAAGCGGTTCGGTTGCCCGCGCGACGAGCGGGATCAGCAGCAGGTGCCCCACGAGCAGACTGCGGCCCGTCCAGAACAAAACACTCACGCGACCACCGTTTCAAAAAATACCACTGACAGCGCACGGGAGTCCCACGTCACCTGACACGGGTCAAGCGTTTGGACGGTAATATTTGCCCGGTTTCGGCAGCGCTCAAAAGCGCGGTGACCCTCGACCTCGGGTCAGTTCATGGGAGCAAGACCGGACCCCGTGCTGATCGCAGGCCACCCTAGGAACCCCAGCGCTGCTTCATGCCGCCGCGTGCGCGGCAGCAGAGGTGGAAGCATTGGGTCAGAAAGAGTGTTACTCTTATGGCATTGAACTTTACCTGGGATCCCCAGAAGGCGGCGAGCAACGTCAGGAAGCACGGCGTCTCGTTCGCGGAGGCTGCGACCGTGTTTGCAGACCCGTTGGCACTGTTCGTCCAGGATTCCGTCCACGAGGACCGGTTGGTCCTCATTGGCGCGTCGAGCCACCAGCGGGTGCTGTTCACCGTGTTCGCGGAAGTGTCCGACGACACCGTGCGAATCATCAGTGCACGGCGCGTCACCGTGCGGGAGAGGAGGCGTTATGAAGAGGGGCAAAGCTAAGGAGAAGGCTTCGCCGCCATCGCGTGCGTCGCTGCGCGAGATTCCGGAGGTCGACCTCGAGCGCGCGACGGTCCGGAGGAATCCGTACGCCGCCCGCATCGCGGCCGAAGGGATGTCTCTGAAGGTCGGCCGTGGCCGGCCGCTCAAGGGGACCGAGACGGGACCTACGACGCCACGTTCCGTGCGGTTCCCTGCCGAGGTGTGGCGGCATCTGGAGCGTCGTGCCAAGGCCGACGGCATGCCGCTCCATGCCGCCTTGAGGGCCGCCGTGATCGCCTGGCTCCGTGACGACCGTCCGGCGACGAAGCGGACCGGCCGCCCCGGCGGTCTCAGAGCGAAGGACGAGTGAGGCGCCCGCGGCCCTTGTTCCCCCTGTTGGCGCCACTTCGGCAGACAGCCAACCCCTTCCGGCGTGGGTGCCCCCGCCGCAGGACCTCTGGATTCACTTCGGAGGAGGGGGGGACGCGATCCCAACAGGTGACACGGTGCTCGACATGCAGGTGGAGCGCGACGGGCGTGCGGAGTGTCTGCGCTTGCCGTTCACCAGCGCGGCGGCGGCCGGCTGGTACCGGCGATGGACTGGTTCTTCGGCGTCGTCGCGGACGTCCGCTTCCCTGTGCTTGCGCACCCGAGCTACTCCACCGCGCTCCGCAGGGCGGTGGACTTCCCCGCCTGCCCCGCCTGGGCGGTGCGCCACAGGTTCAGCCCGTGGCCGCGCTGGTAGCGCTTGAGGGTGACCGGCAGCTTTCCCGGGGTTCCCCGCTGGCCCAGCAGCACCTCCGCGGCGGCCACCGCGGATACGTCCTGGTACGAGTACAGCGCCAGCACCGCCTTGGCCTCCGGCACGTGTTCGATCAGATAGGGCAGGCCCATCGAGACCACGATCACCGGCCGGTTGGTGGCGGCGGCCATGGTCACCAGGTCCAGCTGCCGGGAGTTGATCACCCCCATCACCACCACGTCCACCGACAGCGCCAGCGCCCGGGCCTTCTCCCGCAACGCGGGGCGGATGCGGGCCGCCGGGTAGGCGGGGACCACCAGGGTCTGCACCCCGGGGAGCCGGGCGGACAGCGCCTGGGCCAGCGAGGCCTCGGCGGTGATCACCCCCACCCGCATCCCCTCCCTCAGCGGGAAGTACTTCGCGTCGGCGCGGATCAGGGTCACCGACTCCTGGGCGATCCGCTCCGCCACCTCGGTGTTCAGCCCCCGGTAGCGCTCCATCCGCTGGGCCAGCGGGGGCAGGGCGTCGAACATCCCCCGCCGCAACTTCACCCGTAGGATCCGGCGCACCGCCCCGTCCACCCGCTCGGGGGAGATCTCCTTGGCGCGCACCGCGGCCAGCAGCGAGTAGTAGACCTCGGTCTTCTTCTCGACCCGCCAGGGGATCAGCACCATGTCCGCCCCGGCCTGCACCGACATCACCGCGGCCCGGCCCACCCCGTACTCCCGGGCGATGGCCTCCATCTCCAGCTCGTCGGTCAGCACCAGCCCATCGAAGCCCAGCCGGCGGCGCAGCAGCCCCATCAGGATCGACTCGGAGAGGGTGGCCGGGACCCGGTTCCCGGTCACCTTGGGGATGGCCACGTGCGCGGTCATCAGCCCGTCCAGGCCCTCCTCGATGGCGGCGGTGAACGGCACCAGCTGCTCCATCAGCTGGTCGGTGGTCTCGGTCATCACCGGCAGCTGGGTGTGGCTGTCGGCGTCGGTGTTGCCGTGGCCAGGGAAGTGCTTGGCCACCGTGGCCAGGTTGGCCTGCTGCTGCCCGCGCACGAAGGCCCGCCCGAAGGCGGCGACCTTGACCGCGTCGTCCCCGAAAGAGCGGATCCCGATCACCGGGTTCTTGGGGTTGAGGTTCACGTCCAGCACCGGGGCCAGGTTCATGTTGAACCCCAGCAGCTTGAGCGCCTCCGCCTGGGCCAGCCCCGCCTCGTAGGCCAGGGACTCCGACCCGGTGGCCCCCAGCGCCATGTTCCCGGGGAGCACCGCCACCCCGTCCTGGACCCGGACCACGTTGCCGCCCTCCTGGTCCACAGCGATGAACGGGGGCAGCGTCCCCTCCATCAGCCGCCGCACCCCGTCGTTGAGCCGGGCGATCTGCTCGGGGTCGCGGATGTTGCGCTTGAACATGCACACCCCGCCCACCTGCCGGCCGGCCACCAGGGCGCGGATGTCCTCGTCCACCTCGGTGCCGGCAAAGCCGACCATCATCAGCTGGCCGACTTTCTGCTCCAGGGTCATCTTGGCCAAAAGCGCGTCCGCCTGCAGGTGGCGTTCGGCCTCGGCGCGCTGCCTGGCCTCCTTGGCCACCGCCAACGGGTCCGGCGGGGGAGGCAGCTCCAGCACCGGCTGGACGACGAGGACGGGGCCCATCGGGGAGACCGGGGCCTCCACCGAAGCGGGGACCGGGGCCGCGGTGGGCACCGGGACGGAGGCCGGGTGCGCGCAGGAGAGCGCCAGCAGCAGCAACAGGGATGGGAAGGGAAGGGACTTCACGGACCAGACCGGGGCGAATCGTAGACGACCCGACCCCGCGCGGAAACAATCAGCCAGGCGACCGAGCGCAGAAACCCCGTACGCCGCCCAACGGACAAGTGGAACGGCACTGAGGGGAAGCTTGCAGGACCGGACGGACTCCCATTACATGCGCGGGTGGCCATGAAGATCGCCGAGTTCCTCAGCCCGGATGCGGTCATCCCTGACCTTCGGTCGACTTCGAAGGCGGAGGTGCTCAAGGAATTGAGCGGGACGCTTGCGCGTACCCAGCCCACCCTGAAGCCGGACCGTCTGGTGGAGGTGTTCAAGGACCGGGAGAAGCTGGGCTCCACCGGGATCGGTGAGGGCGTGGCCATTCCGCACGGGAAGGTCAACGGCCTCTCCCAGCTGTGCGCCACCTTTGGCGTCTCCCGCGCCGGGGTGGACTTCGAGGCCATCGACGGCAAGCCCACCCACCTGTTCTTCGCGCTGGTGGCGCCGGAGAACTCCGCCGGGGTGCACCTCAAGGCGCTGGCGCGGATCAGCCGGCTCTTCAAGAACCAGCACTTCCGGGGGGCGATCCTGGAGGCCAGGACCTCGGAGGAGATCTACAAGCTGATCGCCGAGGAAGACGCCAAGGCCTGACCGGCGCCCCGCGATGGACATCGTCATCCGGCCGGTGAGCAGTCAGTTCCTGGAGAACATCCTCTTCCCGGTCTTCGAGATGGGGATGATCAACGCCAAGGTCGCCCTGGAGCGGCTGCGGGTGATGCTGGGGGATGATCGCACCCAGCTGCTGCTGGACGTGATCCTGGAGCGGGGCGAGGACGCGGCGCTGTTCCCGCTGCAGACCGACAAGTGGCTGGAGGCCTGCTATCGGCTGCTGTTCTCCGAGTGGCAGCAGACCGGCCAGGGCTACGACCTGACCAACGAGTATCTGGGCTACGCGGCCAGCTGGGACGAGACCCTGCACCTGGCGTTGATGCTGGAGCATCCCCGCTATCCGTATTGGGACGAAGAGCAGGCCCGGATGGTGAGGGAGGCGGCGATCGCCGCGCCGGAGCCCGAGTTGGGGCTGGCCTCGCTGGTGTGCGGGTTGTGGGATCCCTGCCCGCGCTTCGCCCCGGACCAGGTGTTGGCCACCACAGGGAGGGGCAGCTACCAGCCGTCCGACGACCTGGCCTTCGCCGACTGGTCCTACCGTCCGGCCAGCACAGTCAGCTTCTGGGCCAGCCAGCTGCCCACCAAGCTGGGGAGGTTGCTCAAGCGGGAAGAGACCCGGCTCAAGCCGCTGGAGATGCCGGAGTCGAAGGAGATCCTCGACTACTGGATGGGCAAGCAGGACGAACCGCCGCTGTTGACCGTGGCCTTCTCCGGCCTGGGCCAGAACGCCGCCAACTGGGTCCGCGAGCTGGGGGCCATCACCCGCCAGATCCGCGCCGCCGCCGCCCTGGAGCAGGGGCTGACCTCGATCGTCACCGCCCCCAGCAACCAGACCGAGCGCTACGAGTATTGAAGCCCGCACCGCGTCCGCGGATTGCTTGCAGGCGGCCGATCCGAAAAATGGCCTCCGGCGGGTTCTTCGCTACCGTTCGCCGCCATGGACAAGTCGTTTCTTGCCGAGCAGCTGGGCGCGCGTCTGCGGGAGGCGGTGCAGACCGTCCACAAGGCGCAGAAGGAGTCGGCGATCGACGCGCGCAGCGGCGCGGATCGGGCGCTGAACATCGCCAAGGGTCAGGCGCTGCGTTCGGAGCGGGCGCGGCTGGAGCTGGACGCGCTGGACAACTTCGCCCCCGCCCCGCTGGGGAAGAACGCCCGGGTCACCCTGGGCGCGCTGGTGGAGGTGGAGGGCGAGGACGCCGGGCGGACGGTGTTCCTGGCGCCGGCCGGGGCCGGGATCGAGCTGACCGGCCCGGATGGGGACGGCTTCTTCTCTGTGGTCACCCCCGCCTCGCCGATGGGCAAGGCGTTGCTGGGCAGGAAGGTGGGCGACAGCTTCGACCTCACCGTGGCCGGCGAGTGCCAGGCGTACACAGTCACCTGGATCGGCTGACCCTAGGGCAGCGTGATCTTGTCCGAGTGGACCCGGATGTAGGCCAGCAGGGAGGCGCCCACCGGCTCCGGACCGGCGTAGTAGTCCTGGTCGCAGGCATCCAGCTCCTTGTCCCGGCGCGGGCTCTGCTCCTGCATCACCGACTCCACCTCTTCGGGAGTGAACGGGGTGCGCAGGCCCAGCGCGGTCACCGCCCGCTGGGCGATGGCGGCGGTCTGGGGGCAGCCGATGGACTTGAGGCTGTCCACCAGGAGGGGGGCGAACTCGACCGAGCTGTTGATGAAGAAGGTGTCGAAGCCGCCATGGTTCACCTCGCGTTCCATGGCCTCCACCGTGAGGACCACCTTCTCCTCGTCGGTAAGTTCGGACTTCTCCTTGGTCTCCAGCGCCTGCTGGAAGGCCGCCACAATGGACTCCTCACTGTGGGTCGCCGCCAGCTTGAGCAGCTCCAAGGTGCTCTGTCCGTCGTAGTCCAGCCACTGCGTGTCAGTCATTCCCCTGCCTTTATCCGGTCTCTTGGAGCGGGCCCGGCGCTAGGCGACTGGATGTCGCCTGGCCTGCGGGCCGCCCGACTATACCCATGAGTTCGGCGAGGCACAGCGCCAGACGTTCATCCCGTCAGCTTGCGGGGGCTCTCCAGCAGGATGGTCACCGGGCCGTCGTTGATCAGCCCCACCTTCATGTCCGCCCGGAACACCCCGGTGCCCACGGTCAGCCCCATTCCCCGCAGCCGGGTGCAGCACAGCTCGTACAGCCGGTTGGCCTCCACCGGCTCCAGGGCGTCAATGAAGCTGGGCCGGCGGCCCTTCTGGGCGTCTCCATAGAGGGTGAACTGGCTGACCACGATCACCTGCTTGCTGCCCTCTTGCAGCGAGCGGTTCAGCTTCCCCGCCTCGTCCTCGAAGATCCGCAGGTTTGCGACCTTCTCCGCCATCCAGTCCGCGTCGGACTCGGTGTCCCCCCTGCCCACCCCCAGCAACACCAAAAGCCCGCTTCCGATCTGGCTGACCCGCTGGCCCTCCACGGTCACGCTGGCCTCCAGCACCCTCTGCACCACGGCTTTCATCGCTGCCCTGCTCCTTTGGGGTCCAGCGCGTCCCGCAGCGCGTCGCCCAGGAAGTTGAAGCCCAGCACGGTGACCGCAATCGCGATCCCCGGGAAGATTGCCACGTGGGGCGCCACCAGGAGGTACTGGGTCCCCTGGTCGATCAGCGCGCCCCAGGACGGGGTCCCCGGCGGCACCCCCAGCCCCAGGAAGCTCAAGGAGGCCTCGGCCAAGATCGTCCCCGGGACCGCGAAGGTGGCCTGCACCAACAGCGGCCCGGCGGCGTTGGGGAGGATGTGCCGCAGCAGGATCCGCGCGTGCCCGGCCCCCATCGCCCGGGCGGCCAGCACGTACTCCCGCTCTCGCAAGGACAGCACCTGGGCGCGGGCCAGTCGGGCGTAGCCGGTCCAGCCGGTCACGCACAGCGCCAGCACCACGTTGAACACCGAGGGTCCCAGCACCGCGGTGATGAAGATCGCCAGCAGGATCCCGGGGAAGGCCAGCACCACGTCCACCATGCGCATCAGGAGCTGGTCCCACAGCCCGCCCAGATATCCGGCCACCCCGCCCACCAGCGCGCCCACCCCCAGGGAGATCGTCACCGCGGACACCGCCACCCCCAAGGACAGCCGGGCGCCAAGCAGGATGTGGCTCCACAGGTCGATCCCGTTCTCGCCCGCGCCCAGCAGGTGGGTGGGAGAAGGCGGCGACAGCTCCGCCGCCAGATCGAGCGCGTCCCGGCCGAAGGGGGCCACCGTGGGCCCGAAGAGCGCCGCCAGCACGAAGGCGGAGGTCAGCCCGGCGCCCAGGTAGAGGGTGCCCCGGGAGGGGCGCAGCGGGGAGGGGAGGGGAGCTGGCTTCACTGGCGCCTCACCCGCGGGTCGGCCCAGGCGTAGACGACGTCGGTGAGGAGGTTCACGCCCACGTAGCAGAGGGTGAAGGTCAGCACCGTGGCCCGCACCATGTTGTAGTCCCGCTTTTCAATCGCCCCCAGCAAGAGCGTCCCCATCCCCGGCCAGGCGAACACCTTCTCGGTGACGATCGCCCCGCCCAAGAGGGCGCCGAACTCCAGCCCCACCACGGTGACGATTGGAAGCAGGGCGTTGGGGAACGCGTGCCGCCATACCACCTGGCGCTCGGAGAGCCCCTTGGCCCGGGCCACCAGCACATACTCCTCGCCCAGCGCGTCCAGCATCGAGGCCCGGGTCAGCCGGGAGAGGAACGCCGCCAGCGCGGTGCCCAGGGTGACTGCCGGCAGCACCAGGTGGCGCGCGCTCCCGGTCCCGGAGACCGGCAGCAGGTCCAGCTTGATGGCGAAGAGGAGGATCAACACCGGCCCCAGCCAGAAGCGGGGGACCGCCGCCCCGCCCACCGCCAGCCCCATCGCCAGCCGATCCCAGCGCGACCCCCGCCGGGTCGCCGCCAGCACGCCCGCCGGCAGGGCGATGGCCAACGCGATCAGCAACGAGCTGACGGTCAGCAGCAGGGTGTTGGGGAGCGCGGAGAGGATCTCCGGCAGCACCCGGCGCTGGAAGGGGGGGATGGAGGTCCGCAGCTCCCCGGTCACGAAGCCTTGCGCGAACAACCACAGCTGCCCGTACCAGGGCCGGTCCAGTCCGATAGCCCGGCGCATCGCCTCACGGTCCAGCGTCGTCGACTCCTCACCCAGCAGGATCTCCACCGGGTCGCCCGGGACCACCGAGAGGAACAAGGACACCAGCACCAGCGCCCCCAGCGCAGCCAGCGGCGCGCCCCACAGCCGCCTCATCGCCCCACCTCCCGGGCCTGGGCCAGGGGGGTGAGGAACCCGTGGGTCGAACAGCGGTACTCCGCCAGCCGCCGGGACACCACGCACACCGACTGCTCGTGCCACAGCGGCAGGTAGGGCAGCTCCTGATCCAGGATCCGCTGCGCCTGGGCATAGAGGGCCTGGCGCCGGGGGCGGTCCACCCGGGAGGCCTCCTCCAGGATTCCGTCCAGCCGCGGGTTGCTGTACCCGCCCCGGTTCCAGCCTCCCCAGTAGTTCTGCTCGGTGGGGACCTGGGAGCTGTGGAACACCCCCCGCAGCAGATCCGGCTCCATCACGGTCACCCACTTGAGCGACATCACCTCGAAGTTCCCGTGGCGGACGTCGCTGAAGAAGGTCCCGAACTCCAGCGCCCGGATCTCCAGCGCGATCCCCGCCTCGGCGGCCTGCTTCTGAAGCACCACCGCCATGCTCCTCCGCAGCCGGTCGGTGGAGGTCTTGTAGGAGAGGGTCAGCCGCGGCCGGCCGCCCGGACCGTCCGGATCCGGGAACCCTGCCTCGTCCAGCAGCCTCCCCGCCAAACTCAGATCGCGCCGGCAGCCGGGGGTCGCCGCGTAGGCCCAGGTCCCCCGGGGCAACATCCCGGTGGCGGGCTCGGCCAGCCCACGGAACTTGAAGCGCGCCAGCTGGGGGACATCCAGCGCCGCGCACAGCGCCCGGCGCACCCGCAAATCCGCGGTGGGCCCGGCGCGCAGGTTGAACCCCAGGTAGGAGAACCCGGTCCCCGCCACCCGCTGCAGCGAGAGTCCCGGCGCGTCCTCCACCACCTTCATGTTCGCCGGCGCCAGCGCGTTGACCACCAGATCCGCGCGGCCCTTGAGCAGCTCCAGCAGCCGGGTGGTCTCATCGCGCACGGTGCGGATCACCAGCCGGGAGATGCGGGGGGCCCCCCCGTAGTAGCCGGGGTGGGGCTCGAGGACCACGCTCTCCGGTTCCTCCCGTCGAACGAAGCGGAACGGTCCGGCGCCCTGCGGGTGCCGCTCCTGCTCCTGGGCAGCAGGCAGGTAAGCAAGCCTGGCGGGCACGATTCCAATGGAAAGGTCCGCCAGCGCCGGCGCGAACGGCCGCTTGAGGGTGACCTGGACCGTCCTTGGGTCCAGCGCCCGGACCGAGAGTACGGCTTCCAGCTTGGCCCCTCGGGGGGAGCCCAGCCGGGGGTCAAGCAAGCCAGAATAAGTTTCTTCGACATCGCGCGATGTGAGGGAAGATCCATCGTGGAATCGAAGGTTCTCGCGCAGCTTGAAAGTCATCGTCCGCTCATCGACCCATTGGAACGACTCCGCCAGGTCCGGGATCGGCTCGGCAGCCGCGTCGAAGGTGATCAGCCCGGGGGTGATCAGCTGGGAGACCCGCTGGCCCGCGGCGCTGAGCGCGAAGCGCGAGTCCAGGCTGTCGATCGGTGATTCGATCAACACGGTGATTCCACGGTCAGCTGCGGGCGCGCGCACCTCCGCGCTGCACCCCAGCGCCAATGCCACTGCCGCGGACAGCCAGGGACGCACCCCGGGGTGTCTACCATGTTGACCAGTGGCCGCTCCGGCCGTGCGCACTGCAAACTTCCCGATCGTTCGTCTCCCCCGGTCCACGGTGGGGCGCTTCCTACATTGCGGCCAGATCCGCCGGTCCCAATAATGCCCCTACCCCCGTCTTCGAGGATGAACCGCCTGATGATCCGCACGCACATCCCCTGGATCGCGGCCCTGATGATGATGGGCGCCACCCTCCCCGCGCTGGCCGCGGATCGCGCGGTGGATCGCGCCGCGGTGAAGGCCGCGGTGGACGAGGTGCTCAAGCAGTCGCCGCTGCGCTCCGGCCGGGTCACCCTGGAGGTGCGCAGCCTGGACGACGGGTCGGTGGTCTACGCCCACAATCCGGACGATCTGCTCAACCCCGCCTCCAACGTGAAGCTGGTCACCTCCGCCTCGGCGCTGGTGCTGCTGGGCTCCGACTACCGGTTCGAGACCGAGATCCTCACCTCCCCGGAGGCCACCTTGGAGAAGGCCCGGGTGCTGTATGTGCGCGGCAAGGGCGACCCCACCATCACCACCGAGAAGCTGTACGGGATGGTGTCGGAGCTGCTGCACACCGGCCTGCGCGAGGTGGGAGACATCGTGGTGGACGACTCCTGGTTCGACGCCGAGCGGGAAGCGCCGGGCTACGACCAGGAGACCTCCGACCGCGCGTACATGTCCCCCACCGGCGCGGTGTCGCTCAACTGGAACACGGTCGGGATCTACGTCCGCCCGGGCGCCAAGGTGGGGGACAAGGCGGTGGTGGAGATGGAGCCGATGAGCGACTTCTTCCTCGTCGACAATACCCTCACCACCGGCAGCAAGAAGTACCGCCGCTTCTCGGTCGGCTCGGAGGCGGCTGGGGACCGGCAGAAGATCATCCTCCGCGGGGTGCTGCCGCAGGATCCGCACGGGTTCGCGGTGTGGAAGAAGATCGACAGCCCGCCGATGTATTTCGGCCAGACCCTCAAGTCACTGCTGGCCCTGCGGGGAGTGAAGGTCCGCGGCCGGGTGAAGCTGGGCTCCACCGCCCCGGACGCCAGGATCCGCCACGTGGCCCAGTCCGAGACGCTGGACATGGTGCTCAAGCGGCTGAACAAGAACTCCTCCAACTTCATCGCCGAGCAGCTGATCAAGACCCTGGGCGCGGAGCTCAAGGCCCGCCCCGGCACCCACGCGTCTGGCCTGGAGGCGGTGGAGGAGTTCCTGGAGCGGCAGGTGGGGATCGCCCGCGGCACCTACGTGATGAAGAACGGGTCCGGGCTCAACGACACCAACCGGTTCTCGGCGGCGCAGCTCAACAAGCTGCTGGTCTACATGTGGCGGCGCTTCCCGTTGGCCCCGGAGTACCTCTCCTCGCTGGGGATCGCCGGCAAGGACGGCACCCTGCGCTACCGCTTCGAGGGTTCGGACGCGGTGGGCCGGCTGCGGGCCAAGACCGGCACCCTGGACATGGGGAAGGTCTCCGCGCTGTCCGGCTACGTGCAGGCGGTGGGCGGCGAGCGCTTCGTGTTCGCGGTGATGGTCAACGACTACTCTGGCCGCTCCGGTCCGGTGGTGCAGGGGATCGACGCGGTGGGCGCCGCGGTGGCTGCGGTGGGCTCGGCCTCCGGGCCGGACCGCGCGGTGCTGGCGGTGATGAAGCAGGAGACCCAGGTCTCCCCGATGGCGGAGGCGCTGACCCGGGTGAAGACCTACCTGGCCCTGGGCAAGCAGGCCGACCAGCGGAACATCTCCTTCCTGCGGACCGCCTGGCGCACCGAGCGGGATCCGGCGGTGCGCGCGGTGGTGGCGGAGTCCATCTACCGCTCCAATCCCCAGGACTACCTGGGGGTGCGCACCCTGTTGGACAGCGTCTCTGGAGCGCCGGACGTCTACGGCAGGCTGCGGGACGTGGCCAAGGCGTTGAGCATCGAGGTGCCGGGGGTGACCGCGGTGATCGAGGTCGCCGCCGAGGGCAACGTGGAGGCGCTGGCCAAGGTGGTGGAGTTCGCCAAGGCCTCCTCGGTGGACGCGGAGGCGCAGCGGGAGGTAGCCGCCGCGCTGGCCGAGGTGGCCCGCACCGCGCCGGAAGAGCTGCTGCTGGCGCTGAAGACCGCGGCTCCCCAGGAGCGGGCGGCGGCGACCAGCCTGCTGGCCCGGGGCCTGGTGATGGCCGCGGATCCGAACCACGCTTTCTGGCCCGCGCTGCGTCGCGGAATGGGGGCGCCGGATCCGGCCGCCGCCGCGTTCGCCCGGAACATCGATGGGACCCTCTCCACGCTGATCGCCCAGGCCAAAGCACCCCAGGCCCTGCCGGATCTGACCACCACCTTGCTGGCCACCCCTCCCTCCGAACCGCCCGCCACCGCGGAGAGCCGCCCTGGTGGGTGAGTCGGGCGCAGCGCCAAGCTCCGCTCCACACTGAAGTAGCCTCCGGGGATGTTGGTCGCTCCGCTCCTTAGCGTCTACTGCGACGGGTCCGCCCACGGGCGCGCCGGGCTCCCCGGCGGCTGGGCCTTCGCGGTGGTGCGCGAGGAGCAGTTGCTGGTGGAGGGCAGCGGCGGAGAGCGGGTCACCACCAGCAATGCGATGGAGCTGCAAGCGGTCCTCCGGGGGCTGGAGGCGGTGCGCGCCGGTGGCTGGCACCGGGAGCACCCCGTGGAGCTGGTGAGCGACTCCCGGGTGGCGCTGGAGGTCGCCTCCGGTCTCCACGTGCCGGTGCACCTGGAGGCGCTGGTGCGCGCGGTGCGCGAGGTCTTCCTGGAGGTGGGGGCCCGCACCCGGTGGATCCGCGGGCACTCCGGCGACCGTTGGAACGATCAGGTGGATGCGCTGGCCCACGAGGCCAAGCAGGCGCTGGTGCCGCGGCGGGTGAGGAGACGGCACCTGCGGCGCGGGTGAGGCGGTGGGCGCCGAACCGTGCCCTGGCTGCTGTTCCACACCACGGCTCTGGGGTCGCCTTAGCGCCCGACCAGCTTGGCTTCGAGGGTGATCTCCACCCCGGCCAGGGCCTGTGAGACCGGGCAGCCCTTCTTGGCGGACTCGGCGATCTTCTGGAAGGCAGCCGCGTCCGTCCCCGGCACCG
The DNA here is from genome assembly GCA_030857095.1 of Myxococcota bacterium. Classification (GTDB taxonomy): domain Bacteria; phylum Myxococcota; class Myxococcia; order Myxococcales; family Myxococcaceae; genus JALYOC01. The sequence goes on along the minus strand of JALYOC010000010.1, from coordinate 2,039 downwards.
AGGCCTCGCAGATCAGATGGCTCTTGGTGATCTTGAAGCCTCCCTGGTGCGGAACGATGCTGACCTGGGCGGTGGTGTCCACGGACTGAGGCTTCAGCCCGGCCTGTCCCAGCGCCAGGGTGAGTGCCATCGAGAAGCAGCCCGCGTGGGCGGCGCCCAGCAGCTCCTCTGGATTGGTGCCCGGGCCGTCTTCGAAGCGGGAGGCAGCGGAGTAGGCGCCCTTGAACGCCCCGCTCCCGAACTCCATCTGGCCCTTCCCCTGATTGAAGTCACCCTCCCAGCGGGCGTGTGCCTTGCGCGTCGGCATGTTCGGCTCCTGTTCGATTTTCTCCCCGGACACGTTTGGGATGGCGCGGGCGTTTGTCATCGGCCCCCGGTCCCAGCGTTCGTCCTCTCCATCGACGGCGCTCAAAGGAACGCCGCGGGGCTGGCGGTCGTCTTGTCCGGGCAGGTCCCGCCCGACCAGCGGTCTTGCTGGCGCTGGCGGTCGTGATCCTCCTCCCGCTGTTGCTGGCCGCCGCACTGATCGGCAACAAGCGCTCTCCCTACCTGGGGCGCGCCACCCGCTGGTTCATGGGTCTGCAGTTGCTGGGCGCCCTCACGGTGGGCCTGCTGGTCTCCCGCGGCGTCCTGGACCCGGCGGGGCTGCGACCGGTGCTGCTGGCCGCGCTGGACCGCCCTCCCGGGTCGCTGCCCCTGGAACTGGCCAACCGTCCTGGGGGGCCCCCCGGTGTCCACGGCTGGCAGTTCGAGGAGGCGGGCAGCACCCGGGTGGTGGATTCGCTGGAGCAGGTCCCCAGAGCGCTTCGTGGCCGGGCCACCAAGATGCCTGGGGCTGGCCGAAGTTCCTCCAGGCCGTCCCACCCTCCCGGCGCGGCTGCCTCCCGGCTTCCGGTTGCTGACCACGGGGATGAACGTGGCCCAGCGCGAACAGCCAGCGACCACGGTGGTCCTGTACCCGGCGGACGGACAAGGAGAGGTCCCGCTGAGCTTCGGGGAGGGCGAGGTCCCCAACCCGCTGACCCGGGATCCGGATGGCCGAGCCGGGTTTCCCATCTCGGTGACCTTCTTCCAGGCCGCGTCGGGGATGCCCCGGTTGCGGGGCGGGCGGGCCATCCTCCGGGATGATCGGGGAGAGCGGGTCCCGGTCCACCTCCACCTGCCGGACTCCCCGTTGGTCCCCGGCTACGGGGAGGACACCATCGGGCTCTCCCCCAGGATCCACTCCGCCCCCGCACCGGGTATCAGGTGGAGGTGGAGGCGGAGCTGAACGGTACGTCCTGGCGACGCAGCTGGCGGTTCACCACCGGGGCCTGAGGTCCGGCCGGGCCGACAAGCGCTCCCTCGCTGTTCCCTTTTGCGGTCCGGCTGGCTCTTGAGCGATCACTGAAAGCCAGTCAGGTACCAGCGGGACGGCGGCAGCTCGCCAGCACTCTCCGAATGCTTCGCCCCCAGGAAGGGGCCGATGAGGTCGGCCCCCAGGGCTTCGACCAGGTGCTGCCGGACTTCGACGCTCGATTGGGCTGCCACTCCTCCAGCTTATCAGTGCTGGCGGAGATCTCCGGGTTTCAGTAAGTCAACGCGGGTCAGCGATGAAGAAGCCGTGGAAGAAAAGGCACACCAAGCCGCCAGTCGCTGCGCCTCCTCCCGTCACGCCACGCTGGCTGTACGAGCCGGACGAGACCCCTGGAATTCGCGGAGCTGGACGGAGAACTATCCCGAGCGCATCTATGTCGTTCGGCAAGGCTGGGTGTACCGTGCGACCCGAACACGTCCAGGAACGTCGTACCATGCATTCCCGGAGTTGAAGACGCACCTTCCCCCGGATAGGACCCTTCGGGAGCAGCTCCTCGAATTGGCAAAGCGCGAATCAGAAGAATCAGAGCAGAGCGTACGGCGATGGCTGGCGTGAGCGTGACGGGTGGCGACCGCGAGAGGTTCGCGTTCGAGCTGGTGTGGCCGGGCAATCGGCCCTCCGCCGCCTCCGGTACGCCTACCGCCGCGGAGGCCACGTGCGGCTATCTCACGGTCTGGATTGG
>JALYOC010000001.1 GCA_030857095.1 Myxococcota bacterium | reverse complement strand
CACCGCGGCCGCCGCGATCACGCTCGCGCTCGCCACGGCCACTGCGCTTCTCGCGTTCGCCTCCGCGGGGGGCGCGCGGGGCCACCGTCATCGGATCCGGGCGGGGGGCGAAGCCGCGGGCGGCCTCATCCCGGGCCGCCGCGGCGGCCTTCTCCATCCGGTGCTGGGTGAAGAAGTGCTTGAGCAAGAACGCGATCAGGTCGTCCGAGTCCGGGCGGGTCTTGAGCGAGTTGGCCAGCTGCAGGTAGCCCTCGTAGATCGAGCTGCCCGAGGCATCCTTGATCTCGCGCACGTGGCGCTCGGTCCACATCTTGGCCGCCTCCTCCGGGGAGGGCATGATCCGCTTCTCGAACTTGATCCCGTACTTCTTCTCCAGGATCGAGAGGGTCTGCATCTCGCGGCCGGAGGTGAGGTTGATCGCCGTGCCCTTGTTTCCGATGCGGCCGGTGCGGCCCACCCGGTGCAGGTACACCGCCGGATCCTCGGGCAGCGAGTAGTTGATCACGCACTCCAGCCCGGAGATGTCGATCCCGCGGGCGGCGATGTCGGTGGCCACCATGAAGGCCACCTCTCCGCGCTTCACCTTGGCCATCACCCGCTCGCGCTCCTTCTGCGGCAGGTCTCCGTTGAGCAGCTCCGCGTCGAAGCCGTTGCGGTTGAGCACCGCGGTCACCAGCGCGGTGTCGTCGCGGGTGTTGCAGAAGATGATCGCGTTGTTCGGCTCCTCCATCTCCAGCGCGTAGAACAGGTTCCGCGGCTTGGGGTAGGCGTCGGAGATGTCGTAGCGGATGTGGTGGATGTGCTCGACGGTGAAGACGTCACCGGAGAGCAGCAGGACCTCCGCGTCGGTGGTGTAGCGGGAGATCAGCGACTGGATGTCCGGGGGGACGGTGGCCGAGAACAGCATCACCTGACGGTCCTTGGGGAGGACGTCCATGATGCGGGTCACCTCCTCGTAGAACCCCTGGTTCAGCATCTCGTCCGCCTCGTCCAGGATGACTGTGCGGCAGCCATCCAGCTTGAGGTTGCCGCGCTTGATGTGGTCCATCACCCGGCCCGGGGTGCCGATGATGATCTGGGTACCCTCATCCAGGGCGTCTTCCTGGGTCTTCATCGACGCGCCACCGTAGATGGCCGCGACCTTCACGCCCTTGTGCTTGCCCAGGTCCTCCAGCTCCGCGGCCACCTGCATCGCCAGCTCGCGGGTGGGGCACAGCGCCAGGGCGCGGACGCCCTTGTCGTTGGCGTCGATCTTCTGCAGCAGCGGCAGGCCGAAGGCGGCCGTCTTGCCGGTGCCGGTCTTGGATCGGACGATCAGATCGCGTCCGGCGAGCGCGGGGGCGAAGGCCTTGGCCTGCACCGGGGTGGGGGTCTTGTAGCCGCGCTCGGCCAGCGCCCGGCGGATCTCCGGGCCCAGGTCCATCTCGTCGAACGTGATGTCCGCCACGTAGTCCTGCGGGCCGGTCGCTTCAGCCTCGGGGGAGTCCTGTACTTCGCCAGAGGAGGGGGGAATGTCGCTCATTGACGGTGGGAATAGCTCCGGGAAGATCGCATGGCAACAATCGACCGCGCCTAGATATAGAGAGTGGATGGCCCAGGAGCGGAAGCCCCGCCAGCCCAAGGAACCCGGGACGCCCAAAAAGGCGGCTGCCGGCACCCGTTCGCCCAGGAAGAAGAAGGCCCCGGCGGTGCTGGCCCAGGCCCCCCGGGTGGTGGAAGGCGAGGTGGAGACCGACACCCCCGAACCCTCCCTGGAGGAGGTCGAACCCTCACCCGAGGAGTTGGGCGAAGAAGAGGTGGACGCCACCGGGGTGGCCCTGGTGCCGCTGAGGGACGCCCCGGAGCGGGTGCTGGGGCCGGTCTCCCGGGACCCGATGCAGGCCTACATGGCCGAGGTGACCCGCCATCCCCTGCTCACCCGCGAGGAGGAGCACGACCTGGCCGTCCGCTTCCGTGACACCGGGGACGTGAAGGCCGCCTACCGGCTGGTGGCCTCCAATCTGCGGTTGGTGGTGAAGCTGGCCCACCAATACCACCGCAACCCGCTCTCCCTGCTGGACCTGATCCAGGAGGGGAACATCGGCCTGATGCAGGCGGTGAAGAAGTTCGATCCGGAGCGGGGGGTGAAGTTGTCCAGCTACTCCGCCTGGTGGATCCGCGCGTACATCCTCCGCTACATCATGGACAACTGGAAGATGGTGAAGCTGGGGACCACCGAGGCCCAGCGGAAGCTCTTCTTCAAGCTGCGCCAGGAGCAGGAGAAGCTGCTCTCCCAGGGCTTCGAGGCCTCGCCCAAGCTGCTGGCGGAGCGGCTGAATGTCACCGAGCAGGACGTGGTGGAGATGGACCAGCGGCTGGGTCAGGACGAGCTGTCCCTGGACGCCCCCATTCACGAGGACTCCACCGCCACCCGGGCGGACCGGATGCTGCCCTCCCAGTCCGCCCCGGCGGACGAGACCATCGGCAACGAACAGCTGCGGGTGCTGTTCCGGGAGAAGCTCTCCGAGTTCGCCCAGGCCCTGGTGGACAAGGAACGCTTCATCTACGAGAAGCGGCTGATCGCCGACGAGCCGCTGACCCTGCAGGAGATCGGCGACCAGTACGGCTTTAGCCGGGAGCGGGCGCGGCAGATCGAGGCGGCGCTGATCGGCCGGATCCGCGAATACCTGCGCAGCCAGATCCCGGACTTCGATCTGGTGGCGTCCCCCAAGGGCTAGCGGACTACAGCGCCTCGGCCTTCAGGTTGTCGAAGATCAAGGTGGCGTCCCAGCTGGAGAAGCCGAACCGATCGTGCCCCTCGCCGGCCAGCGGGAACGGGTCGTCGAACTCCATGAACAGCTGCCCGTCGATCAGCCAGCGCAACAGCGATCCCCGGCGCTCGATCCGCCAGCGGTAGACCTTGTTCTGGGTGACCGGGAAGGGGTTGGCCTCCACCCGCATCCGGGTGTCGCGACGGAACACCCCGGTGTCCACCAGGTTGCCGGACTGGATCCCCAGCTCCGCTCCCCGCTTGCGGGCCAGCTGCTGCAGCGCGGTCAGCGAGGGGCCGTGCTCGTCCAGCCGGGCAATGATCGACACCCGGTTGTTCCAGCCGCCATGGATTAGGACGTAGCCGGACTGGTGGTTAAGCCCGTCCCCGTAGATCTCGACCTTGATGTCCCCCTCGTTGCCGGTGGACCGGGCGTCGAACTCCACCGCCGAGTTCTGGGGCAGCCTTGCCTTGAGCCAAAGCGGGTTGTTCTTCACCCCCGGGGAGACCAGCTGGCCGTCCATCACCCGCCAGTCGCCGCCGGAGGACCAGTAGTTCTGGTGCAGCAGCGAGCCGTCGTTGAAGGGGTCGCTGTAGGGCAGCCCCACCCCCGCCGGCTGTTCGCCGCGGAGCAGGAAGTGCAGCACCGGGAGATTCATCACCAGCACCACCACGCCCACCACCGCCCAGCCACGACGGCCCAGTCCCTGGGGACGGGTCCACGCCTGCTGATCTCCGGGGGGCACCGCGGCCGGTTCAACCTTCTCTTTGCGCTTGGGTTGCGCCATCGGGACCTCGGCTTCTACACCAAACCCTACTCCTCCCGCTTGCTGTAGTTGGCCCAGCGCTTCTCCAACGCCTTCTTCTCCGTTGCCCGCTGCTTGGCCTTGAACTTCTCCTGCCGCAGCCGCTCCCGCTCGGGGAGGTTGGGGAGCACCGCCAGCTGGTAGATGGAGCCGGCCAGCGCGAAGAGCAGCGCCGCCACCAGCACCCCCCACGGCCGCGCCGCCACCGCCTGGCTCAGCCCTCCCAGCTGGTGCAGCGCCGCCAGCAGGCCGATGCAGATCAGCCAGGCCCCCATCAGCGCGGAAGCCACCGCCCCGATGAAGCGGTGGAGGATCGCCGCCACCGACCCCACCAGCAGGAAGGAGGGGAAGAAGCCCAACAGCCAGTCGTCGCTTCCCGCCAGCTGCCCACCGGCCAGCCCGGCGATCAGCCCGAAGGCGAAGAACACCCCACCAGGGGGCAGCGCGAAGCCGATCGCTGCCAGCAGGGCGCCGGAGACCATCCCCACCATCCGGGGTTCGAAGGGAGCGCCGAAGCGGTCGAACACCAAGGGCATCCACAAGAAGCCGGCGATGGCTGCCATCGGTCCGGCCACCAGCCGGAAGGCACGTCCGCCGCCGAACAGCAGCATCGCCGCGCCGACCAGCACCAGCAGGATCCCCACCCCGGTGGGGAGGTAGCGGTACGAGCCCACCCAGTCTGCGGGGAGAGGGGACTGATACGCTTCGAGGAGCCGGGAGAGGAGCGAGGACGACAAGGCGGTGGTTTCCTCGGAAGGAGGGTGGGCTATCCGCGGAGGATGGCCACGATCAGCAAGACGACGATCAGCGTAGCCGCAAGGGCCGCGACTTTCAGCGCCTCCCTGGGAAAGGCGGTCCGCTCCAGCAGGTCCTGGGCCTCCGTTGCCTCCTCCGCGCTGGGCCCGCTGGCCAACACCGACTGGGCCGCCCGCCGGGCAGCCTTGACGTCACCGGTCTCGATCAGCCGCCAGGCCTCCTTCATCGCCGCGGTGCCCTGCTTCGCGCTCTGTCCGACCTTCGCCATGCGATGGCTCTATAACGGGGAATGCGAATGGCCGTCGACGGTATATAGACTCCACCGTGCCGCGCCTCTCCCGAAGAGCCCTGCTCGCCGCGCTGGCGTCCTCCCCCCTGTGGACCAGGAACGCCGCCGCCTTTGGCGACAGCGCCCGCTTCATCCCCGCCGTCGCCCAGCATGGCGGCAACTGGGACGCGCGACTCTCCGGCCTGCGGCGACTGGCCTGGGAGTTGGCCCGCCGCACCTCGGTGGAGGTGGTCCCCGACGCCCGGCCTTTCCCACTCTCCTCGCCGAAGCTGTTCGAGTACCCGTTCCTGTACCTGGGCGGCGAGGGGCTGCCTCCACTCTCCCCGGACGAGGTGGAGAACCTCCGCCGCTATCTGACCTTCGGTGGCTTTCTGCTGGCGGACGCCAACGATGGATCGGAGGGGAATGGGTTTGACGCCGACTTCCGCCGCGAGCTGGCCCGGGTGCTTCCATCCAACCCGCTGCAGCCGCTGCCGGCCGAGCACGTCACCTTCAAGAGCTTCTTCCTGCTGGACTCCGCGCCCGGACGTCTCCTGGTGCGACCCAATCTGGAGGCGGTGTTCATGGGGAAGCGGGCGGCGGTGATCTACAGCCAGAACGATCTGGCCGGGGCCTGGAACCGGGACGAGAGCGGTGGCTATCAGTTCGACGTCACCCCCGGCGGCGAGGCCCAGCGCGAGCTCGCCTTCCGGGTGGGGATCAACCTCTGCATGTACGCGCTGTGCCTGGACTACAAGGACGACGCCGTCCACCTGCCCTTGATCATGAACAAGCGGCGGTGAGGGCCCCAGCGTGAACTCCACCTCGTACAACGCCTGGAGGCTGGTCAGCCTCTCCCCGCTCCCCACCTGGGCCCTGGCCCTGCTGGTGTTCGCGGTCCTCGCCGGGGTGGTGCTGGCCATCCTGGGGGTGGCCCACGAACCGGAACGGCGCCGCAAGTTGCTGCTGTGGGGGCTGAGGATCGGCGCCGGGCTGGCGGTGCTGTTCTTCCTGATCGAACCTGGGATCCGCCACCTCCAGGTGGCGCGGATGAAGAACCGGGTGGCAGTGCTGGTGGACCGCTCCGCCTCGATGGGCTTCCCGGTGGAGGCCGGAGGGGTGACCCGCTCCCGGGCGGTCTCCGACTACCTGGCGGCGGTGAGGCCCCAGCTGGACGCCCTCTCGGATCGCTTCGTGGTCGAGTACTACGGGTTCGATCCGGAGCTGGCTCCCACCAGCATCGAACAGTTGGGGCGGGACGCTCCCCGCGGCGGCCGGACCGATCTGCTCTCCGCCCTGCGGTCTTTGGGGGGAGGGGAGGGGAGCAGCAAGAAGCTCTCCGGGGTGCTGCTGTTCTCCGACGGCGCAGACAACTCGGAGCTGGCCTCCGGGGTCTCCGGCCGGGCCCGCTCGGCGCTGGAGGACCTGCAGATCCCGGTCTCCACCTTCCTGGTGGGGCAGGACGCGCTCAAGGACCTCTCGGTGGAGCAGGTGAAGGTGGATGACTTCGCGTTTGTGCGCAACTCGATCACCGTGGAGGTGGAGATCCGCGGGCGGGGCTTTGGCGGACAGGAGGTCCCGGTGGTGCTGCGCCGCGAGGGCCAGGTGGTGGCCAGCAAGGGCGTGAAGCTGGACCGGGATCAAGCCACCGGCAAGGTGTCCTTCACCTTCACCCCGGACCAGACCGGGCGCTTCGTCTACACCGTCTCGGTGCCGGTGTTCCCCGACGAGGTGGTGGCGGAGAACAACACCAGGAGCTTCGTGCTCAAGGTGATCCGCGACCGGGTCCGGGTGCTGTTCGTGGTGGGCCGCCCCAGCTGGGACGAACGCTTCCTGCGCGGGCTGCTCAAGCAGGACCCCAACGTGGACCTGATCAGCTTCTACATCTTGCGCACCCTGGCGGACGACGCCCGGGTGGTGAACCAGGACCGCGAGCTGTCGCTGATCCCCTTCCCGGTGGACGAGATCTTCGACACCAAGCTCAAGACCTTCGATGTCGTCATCTTCCAGAACTTCGGCTACACCGATCCGCAGCTCTCCATCGCCACCTACGAGGACAACCTGGAGCGGTTCGTCTCCGACCACGGCGGCGGCTTCCTGATGATCGGCGGGGATCGCTCCTTTGGCGAGGGGCGGGCCACCTTCCCCATCCTCGGACGGGCCCTGCCGGTGGAGTCGCTGAACCTCCCCGCCAACCCCGAGCTCTTCCGCCCCCGGCTGACCACCGACGGGTCGCGCCACCCGATCACCGCCATCGGCAGCGGGGCCGCGGACAACGAGGCCTCCTGGAACTCGCTGCCGGAGCTGCCCGGCGCAAACATGACCCGCGCCAAGGAGGGCGCCCAGGTGCTCCTGGAGCACCCCGCCGCGCAGGTGGAGGGCAAGCCGGCGCCGATCGTGGCCGCCTGGGACTACGGCCGCGGCCGCTCGATGGCGGTGACCGTGGACGCCTCCTGGTACTGGGCGTTCACCGCCCACCGCGAGGGCCAGCCCACCCGCCACTATGACCGCTTCTGGAGCAACGCCTTGCGCTGGCTGGTGCGCGACCCGGAGCTGACCACCCTGCGGGTGAACGCCGATCCCCCCTCGGTGGAGCCGGGCAAGCCGGTGGGCGCGGTGGTGACTGTCCGCCTGCCTGATTACTCCCCCGCCGCCGGAGCCGAGGTGGAGGTGGAGCTGCGCTCGGTGCTCACCCAGGGCCGGGTCGGCCTGCAGAAGGGGACCGCCGGCCCGGACGGGGTGGTCCGGCTGGAGTTCCCGCCGCCGCCGCCCGGGCCCTACCGGCTGATCGCCAAGGCCGCCTTGGGCGGCAAGGACCTGGGCACCGCGGAGGACGCGGTGGCGGTCCGCGCGGTGGGACCGGAGCTGTCAGACGCCACGGTCCACCGGGACACCCTGGAGGGGATCGCCAAGGTCACCGGGGGGAGCTTCTTCCAGCTGCCCCGCTCCGGGCTGCCGGAGCTCCCGTTAATGGATCCCCCGGTGGTGGAGGTGGGCCGCAGCAAGGACCGCCCGCTGTGGGACCGGTGGTACTACCTGCTGGTGCTGGTCGCCTTCCTGGGCATGGAGTGGGCCGCAAGGCGACGCTTCGGCTACATCTAGCCGACGTCCCAGGGTTGCCCGCTGGCGCGCACCGTCCCGCCTCACCGGTTGCCAGGGGCGCCCGGCGGCGCTACGTGCCTGCCAAGGAGAGCCCATGGCACTTGCGAGCGTGAACCCGGCCACCGGTGAGACGGTCCGCACCTTCGAAGAGCTGACCGAAAGCCAGCTGGAGGCGAAGCTGGCGCTGGCGGCGCAGGCCTTCGCCGGGTGGCGGCGGACGCCCTTTTCCCAGCGCGCCCGGGCGATGGCCCGCGCCGGCGAGCTGCTGGTGGCGGAGCAGGACCGCTGGGGCCGGGTGATGGTGGAGGAGATGGGCAAGCCGCTCAAGGCGGCCCGCGCTGAAGTGGAGAAGTGCGCCTGGGTCTGCCGCTACTATGCCGAGCACGGGGAGCGGTGCTTGGCGGACGTCCCCATCGACACCGGCGGGCCGCGCAGCTTCGTGCGCCACCTGCCGCTGGGTCCGGTGCTGGCGGTGATGCCCTGGAACTTCCCCTTCTGGCAGGTGTTCCGCTTCATCGGCCCGGGGCTGATGGCCGGCAACGTGGGGCTGCTCAAGCACGCCTCCAACGTCCCGCAGTGCGCGCTGGGGATCGAAGATCTCCTGTTGCGCGCCGGCTTTCCCCAGGGCGTCTTCCAGACCCTGCTGATCGGGTCTGGGAGGGTGGCCCGGGTGCTGGAGGATCCCCGGGTGGTCGCCGCCACCCTGACCGGCAGTGAGCCCGCCGGCGCCAGCGTGGCCTCCCTCGCCGGACGGCAGCTCAAGAAGACGGTGCTGGAGCTGGGAGGCAGCGACCCGTTCATCGTCATGCCCAGCGCCGATCTGGAGGCGGCGGCGAAGACCGCGGTCACCGCCCGGAACATCAACAACGGGCAGTCCTGCATCGCCGCCAAGCGGTTCATCGTCCACGAATCGATTTACGAGGAGTTCGAGCGCCGCTTCGTCCGTCACCTGGGACGGCTGGAGGTGGGCGATCCGCTGCAGGAGGACACCGACATCGGGCCGCTGGCCACCGCGGACATCCGGGACGGGGTGGAGGAGCAGGTGGCCGACGCGCTCCGCCACGGCGCGCGGCTGCTGGCGGGTGGCAAGCGGCTCCTGGATCGGGGCTACTTCTACGCACCCACCGCGCTGGCCCAGGTTCCTCCCCAGGCCCGCGCCTACCGGGAGGAGGTGTTCGGCCCGGTGGCGGTGCTGCACCGGGTCCGGGATCTGGACCAGGCGATCGCCCTGGCCAACGACAGCCCCTTTGGCCTGGGATCCAGCGCCTGGACCGCTGATCCCCAGGAGCAGGAGCGCTTCATCAACGGGCTGGAAGCAGGGATGACCTTCATCAACGCCATGGTCGCCTCCGACCCCCGCCTTCCCTTCGGTGGGGTGAAGCGATCCGGCTACGGCCGGGAGCTGGGCCCGGATGGGATCCTGGAGTTCGTCAACAAGAAGGCGGTGTCCGTCGCCGCGGCGGACACCGACTCCCGCTCCACAACCGAGTAGGGAGGGGCAGGTTCAGGAAGGTCCGAACCGGCCCCCAAATGGAGGCTACGGCGGGTCAAAGCACCCGGCCGCGGTGGAACAGACCCCGTCACAGCAGATATTCGCGAGGCCGGTGCAGCGGTTCCCGCAGCTGCCACAGTTGTCGCGGTCGCCGCCGAAGTCCACGCAAACGGCGGAACAGCAGTTCCCCGCCGCGCAGCCGGTGGCGTCTGGCACCGCCAGGGCCTCACAGGCTCCGGTCGCGTTGCACCTGTCGTCGGTGCAGTCGTTGGAGTCGGCGCTGCACACCGAACCCTGGGGACGCTTCTGGTCATTGGGACAGTCGTGGCCCAGGCCGTTGCAGGACTCGGGAGAATCACACCCTGAGCCATCCGCGGGACGGCACACCGTTCCCGCCGGGGAGACTTGATCGAAGCAGTTGTTCTGGACGCCATCGCAGACATCCAGCCGGTCACAGCTTCCGGTGCCGGACCGACAGAGGGTGCCCGCGTTCACCTTGGCATCCGACGGGCAGTCCAGGCTGTTTCCGGTGCACTTCTCCACCAGGTCGCAGACCCCACCGGGCACGCGACAGGTCACAGCGGGCCCGGCCAGCACGTCGGGCGGACACGCCGCCCCGCTCCCATTGCAGGACTCGGCGACATCACAGGCCCCGGCAGCCGCCCGGCAGGTGTTGCCGGTCTGGAACTGATCGGCCGGGCACGCCACGCTCAACCCGGTGCAGGACTCCGCGGCGTCACACGGGCCGGCGGTGCCCCGGCAGACGGTCCCGACGCTGGCGAAGCCATCCGCCGGACAGGCATCGTTCGCCCCGTCGCAGCGTTCCACCGAGTCACACGGCCCCTGGGCGCCGCGGCAGATGGTTCCGGAGGCAGCCTTGAGATCTGCGCACTGGGCGCTGACTCCGTCACAGGTGTCCTGCTGATCACAGGCTCCGGGGGCGGAGCGACACACCTCTCCGGACCCCTTCAGATCATCCGCGGGGCAGCTGAAGTTGCTTCCGTCGCAGGTCTCCGGCAGGTCGCACAGTCCGGCGGTGCCACGGCACACCGTGCCCGCGGCTGCCGCCCCATCCGCGGGACAGGCCGCCTGGGTGCCATCACAGACTTCGGTGGCGTCACAGCGGGTGGGGTCGCCTGGGCGGCAGGTGGTGCCCACCGCGAAGGCATCCCCCGGGCACTGGGCGCCGGTCCCGGAGCACTGCTCGGCCAGGTCGCACACTCCACCTGAACCGCGGCAGGTGACAGTGGGCGGGGCGAAGACGTCCACCGGACAAGCCGGGCCTTGCCCGTCACAGACCTCGCCCACATCGCAGTTGCCCGCGGAGGGGCGGCAGGTTCCGCCCGCCGGAGCCACCTGGTCGGCGGGACAGCTGGCCTCCCCACCAGTGCACTGCTCGGGGAGGTCACAACTCCCCGCGCCGGGGCGACAGGTCACCGCCTGGGTGGCGAAGGAGTCGGTGGGACACAGGGGGCCCAGCCCGCTGCACTGCTCCGCCTCGTCACACACCCCCTCCGAGCGCCGGCAGGTCTGCGACGGCTGGGCGAAGTTGTCCGGGGGGCAGGTGAGGGCAAAGCCGGTGCAGGTCTCCTCCACGTCGCACGCCCCGGCGGAGCTCCGGCACACCTGGGTGGGTGGGGCCAACGCATCTTCCGGACAGGTGCCGGTGTCGCCATCGCAGGTCTCCGCGGCGTCACAGGTGCCGGCGGCGCCCCGGCAGATCTGCTCGGCGCAGTCTGGGTCCCCGCAGTCGATCAGCCCGTCACAGTCGTTGTCCTGGCCGTCACCACAGGTGACCTCCCGCCCCTCGTTCCCCGGGCAGACACACTGCGAACCGGAGCAGCTGGCCCCGGACGGTCCGCAGCTCTGGTCACCGCAGTCGGAGTCCGCGCAGTCGATCTTCCCGTCACAGTCGTTGTCCTCCCCATCCTCACAGGAGGACTCGCTGCCTCCCCCGGAGCAGACGCAGGTGCGGGAGGTCGGGTCGCAGGTGGGGGTGGTTCCTCCGCAGTCGGTGTCCGAGGTGCAGTCCACGCAGCTGCCCAGCGAGGGATCGCAGAAGCGGGGGGCGCAGCTGGCGCCATCGCAGCCAGGCGCTCCGCACGCCTCTCCCAGACAGACTTCGCCGTTGGCGCAGGCCGCCCCGGGGCAGTTGCGCGGGAAGCAGGCTCCGTCCACGCAGGCCTGGTCGGGAGAACAGGGGCAGGCCCCCCGGCACTGGCCGAACTGACAGCTCTGGCCGGAGGCACACTGCTCGGAGGTCTCGCAGTTGCCAGAGGGATCGGGAGGAGGCTCGCAGGCAGTCAGGGACAGCAGTGCCAGTACGGGAAGGAGACGCAGAGGGGGGAAGTTCGACTGCATGGGAGGGAGCTCCGGGGGGCGGGAAACAACCGCCCCGGTGCACGTCCCACGCCGCGGCCGTTCTCCCCCTGGCCATCCCGGTACCCCCATCCACTCCGGCGGATTGGGCATCCACCGCGGTGGACGGGGCCTCAACCGGCCAGCTGGTCCAGCGGCACCGGGAGCACCCTTCGGGTGGCATAGGCCGGCGCCCAGACCTGCTGCACCGGGGCAGAGTGGATGAACCGGGCGATGGCCTGGAACACCGCCCATGGGCTTCCCAGCCGCTGGGCCAGTCGCAGCGCCCGGGGGGAGAGGTTTGGCTGGCTGTCCACCCACAGCGGCGCGAAGCGGGCGTGCCGGTACATGTGCACGCAGCCGGGAGAATCAATCACCGTGGAGGAGAGAGGCGATTCGCGCAGGTTGAAGATCAACTTCTGCGGGCAGAGGTGGGGATCGAAGTCCCCCCGCAGCCGGTGGTCGCCGCGGGGGATCAGCCGGCGATCCAGGTAGCAGAAGGCCCGGTCCTCCTCCGGGATGCCCTCCCGGTGCCGGGCGCCGGCGTACTGGAAGAAGCGGCGGACCGCGGCCCGGTTGGGAAGGGTACCCGCCGGAAGCGAGGTTCGCAGCGCCCGCAGCTTGGGCATCAGCCCGGGCGCCAGTCCCCACTCGGTGGCGAACGTCTCCAGACCCTCCTCCTGGGTACGCAGGAAGTGGGAGACCCGCTCCCACAGCCGGTCCGGATCCGGGTCCACCAGCAGCTCGTCGAAGCGGGTCTTCACCCCGCACCAGCTTCGTGGCACCGCCACGTCCAGCGGTTCCCCGTCCCGGCTCCAGGCCTCATCCAGCGCCCTGGCCTCCGGGTCCTCGGGACGCAGCGTCCAGTCCGGGGCGGCCGGCACGAAGGCTTCCCCGGCCTCCAGCTGCGACGATTCGAAGGGGCCGCTCACCCGCCGGGCCTGGTAGCGGGCCGCCCCCTCCCCCGGGCCCGGCGCGGTCCACACGGTCACACAGGTCTGCACCCGGGTCCCGCGGAACAGCCCGGTCCCCAAGGAGAGCACCTCCCGCAGCTGCAGCGCCGAGAGCAGCGCCCGCCGCAGCGGCGCGTAGACGAAGCTGTCCAGCAGCGAGGAGGGGGTGACGAAGGCCAGCACCCCCTCCCGGGTCCGCAGCCGGGCGGCGACGGTGAGCAGGAAGAGGGCGTAGTCATCACGCAGGCTGGTCCCGCGCGGCAGCTCCACCCCCGGAAGCAGGGTCCGGATCCGCTCCACCTCGTCTGGGGCGCCCAGCAGCGGGGAGGTGCCGTTGTAGGGCGGGTTTCCCACCCACACCTCGAAGGGATGGTCTGGCAGCGCCTGGGCGCCGCCCCGGAGCGCATCCACCTCCAGGATGGTGGCGCCGGTGCGTTGGCGGGCAATGGCCGCCGACGCCGCGGACAGCTCCAGCCCCCACAAGGCCGCCTGGGGAAATCGGTCCCGCGCCCCGGCCAAAAAGGCGCCTGCCCCACAGGCAGGATCGATCACCGCCAGGGGCCGGTGGGGGGGGAGGTAGGCCTGGATC
>JALYOC010000160.1 GCA_030857095.1 Myxococcota bacterium | reverse complement strand
TCGCAGTCCACCGCCACCACCGCGTTGAGGAACCGCGGCTGGTCCGGCCCCAGGGGCGCCGAGTCGTAGAGCGAGGAGGCGGCCAGCACAGACACCCCGTCGATGGAGCGCAGCGCGTCCACCGCCTGCAGCAGGGCGGCCTCCCGGTCGCCGAGGTTGGAGCCCAGTCCGATGTGGACCGGATCAGACACGCGGGCCCTCCACCGGGTTCTCCAGGATGCCCACCCCCTCGATCTCCACCTCCACCGTGTCCCCGGCCTTGAGCGGCCCCACCCCGGAGGGGGTGCCGGTGACGATCAGATCCCCAGGCTCCAGGGTCATCACCTGGGACATGAAGCTGACCAGACGGGCGGGAGGGAAGATCATGTCGCTGGTGCGCCCGTCCTGGCGCAGCTCACCGTTGACCCGGCACTGGATCTGCAGGTCGGCAAACGGCAGCCCGGTGACCATCCACGGGCCGACGCAGGCGAAGGTGTCGTAGCCCTTGCCGCGGGTGTGCTGGACCTCCCGGCGCTGGATGTCGCGCGCGGTGACGTCATTGAAGCAGGTGATCCCGAAGATGGCCGCGGCGGCCTGTGCCTCGGTGGCGTTGCTCAGGGTGCGGCCGATCACCAGCGCCAGCTCCGACTCGTGGTGGACCTCGGCGCTGGCGGGGGGAAGCTCGATCGGGTTCTGGTGGGCGTTGAGCGCCGAGGGCGGCTTGAGGAACAAGAGCGGCTCCTCGGGAACCGGCTTACCCATCTCCGCCGCGTGCTTGCGGTAGTTCTGACCCACGCAGAGGATCTTGGAGGGCAGGGAAGGCACCAGAAGTTCCACCTCCACCAGGGCCTCGCGGAGCGCGCCACGGCGCGGCTCGGGGGTCTCCCAGGGGGCACCCGGCAGCGCGGTGACGAAGTCGTCGTCATCGATCACGCCCCAGGCCTCGTTGCCCGCCAACCGGAAACGGCAGAACTTCATTTCACGCCCCTCAGTCCCAGCACGTCCTGCATGTCGTACAGCCCCGGAGGCCTGCCCGCCAACCACTGCGCCGCCCGCAGGGCGCCGCGGGCGAACTGGTCCCGGCTGGTGGCGCGGTGGGTCAGCTCCACCCGCTCTCCTTCGCCAAAGAAGTACACGGTGTGCTCGCCCACCACGTCCCCGCCGCGCAGCACCGCCATCCCGATCTCGTCGCGGGGGCGTTCCCCAATCAGCCCCTCCCGGGCGTGGCGCAAGGGAGAGGGACCCTCCCGCCCGGCGGCCACCGCCTCCGCCAACCGCAGCGCGGTTCCAGACGGTGCGTCCTTCTTGAGCCGGTGGTGCGCCTCCAGCACCTCCACCTCGTAGTCCGTCCCCAGCGCCCGGGTGACGTCCTCCACGATCTTGAACAGCACATTCACCCCCACCGACATGTTGGGGGCCATCACCACCGGGACGCTGCCCGCGGCGGCGGTGATCCGGTCCCGGGAGGCGGGATCCAGCCCGGTGGAGCCAATCACCACCGCCACCTTGGCCCGGGCACAGGTCTCGGCGACGGCGGGGCTGGACTGCGGGGAGCTGAAGTCGATCACCACCTGGGCGCCGCAGGAGGCCAGAGCGTCGGCCAGCTCTCCTTGCACCGCCACCCCGGTGGGGGGCACCCCGGCCAGCGCGCCGGCGTCCTGCCCCACCGCGGAGGAGGCGGGGCGATCCACCGCCGCCACCAGCTGCAGTCCGGGGGTGGTGGTCAGCAGCCGGATGATCGCGCCGCCCATGCGGCCGGCGGCGCCCACCACCGCCACCCGCAGGGACGGACTCACGAGACCAGCCCCAGCCGGCGCAGCTCGGCCTCCAGGGGGGGCGCGAGGACCTCGGACATCGGCACCAGCGGGGCGCGGATCTCCGGCCCGAACAGCCCCATCTGGTGCAGCGCCCACTTCACCGGGATCGGGTTGCTCTCCACGAACAGCAGCCGGTGCAGCGGGTTGAGCTTCACCTGCAGCGCCCGGGCGGCGG
This sequence comes from Myxococcota bacterium, assembly GCA_030857095.1. Lineage (GTDB taxonomy): Bacteria > Myxococcota > Myxococcia > Myxococcales > Myxococcaceae > JALYOC01. The sequence continues at coordinate 2,119 of JALYOC010000160.1, read as the reverse complement.
CCAGGTCGTTGCGACGGGCCGCAGCCACCAGGTCGGACATCATCCGGGGGGCCACGTTGGCGGAGACCGAGATCACCCCCTTGCCGCCACAGGCGATGAACGGGAGCGCGGTGAAGTCGTCACCGGAGAGCAGGGTCAGCCGGTCTCCGCAGCGCTCGAGGATGTCGATGGTGCGGACCATGCTGGCGGTGGCCTCCTTGATCGCCACCACCTCCGGGAACTCGCACAGTCGCTCGCAGGTCTCCGGCAGCAGGTCCACCGCGGTCCGGCCGGGCACGTTGTAGAGGATGATCGGGAAGCCGGGGTTGGCCTGGGCCACCTGCCGGTAGTGCTGCACCATCCCCGCCTGGGTGGGCTTGTTGTAGAAGGGCGTCACCACCAGGGCCCCGTCGGCGCCGGCCTCCCGCACCCGGCGGACGTTGTCGATGGTGGCCTGGGTGCCGTTGGCGCCGGCCCCGGCGACCACCGCCGCCTTGCCCCTGGCCTCCTCCACCGCGATCTGAACCGCCCGGGTCTGCTCCTCGGCGGACATGGTGACCGCCTCCCCGGTGGTGCCACAGGGGACCAGCACCTCGGTGCCGTTCTCCAGCTGGTAGCGGATCAGCTTGCGGTACGCCTCCTCGTCCACCCTTCCGTCACGGAACGGGGTGGCGAGCGCGGTCATCGATCCTTCAAAAGTGCGGATGGCCATCGGGGTTCCTCCAAGGGGGGACTTGTTACACTCACACCGCTTCGCCGCGCCACAGATCCTCCAGGGTCTCCCGGGCGCGGATGACCCGGAAAGCCTTGCCGTCCACCAGGACTTCGGGCGGGCGGGCGCGCGAGTTGTAGTTGTTGGCCATGCTCATCCCGTAGGCCCCGGCAGTGCGCACCGCCAGCAGCGCTCCGGCCTTGGGGACCACCAGCCGCCGGGCGTGGCCCAGCACGTCGGTGGACTCGCAGACCGGCCCCACCACGTCCATCACCTGGGTGCGGCCCTTGCGGGAGACCACCGGCTGGATCTCGTGGTGCGCCTCGTACAGCGCCGGGCGCATCAGGTCGTTCATCCCCGCGTCCACGATCAGGAACCGCTTGGCGGGGGTCTTCTTGCGGTACAGCACCCGGGTCAGAAGCAGCCCGGCGTTTCCCACCAGCACCCGGCCCGGCTCCAGCACCAGGGTGGCGCCGGTCTCCCGGGCGGCCTGGGTGACCACCATGGCGTACTCCTCCACCGAGGGCGGCGTCTCATCCCGGTAGGTGATCCCCAACCCGCCGCCCACGTCCAGGTAGCGCAGCGGGTGACCCTCTCCCCGAAGCTGGCGGTACAGGCCGGCCACCTTGGAGAGGGCTGCCTTCACCGGCGAGGACTCGGTCAGCTGCGAGCCGATGTGGCAGTCCACCCCCGCCGCCACCAGCCCCTTCAGCTGGCGGCTGTGCCGGTACAGCGCCCGGGCCTCGGCGAACGGGACCCCGAACTTGGAGGTCTTGAGGCCGGTGGAGATGTAGCGGTGGGTCTTGGCGTCCACGTGCGGGTTCACCCGCAGGGCAAACGGCGCCTTCTTCTTCAGCTTCCTGGCCACCGCGTCCAGGGCGAACAGCTCTTCGGCGCTCTCCACGTTGAAGAGCAGGATCCCAGCGGCCAGGGCCCGGGCCATCTCCTCGGTGGTCTTCCCCACCCCGGAGAACACGGTGCGCTGGGGTTGCCCGCCGGCGGCCAGGACCCGCGCCAGCTCTCCTCCGGAGACGATGTCAAAGCCGCTCCCGGCGTCGGAGAACAGCTTGAGGATCGCCAGGTTGGAGTTGGCCTTCACCGAGTAGCAGATCAGGTGTTCGCTGCCGGCAAACGCCTGATCCAGCGCCCGGAATCCCATCCGAAGCGAGGCCGCCGAATAGACGTAGGCGGGGGTGCCCACCGCCTGGGCGACCTTCTCCAGCGCCACGCCCTCGGCGTGCAGCCGGCCGTTCTTCTGCGGAAAGTGGCTCACCGGGCGCCCCCCCCGGGCGTCCCGGCGTCGAGCGCGGCACCGGCGTCCACCGCGTCGGCGGGGAACCCACCGTCGGACACGCCGCCGGCAGAGGGATCACGGGCCGGTACCGGGGTGACAGGCGCGGCGGGCTGCGCCCTGGGCGGTGGCGGGGG
>JALYOC010000151.1 GCA_030857095.1 Myxococcota bacterium | reverse complement strand
CCTCTCGGCCTCGCGCCGGGAGCACCCGATCAGCTTCCCTCCCTCGCCGAGCAGCGCGCGACGGTCTTGCTCGAGCCTGCCCGGTCGCAGTTCGAGCAGGAGGTCTGGGACTTCCGCCACGCCCACGATCTCGCCTTCGGCCTGCAGGGCTTGGGGTTGCGAGCGTTGTGGATCGTCGCGCAGGGCAGGATGGCGTGGGCGTCGTCCACCACCGTCCGCGCGCTCCTGCCCAAGGACGAGCTGTTCGGGGTCCTGGGTCAGCTCGGCGAGGCCGTTGCCGAGCGGCTGAAGACGAGCCTGGATTCGCGTGCACAAGCCGCGATGCAGGGATGGAGCAAGCGGACGGTGCGCCGAAACGACGAGCTGGCGGCCATCTACGCCGGGACGCCACTGGTGACGCTGCACAACGTCGCGGGGAAGGACCCGTTCTGGAAGGCGTTCGAAGTGCCGAGCGCGGGGCCTTTCGAGCAGAACGAGATGCTCGCCGTCGCCCGCGGCCTTCGCGGGGCTGTCTCCGCCAAGGAACTGCAAAGTATCCTCGGAAGGGTGCGCCGGACGCGGCTTCGCGCAACGCCCAAGCTCGACGGGCTGTCGAGCGCCGCCGAGGCGATTCTCCGCCAGTGCGCCACAGAGACTTGGGCCGAGCAGGGGAAGCTGCTGGCGATCTGGTTTCGCGAGCAGCTCGCCCTTGGGACAGGGCCGGTCGATGCTGGCGACCTCCTGAAGAAGCTGGGCGTCCCGCCACGCCGGTTCGAGCTGAGCGCGTCACACGTCGATGCGCTGTCCGTGTGGGGAAGGCGTCACGGCCCGACCGTCCTGCTGAACAGGATCGGCCGGCACGCGCAGACCGCGCCGGGCGCGAACGCGACCCTGGCCCATGAACTCTGCCACCTGATCGTGGATCGCCGAGCTGCTTTGCCGTTCGGAGAGGTGTTCACCCGGACGCCGCTGCCACTCGAGTCACGAGCCAATGCCTTCGCCGCCGAGTTGCTGGTCCCGACCACGATCGTTGCCGCAGCCTTCGCGCAGGCGGCGAATCCAACGAATCCAACGAAGATCCTGAAGCAGCTCGGCGCTAAGTACACCGCCAGCGCTGAAGTCATCGCCTGGCAAGCGAGGAACTCCGGCGTCGAGCTCAGCGACGAGGCCCACGCGCTGTTGCGCGGGAAGGTGTCGCGCCCCGAGCTGTTCTGAACGTTCCCTCAAGTCAGCGCCCAACCTTCTTGAGCGTCGTGGCGCGAGAAGGACGGCAGCACCGCCAAGTCGGCCGGCGCCTCGGGCTCGAAGAAGAAGCGGAAGTCGCAGCCGGCGCGGGATCGGCGGTCGGGCTTGGCAAGCGCGCGTGCTGCTGCCCGGCACACTGCCCGTATCCTGGTCGTCATGGGCACCTTCCGCCATGCTGAACGGTACGTCCTGGCGGCGCAGTTGGCGGTTCACCACCGGGGCCTGAGGTCCGGCCGGGCCGCCAAGCCCTCCCGCGCTGTTTCCTTTTGCGATCCGGCTGGCTCTTGAGCGATCACTGACCGGGAGGAGCGTGGATGCGCGAGACGTGGCGGAAGTGGAAGGAACTCAAGCGGCGGCGGCGCTGGGTGGGCTGGGTGCAAGAGGGGGTCCTGGCCCTGCTGCTGCTGGGGCTGGTCTTCGCCTGGCAGACCCGGAAGCTCGTGTCCTCGGGCGAGCTGGCGCCGGCCTTTGAGCTGCGCGACCTGGAGGGCAAGGTCTGGCGCTCCGAGGACCTGCTCGGCAAGCCCACGGTGCTGCACTTCTGGGCTCCGTGGTGCGGGGTGTGCGCCCAGGACGCCGGCACCTTCGCTTCACTGGCCCGCAGCAAGGGCAGCGAGGTGAACGTGGTCTCGGTCGCCCTGGCCTTCGAGGGTCGGGAGGAGGTGGAACGCTTCGTTCGCAAGAACGGCGTCGACTACCCGGTGCTGCTGGGCAACGACGCGCTGATGCAGGCCTTCAAGGTGGACAGCTTCCCGACGACCTACTTCCTCTCCGGGGAGGGGAGGATCCGCCGCGCGGCGGTGGGCTACACCACCGGGCTGGGCTTGCGGCTGCGGTTGGTGCTGTAGCCAGGCTTCAGGGCTTAGGGGGCGTGTTCCTCCTCGCCTGGGCCACTGCGGACCACCTCGACCGAGCAGCGGGCGTGGGCGGTCACATACTGGGCCACGCTGCCCATCAGCACCCGGCGCAGCCCGGTCCGCCCGTGGGATCCGATCAGGATCAGATCCGCGCCCCACTCCGCCGCCTCCTCCACGATCGTCCGGCCGGTTGCGCCCTGGCGGACCACCGTCTCCACGATCAGCCCCTGCGGCGACAGCATCCGGCCCACGCTGGCTACCATCCCCAGCGCCTCATCCTGTTGGACCTGCAGCTCCAGCGGCGAGGTCAGCGGCACCATCGGCGCCTCGGGGATGTACGCCGCCGACGAGATGGGCTCGAGCACGGTCATCACCCGGACCACCGTCCCCTCCGGCCAGGGGCGGGTCGCCGCCTCCCGGATGGGCGCCGCGGCGCTGTGTGAATCGTCGATCGTCAGGAGGATCTTCATCGGTACCCACCTTCCTTTCGACAAGGTAGGCGTCCGCCCGGAGGCGCACCCGGACCGCTTGGTGGGTCGCTCGCTGGGTGGGCAGGAAGGGCCGCCGACTCACGGGGAGGTCGCGCGGCACAGAATTTTCCGCCCGGTTGCTTCCCTCCCGCGCGTGCGTGGACGTCAGGGCACCAGCTTCACCAGCCCCACGTCATTCTCGCTGGCGATCAGCACGTCGCCGGTGGAGGTGATTTCCACGTCCCACACCTCCTCGAAGTCGAGGCTGGCGGTGAACTGGGTGAACACCCCGCCGCGGAGCCGGGTAACGCCGTCGTAGGAGCAGAACCAGACCTCGCCGTTCTCGGCGTGGATCCGCCGCACGTAGTCATTGTGGAGCCCGTCCCCCGCCCCCGGCGCGCTCTCGGTGTTCTCCTTGGTGAGCGTGGTCCAGGTGGACCCATCGAAGTGGGTCACCGAGCTGTTCTCCGGAGTGCTCCAGAAGGAGTCTGGGCCCGTGGCGGCCAACCCGTAGACGTAGTTGCTGTCGAGGCCGTCCCCGGCCCCGGGTGACGATTCGGTGTTCTCCGCGGTGTAGTGGGTCCAGGTGCTCCCCACCTTCTTGAACACTCCCTCGCCGGAGGTGCCCACGAAGAGCGAGGAACCGGCACGGGAGAGGGTCTGCACGTTGCCGCCAAAGCCGTCGGCGTCGAGGATCGCGTACCCGTCTCCGATCAGAGGCCAGAGGCTCCGCCGGAGGGATCCGCTGCCATAGCGGAACCCGGGAGTGACCGAGATCTCGGTGGTGGTGTTCGCCACGATCAGCTGCATGCCGGACGAGAGGAGCAGGCGCTTGCCCACCAGCGAGTCCACCGGATAGCTCGCCCCGCTGTCGATCACGCTGGAGGTGTTCAGCCCGGTCACCGTCCCGGTGCCAAACACCGTCGAGGTCTCCTTCCACCCGTAGCTGGTCCAGGTGGTGCCGTTGAAGTGGGTGAGCCGGTCAGATTGACCCACGTAGAAGCCGTCGGCGCCGTCATCCTCCAGCCCGGTGATCTGGAAGCTGGAGAGCCCGTCCAGCACCTGGGCGATCGTTCCGTCCGGAGAGGCCGCGGGGGGCAGCTCGTCATCGAAGATGCTGTTCGCCGGCGCCAGCGCGATCTCGGTGGCGGTGTTCGACCGGATCAGGAAGTTGAGGCCGTTCATCCGCAGCGTCTTCCCTGCAAGTGCGCCGGGGGTGAGCCCCCCGCCCTGGACGGTGAAGTGGTAGTCCTCCAGGAAGAGGACGCTCCCCACCGGGGAGTAGAAGGACTCCGCCACGATTAGGGTGGTGGCGGTGTTGTCCACCACCGGCCCGTCGTCCCAGCTGTCGAACGTCCAGCGCCGCACGAAGCCGCCGGCGTGGGCGCCCGGGACCATGGGCGGACCCTGCACCACGATGGTGTTGAACCCATTGACGGTGACCGAGCTCTGCACGATCCGCCGCACGGCCGGCCGGGGGGAGAGCGTGAGGGTGGTGGAGGAGGTCCCCAGCGACGTGAAGGCCCGCCGCACGCCGGCCAGGTCCACCTGGACCAGCTGGTTGGAGGCGGTGGTGATCGCGCTGCCATCCGGCATCGCCGCCACGTAGCCGGCATAGTCCATCCCCAGGATGATCCGGTAGGGGGCCCCGCTGGCCGCGGTGGTATTCGCGCTGGCCGACGCAGTGGCCATCCACACCTCGGTGGCGGTGTTTCGCACCACCTCCATCCTCACCCAGCCCAGCTCCGCGGTGCGTCCCACCAGCGCTCCCGGAGTGAAGCTCTTCGAGGGGTCGGTCACCTTGAAGACGTAGCCATTGCTGGTGGAGACGGCGTCCAGGGCCTTGGCGTCGGTGAGGAAGAGCTCATCCGAGTCGTTATCGTCCACCAGCAGGGTCAGCTCGGATGCGGTGTGCGAATCCACCATCGCCGGGATCCGGGTGGTGGTCCCGAGGTTGAGCAGGGAGACCAGCCTCCCCTCCAGCGAACCGAGCGCCAGGTTCAGCGAGGTCTGGGCGGTGAAGCGCACCTGTTCGTCCGCCTGCACCACCACGTAGCGGGAGCCCGGCGCCACCTCGTCCAGGATATTCAACCAGTCGCTGTTCACGACGGAGAAGCTGAGCTGGGTCGCGGTGTTGGAGGCCAGCACCGGCGTCCGGGCGCCCACGTTGGAGGACCCCGCACTGATCCGGATGATCGCCAGCTTCTGGCCCACCAGACCGCCGGGGGCGTAGCTGGCCAGGGGATCCTCCACGGTGATGGTCAGGCTGGTTCCTCGGGTCAGGGTCCCCTGCGTTCCGCGCGCGAACAGCAGATCGCCAAAGGCGACTGGACACACCTCCGCCAGAGCGCCGCCGGTGTCATTGCTCCGAACCGGGAAGATTTTGCCGCTCTGCGTACGCAGGGTGTCGTAGGTGTTTGCCAGCAGCGTGGCGCCCGCCAGGCTGACGGTGGCCGGGATCCATCCGGTGACCGGGACGCCGGAGCAGCCGCCCACCACCGTGGGTTGCGCCATCGCATAGGTGCCACCACTCCGGGTGTAGGCCAGCGCATTCGCCACCGTGGTGGAGAGCTCGAACACCGAGGCGTCGTTGGAGAGCACACGTCCAGAGACCTGTCCGGACTCGGTGATCACGAAGTGCTCCACCCATGCGCCAGGGACCAGCCCGCCGGCTGAGTCGGCGACCCGCAGCCGCCAGGTGGGTTGGGCAACGGGCGCGCCCATCCGGGAGAGCCACAGCTGGCTCCCCGCGGAGAGGAACGCGAAGGTGTCGAAGACCGAATCGTCGACCTCCAGATCCACCCAGTCCGGGCCGTTCCCGACCACGTTCGCCAGCCGGCTGGGATCCTGTAGCAGCGCCACCACCCGACCCACCAGGGCGTCCGGGCTCTGCGCGCCGCCGGTGAGGTCCACTCTCAGGTATGCACCCTCGTCGTCGAGGCCCACCACGTAGCTGGCGCCAGCCAGCCGGAGCCGCGCGCTGGCAATCGCCAGTGGACAGGTGCCGCAGTTCGCCGGCTGGAAGACGATCTCGGTCGCGGTGTTGCTGATGATGGCGCCCTCGAGGCTGTACGGAGACGCCCCGCCGGGGGTGCGCCGCTGCAGCGACAGCCCGGCCCAGCGGTTGGGGACAAGCCCTCCCACCGAGTCGGTCACCTGCAGGGTGGGCCTCCCGGTGGTGCCGGTGACCACCGCCACCTCCGAGCCCACCCAGGCGCTGAGGCTGAAGTCGCTGTTGGGGACCCGCACCGTGGCGGTGGTGGTGGTGTGGGCGGTGATGAAGTAGCGCTTGGAGTTGGCGTCGAAGAACAGATAGCGCCCCACCTGCGAGGCGGTGAAGTTGGAGGCCGGCAGCGTCACCGTGACCAGCGTGTTCCAGGGGTTGTTCTTCTCGGTCAGCCGCCAGCGTGCGCCGGGAATGTGGAAGTTCGCCGCGCCCAGCGCCACCGAATAGGTGATGGTGGTGGCGGTGTTGCTGACGATGGTGAAGTTGGTCGAGTCGTCGATCGCCAGCTGGTTGGCGGTGGTGAGGCTGGCGGGGAAGTTCTGGGTGCTGTCGGTCATCGTCACCGCGAGCAGGTTGTTGGCCTGGGCGACGATGTAGAAGCCGCCCGCCGAGGCGAGCGCGGCGAGGTTGGAGTATTGGTTCACCGCCGCCACGAAGCTGAGCGTGGTGGCGGTGTTGCCCGCCAGCACCACGAAGTTCCCCAGCGACTGCCCGGGCAGATAGAGGTCCAGCCGGCGCCCGCTCAGGCTGGGGAAGGTGGCCGCCAGATCCTCCAGCACGAAGGTGGCGTTTCCGGCGGCGCAGTCGACGATGAAGTAGCGGCGGCCGGCCCAGAAGTCGAAGGTGAGGTCCGCCCCGGTGATGGTGATCTCGGTGGGGGTGTTGCTGGCGATGTCGATCCTCCCACCCTCCGGGCTGGCCAGACAGCGGGTGGAGAGATCCGCGGTCCAGCTGGCGGCGGTGTCGGTGAGCACGGTGGCGGCGACCCCGGTGGCGACGCCGGTGTCGGTGCGGATCGCCGTGGGGGTGGCGCGCCCATCCGAAGTCGCCTCCACCGTCCCGCGCACGTAGGTGAGGGCGGAGATCACATCCGAATCCAGCGCCCTCACCTGGCTGGTCAGGGTCCCACCCACCGGCGAAACCTGGCTCACGGTGAGGAGATCCAGGGGCGTGACCGCGCCCAGGGTCCCGCCCGGCCATGCCGCCGAGACCGGTCCGAAGGAGCCGCTCACCGAAGCGAGGGTCCCTCCGGGGACCTGCAACGAGGTGAGGGCACCGCCGTTGGCAAGGCTGACCGTGCCCACCTGCCCGGTGATCGTTCCGGTGTCGCTGGGCACGTTGTCGACTGAAGCTCCGGCGATCCGTAACAGCCCGCCGTTGTGCGCGCCCCAGATCACCCCGGCCTGCTCATCCAGTTCGAAGAAGTCACCCGCGTAGACCGAGTCGTACTGGCCGCGAATCTCCAGGGTGTAGACCTGGTAGACAATCGGGCCGCCGCCGTTGGCCGCGATCGCCACGGTGTGGTTCCCGCTCGGGACGAGGTTGGGGTCCGCGGTGAAGGTGACCAGGCCAGTGCTGCTGTTGATGCTGAAGCCTACGGGTCCGGCGGCCACCGAATAGCTGACCGAGGTCACCCCGGCTCCACCGGCGACCGCGGCGTAGAGGTATGGCCGGCCCTGGTAGGCCACCTGGGGCGGCGTGGAGGAGAAGGCGAAAGAGCCGGCGGTGTTGGGTGGTGTCTGCAAGGTGAGCGAGGGAGCCACCGTGGAACCGCCCCTGGTCACCGCCAGCCCCGCCACGCCCGCGGGCGTGAACCCGGTGTAGCTGGCCACGATCTCGTGCGAACCCACCGGGACCTTCTTGATCGAGAAGGCGCCCGCCGCGTCGGTAGAGGCCCCGGTGCTGGTGCCGGTGACGAAGACCTGGATCCCGGTGTGGGTGGTACGCCCCGCAAGCTGCGCGGTGCCGCGGATCTCACCCACCGGGGTGAAGCTGATCGTGGGGGCGGTGGTGGTCACGCCCGGACTGGCGGCCAGCTCCCGCTCCACCCGCTCTTCGGCGCTGGAGCTGGCGGTGGCGACCACCAGGTACAGCCCGGCACTGAGCCCGGAGAGCGTGTAGTCGCCGCTGGCGGTGGTGAGGATGCTCACCGTATTGGGCCCGCGCAGGGAGACGGTGACCCCGGAGTGATCAGTCAACCCGGCAAAGCGGACCGATCCAGAGACGGTGGCGGTGCCGGCGTTGGAGACCACGCACGCGCCGGCCGAACAGACTTCGCCCGTCTGGCACTGGCCGCTGACGCTACAGGCCACCACGCAGTTGCCCTGCGGCGAACAGGCCTCGCTCGCCTGGCAGTTGGAGGCGTCCACGCACTGGGGCACCTGCGGGGTGCAGTAGCCAGAGGAGCAGGTCGCCCCCACCGAACAGTCGTTGTCATCGATGCAGCCGGCCGCGCAGCGGTTGTCCACACATGCCTGGCCGGTGGAGCAGTCCGAATTGCGCGAACATTCGCTGGGCCCTTGTTCTAGGCACAGCTGGGCGAGGCAGACGAACCCGGCGGCGCACTGGGTGGTGCTGGTGCAGCTCTGGGTGCAGGTGCCCTTGAAGCCGCAGGCGTCGCCGGAGGCACAGTGGGAGTCGTCCTCGCAGCGGCCGGCGGGGACGAGGCAGCTCCCGCTGGAGCACACCCGGGGCGCGTCACAGTCGGAGCTGGTGACACATTCGTCGACGCAGGCGCCGGCGGCGCTGCAGATCTTCCCGGCGGTGCAGTCGGAGGCGCGCGCGCATTCGCCATCCGCCCGCGAGAGGCAGATCCCACCCAGGCACTCCTCCCCCGTGGCGCACTGGGAGCTGGAGGCGCAGCGGGTGGCGCAGGTCCAGTTGAAGCCGCAGGCCTGGGTGGCCCCGCAGTCGCCGTCCACCTCGCAGCGCCCGGTGGGAAGGGTGCAGGCGCCGGAGCTGCACAACCGGGGGGTCGAACAGTCGCGGTCCTCGGCGCACTGGGGGCCACAGCTGCCGCCCGGCCCGCACACCTCGCCGGTGGGACAGTCGGAGTCGTGGTTGCACTCCGGGGTGGGGAGGTCCGGCCGCTCGACGCTGCGGCAGGCGGCGAAGGCCAGCAGGCTGGCGAGGACGAGAAGGCGCGAGAACGTTAGACGCATCGGTGCTCCAGATGGGGTTGCTGGAATGGGGGATCCGCTACTGGCTGAGTTGCGCCTCGACCACGCTGGCCGTCATCGAGATGACGCTGATCCTCTTTTTGCCAATCTTCTTGGACTCCAGTTCCTGGGCGAACGCATCCACCGTTCCCTGCAGGCGCACATCGAGGTCCGCCTTGCCCTTGCTGAAGGATTTCTGATCCACCTGCTGGACGCCGCGGATGGTGCTCTGGACCAGCTGCTTGAAGGTGCTGAGCGTCTTCAGGGAGTCGATCCCGGAGAGCCTCAGCCGCACCCTCGCGCTGCCGCCCAGCTGGCGGTTCCAGGCGGCGATCAGGCCCTTCTGCAGCTTGGCCTGGAATTCTCCGGCGGCCTTCACCAGCGCGTCCCTTCCGCAGGAGAGCGCGCCCTGGTTGAACGCCGGGGAGGTGGCCTCGGCGGCGGTGAGCACCTCCGCGGAGTCGGCATTGAAGGCGCGCGCAGAGATGGTGGCGGTGCAGGTGACGCCGGAGACCGTCTCGGCTCCCTGGCTCATGCCCTGGAGGAGGTTCTTCTGGTCCTGCTGCTTGGTGGCGACCGCCGTGCCGAAGATCACCACGTCCGCCTCGGAGAGATCGCCGATCTCGCGGATCTGCTCCTGCGACGGCGAGGTGGTGACGATCCCCGCGGCCCTCACCTTGCCCGCCAGCGCTTCGGTGTCCACGAAGGTGAAACCAGCCGGGGTCCACTCCGCTAGCACCGCGTTCTCCACCAGGCGCTGGTCGATCTTCATCGCCCCCGCCGCCGCGGCCTTGCCGTCCTGCGCGCCCCACCAGGCCGCCGGCTTCTCCTCGTCGATCCGCTGCTCGGCGATCAGGATCGCCACCCGTGGCATTCCCTTGCGCGCCAGGGTGAGGCCGATCGCCTCCAGATCCGTGGCCAGCTTGTCCGTCCCCACCTTGGCGGCGATGCGGACCTGGAGGACCCCGGCATCCTCCTTGGTGCTGAGCACGTCGTACTTGGAGACGTACCCCTTGGCCTGGGTGAGGATCCTGTCCGAGACCAGCTTGAAGTCCCGCGTCTCGGAGGACGCCACCACCATCGTCCCGCAGGCCTGCTCCACCGCCTTGCGGAGGGCGTCCTCGATGGCGCGGTCCCGCGCCAGGGCCCTGTTGCCGTCCATGATTGCTGCCTCTCCCACCGCTTCCACGTCCTGGGTGGCGGGGGTGGCGGGCGCGGCAGGGGCCTGGGCCAGCGCCGCCGCGGAGAGGAGAGACGCGATGAGGGGGAGACGGTTCACGGGTTGCTCCAGGTGCCGCCCACTCCGAACACCGCGGCACCGGGCGCTGCGCCGAAGTAGGGAAAGATCGCTGCGGCGGGCGGTGGCGCGCCTGCGTCGAGGGTGGTCCTCACCGACTGCGGCTGGAAGAGTTCCTGGTAGACCAGGAACCCAACTGAACCCACGGCCAGCGCGGCGCCGGCGTAGCCGACCACGCTGAAGGTGTTGGCGAATCCGATGTTGGTCTCGAACTCCTCGGTCAGCCGCGCCTGATCCTCCGGGCGGGTGGCCGCCCGCAGCAGCGCCTCGCTGTAGGCGGCGTCATCGCCGTAGCGGCTTCCCAGTCCCAGGCCCAGTGCGGCGATCGCGGTGCCTCCGGCCGCGGTGCCGGCGGCGATCCAGAAGGGCGCCCGGCTTGGGCCCTCCTTGACGGTGACCGGCTTGACCACCCGGGCCAGCCGCTCCTTTTGCAGCTCCTGGCGGGCGAACCGTTCGAACTCCTCGCGGCTCATCTTCTTGCCGGCAAGCTGGGCCAGGGTCTGGTCGGACACCTTCTCGTTGAAGCGGCGGGCGATGTCGACCGCGAGGCGGGTGAGCAGCTCCGGGAAGTCCTGCGACCGGCCCTCCGCGCTCATCGCGTTGAGCACCAGGCCGTTCTTCACCTCCACGAAGCGCAGGTCGATCCGGACGGTGGGGTCCTGGTGAAGCACGCTGCCCACCACCAGGAAATCCGCCGCGGCCTTCTGCGCCGCGCCCCGCATCTTCACCGGATCCAGCACCTGCCCCAGCTTGGTCTCGTTGAGCAGCGCGGCCAGCTGGGTCCGCTCCACCAGGGTGAAGCCGATCTTGGGCAGGTCGGTGGAGAGGGCCTGGGACACGCCGGTCACCATCCAGAGGTCGTCCTCCACGCCGGAGACGTTGACGAACGGCATCACCGCCACCAGCGAGGAGATGTTGGAGAACTGCGCCTCCAAGTCGTCGAAGGCCTTGGCGTACTCGGGGTCGTCCTTCATCGCCTTGGCGTAGAGGGCCTTGGACTGATCCGACTTGCTGGCCAGGAGTAGGCGGGCCTCCACCAGGCTCTTCAGGGTGTCGGTCTTGGGGGCGCGGGCGTTCTGCACCTCCTCGCGCAACGCCTCGGAGACCCAGCCCACCTGGGTGAGCAGATCGATGAGGGCGGCCCGCGCCTTGGGGACCAGGTCGGCCTCCTTGAATTTGGAGTCGTTCGCCGCCACCGACTGCGCGGTCTGCACTTCCACCAGGCGCAAGGAGAGGAAGACCTCGCCGCCCTCCGCGCGGAAGGAGCCCACCAAAAGGGTGCCGGCGGAGAGCAGCTGGCCCACCTGCTGGGCGTTCTTGTCGTCCGTGAGCCCCGCCTGGGAGAGGCCAATCTCCTTGAGCACCTTGTCAATGCCGCTGCGCTCCACGATCAGGAGATCGGTGTGGCGGACAAGGTCGTTGGCCAGCACCTCCGCCAGGCCGGGGCCCATCCAGTCCGTCTCCTTGGCGGGCTGGCGGCTGATGAACGGCATCACCGCCAGCGGCTTCAGCCGCAGCTTGGCCACCTTCTCGGCGCGGGTCTCCTGGCCGGAGGCGGGATCGATCTGCAGCTTCTTGCGCAGTTCTTGAAGGGTGACGTCGGTCTCGGCGCGGGCCAGCCAGCTCACCGCCTGGGAGTCGCGGCCAAGCCGGTAATTGGCGCCGGCCATCAGGTAGAAGAATTCGCGGTAGAGGTTGAGGTAGTAGCGGGGATCGTCGGTGCGGACGAGGCCGAAGTCCTTCTGGTCCGCGACCGTGACCCGCTCCCCCGCGTCGAGTACTGCCTTGTAGTCGGCGCGCCCAAACGCGTTGAGCATGTTCAGGAGGGTGATCAGGTTGGTGTAGACCCTGTGGACCTCGTCACGGCCCGGGAAGGACAGCGCCTTGCCTGACTTGTAGCCGGCGCGTTCGTTGAAGATCCGCTCCAGGACCGGGAGGTTGGCACGGGCGCGCTTCACCTCGGCTGCGAACTCCTGGGCGGTGAGCCGGCCATCCGTCTTGCCCTTACCGTTCAGCGCCAGGATCGACTGGAAGTAGGTCCGGTCGTATTCGAGCTTCCCGAAGATCTCGTCACGCATTGAGACCGGCGCGGTCGGGCCGGGCGCCTCCGTCGCAGCCGGCTGGGCCGAAGCTCCCAGGGAGAACAGGACGGCGAGCAACGCGGAAACACGCACTGTGAAACGCGCTCGCGAAACTTCTTCTGCTGCTGCAATCTCTCCGCGACAGACCATCAAAATCCCCCCAGAACGCGCTGCAGTGCGCGGCGCCCCCCTCGGAGTCGTCGCGACAACCGGGCGTACCCTACTGACAGACACTGTCGAAGATCAAACGGTTGCGAGTGACCGAGGGACGAGTTGGCGCGGCACCTCGCCCGGCGCCCTCTACGCGTATGTGAGTCGTGGGTTGATCCGCAGCGTCGGCGGTAGCGCCACGAAGAAGCGGCACACGCTCCCCGACTACCTTCGCCCGCATCCCACTGTTCGCAGTGGGAGAGGACCTCGCCGCCCGCCGCCTGCCGGTTCCCGCTGCCCCCGGTCCTGCGCCCTGACTACGGGCAGGCTGCGGCCGTGTAGCGGCGGGTCAGCGGGTGGGCCCGGGCGGTGTCCACGTCCCAGTCGTCGCTCTCCGCCAGGCACTGGCCGGCCTCCACCACCAGCGGCTCGACGCCGGGCTCATCGGCGATGGCCCGCAGGGTGCCGGCGACCACCCGGGTGTAGCGCACCGGCATCTCGTCCGGGTTGCTCCAGTCCATCGGGATTCGCTGCAGGGCAGGGCCCGTCGCGCCGCCGGTGAGGCTCAGCTGGATGGACTCGTCCAGCGCCCAGGCCGGAACCTCCAAGGCGGGGTCCGCCGCCATCGGGGCCAGCGTGATGCGGACCGGCACCTCCACCGCGGGGCTCAGGTGGACCACCGGCTCCTGCCCCGGGCTGGTCACGATTCGGGCGGTGATGCGGCGGCCGGTGGTGGGGTTGAGGTCGTAGGCGTAGAGCTTGTCGTCGCCGAGAGCCTGGTACGACTGCTCGTCGCCGGCGCCGAGGTTGGTGACCAGCAGCTCGGAGTCCCCCTCGACGACGCTGGTCGACAGCGACGCGCCGCCCAGGTGGTACCGCCAGAGCTTGCCGTTCAGCGGGGAGCCGACCTGGTAGGTGGCCGGGCCCCAGAAGGTGTCGGTCACGCCCAGGTCGACGTCCAGGGTGATGCGGCGCTCGGCGCCGGTGGACCGGGCCCGCCACGCCGGCGAGCGGGCCTGGGTCCGGAAGGACTGCGGCAGGAAGCCGCTGGAGCGCGCGAAGGTCACCTCGATGTTGCTGAGGATGTTCACCGACGCGCTGGTGTCGTGCTCGCCGTGGCGCTCCGCGACCAGCTCCAGCTTGCCCTCGCAGTGGGTCGGCAGGTCGATCGTCTGGTCATGGACCCCCGCCAGGTACGCGTAGGTGTCGCAGATCTCGGACACGTCCAGCTGCAGGGCGGCCCGGGTCGGGGCCAGCTCCAGCCGGAGGGGCTCGAGCCGGTCGGGGCCCATCAGTACCGTGACGTCGATGCCGGCCCCCTCGACGGCCCGCATCGCCCGCAGGCGGATCTCGTACTTGTCGAGGTGGCTGACGCAGCTGGGCTCCGGCGGCCGGGTGCCGTCGCCGCAGAGGTCCTCACCGGTGACGCGGAAGATGAGCGCGTCCGAGGTCTCCTCCTCCAGGTTGTCCTCGGTGAAGACGCGCTCGCGGAGGAACTTGGCGGCCTTCTTGCCCTCCGCTTCCCAGGCCTCGCCCGGCGTGTTGGGGGTGCCGTCATCGCCGCCCGACAGGCTGCGGACCACCGGGTGGCGGACCGGGTTCAGCAGCGGCTCCAGCCGGGTGGAGATCTCCGGCGGCATCGCCCGTGGGGCGACGGGCAGCGACGCCAGCGCGCCGAGGTTGCTCATCTTGCCGGCGGAGTCGAACGACCGGCCCGCCTCCGCGGACAGCTCTTCGGCGGCCACGGCGGTGGTCTCCGCCACCTCCTGGACCGAGGGGGCGCGTGAACAGGCGAGGGACGACAGCGCCACCGCGAGGGCGGCGCCGAGGATGTTTCGGGACATGGGTACAGCTCCGTGGGTTGGGCGCGGGCCTTGCCCCTGCGCCAGGTGCTAACCCCTCAGCAAACGGCGGACCAGCGCGGGCGGCGCCCGCGTGCGCAGAGGGCAGGGCCGCGCCGTAGAAGGAGAATTCGGGCGTCCAGGCGGCCTGGGCCCGCGCCCGCGCCAACGCCTGAGACCGCGGACCCGTGCAGCGCGGTGCACAGCTGCGCAGCGGCGCCAGCGGTCAGGCGACGGCGGCGGGCTTCTCGGATCGGCGTTGTCGATCCCCCCGGAACCACTACCGAATCTCAAACTGGGAGTGCATCCCAGTTAGGACGACCGCCTTCTGGGTGTCAGGGGGGGCTGCTATACGAACATTCGCTCGCCCAAACAGGGCAGGCACAACCTCTCCGTGGTGGAGGGGTTCTCGAACGGAACTTCACCGGAACGGTGAGGTCCTCGCAAAGGGGCAGTCATGGCAGGTGGCGTGAACAAGGTGATCCTGATCGGCAACCTCGGCGCTGATCCCGAGGTGCGCTTCACTCCGGGCGGGCAGGCGGTCGCGAACTTCCGCATCGCGACCAGCGAGTCCTGGACCGACAAGGGTGGGCAGAAGCAGGAACGCACCGAATGGCACCGCATCGTCGTGTGGGGAAAGCTGGCGGAGCTCTGCGGCGAGTACCTGGCGAAGGGGCGGCAGTGCTACGTCGAGGGTCGGCTCCAGACCCGCGAGTGGAACGACAAGGAAGGGAAGAAGAACTACACCACCGAGGTGGTGGCCAATCAGGTCACCTTCCTGGGCGGGCGTGATGGAGCAGGCGCGGGCGCCGGGGCAGGTCGCAGCAACGGCGCAGCGCGCAGCGGCGGAGGGGCGCGGGACGAGTTCGGTCCGCCGCCTCCCGGAATGGATGACTCGATGGGTCCTGGCCCCACCCCGGGTGGCGGCAGCCAGGGCGGCGACGACGACATCCCGTTCTAGACGGTCAGACCGCTTCGGACCGCGGGCACGTCTCGGGCGCTTCTAGCGTTCCGGGAGGTGCCCGCTTCTTTTGCGGGGCTTAGCCGGGCGCCGCAGCGGCGTCGGTAGTCCGGGGCAACATCTGCTGGAGCAGCAGGCCGAACACCACCACCCCCGCGGCGCCGATCACGTTGAACCACAGAAAGCCGAGGTCCGAGAGCAGGAAGGCGCCGATCACCAGCGACTCGGCCAGCAGCGCGGCGATGAACACCGCGGTTCCCTTCACCCGCTTCACGTAGAAGGCCACCAGGAAGATCCCCAGCACCGTCCCGTAGAACAGCGAGCCGAGCAGGTTCACCGCCTGGATCAGGTTGTCGATCAGCGAGGCGAAGGCGGCAAACGACATCGCCAGCAGACCGAAGACGATGGTGAAGACCTTGGACATCCGCAGGAAGTGGGCGTCGGTGGCGTCTGGCCGCAGCACCCGCTTGTAGAAGTCAACGGTGGCGGTGGAGCCCAGGGCGGTCAGCTCGCCGGAGACAGAGGACATCGCCCCGCTGAAGATCACCGCCAACAGCAGGCCGACCAGCCCGGTGGGCAGATAGCGGATCACGAAGGAGATGAAGATGTAGTCGGCGTCCTTGGTCTCGGCGTCCGGGTGCGCGGCCTTGATCACAGCCTTGGCGTCGGCGCGCGCAGCCTGCATCTTCTGGTCGGCCGCCACCAGGCGCACCCGCGCCGTCTCCAGGGCGGTCTCATCGGTGTTGTCTCGCGCCGCCACGTAGGCCTGGGCGGCGGTGCGCTTCTCCTCAAACGCCCGCGCGTGCGCCGCCTCCGCCGCCTCCAGCGCCGGGGCCTGGACGGTCTGCCGGACCCGCTTCAGCTCCGACTCGTTGAAGAAGACTGGAGGCTGCACATAGATGTGGAACACCAGCACCATCACCCCGGTGAGCAGGATGAAGAACTGCATCGGGACCTTGAACAGGCCGTTGAAGAGCATCCCCATCCGGCTCTCCGCGATCGACCGGCTGGTGATGTAGCGCTGCACTTGGGACTGGTCGGTGCCGAAGTAGGCCATCGCCAGGAAGAAGCCGCCGGTGAGGCCGGACCACAGGGTGTAGCGGCTGGTGGGATCGAAGGAGAGGTCGATGGCGTTCATCTTCCCCAGCGCGCCGGCCACCGAGACCGCGTCCCCGAAGGAGACCTCGGAGGGCAGGGCCAGCACCACGTACACCAGCGCCACTGCCATCCCGCCCATCATCACCAGCATCTGCAGCTTCTGGGTCTGCGCCACCGCCGTGCTGCCGCCGGCTACGGTGTAGACGATCACCACCAGCCCGATGGCGACGGTGGTCAGGTCCAGCGGCCAGCCCAGCACCCGCGAGAGGATGATCGCCGGGGCGTAGATGGTGATCCCCGCGGACAGGCCGCGCTGGATGAGGAACAGCAGCGCCGCCAGCAGCCGGGTCTTGAGATCGAAGCGGCTCTCCAGCAGCTCGTAGGCGGTGAAGACTTTCGCCCGGAAGAAGCGCGGCACAAACGTCGAGGACAGCACCACCATCGCAAGCGGCAGCCCGAAGTAGAACTGCACGAAGCGCAACCCGTCCTCGTAGGCCTGTCCGGGCGTGGAGAGAAAGGTGATCGCCGAGGCCTGGGTGGCCATCACCGCCAGCCCGATGGTGGGCCAGCGCACCGTGGGGTCGCCCCTCAGGTGGCCCTCGGCGCTGACCCCGCGGGTCTTCCACACCCCGTAGGTGGCGATCCCCAGCAGGGTGCCCAGCAGGACCAGCCAGTCCAACGCGCTCATGAGAACGCCCTGGTGAGCAAGAACAGCAGCACGATCGTCACCCCCAGCGCGCCGAGCACGAACGCGTACACGTTCCGCCAGCTGCCGCCGACCGGAGGCGGCTCATCCACCTCCGGCTTGGGGGGGAGTTGCTTGGGGGGGGCCATGGTCAGCGCGCCTTCCCGTGGGCCAGGAGATTTGCCAGCAGCCGGTAGGCGCCCGGCACCCCGGCGGGCAGCTGCCGGAAGAAGGCCAGCCCGGTGTAGATGAAGGCGCCCTTGCCGTGGCGGGCGATGATCAACGCGCCCTGGTGGGCAGGCTCGCCCGGGTCCTGGGTGGACAGCACCGCCTGGTAGCGGGGATCCCACTCCCCGGCGAAGTACAGGCCGCGCTCCTGGATCCAGCCATCGAAGTCAGAATCGGAGATCGCGTTCGGCTTGCGCCACACCAGGTGCTTGGGATCCACCCGGGTCATCGGCGCGGTCTCGTCGGTCACCCGGGCCCGGGAGATCACGAACGGAAAGGGCCCCATCGGTGACTTCACCGAGCTGAGGCGGTTCTGGGTGCTGTACTGCGCCACCAGGGTGCCGCCGCGGGAGACGTACTCCATCAGTCGCGGGTGGAGCCGGAGCAGGCGCGGGTGGGTGTTGTAGGCGCGGACCCCGATCAGGATCGCGTCGAAGCGATCCAGCGAGGAGGTGGCCAGCGCGGTGTCGT
Source organism: Myxococcota bacterium (assembly GCA_030857095.1). GTDB lineage: Bacteria > Myxococcota > Myxococcia > Myxococcales > Myxococcaceae > JALYOC01. Next base: position 15,152 of record JALYOC010000151.1, on the reverse strand, counting down.
TCAGCTCGGTCACCTCGTAGCCCACCTGACGCAGGCCCTCGGCGACCAGGTCTCCGGCGCCGGGGATGTAGCCCAGGCGGGTGCCGCCCCGGGCCAGCTGCACCGGGACCAGCTTCACCTCCGCCCGGGGCTGCCACACCTGGATCGGGATGTGCCGGTGTTGGATCCGGATCCGGTGACGCGCCGGGGTGCCGTCCTCCAACGCGATCTCCAGGGTGGCCGCGGGGGCGCTGGAGGAGGGCGGGGTGATGGTCACCCGGACCTCCTGCTCCTCGCCCTTCTGGGTCAGCCGGTAGGGGAGGGAGGCGGGCTCGGCGCGCCAGCCGGCGGGCACCTTGAAGCGCAGGGTTCCTTGCGCGTTGGCGGCGCCAGCGGTCAACCGCAGCGCCACCGCGCGCGGCTTGCCCCCCGGCAGCATCAGCACCGGGCGCTCCGGGCTGACCACCACCGCGAGGGTCACCTCCACCGTGCGGCGCAGCTCACCCTCCACCGGATCGGTCCACACGTACTCCAGCGGACGGGTGACGCTCAGCGGGGCGCCCGCCACCTGGAGGTCGAACTGCACCGGCAGCTGCGGCGGGTTCTCCGGCCGGCCGATCAGCCGCGCATCCACCACCCGGTACAGGCCGCCGGTCCCCGCCTCCTCCAGCCAGTAGGGATTGGAGACCGGGGTGTCCTTGGGAATGGCCACCGCCTTCTCCAACAGGAACGGCTTGCCGGTGGCCAGCGCAGCCTCTGGGGTGGCGATCTCTCCACCCGGCCAGCGGATCGACCGGACCTTCACCTCCAGCGGGGAGCGGTTCACCGCCATCGCGGTCACCTTCACCGCGTCTCCCACCGCCACCGTGTAGTCCTCGGCGCGGGCGTCCAGCGCCAGGCCCAGCGCGGCGGCGATCACCCCTTCGGTCTCCGCCAGCTTGAAGCTCCTCCAGTGTGACTCCGGGAGGGCCTGCAGCGCGGCGCGGGCCTGGATCAGCGAGGGGACCGCGGCGTGCGGCGCCTCCAGCGAGTAGCTCTTGCGGGCCTGGTCCACCGCCGCCTGCACCTTCTCCGCCCCGGGGACCCGCGCCCACCGGGTGTCCACCCCGTCGAAGAGCGACTGGTCGAACTTCTCCCCCTTCACCAGGATGAACTGCTCTTGCAGCGGGCCCAGCTGTCGCGGCGCTCCGAAGCCCTGGCTCTTGTGGTTGCTGCGGCTCTCCGCGGCCAGCTCTCCGTAGGAGCGTCCCAGCACCGGGTTGTAGGCGCCCACGTCCAGGGTGAAGGCCTGGGGCAACAGCTGGTCCGCTCCCGGCGCGAAGCGGGCCACGTTGTAGACCAGCCGCTTCGGCCTCCACGGCTGGACGTGCTGGAGCTGCTCGGGGAAGGCGGCCGGATCTCCCGCCAGCTCGAAGGCCTCCTCGGCCAGCAGCGCGGAGGCGGTGTGGTGCCCGTGGCCCCCGCCACCATCGGTTGGGAAGCGGGTGATGATCACATCCGGGCGGAAGGTGCGGATCGCCCACACCACATCTCCCAGCACCTCCTGCTTGCCCCAGCTCCGGAAGGTCTCCTCCGGGTTCTTGGAGTAGCCGAAGTCCCGCGCGCGGGTGAAGAGCTGCTCGGCCGCGTCCACCCCCCGGGCCGCCAGCAGCTCCTGGGTCCGGATCAGCCCCAGCTGCTCGGACTGTTCGGTACCGATCAGGTTCTGGCCCCCGTCGCCGCGGGTGATCGACAGGTAGGCGGTGCGCAGCAGCAGCTCGTTGGCGAAGTACGAGAGCAGCCGGGTGTTCTCGTCGTCCGGGTGGGCGGCCACGTACAGCACGCTGCCCACCACGTTGAGGCGGCGCACCGCCAGGGACAGCTGCGCAGCGTCCGGCTGGACGGCGGCGGCGCCCAGGGCCAGGGTCGAGCCGGCGATGAACGGGAAGGTGAGGGGAAGGGCGATTCGGTTCATGGGCTGAAATTTTCTGGGGGGTCCCCGGTTTCAGGGGCGCCGGACGCGGCAACGTATTATCCCGAGCCCTCCTCAAATCCACCTTCGATGTCCCGCTCGATCTACACCGCCTGGCTTGAGAGAGACCCGGCCGCACTGCAGTTGATCGGCGCGGACGCGCGCGATCCGGCGACCCGCAAGAGCGCGGTGGCGCGGGCCGCCGGCAACGCGGTCGCACCGGCGCTGCTGGAGGAGCTTCGGCGTCAGCAGGCGCAGCTTCCCCCCGATGCCTCCCGGACCCGCAGTCTTGAGCGGCTGGCCCAGCCGGGCTCGGTGGCGGTGATCACCGGCCAGCAGGTGGGGCTGTTCCTGGGGCCGCTTTACACCTTCTACAAGGCGGCCACCGCGATCCGTGCCGCCCAGGCGCTGGAGGAGGAGACCGGCGTCCCCTGTGTCCCGGTGTTCTGGCTGCAGACCGAGGACCACGACTTCGCGGAGATCGACCACTGCGAGTTTCCGGGTGCGGAGCCGCCCGCGGTGGACTCCGCCGCGGCATCCCCGAAGGCAGAAGCCTCAGGCGTCGCCGCGGTGGACTCCTCTACGCCGTCCACCGAGACAGAGCCCTCCGGCGTCCGCCGGCTGGCCCTCTGCGATCCTCCCACCCCGCACGGCGATCGCGTCCCGGTCGGTCACCGGACCTTGGGGCCATCCGTCTCCGCCTGCGTCGAGCAGCTGGCCCAGCTCCTGGAGGGACGTCCCGACGCGGCGGAGGTGCTGGCCATCGTCCGCCGGCACTACCGGCCGGGCACTCGGGTGGCCTCCGCGTTCGCCGGGATGCTGGCGGAGCTGTTCTCCGGAGACGGGCTGATCCTGTTCGATCCCCGGCAGCCGGCGGTCTCCCGGCTGTGGGCGCCGATGCTGGCGCACGCGCTGCGCGACGAGCAGCGGATCACCTTCGTGCTGGAGGAGCGCTGCGCCGCGATCCGCGCCGCCGGCTTTGAACCCCAGGTGCACGTGCGCCCAGGGTCGCCGCTGGTGTTCGTGCATCCGGACGGCGCCGAGGGCCCCCGCTACCGGGTGGACCGCCAGGAGGACGGGCAGTACCTGCTGGTGGGGACCGACCGGCTCCTGACCCGGGACGCGCTGTTCACCCTGGCCCGCCGGGATCCGTTCAGCCTCAGCTCCTCGGCGCTGCTGCGGCCGATCCTCCAGGACGCGCTGTTCCCCACCGCGGCCTACGTCGGGGGGCCGGGAGAGCTGGGCTACGCCGCGCAGCTGGGGCCGCTGTATGGCCACTTCGGGATGGCCCCCACCCTGTTCCTTCCCCGCGCCGGCTTCCGGCTGATCGACGTGAAGACCCGCCGCGCGCTGGAGGGGTTGGGGATCACCGCCGCCGAGGCCGGGCAGCCCGCCGAGGTCTTGCTGGAGCGGCACCAGCTGGGAGGCGCCTCCGCCCATCCCACCGCCGACGCACTGGAGGCCGCCCTGGGGGAGGCGACCCGGGGAGCGATGGAGCAGGCAGCCACCACCGCGCTGGCGCTGGATCCGGAGCTGGAGCGGGCGGTCCGTCGCACCCGGGAGACGCTCCAGCGCGCCATCGGGCGGTTTGCTGGCCGCTACCGGCAGGCGCGGTTACTGCAAAGCAGCGTGACCCTGGCCCGACTCCAGCGTGTGCAGACCGCGCTCTTCCCCGGTGGCGCCCCCCAGGAGCGCCGCTTCGGCTGGCCGACCTTCGGCGCCGCCTTCGGGGTCCGCGCCCTCCACGACCAGGTGCTGGCCGCCATCCAACCCTTCCAGCCCGGCACCCGCGACCTCCTCCCATGAGCGCGCCGCTGCGGATTGGCATCACCTGTCATCACACCCTGGGCGGCAGCGGGATCGTGGCCGCGGAGATCGGCCTCGGGTTGGCCCGGCTGGGCCACCAGATCCACTTCATCGGCGCGGCGCCGCCGGCGCGGTTGGCGGGGAACGAGCAGAACGTCCACTTCCACGAGGTGGGGCACATCAACTATCCGCTGTTCGATCACAGCCCCTACACCCTGACCCTGGCCTCCAAGATGGTGGAGGTGAGCACCCGCCAGCGGCTGGACGTGCTGCACGTCCATTATGCAGTGCCGCATGCGATCAGCGCCTATCTGGCGCGGCAGGCGTTGGGGGAGGCGGCGCCCAAGGTGGTGACCACCGTGCATGGGACCGACGTGACCGTGGTGGGCGGCTCGCCGGAGCTGCGGCCGATGGTGGCCCTGGCGCTGGCCCAGAGCGACCACCTCACCGGCCCCTCCCACTTCCTGGAGGAGGCGGCGGTAGCGCTGGGCCTGCCGCCCGGGCGCAGCTTCGAGGTGATCCCCAACTTCGTGGACACCGAGCGGTTCACCCCCGCCCCGGTGGATCGCACCGAGGTGCTGCGCCGCTGTGGGCTGGACCCCGCGCGAATCTTGGGAGCCCGGGTGCTGGTGCACGTCTCCAATTTCCGGCCGATCAAACGGATCACCGACGTGATCGAGATCTTCGATCGGGTCCACCGCCGCACCCCGGCGGTGCTGGTGATGGTGGGCGACGGCCCGGAGCGCACCGCCGCCGAGTGGCGGGTGCGGGACCGGGGCCTCACCGGACAGGTGGCCTTCACCGGCGCGCAGCGCAGCTTCGTGGACGTGCTGCGGGCCAGCGACGTGTTCCTGCTGCCTTCGGAGAGCGAGAGCTTCGGCCTGGCCGCCCTGGAGGCGATGAGCTGTGGGGTCCCGGTGGTGGGCTCCGCCACCGGCGGGGTGGCGGAGGTGGTGCTGCACGGGAAGACCGGCTTTCTGGCCCCGGTGGGCGACGTGGAGAGGATGGCCGAGCACGTGGTCCAGTTGCTGGGCGATCCGGCGCTCCACACCCGGCTGTCCCAGGGTTCCCGGGAGCGCGCCTGCACCGAGTTCCCCCGCCAGCGCGCGGTGGAGCGCTACCAGGCGGCGTACCGGCGGTTGCTGGGGCGGTAGCCGGAGAAAAGGAAACGGCGGTGGCGGCACCAGGCCACCACCGCCGCGGGTCCTGCCTTTTTCGAAAAGGGCTACTTCTTCCAGCTGGCCAGCGCCTTCTCCACGTCGGCGGCGAAGAAGAACCCCTGCGGATTCTTGGAGCCCAGCTCCTTGGCCTTCTGGGCCTGGGCCAGCGCCTCGTCCTTCTTGCCCAGGGCCTTGAGGATCTCCGCCTTGGTCCAGACGTTGAACCAGTTCTCCTGCAGGGAGATTGACTGGTCCGCCCAGGTCAGCGCCTGGTTCAGGTCACCCTTGGCGCCCAGGTTGTAGCGGGCGGCGTTGGCGAACGGCCGCCAGGCCTGGCCCAGGCTCTGCTCCACGTTCTGCTTCACCTGCGCGGCGGTGGCGACCGCGATCGGCAGCGACACCCGGACCTTCTCCCACTCCAGGTCCAGCTTGCCGCCCGCGTCATCAAAGTCGGAGAACAGGAAGGTCAGCCGCTCGCGGGCGGGGATCCGCTCCGGCTTGGCCTGGATCCGGACCACGTCCTCGCTCTCCTTGTAGGCGTCGGGGGAGGTGACCGAGGTGTTCTTGCTGATGATCAAGGTCCAGTTGCTGAGCCCGGGGATGGAGAGCAGCCCGTAGGTGCCGGCGGGGACGTCCTTGCCGGCGATCTTCACCGGCTGACTGAAGGTGACGGTGGTGGCGCCGTTGGCGCCGGTCCGCCACATCTGGTTGAGCGGGACCACGGTGCCGAAGATCTTGCGGCCCTTCACGCCCGGGCTGCTGTACTCCACGGTCACGTCGGTCAGGCCGATCCGCTGGGTGACCTTGGCGGCCGGGCTGGCCGCGGGCAGCTCCAGCCCCTGGGCGAAGGCGGCGGAGGCCGCCAGGAAGGCAACTGCGGTCAGGATACGGGTCATGTGGGATTCCCCTTTGGGTTCGAGGCGCGCTTTGGGCGCGACGCGCGCGGCAGAGAACCCCGGGGTCCTGGTCAGGTCAACTCCAACCTGCGCTGGGCAGGCGGCGCCCGACGTTGGAGATGGTACAAGAAATCCATGGGTGACCAGCTCGTCAGTGGCCTGTTGAAGAAGTCCAACCTCCGGGTGCTGTGCGTCTCCGCGGCCGAGTCCGCGCAGAAGGCCAGGGACCTGGCCAAGCTGTTCCCCACCTCCGCAGCGATGCTGGCCCAGGGGCTGGCGGCGGGGGCGATTTTGGGCGCGCTGCAGAAGGACGGCACCCGGCTCAACTTCCAGGTCGAGTGCGAGGGCCCGCTGCACGGGCTGTTCGTGGACGCTGATGCCCAGGGACAGGTCCGCGGCTACGTGAAGAACCGGAACCTGGCCTTCGTGGGGGATCCGGCGGCGCACTCCCGCGCGGTGTTCGGTGGCGCGGGCTTCATCTCGGTGCTGCGCGACCTGGGCAACGGCGAACACTACCGCTCCTCGGTGGCGCTGCAGCACTTCGAACTGGGACTGGACATGGAGGAGTACCTCCACACCTCGGATCAGGTGGACAGCCGCTTCGTGGTGGAGGTCTCCGCGGTGGGCGAGGAGGGCCTGGGACGGGTTTGGGCCCTGCTGCTGCAGGCGCTGCCGGATGGAGACCGCCCCCGGCTGGTCCAGCTGGGAACGGCGCTGCGCGAGCAGGGCGGCTTCCGCCGGGCGGTGGACGAACACGGCGGCGAAGGCCCGCTGGCGGTGCTCAAGGCGCTGTTCCCGGACGAGGACCTGGAGGTGATGTCCCGCTTCCCGGTGGCCTTCTCCTGCAGCTGTTCCCAGGAGCGGGTGCTCAACGCCCTGCGCACCCTGGGCGTCCCCGAACTGCAGGACCTGCTGGCCAAGGAGGGCAAGGCCTCGGTGACCTGCGAGTTCTGCGCAACGCAGTACGTCATCGGCGCGGAGGACATCCGGGAGCTGATCGCGCAGGCCGGTCGTTGACCCCTCGGGGGTCCACAGGTATCTCGGCCGGCATGGATTACTTCCCGAGGCTGCTCGAGGGCGGCTACGAAGGGCTCCACTTCTTCACCGACGCGGCGACCGGGCTCAGGGCGCTGGTGGCGCTGCACTCCACCAAGCTGGGCCCCGGCCTGGGCGGCACCCGCGCGTTGACCACCTACGCTGACGAGACTGAGGCGGTGCTGGACGTGATCCGGCTGGCGCGCGGGATGACCTACAAGGCCGCGCTGGCCGGACTGCCGCACGGCGGAGGCAAGGCGGTGATCATGCTGCCCTCCGGCCCGTTCGATCGCGCCTTGCTGTTCCAGTCCTTCGGCCGCGCGGTGGAGACCCTGGGTGGGCGGTACATCACCACCGAGGACTCGGGCACCAACCCGGGCGACATGCTGCAGGTGCGCAAGGGCACGCGTCACGCGGTGGGGCTGGAGGGCGCGTCGGGAGATCCCTCCCCGGTGACCGCGTTCGGAGTGGCCCGGGGGATCGAGGCGGTGGCCAAACACGTCTGGGGCCGCAGCGACTGCAAGGGGCTCAAGGTCAGCGTGATGGGCGTAGGCCACGTGGGTCTGGCCTTGTGCGAAGAGCTGCACCGCCGCGGGGCCAAGCTGTTCGTCTCCGACGTGCAGCCCCAGCGGGTGGAGCAGGCGGTCCGGAAGTTCGGCGCCACCGCGCTGAGCGAGCAGGAGCTGCTGCGGGCGGACGCCGACCTCTACGCCCCCTGCGCGTTGGGCGGGGCGATCAACGACCAGACGCTGCCCCTGCTTCGGGTCAAGGCGGTCGCGGGCGCGGCCAACAACCAGCTGCAGGAGCCCCGGCACGGCGAGGAGCTGGCCCGGCGCGGGATAGTCTACGCCCCCGACTACGCCATCAACTCCGGGGGGCTGATCAATGTCGCCCACGAGGTGGTGGGCTATGATCGGGACAAGGCCTACTCCCGGGCCGCCGCGATCCACGAGACCATCGAACTGATCCTCACCCGCGCCCAGCAGTCCGGTCAGCGACCCGAACAGGTGGCGGACCGGATCGTCGAAGAGAGGTTGGCTTCGTGAAGCCCAGGCTGCTCAAGCGCAAGGTCTCCCGCCGGCCCAAGGACGAAGTCCAGACCCTGGTCTCCATCCCCGCGGACGTGGTGCTCGCCCCTCAGGCCGAGGCCCCGCGGCACTCCGGCGGCGCGGATCGCTCCCGGTCCCGCTCCGGGGTCAAGGAGCTGACCTGGCCCCAATTCGACACCCTGGTGCAAGAGATGGCGCGCCAGGTGAAGAAGGCCTACCCGGTGGAGATCGTGGTCGGGGTGGCCCACGGCGGAGTGTTCGTGGGCGGGGCGCTGGCCAGCGCGCTTCGCGCGGAGTTCTTCCCGGTGCGGATCAGCCGCCGCAGCCGTGACCAGGGGAGGCGCCGGAACCCGAAGATGAACGGCGAGATGCCAGCCGAGCTGCGCGGCCGGCGGGTCTTGATCGTCGATGACGTGGCCGCCTCCGGAGACACCCTGGAGCTGGCCCGGGCCCTGGCGGAGAAGCTGCGTCCCAAGGAGATCCGCACCGCCGCGTTGGTTCAGCGGCAGGACGGCTTCGAGCCCGACTGGTCGGCGCTGGTCACCGACGAGCTGATCGTCTTCCCCTGGGACTACGAGGAGGTGGCGGCGGACGGTCGCTTCGACGTGGATCCGGACAAGGCGGGCGCCTAGCCGCCCCCGGGCCCGGTCGCCTCCCATGATCATCGGAACCGCCGGACACATCGACCACGGGAAGACCTCCCTGGTGAAGGCCCTGACCGGGATCGACACCGACCGGCTCAAGGAGGAGAAGTCCCGGGGGATCACCATTGAGCTGGGCTTTGCCCACCTCACCCTCCCCGACGGGACCCTGGCCGGGGTGGTGGACGTCCCCGGCCACGAACGCTTCGTCAAGGCGATGGCCGCCGGAGCGGGCGGGGTGGACGTGGCGATCCTGGTGGTGGCCGCCGACGAGGGGGTGATGCCCCAGACCCGCGAGCACCTGGACATCTGCCGCCTGCTGGGAGTGCGGGCCGGGGTGATCGCCGTCACCAAGTCCGACCTGCTGGGGGACCTGGGGCCGGAGTGGCTGGAGCTTCTCACCGCGGATCTCAGGGCGCTGTGCCTGGGCACCTTCCTGCAGGACGTGCTGATCGTCCCCTGCTCGGCCCGGAGCGGAGAGGGGCTGGAGGCGCTGAAGGCCGCGGTGGCCGAGGCCGGCAAGGCGCTGCCGGCGCGCCCCGCGGAGGGGCCGGCGTTCCTGCCGGTGGACCGGGCGTTCACCATCAAGGGGTTTGGGACGGTGGTTACCGGCTCGCTGCTCTCCGGCCACCTGGACGTGGAGGAGTCCGCTTCGCTGCTGCCGGGGCTGGAGGGGCCGCTGCGGATTCGCGGAGTGCAGGTCCATGGCCAGGCGGTGGCCCGGGTGACCGCCGGGCAGCGAGCGGCGATCAACCTGGTGGGGGTGGAGCCGGACGCCATCTCCCGCGGGATGGTGCTCTGCCGCGCCGGGGAGCTGCCCACCGGACGGATGCTGGATGTGGAGCTGACCCTGCTCCCGGCGGTGGAGGACGCGATGCCCCGGCGCAGCAAGCTGCTGTTGCATCTGGGGACGATGCAGGTGGAGGCCACGGTGGCCCTGGTGGATCTGGACCAGCTGCGCCCGGGGGAGACCGGCCTGGCCCAGCTGCGGCTGCAGACCCCGGTGGCGGTGCTTCCCGACCAGCGCTTCATCCTGCGCGGCAGCCGGGTGATCCCCGGGCGGGGCACCACCGTGGCCGGTGGCCGGGTCCTGGCGCTGTCTGGGGCCAAGCGCCGGCGCGGCGCGGCCCTGCTGCTGCGCCCACTGGTGGAGGGAGACGCCCAGGCCCGGCTGCAGTGGCTGCTGCGGCAGGCCGGCTACGCGGGGATGACCCAGGAGGCGCTGTTCGCCCAGGCGGGGATGGCGCCCAAGGCGCTGACCCGGGCCCTGGAGCTGGCCTCCGCGCGGGGGATGGTCCTGCTGGTGGACAAGGAGCGCCGCGCCTTCCTGTCCGGGGAGGTGTTTCGCGCCCTCTGTGCCCGCGCGGTGGCCAGTATCCAGGCCTTCCACGACCGCGAGCCGAACAAGGAGCTGTTGCCCAAGGAGGAGCTGCGGCAGCGGCTGGCCACCGGCCTGGATCCGCGGCTCTTCCACCGGGTGCTGACCGCCCTGGCGGAGGGGGGCACGGTGGAGACCGCCGGGGAGGGGGTGCGGATCAAGGGCCGCGGCCGGACCGTCTCCCACAACGACGCGCAGACCCGCACCCAGGTGGTGGCCGCCCTGGACGCCTCCGGGTTGGCTCCCCCCCGTCCGGACGAGCTGGCGACCAAGCTCAAGGTCCCCGTGCAGCGGATCAGCGAGGTGCTGCGGCACGCCGCGGCGGACGGACTTGTGTTGAAGGTGTCCGAGGACATGTACTTCGCTCCCAGTGCAGTGGAGTCCCTGCGGGTGAAGCTGGTCGAGCACCTCAAGGCGCACAAGGAGATCACCACCCAGGGCTTCAAGGACCTGGTGGGCCAGAGCAGGAAGTTCGTCATCCCCCTCTCGGAGTACTTCGATCGGGAGAAGGTGACCTTGCGGGTGGGGGAGAAGAGGGTGCTGCGCAAGGGATGAAGGCGTCAGGGTTCACCGAGGCGGAGGTCCGCCGGTTCGCGCAGAGCCTCCGCCACCCGGTGTGGGTGATCCGCGGGGATCTGTACCTGGCGGTCAACGACGCGATGGTCGCGCTGCTCGGTCATCCCCGGGAGGCGGTGGAGGGCCGCCCCTTCCGCGAAGACGTCCCGGCCGAGGAGCGCTCCCGGCTCTTCGCCCACCACGATCGGTTCAAGGAGGTCGGCACCCCCACCCGGGATCGGTTCCAGATGCTGGTCCGCCACGCGGATGGGCACATCCTGCCGACCCACGTGGAGGTCTCGGCGCTGGAGGCGGTGGAGGGGGAACCGTTCCTGCTGGTCAGCTGCCTGGCGCTGCCCGAAGAGCGGGAGAGCTTCGCCATCGGTGAGGCGCTGGTGCGGGTCTCCAGCAGCTTCGTGGGGGAGATCACCGAACAGCGGATCCGCCGGGCGGTAGTCTCCGCCCTGGAGCGGGACAGGTTCCAGGCGATGTTCTACCGCGCCGAAGTGGGAGAGCTGCGGCTGCTGGAGGGCGATGGGGAACCCCCCGAGCCGCTGCGCACGGTGAACGCCTACGACGCCCTCTACGAGGGGCGCCCGGTGTTCGGCGGGGCGGGGAAGGAGATCTCCCACGCCTTCATCCCCGTCGGCGCCGAGGAGCGCGGGGAGGTGCTGGTGATGTTCGGGCCCTTCAAGCCCCAGCATGCCAGCCTGCTGGTGCTGCTGGCCAAGCAGATCGCCGGGGCCTACGACAACGCGCGGCTGATCGCCCACCTGGAGCAGCGCAACCACCAGACCCAGCTGCTGCTGGAGGTGGCCCGCACCCTGGGCGGGACGCTGGAGCTGACCGAGATCCTCAACTTCGCCTCCGACTATCTGGTGCGGCTGGTGGACGCCTCCAACTGCTTCATCATGATGTACGACGAGCGTCGGCAGCTCTTGGTGGGCGCGGCGTCCTCCCGGTCGGTGCGAAACGACTTCGCGCTCCGGGAGATCCCGCTGGACTCCCCGCAGTCGCTGGCCGCCCTGGCCGCTCGGAAGCGGCAGCCGTTCGCGGTGGAGGACGTGACCCGCACCGAACTCCCGGTGCATCCGGAGCTGGTGGCGCGCTACGGGGAGAAGGCGCTGTTGGCCCTGCCGCTCCTCTTGCGGGACCAGCTGATGGGGGTGGCGATCCTGGACGACACCCGCCGGCCCCGCCGGTTCACCGAGAGCGAGCTGGAGCTGGCCAACGCCACCCTGGGGCAGATCGCCCTCTCCATCTCCAACGCCCGCCTCTACACCTCGCTCAAGGAGAGCTACGAAGTCCTGGCCGAGGCCCGGGCGGAGATGGTCAAGCAGGAGCGGCTGGCGGCGCTGGGTGAGCTGTCCGCGATCGTGGCCCACGAGGTGCGCAACCCGCTGGGGGTGATCTTCAACGCGGTCAGCACCCTGCGCCGGTTGATCCACGGGGAGCCGGACGCGCAGCTGCTGGTGGAGATCCTGGCCGAGGAGAGCGACCGGTTGAACCGGCTGGTGGGCGAGCTTCTGGACTTCGCCCGCCCCCGCGAGCTGTTGATGCAGCCGGAGGACGTGGCCCGGATCATCCAGGAGTGCATCGAGGCCGCGGCCAGCGACCCCCAGCGCAGCGCGCTGCCAGTGGTGTTCGAGGCCCAGGTGGAGCAGGACCTGCCCCCGGTGCCGATGGACCGGCGGCTGATCCGCCAGGCGCTGGTGAACGTAGCGGTCAACGGCAGCCAGGCCATGTCCCGCGGGGGGAAGGTGCGGGTGCAGGCCGCCCGCGAGGCGCACGAGGGCCGCAACATGCTGCGGATTGACGTGCAAGACGAGGGACCGGGGATGCCGCCGGAGGTGATGGAACGGATCTTCGAACCGTTCTTCACCACCAAGGCCAAGGGCACCGGACTGGGGTTGGCGGTGGTGAAGCGCATCCTGGAAGACCATCATGGAGAGGTGGAGGTGAGCTCGGCGCCCGGAGAGGGCACCCGGTTCACCTTCCGGATCCCGCTGGGGGATGGGGAGAGGAGCCGGTGACGGTGGAGGCCTTGGAGAGACGAGAAGGTTCGCCCGCGGTGCGGGGGCGGGTGCTGGTGGTGGACGATCAGCGCAACATGCGCGCCACCACCGCGATGCTGCTGCGCGCCGAGGGCTACTCGGTGCTGGAGGCGGGAGAAGGGGAGGAGGCGCTGGCGGTGGTGGCGCGCGAACCCCTGGATCTGCTGCTGACGGATTTGAAGATGGCGCCGATGGATGGGCTGACCCTGCTCAAGAAGGCGCTGGAGGTCTCGCCCCAGCTGCAGGTGATCGTGATGACCGCCTACGGCTCGATCGAGAGCGCGGTGGAGGCGATGCGGCTGGGCGCCTACGACTACGTGACCAAGCCCTTCAAGGAGGGGGAGCTGGTCCACCGGGTCAGCCGCGCCCTGGAGCGCGCCAAGCTGCTCTTGACGGTCAACATGTTCGCCGGCGAGTTCCACTCCCGGCACGGCCTCTCCGCGCTGATCGGCCGCAGCTCGGCGATGCGCGAGCTGACCAGCCGGATCGTCCGGGTGGCGCCGTCCGACGCCACGGTGCTGGTGCAGGGGGAGAGCGGCACCGGCAAGGAGCTGGTGGCGCGGGCCATCCATGCCCACAGCCGCCGGGGCAAGCTGCCCTTCGTCCCGGTCAACTGCGCCGCCATCTCCGAGGGGCTGCTGGAGAGCGAGCTGTTCGGCCACGCCAAGGGCGCGTTCACCGGCGCGGTGCGGGCCCGCCGGGGGCTGTTCGAGGAGGCGGACGGGGGCACCTTGTTCATCGACGAGGTGACCGAGACCAGCCCCGCCTTCCAGTCCAAGCTGCTGCGGGTGCTCCAGGACGGCGAGGTCCGCCGGGTGGGCGAGAGCTCGGCGATGAAGGTGGACGTGCGGACTGTGGCGGCCACCAACCGGGACATCGAACAGGAGGTGGTGGAGAAGCGCTTCCGCCAGGACCTGTTCTACCGGCTCAACGTGGTCACCCTGCGGGTACCGCCGCTGCGGGAGCGGATCGACGATGTCCCGCTGCTGGCCGAGCACTTCCTGGAGCGGGCCAACGCCCGCGCTCCCCGCCCCAAGCGTCTCTCCACCGCCGCGGTGGAGGTGCTGATGGGGTACGACTTCCCCGGCAATGTCCGGGAGCTGGAGAACCTGGTGGAGCAGGCCGCCGCCCTGGCCGAGAGCGACGACCTTCTCCCGGAGGACTTTCCGCTCCGCCGGTCGCGTCGGACCGCCACCTTGCGCAGCGACCCCGCCACTCCTCCGGAGGGGTTGACGGTGGCCAGCACCCCCCCCGACCTCTCCGGGGGCGGGACCGCCGGGACCCTGGCGGACGCGGTGCTGGACGCAGAGCGCCGGGCCATTGTGTCCGCCCTGGAGCGGCATCCGCGCGATCTGGGCACGGTGGCGGATGAGTTGGCAGTCTCTCCCACCACCCTGTGGCGGAAGATGAAGCGGCTGGGCCTCAAGGTCTCCGGGCCGGGGCCGGTGTAGGCCCGCGGACCCCGGGAGCGCGCAGCTTCACTTCTCGTTGATGTGATCCGAACTCAGGGTGTGGCTATAGGACCTTCGGGGTGAAGGGAGCGTCTGGCAGTCAACTGGTCGATTGCGGGGTCGGATCATGCGATCCGCTTTCAGAAGGGAAATGCACCTTTCACTTCTGAAATGCTCTGCTGCACGATGGGTCCCCCCCGCCGGGGGAAATCTTCGGATCCACTACACTTTTCCGACCCGCTGCGATGGCACGGCAACTGCTTAAGGATATCCCCGAGGCATCGCGAGTCCGTTGAAGGTGGTTCCCCCCCACCCCCTTCAGCAACCTGCGGTACTTCGGATGAAGACCCGCGGCCCGGTACCCGAAAGGGTATCGGGCTGCTTCATTTTCAGCTGCTGGGTTCCTCAACGGGAACTCGCGCTCCGATTCCCGTCGCATACGCTTCACAGCGCCAGCCCAGGGAGGCGTTCGGCGGAGGCGTCCCCGCGTGAACTGGATCTTCTCGTTTCTGATCGTGGCCTCGGTGCTGGTGGCGGCCTTCACCGGAAACATGGGGGCGGTCACTGCCGCGGCCATCGCTTCGGCCAGGAGCGCGGTGGACCTGGTGATCGGCCTGGTGGGCCAGATGGCGCTGTGGCTGGGGCTGCTGGGCATCCTCCAGGCCTCGGGGGTGCTGCGGACCCTGGCGCTGGCACTGGCGCCGCTGCTGGGCCGGCTGTTCCCCGGGGTTCCCAAAGACCACCCGGCGATGGGGGCGATGGTGATGAACCTCACCGCCAACCTGCTGGGGCTGGGGAACGCCGCCACCCCCTTCGGGCTCAAGGCGATGCTCGAGCTGAACCGGCTCAATGCGCTGCCCGGAGTGGCCACCAACGCCATGGCCCTGTTCCTGGCCCTGAACACCGCCGGGCTACAGCTGCTGCCGGTGACCGCGATCGCGGTGCGCAGCTCCGCCGGCTCCCGCGACCCGGCGGGGATCATCGCGCCCACCCTGCTAGCCAGCCTTGCCGGGACGGTGGTGGCGGTGCTGGTGGCCAAGCTGCTGGAGCGCCGCCCGTTCTTCGCGGCGGTGCCGCTGGCGCAGGTGGCCCCCGCCGCCGGGGACGGGGCTCACTCCGTGCCGGGAGCCGCGGTGCCGGAAGTCGCGGAGCCGGAAGTCGCGGTGCCGGGAGTCGCGGAGCCGGGAGTCGCGGGGC
>JALYOC010000147.1 GCA_030857095.1 Myxococcota bacterium | reverse complement strand
CCCCCGCGCAGCCCGCGGAGGTGGCGGCGCAAGCGACGGCGCCGGTGGTGGTGGAGGAGGCCGCGCCCGCCCGGGTGCAGCCTGCGCCGGTGGCCCGGGCGGAGGCGCCAGTGGAGGCCCCGGTTCCGGTGGAGTCGCCGCCGGTCCGGCAGGCCCCCGCCGGTCCGGTGGAGTTCAAGCTGACGGTCCAGCCGGCGGTGAACGTGGCCATCAACGGCAAGTCGATGGGCCGCTCGCCGGTGGTAGCCAGCCTCACCCCCGGAAAGCACCGGGTCTCGCTGACCGACAGCGCCAAGGGGATCGATGTCACCCGCACCGTGACCGTCTCCCGCTCGGGCGCCTCCGAGGAGATCCAGCTGGAGATGGGCTCGGTCACGGTGGAGGCGCCGGACGGGGCCGAGGTCTCGGTGGACGGCAAGGTGGTCGGCAAGACGCCGCTCTCCAAGGAGATCTCCATCTACGAGGGCAACCACCGGATCTCGGTGATGCTGGACAAGGCGAAGTGGGCGCAGAAGTTCAGCGTCCGCCCCGGGGAGAACATGCACTTCACGGTGAACTACCAGTAGCCGTTCGGGCGGAGCGTAAGCAGCTTCATCGACGCGAGCGGATTGTCCGCGTGGCCGCCTCGTGCCACTCGCGGAGCGGACGGGGCCCGGCCTGCGCCGCATCCACCCGCAAGGACAGGTCCTCCACCTGGCGCAGCAGCGCGTCCACCTCCTCCAGCGGCTCTCGCGCGGGCCCCACCCGCTTCTCACAGAAGAAGGTCCGGCAGCCGAGCGGCCGGGAGGCGTAGACGGTGCAGCGGGTCCCGCCGGGATCCAGGAAGGGACAGGCCCCGTCCTCCCGGGGAGAGGGAAGGGGACGCTGCTGCTGCCCAAGGGCCTCCTCCAGCGCCCACCACTCGGGAGGCCAGAGCCAGGGCTCGCGTCGGGTCATCGCCAGTCGACAGCACTCTGCGGTTCCCGGACAGGAGTGGGCCGCATAGGCGGCGTCCGCCTTGCGGAAGAGCCCGGAGAGCAGGCGCAGCGCGGAGGTGCGCGTGGGGCGTGGGGCGCCAACGTCGTCATCGGGGAGCATTCGGCCCCATCTTGGCAGACCCGGAACCAGGCGGAACGGTCACCGTCTGCTGCCCGGTCGGAGGGCCACCGGAGCAGGTCGACGCCCTTCAGAGCACCCGCAGCACGTAGAACTTGAGGTAGCGGGTCTCGCGCAGGCCCAGCAGGACCGGGTGATCGCGTCCAGCGCCGCGGCGCTCCACCAGCTGGACCCGCCGCTTGGCGTCCGAGGCGGCCGAGTCGAGCATCGCCTCGAACATCGCCTCGTCCACGTGGTAGGTGCAGCTGGAGGTGATCAGGAAGCCGCCCGGCCGCAGCAGCTGCATCCCGCGCAGGTTGAGCTCCTTGTAGCCACGCAGCGCCGCGGGGATGGAGTCCTTGTTCTTGGCGAAGGACGGCGGATCGATCACCACCGTGTCGAACCGCTTCCCCTCGTCCAGGGTGTCGCGCAGGTAGTCGAAGGCGTTGGCCACCACCACCTCTACGTTGGTCAGCCGGTTGGCGGTGGCGTTGGCGCGCAGCTGCTCGGCGGCCTGATCCGAGATCTCCACCGCGGTGACCTTGTCCGCCCGGGTGGCCAGCTGCAGCGCGAAGCCGCCCACATACGAGAAGCAGTCCAGGGCCTCGCCGCGCGCGTAGGTGGCGCTGAGGATGTGGTTCTCGCGCTGGTCCAGGAAGGTGCCGGTCTTCTGGCCGTTGATCAGATCCGCGCGCATCCGGACCGGGCCTTCGGAGTAGGGGACGGTCTCCGGGACCTCTCCGCGCATCAGGCCCTTGAAGGGCTCCAGCCCCTCCAGCTTGCGGACGTTCACATCCGAGCGGTTCACCAGGGCCTTGGCCTTGAAGTGCTCCATCAGCAGGTCCGCGATCAGCTCCTTGCGATCATCGGTGGCCTTCACCAGGAACTGCACCGAGAGGTAGTCGCCGTAGCGGTCCACCACCAGGCCGGGCAGCAGATCCGCCTCGCCGTGGACCACCCGGTAGGTGTCCTCCTCCGGCATCGCCTTGCGGCGCAGCTCGTCGGCGGCGGCGATGCGGGCGCGGAAGAACGCCGCGTCCACGGTGACGTCCTCGAAGGACAGCCAGCGCAGCGCGATCTTGGAGGTGCTGGAGTAGAAGGCCTTGCCCAGGAACCAGCCGCGGCCGTCCATCACCCGGACCACCTCGCCGCCCGCCAGGGCGGGCTCGCCCTCCAGGTCCGCCCGGTAGATCCAGGGGTGGCCCTCGTTCCAGCGATCGGTGCCGCGGCGGCTGAGGACCAGCTGCGGCAGCCCATCTGGACCTACGGCCGGGACCCGGCTCTTGCCTCCCCCGTAGGGGCGGTTTCCACCGTGGTCCCCGCCGCCCCGGCGGTCATTGCTGGGGCCCCTGCCTCCCCGTGCGCCCTCCCGACCCTCGCCGCTGCGCGGCTTGGCGCTCCGCTCTCCCCCCGCGGTGCGCCCGCTCCAACCCGGGCGGGTGCGCGCCGGGGCGGCTCCGGTGGCGGGCAGGTCGCTCTTGCCGCGGGCCTCTCTCGGGCTGCGGGGCGGGCCTTCCCTCCGGGGCGCCTGCTGGCTGGAGGGAGTGCTGGCGGAGTGCGGCTGCTTGGGACCCTGCTCGGGGTCCTGTCTACGGGGCGGCTTCAAGGGTGATGACCTCATCGATTTCGTCCGTCCCCGTTCGCGCGCCGGGCCTCCGGCGATCTCCGGAGCCTGCGCGAAAGGAAGGGAGCTGGGCCCCCTCCGCGAAGGGAAGGACCTGCCCAGGGCATATACTCTCCCAGCGTGAGATACGAGTTGCTCCTTCAGCCCCTCGAGCCGGGCGCTCCCTACGATCCCTCGCTGGCCGAGGCGCGGCTGGCGGACCGGGCCAGCCGTCGCCCCGACGGGACGCTGCTGTGGCGGCTGCCCCACGGGGAGGTGGAGGTCCGCACCCTGGTGGAGGGAGGCCGGCCCATTGCCAGCGAGCTGCGGGTGCCGCTCACCGGCAGCCTGGACCTTGCCCGGGAGGCGGTGACCGAGGGGGTGGCGCTGGCAGACTCCGTCGGGGGCTGCCTGTTCGATCCCCAGTTGGCCAAGCGTCTGTCCGCGGGAGACGACGGCCTGGTGGCCGACCAGTACCTCCGGGTCGCCCGCTACGCGGGGGAGATGGTCGGGATCTCCGAGGCGGTGGGGGTGGGGCAGGCGCCGCTGGACGAGGGGATGAAGCCGGGCACCAAGGTGCTGCTGGCGCTGGCCGGCTTCTTCCTGCTGCTGTTCTGGCTCTCCAACCGGCTCCTGGGCTGAGGCCTCAGGCCGGCTTCACCATCCGCCAGCAGCGGTGGATGTCCTTCTGCCGGAAGTCCTCCGGGATGCTCTTGGGGGTGGTCTCCTCCAAAGCCAGTCCACCGGTGGCGCGATCCGAGAGCTGGAACTCGCGGTAGTTGGTGGAGAAGTAGAGGACCCCGCCGGGGGCCAGCAGGCGCACGGTGTCGGTGATCAGCGCCACGTGGTCCTTCTGCACATCGAAGCTCTTCTGCATCTTCTTGGAGGTGGAGAACGGGGGTGGGTCCAGCACCGCCAGATCGTACTGCCCCTCGCGCCGGGCGCCCTCGTGCTCCAGCCACTGCAGCACATCGTCCCGGAGCAGCTCGTGGCGCGGGGCCCACAGTCCGTTGAGCACCAGGTTCTCTTGGGTCCAGGCGACGTAGGTGTTGGAGAGGTCCACCGAGGTGGTCTCCTTCGCTCCGCCGGCGGCCGCGTAGACGGTGAAGGCGCCGGTGTACGAGAACAGGTTCAGCAAGCGCTTCCCCCGGGCCTCGGTCCGCACCCGGTCCCGGGTCACCCGGTGGTCCATGAACAGCCCCACGTCCAGGTAGGCCCCCAGGTTGACCCAGAACTTGAGGCCCTGCTCCTCCACCACGAAGCGCTCGCTGTCGTCTTCGGTCCGCTCGTACTGCTCCTGGCCCCACTTGAGCGGCAGGTGGCGTTTGACGAACACCCTGCCTGCGGGGACCTCCAGCACCTCCTCCACCGCGGCGGTGATCTCCGCCCGGGCCGCGTCCGCCTCGCCGCTGCGCAGCGCGCGACGGCGGGGGTATTCGATCACGTGCACCCGGTCACCGTACACGTCCACCGCCACCGGGTACTCGGGGATGTCCAGGTCGTAGACCCGGTAGGCGCCCAGCCCCTGGCGCTGCGCCCACTTCCGGAAGTGGCGGACATTCTTGCGGAGACGGTTGGTGAAGTCGGAAGGGGAGGCCACGGGCGCTGCATACCTGAATTCAGGTCCGGGGAGGACGGCGCCGGGCGGCGCTGGCAAGCGGGCGGGCACTGTGGTTCAAGACCGCCCCATGCGCTTTGACACCCTTGCCATCCACGCCGGCCAGGAGCCGGATCCCACCACCGGCGCGATCATGACGCCGGTCTACCTGACCTCCACCTACGTCCAGTCCGGACCGGGAGAGCACAAGGGGTACGAGTACAGCCGCACCCAGAACCCGACCCGGCACGCGCTGGAGCGGTGTCTGGCGGCGCTGGAGGGCGCGAAGTTCGGAGCGGCCTTCGCGTCGGGGCTGGCCGGCACCGACATGCTGATGCACATGTTCGAGGCGGGTGATCACATCATCTGTTCGGACGACGTGTACGGCGGCACCTTCCGGCTGTTCGACAAGGTGTTCAAGCGCCACGGGCTGAGCTTCAGCTTCGTGGACCTCTCCAACCCGGCCAACCTGGAGCCGGCGATCACCCCCCACACCAAGGCGGTGTGGGTGGAGACCCCCACCAACCCGATGCTGAAGCTGGTGGACCTGGGGCGGGTGGCGGAGATCGCCAAGCGGCGGAAGCTGATCTCGATCTGCGACAACACCTTCATGACCCCCTACTTCCAAAAGCCGCTGGAGTTCGGGTTTGACATCGTCTGCCACTCCACCACCAAGTATCTCAACGGCCACAGCGACTGCATCGGCGGGTTCGTCTGCACCTCCAACCCGGAGCTGGCGGACAAGATCTCCTTCTTGCAGAACGCGGTGGGCGGGATCCCCTCTCCGATGGACTCCTTCCTGGTCCTGCGCGGGGTCAAGACCCTGCATGTGCGGATGGAGCGTCACGCCCAGAACGCCGCCAAGATCGCCGAGTTCCTGGTCCAGCAGCCCAAGGTGAACAAGGTGACCTGGCCTGGACTGGAGACCCATCCCCAGCACGCGCTGGCCCGCACCCAGATGAAGGGCTTTGGCGGGATGATGACCTTCGACATCAAGGGCGGGCTGGAGCCGGCGCGCCGCTTCCTCAAGACGGTCAAGCTGTTCGCCCTGGCCGAGTCCCTGGGCGGGGTGGAGTCGCTGATCGAGCATCCGGCGATCATGACCCACGCCTCGATCCCCGTGGAGACCCGCCAGCGGCTGGGGATCACCGACGGGCTGATCCGCCTCTCGGTGGGCATCGAGGACGCGCAGGATCTGATCGAGGATCTGACCGCCGGCCTCAACGCCGCCTAGCGGACACTGCCCAGAACCCGCCCACTCCGGCGGATTCAAAGCCGAAATCACCTCGCCACGCGCGCACGCACTTCGCGGCCGCGTGGCGATTTGTCTTCTACCTGCGATCCGCAACCTTTCCGCGCGTGAAACCACCCGTGCGCACAGTGCGCAAAAAAATGGGCGTGGTCACAATCCCTCCAGGAGCGCTCGAACGAATGGGTTGAGGAAGAGCACACGCGGTGAGGCGCCCCCGGGGCGCCGGTGAGGTCCGGTATGAGAAGCGCGGTCGGAGTGTTGGTACTGTTCGCCCTGCAGTTCGGATGTGCGCACTCGTTCACCGGTACAGGATCCCCAGTCGGGGTCCGGGCCGGATCGGTGAACGGGGTCCAAGCCTCGCTGTACGACGAAGGGCTCTACGGCCCCAACATCGCGATGAAGCGGGGGAACCTGTTCTTCCGCGGCACGCTGATGAACCGGGTGGTGGACCTGGGCTGGGACGAGAGTCAGGTCCAGGGGATGGTGGACTCGGCGCCCACCTCGCTGACCTGGACCCAGGAGGGAGATGGGGTCCGGATCCGCGGGCTGTATGGCGGCAAGCTGACCAACCTCAGGGTGACCAGCGAGAGCATCCAGGGGAACATGGGGGATTGCGGCTACAGCCTGGAGGCCGCCAAGCGCGGCTACCGCGGACGGGCCACCTGCCTGGGCGGCTTCGAACAGGAGGCGGAGGTGCTGCTGCCCGACGATCTGGGCATCCGCCCAGAAGGGGAGCAGGTCGCGCTGCTGGCGCTGATCCTCTCCGGAGGGCCGGAGCGCACCCAGCGGGACCTGGCCTACACCGCCGAGAGCCCCTCGCCCGGCGTGGACCATTACTGGGCCCCCGACGCCTCCACCACCCCCACCTGGACCCGCGGGCGGCAGCGCCACTGACGCACCGCAACGAAAAAGGGGACAGGCTACATTCCAGACGCAGCGCGTCGGAAATGTAGCCTGTCCCCTTTTTCTGCTCTGACTACTGGGCCCGGGCGGCCAGGAATTCGATCAGGTCGATCTTGGTGACGATGGCGATGATCTGGTTCCCTTCGCGAACCACCGCCACGTGATCCTGGGCGAACACCTCGCGCAGCTTGGAGAGCGAGGTCTCCGGGGCCACCACCCCCTGCAGCGGGGCCACGATGGCGTCGATGCTGTCCACCTGCTTCTGCTTGCCGGCGATCAGCGCGTTGAGCAGGTCCATCTCGTGGATCATCCCCACCGCCACCCCGTCCGGGCCATTGACCGGCATCTGGCTGATCCCGTGCTTGCGCATGGTCTCCACCACCGCGCCGACCTTCTCCCCCTGCCGCGCGGAGATCACCTCGGTGCGGCGGCTGGAGATCAGGTCACGCACGGTGCCGCTCTTGTCCTCCAAAAAGCCGTTGTCCCGCATCCACTCGTCCGAATAGAACTTGGAGATGTAGGAGGAGCCGGAGTCCGGCAGCACGGTGACGATGGTCTTCCCCTTGCCCAGCTCCTTGGCCAACTCCACCGCGACGTGGATCGCCGAGCCGGAGGAGCCACCGGCGAAGATGCCCTCCTCGCGGGCCAACCGGCGGGCGGCCAGGAAGCTCTGGCGGTCATTGACCTGCCGCACGTCGTCCAGGACCGAGAAGTCCATCGCCTTGCACAGCATGTCCTCG
This sequence comes from Myxococcota bacterium, assembly GCA_030857095.1. Taxonomy (GTDB): domain Bacteria; phylum Myxococcota; class Myxococcia; order Myxococcales; family Myxococcaceae; genus JALYOC01. The sequence continues at coordinate 28,040 of JALYOC010000147.1, read as the reverse complement.
CCGATCCCCTCCACCTTGTAGACGTGGGGGGTGGAGAGCTTCCCGGTGCGGAAGTAGCTGAGGTAGACGGACCCTTCCGGATCCACGCCCACGTTCTTGAGGCCGGGGATCTTCTCCTTGAGGAACTTGCCGGCGCCGCTCATCGTCCCGCCGGTGCCCAGGCCGCTGACGAAGTAGTCCACCTTCCCGCCGGTCTGCTCGAAGATCTCCGGGCCGGTGATCTTGTAGTGGGCCTCGATGTTGTCCGGGTTGTGGTACTGGTTCAGATAGAAGGCGCCCGGGGTCTCGCGCACCAGCCGCTTGGCGGTCTCGTAGTAGCTGCGCGGATCCTCGGCGGGGACGTTGGTGGGGGTGACCACCACCTGGGCGCCCAGCGCCTTGAGCCGGTTGACCTTCTCGGTCGACATCTTGTCCGGCATGGTGAAGATGCACTTGTAGCCCTTCACCGCCGCGGCCAGCGCCACACCCATTCCGGTGTTCCCGGAGGTGTTCTCGATGATCGTCCCGCCCGGCTTGAGCTTCCCTTCCCGCTCCGCCTTCTCGAGGATGAACAGCGCCATCCGATCCTTGATCGACGCGCCGGGGTTCATGAACTCGCACTTCACCAGCACGGTGGCGTCGTTGGGTCCGACCAGCTTGTTGAGCTTGACCAGCGGGGTGTTGCCGATGGCAGAGAGGATGTTTTCGTGGATCTTGGACATGGCGGCGCGCCTTATACCCGGGAAGAGCCCCGGGGGGCGACTGCAACGACGGGGCTGTCCTGCCCGCTCCTACTGCGAGCTCTTCACGTAGCGGTCGCCCTTCATCAACAGCTCGATCCGCTGCAGCACGTCCGCCTTGTAGACCCGCGAGCCGCACATCAGGCAGGCGCCCTGGGGGACGGCAGTGAGCACGACCATCTTGCCGCTGACGTTCATCCGGACCTCGACGAACCGACGTTCGTAAACCCCCGAGCAGGGGCATCTGCCGTAGTCGAGATGCATGAACCGCCCTACAATACCCGGCCGTGGCCAACTGGAACCCTCCAAAGGTGAATCCTTTCGCCGGCCTGTTCGGGCCCAAGGCGCAGCAGCCCAAGCCGGCCGAGCCTCCCCGGCGTGTGTCGATGCGGGCGATGAAGGCGGTGGATCTCAAGAAGCTGTCCGCCGACGACGTGCTGGAGGTGGACGAGTTCTCCATCGCCGAGAGCGCGGGACAGGAGGAGGACTTCGGCCGGGAGGAGGCCCGGGACGCCCAGGACCGCGCCCGCCGGGCCGCCAAGGCCCCCAAGAAGGACATGCCCGCCCTGAAGGCCGAATCGTTTGGGCCCCCACAGGCGGCCCGGCCGGATGCTCTGGGGACGGTGGCCCAGAAGCTGCCGCCCCGCCCGGTGGATCCCAAGTTCAGCGCCCTGGTGGCCCTGGACAGCGCCAAGGATCCCGGCGTTTATTTCGTGGATGACTCCGCCCGCGAGAACCACCGCGAGGAGGAGGAGGATCCGGAGCTGCGGGAGGCGGTGGAGGAGTGCATCCGGCTGCTGTTCGGGGTCACCGGCATCCACCATGTGGGACCGGGGAAGAACGATCAGGGCCAGCCGGTGATCATCGTCGCCGCCGGCACCGGCTTCACCCAGGAGTCGATCCGGGCGGTGCCGGAGAAGGTGCACCGCTTCGCCACCCTGGTGGCACTGTCCTTCGATCTGGTCCCGCTGCGCCGCTCCCGCTGATCGCTGGCGGCAGCACCGGTTCTGCCTCCGGGTGATGCGCAGTGGATGTTCGGCGGATGCGGCTTTGACCCACCCCGGATCGACGCGGATACTGCCGGACCATGGAACTCGAGGCCGCGCTGCGCGACCAGGTCACCCAGGCCACCGGTAGAGATGCGAAGGACTTTCCAGTCACCCAGCTCAAGGGAGACGCCAGCAACCGGTCGTACTACCGGGTGGGCCGGCCACCGGACAGCTATGTGCTGATGGTGATGCCGCCTGGCTCGTTGACGAAGAGCGAGGAGGCGACCAAGGGGCAGGCGCCCACCGAGCTGCCCTTCCTCAACGTGCACCGCTATCTGCAGCGGCTGGGGATCCGGGTCCCGAAGATCCACCGCTACGACGAGGCGGCGGGGATGATGGTCCTGGAGGACCTGTCCGACCTGACCTTCGAGCAGGCCCTGGAGGGCGGTAAGCGACGGGAGGAGCTGTACGGCCGCGCGGTGGAGCTGCTGGCCCAGCTGCGCGCCCGCACCGAGAAGGAGAAGGATCCCTCCTGTCTGGCCTTCACCCGCGCCTTCGACGAGGACCTCTACGACTGGGAGCTGCACCACTTCCGCGAGTGGGGGCTGGAGATCTGGAGCGGGAAGAAGCCCACCGACGCCGAGCGACATGAGCTGGACACCACCTTCCGGCAGATCGCCGTCCGTCTGGCGCAGGAGCCCAGGGGGTTCACCCACCGCGACTACCAGAGCCGCAACCTGATGGTGAAGGAGGGCGAGCTGGTGGTGATCGACTTCCAGGACGCCCTGCAGGGGCCGAGGCAGTACGACCTGGTGGCGCTGCTGCGGGACAGCTACGTGGAGCTGGATCGTCCCTTCGTGGAGAAGATGCTGGACCGGTACATCCAGGCCTTCGAAAAGGAGAGCGGAGAGAAGATCGACCGCGAGGCGTTCATCTCGTTTTTCGACCTGCTCACCGTGCAGCGCAAGCTCAAGGACGCCGGCCGGTTCGAGTACATCCACCGGGTGAAGGGCAACCCGGGGTTCCTGGTCTCGATCCCGGCCTCGCTGCGCTACGTGCGCGACGCGTTGAAGAAGAAGCCGGAGCTGGCGCGGCTGCAGCAGCTGCTCTCCCAGTACGTCCCCGAGCTGGCCTAGATGAAGGCGATGGTGCTGTGCGCCGGGCTGGGCACCCGGCTGCGGCCGCTGACCGAGCGCTGGCCCAAGCCGGCGATCCCACTTTTGGGCCAGCCGATCTTCCGCTACGCGCTGGGGGTGCTGCGCCACGCCGGCGTGACCGGGGTGGGGATCAACACCCATCATCTCCCTGGGGTGATGGAGGAGGTGGCCTGGGCCGAGGCCCAGCGGGCGGGGCTGTCGCTGACGGTGGTGCAGGAGCCGATCATCCAGGGCACCGGAGGAGGGATCCGCGGCCTGCGGGCCCTGCTGCAGGACGACGTGTTCATCGTCTACAACGGGGACATCCTCTTCCCGCTGGATCTGGTGCCGTTGGTGGCCGAGCACCGGGCCTCCGGCGCGGCGGCCAGCATGGTGCTGCTGCCGATGCCGCAAAACGAAAAGTTCTCCGCGGTGGAGCTGGACGCCCAGGGAAGGATCCGGCGGATCGCCGGCAAGGGACCGGGCGGCGAGCGGCTCTCCTCCTGGCACTTCTCCGGGGTGCACCTCTTCTCTCCCGCGGTCTTCGACTTCATGGCCCCGCAGGGGCCGGACGACATCCTCCAGACCTACCTGCGGATGATCGAGCAGGGGGTGGGCGTGCGCGGGGTGAAGACCCAGGCCTACTGGTCGGATCTGGGGACCCCGGCGCGTTACCTGGCCACCTTGAGGGATCTGCTCTTCTGCCAGGTGCCGCTGGAGCTGCTGGGCGACGCCTCCCCGTTCGCCTCCGCGCAGAAGGGGACCGGCAACTACTGGGCGGCTCCCGAGGCGCGGATCGACGGCGGGGTGGCCGGCCCGGCGTACTTCGCCGCCGGGGCCCGGGTGGAGGCGGGGGCGCAGATCGGCTCGGCGGTCTACCTGGGGCCGGGAGCCCGGGTGGGGAAGGGCGCCCGGCTGAACCGGGTGGCGGTGCTGGACGAGACGGAGATCGCCCCCGGGGAGGAGTTGGTGGAGGTGATCGCCTGGAAGCACCACCGGATCCCCGCGGCGCTGACCGGGCCCTGACCGGCGGCGGCTACTCCGCGCGCCAGCGGGCCAGCACGCAGGTCACGTTGTCGTTGCCGCCCGCGGCGTTGGCCATCTCGATCAGCTGGGTGCAGGCCGCCTCCAGGTCGGTGACCTTGGAGAGGGTGTCCTGGATCTGCGCGTCGGACACCATGCCAGAGAGTCCGTCCGAGCAGACCAGGAACTGGTCTCCTTCGCGGCACTCGAACTTGTTCACGTCCACCTGGACAGTGTCCTTCATCCCCAGGGCGCGGACGATCACGTTCTTGTGGGGGAAGGCCTCGATCTCCTCCGGGGTGAGCTTCTTGGCCTTGAGGTAGTCGTTGAGCAGCGAGTGGTCTTCGGTGACCTGACGCAGCTGCCCGTCCCGCTGGAAGTAGACCCGGCTGTCGCCCACATGGCCCACGTAGGCGTGGTGGGCGGCGAAGTGGACGGTGGCCACCGTGGTCCCCATTCCCTTGAGCTTCTGCTCCACCGCGGCCCGCTCGTAGATCCGGCTGTTGGCCAGCTTGATCGCGGTGGCCAGGCGGTTCTCGTCGTAGTTCCGGGTCTTGTCCATCTTGTACGGCCAGGTGGCTTCCTGATCCTGGGCGGTGAGACGGAAGAACTCGGAGATCTCGTCCACCGCGATCTTGGAGGCGACCTCTCCCGAGGCGTGGCCCCCCATCCCGTCGGCGACGCAGAACAGACGTTCGTCGGGCAGCACGAGGAAGTTGTCCTCGTTGTGGTTCCGCTTCATTCCGACGTGGGTGTGACCGGCGACCTCAATGCGCATTCGTGCGAGCCTGAGCCGTTCTTCTGAGGGCCAAAGACGTTAACAAAGCGGTTCCCGGCGGGTCAAAGAGACGATCCGGGCATGGCTGCCTGGGGATCGAAGCGAAGCTGATCACCTTCTGTCGTTCCGCTGGCTTCCGCGATCCCCGCCGGCAACTCCAGCACCGAACGCGCTGCCCGATAGATCCGGGTCACCCGCCAGGGCGGGAGGGCGTGTACCACCTTCACCACCCGCAAGTCGCGCGCCAGGAACACCACGTCGATCGGAAAGTGCATGAAGAACATGTGGATGGAGTCGCACGGGTCGATCCACAGCGCCTCCCCGGTGGGCAGGTCGTCGCGGCCCATCAACCCCCGGAAGCGGGACCAGAACCCGGTCGCTTCCTGGGCGCGTTCGGCGAGAATCCGTCCTCGCGTCTCATTGGTTACCCGCAGGCGCACCCCTCCTTCTACCCCATGCTCCAGCCACTCGCCCGTCCGTTGCACCTAGTCCTGGTCTCGCCGCAGATTCCCCCCAACACCGGGAACGTGGCCCGGCTGTGCGCGGTGACCGGCAGCAAGCTGATCCTGATCGAACCGCTGGGCTTCAGCATCGCCGACAAGGAGCTGAAGCGAGCGGGGCTGGACTACTGGGACAAGGTGTTCCTGAAGCTGTATCCCACCTACCCGGCCTACCTGGAGGAGCACCCCCTGGCGCGGCGGTTCTTCTTCAGCGCCCGGGCGGAGCGGACCCTGTACCAGGAGCGGTTCCAGGAGGGGGATCACCTGGTGTTCGGAGCGGAGACCACCGGGCTGTCGCCGGAGATCCTGGAGGGCGGGACCGGAAAGCCAGTCGCGATCCCGATGCTCCCCGAGCGCCGGAGCCTGAACCTGTCCACCGCGGTGGGGATCGCCGCGTACGAGGCGCTGCGGCAGCTTGGTCGCTGGGGAGACTGACGGTTCCGGACGGCAACTGGAGGGGGGAGGGGAGGGGGACTACACTCGCCCGGCCGATGGAAGTCTCCAGCGTTGCCCAAGCCCTGTATCGAGCCCACCAGGAACGCGCCACCGGTGCGTTGCGCCTGCTTGCCCACGGCCGCGAGTCGCGCGTGCTGCTGCGAGACGGTGACGTGGTGGGCGCGGAGCTGTCCTGCGGACACCGGACCCCGGTGCAGGCCCTGCTTCTGGCGGGCCGGCTGGACTTCGGAATGCTGGACGGCCTGTGGGCCCGAGGCGAGGCCGGGGAGTTGGACCCGGAGGTGCTGGAGAGCTGCGAGGTGGACGCGCAGACGGCGGCCGGACTCCAGTTATTGGCGAACGTGCGCAGCCTGGCGCAGCAGCCCGGAAACGCCGAATGGGTGGTGGGCGCGGGGGAAGCTGACGGCCAGCGCGTGGGTGGGCTGATCGCGGTCCGCGCCGCCTTCGAGCGGGAGACGATCTCCGGGTGGGTGTTCCGTTGCGCCCAGGTGGAGGACTGCGCCCACTGGCTGCTGGAGGAGGGCGAGCGGGAGTTCCTGTCCCGGTTCGAGTCCTTCGCGGCGGTCCCGGTCGATGCCACCCCGTCCCTGATCGGGTTGCTTCGGGTCCTACAGTACGAGGGGAAGATCGAGGCTCTGACCGACGCGGAGTTCCTCCAGATCGAGGAGGCTCGGCGCGCCCGGGACGCAGAGGAGGCGAAGCGGCTGGAGGATGAGGCCCGTCGCGCCCGAGAGGCGGAAGAGGCGCTCAGAAGGGCGGAGCAGGCCCAGCGGGATCGGGAAGCAGCAGAGGCTCGCGCCGCGGAAGAGGCCCGGCTGGCGGAAGAGGCCCGGCTGGCGGAAGAGGCCCGCGCTGCGGAAGAGGCCCGCGCTGCGGAAAAGGCCCGCGCTGCGGAAGAGACCCGCGCTGCGGAAGAGACCCGGCTGGCGGAAGAGGCTCGGCTGGCGGAAGAGGCTCGGCTCGCAGAAGAGGCTCGGCTGGCGGAAGAGGCTCGCGTCGCAGAAGAGGCTCGGCTGGAGGAAGAGGCTCTCGCCGCGAACGAGGCTCGGCTGGCGGAGGAGGCTCGCGCCGCGGACGAGGCACGGCTCGCGGAGGAGACTCGGCTCGTTGAAGCAGCCCGGGACGCGGACTCTCTCGCAGAGCAATCCTCCGCTGGCGCTCTGATCGCCGAAGAGGCCCGCGTCGCCGACGAGGAAGCCCGCCTCGCTGAAGAGGCCCGACTCGCCGAGGACCTCCGCTATCGGGAGGCCGAGGAGGCCCGTGAGCGGGCCTACGCCGAACAGGCGGCCCAGGAGATCGAGGAGGCCCGCGAAGAGGTCGCGCGGCTGACGGGAGAGGCCGCTGAAGAGGCTCTGGCCGCTCACCAGAGTTCCCCCGCCCAGGAATGGGACGCCCCGGCGCCGTCCGGGGTCGCACATCTTAGAGAAGAGGAGGCGATGCGTGCCGCTCGGCTGGAGGCGGAGCAGCGGGTCGCCGCCGAGATCCACGAGGCGCTGCGTCGCTCCCGGGCAGATGCCTCCGACGCCTGGCTGAGCGAGCCCGGCGGGAGCCAGACCGGTTCCGCGGACCCCGTGCTGGACGCAATGCCGTTGCTGGATGCGACACCGGCCATGGAGGAGGTGCCGCTCGAGGTTCCGCTGCTGGAGGCGGTCCCCGAGCCCGTCCTTCCCTCGGCCGCCAACCTGGATTGGGGCCAGGCCATCACCGCCCCCAATGCGATGCCTCCCGAGGGTTGGGAAGCGCTGCTGGCCCGGTCCACTCCCGTCGACGACCCCAACGAGATCGTGGTCGGGGATCCGGACTCAGGTCAGGAGGTGGAGATCGGCGCGCTGGGCGAGATCCTGGTGGGCGACGTCGAGGCCGCGGCCACCGACGCACCGCCCGCGGGGATCCCGGACACCACCATCCCGGAGTTCCCCTTCGAGCCTCCCGAGTCGGGCGCGGCGGACTCCTTCTGGACGATTCCCTCCGGCGAGCCGCACAAGCCGGCCGGGGCGTACCCCGGCAAGACCTCGCCCTCCCTGGCCGCTCCGCCGCAGTTCGCGGATGAGAAGGACCTGTGGCGGATTGTCGCCTTCGACAAGAACCCCGACGACTCCCTGTCCTCGTCCTTCGAGGAGGCGCTCAAGCGGGTGGATGCCCACCTCGAGCGCTTGGTAGGGATGCCCGAACTCTCGGAAATCCCGGAAGCGGAGTCGATCGCCGAGGCCTCCATCGAGGCCATGCCCAGTGGCCCACTCCCTCCGCCGGTCGGAGGTGATCCGGCGGCCGCTAACATTGGCGTCGAACCTGGGTTAATGACCGGGTTGGACGAGTTGGAAGACCTCTGGCCGTTTGACGAGGACGATTTGGCAGAAGAACCCTCAGACCCCGTGGAAGCTGCGAAGCTCCGCCGTCAGCGGTTGCTTCGCCGTGCCATGGAGAACATGGGCGCCTTGCAGCCTCGTCCCGGCGCCGCCCCCGCCGGGACCGCGCCTTCCAACCCGGCTCCTGCAGCCAACGCCCCCAACGCCGCGGTGGGCCGCTCGGTGGAGGAGAAGCAGCTGGCCACGGCGATCGAAGCCCGCTTCGCCGAGATCAAGACCGGCAAGGATCACTTCGAGGTGCTGGGGTTGCCCAAGAACGCGACCAAGGAGCAGGTGAAGGCCGCCTTCCTCAGCCTGGCCAAGGTGTTCCACCCGGACCGCCTGCCTCAGTCGATGGCGAACCTCGCTGGACAGGGCACCTCGGTCTTCGAGTCGATTCGCGAGGCCTACGAAGTCCTCTACGACGACCAGAAGCGCACCGCCTACCTCTCCATGGTCAGCAAGCCCAGGCCGCCGGCGGGATCCCCGCAGCCCAATGGTCCCAAGGCCGTGGCTGACGCCAGCGAACAGTTCAAGCGGGGCGAGGTGGCCTTCAAGAAACGGGAGTTCAAGCCCGCCGAGGAGCACTTCCAGCGCGCCTGGGAGCTGGACCCGCTGCCGCTGTACCTGGCCGCCAAGGCCTGGGCGATCTACATGGACCCGGCCCGCAAATCCGAGGCCACCACCGCCAAGTCGATGATGGCCGAGGCGGTCCGCAAAGACCCCCAGTGTGACCGCGCCCACTACCAGCTGGGCGTGATCGCGCGCGTGGAGAACGACACCGACCGCGCCGAGCGCCACTTCAAGGACGCCATCCGCGCCAACCCCAGGCACCTGGAAGCGAACCAGGAGCTGCGGCTGATCGAGATGCGGAAGAAGAACCCGCCCGGCAAGAAGGGCTTCTTCCGCTAGGAGTCTGTCTCCAGGAACCGGGCCAGCACCGCCCGGTCCTCGTCTCCCATGGACAAGAACTCCACCCCCATCCCCGGCTCCTCCCCGTCCTTGGGGAACCTGCGGACCCAGGCCACCCGCGCCTGCGCGTTCAGGGGCCGGGGCGCGCCGGGGACGTGGAACTGGAGGGAGAGTGTCTCGCCCTCCTCCAGCAGCAGCTCTGATCGAAGGAAGGTTCCGCCGGTGGAGAGATCCCCCGATTCGAACAGGAGTTCTCCCACCCCGTCGGAGTCGGTCGCGCGGATCTCCGCGTTGAGGGTCCGACGGGCAAAGCGTCGCTGCTCTTGCGCCATCCCGCAACGACAGTGCCCGGCCTCTCTCCTGTCAAGCAATCACCGGAACCGTTTACGCCCCCTGCTCGTCTGTCGGGGGAGCACTCAAGGTGCGGAGTTGTGCGTGCAAACGTTTGACATGCCTCGGTACCGGACGGGATCATCCGCGCACACGCCGGCCCATGTGCGGGCCCGTACCTGCGCATAGAAAGGCGACGACGACGTGGCCAAGCAGCACCTCCTCCTGGTTGATGGTGACGCAAAGAGCCTGCGCGTCATGGAGGTCAGCCTCAAGAAGTCTGGCTTCTCCGTGACCACCGCCATCGACGGGAAGGACGCGCTGGAGAAGGTCCAGATCAGCCCGCCCGACCTGATCCTCTCCGACACCAAGATGTCGGAGATGGACGGCTTCGAGCTGTGCAAGGCGGTCAAGGCGGACGAGAAGTTCCGCGCCATCCCCTTCGTGTTCCTCACCAACCAGAAGTCGGTGGAGTTCAAGGTGAAGGGGCTGGAGTTGGGTGGCGACGACTACCTGACCAAGCCGATCTACATCAAAGAGATCGTCACCCGCGTGAAGATGATCCTCACCAAGGCGGAGAAGGAGAGGATCGAGCGGAAGGACACCAAGGGTGGCTTCTCCGGCAACCTGGCCGACATGGGTGTGGTGGACCTGGTCCAGACCTTCGAGATCGGCCGCAAGACCGGCACCATCCGCCTGGACGGAGGAGGGGAGCGCGTGGGCAGCGTCTTCTTCCGCGAGGGCAAGGTGGTGGACGCGGAGATGGGCCGGCTGAAGGGTGAGAACGCCTTCCACCGGATGTTGAACACCTTCGAGGGCAAGTTCGACGTGCAGTTCGGCCCGGTGGAGCGGCCGGATCGGATCGAGGTCTCCACCCAGGGCCTGCTGATGGAGGGCATGCGCCGCCTGGACGAGTGGGGCCGGATGCTGGAGCAGCTGCCCCCGGTGGAGACGGTGTTCGAGATCGACTACCGCCAACTGGCGGATCGGCTCTCCGAGATCCCGGACGAGGTCAACGGACTGCTGCGGCTGTTCGACGGCAAGCGTCCGCTGAGCCGGGTGGTGGAGGACTCCGACTTCGAGGACCTGGCCGCGCTGGGCATCATCAGCAAGCTCTACTTCGAGGGGCTGATCCGGGAGATGGGCTCCGCTCCGGCGGACGTCCCGGAAGAGCGTCCGGGCATCGAGCAGTGGCTCAAGGCGCCGCTCTCCACCGAGCAGGCCGAGGTCCCTGCGGCGGCGGCCCCGGCTCCGCCCACGGCCAAGCCTGCGGAGGAGAAGCCGCCGCAGCCGGTGGCGACCATTCCTCCGTCGATGAAGCCGGCGGCCAACAAGGCCTCGCCGCTCAATGAGCCCAAGTCCCGCCCGCCCGCGGTGGCGCCGCTCAAGGCGGTTCCGGCGGTGGAGCCCGAGCCCCTTCCGCTCCCCGCTCCGCGCAAGGAGACCGCGGACGAGCCGCTGACCGCGGCGGCCAACGTCATTCCCTTCACCCCCAAGCCGGCGCTCAGCAAGCCTTCGGCTCCGCCCCTGCAACTGGCTCCGCCCAAGGGGGTAGAGGACCTGGCTCCCGCCGCGCGGACCCCGCCCTTTGCCCCGCTGCCTCCCGCCGAGCGTGGCGCCGACGGCGCGCGCAACGCGCTGGCCGCCGAGTGGAGCAAGATGGACGTGGAGGGTGGGGGAACCTCCAGTGCGTGGGGCGCCTCTCCCGGGTGGTCTCCGGCCCGCTACGTCCCGCCGCCTGCCTCTCCCGGCGCGCCGACCTCCTCTCCCCCAGCGCCGGCCCAGCCGGTGGCGCACGCGCCGCTGTCGACTCCCCCCGGCCTCGAGCCCAGGGCCGCTGCCCCGGTGCCGGGTGGACGCCTTTCTCCCGAGTTTTCGCAGCGGATGCCCGAGCCGGCGGCCGTGACCCCCGCGCCCAGCGCCGGCCCGGTGTCGGTCCACACCTTCGCGCCGCCCCCGTCGCCACCCAGCCCGGAGCCGGTCCCCCTGGACAAGGTGATCCGGGGGCCCGATTCGTCGACGCCCCGGGGGCCGGTCTTCGGTGGCGCCGCGACGGAGCCGATTCCACTTCCGGCGCCCGTTCCCCAAGCCCCGGCCCAGCGGGCGCTTCCTCCGTATCCCGGCCACGGGGTTGGACCCGCCCCCTCCACCCATCCTGGGCCCATGGCGCCGTTGAACGTGGTTCCGGTCGCCTCCCCGGCCACCTTCTCCGGACCGATGCGGACCGCCACCTCCGAGGCCCCGACCGGGGAGATCCCGGTGCCGATGACCGCGCGTGGGAAGGGGCGGACCGGCCTGTTCGTGGCCCTGGGCGCCGTCGCACTGATCGCCGCCGCCGCGGCGTTCGTGGTCCTCAAGGGCAGTGCGCCCACGGTCAATGCGGAGGCTGTCCCCACCCCTCCACCCGTGGTCGCCACCCCAGCGCCCGCGGCGGTTCCCGCCGAGCAGCCGGTGGAGACGCCGGTGATCAAGCCCGTCGAGAAGCCGGTCGAGCCGCCGGTGGCCGTCGCACCCGTGGTCACCCCTCCTCAGGCCCAGCCGGAGAAGAAGCCGGAACCGGTGGCCGTCGCGCCGCCACCGAAGCCGAAGCCGGCCCCGGTGGAGAAGGAGCCCGCGCCGCCCGCCGACCCGGAGGTGGAGTACGCCGCGCTGGTGAAGTCCGCCAAGGTGGCAATCCAGGGCGAGCGCTATGGCGCCGCGATCAAGGGCTTCCGCGGCGCGCTGAAGCTCAAGCCGGCCTCCGTCGAGGCCAAGGCCGGGCTGGGCATTGCCCTGGTCAACGGCAGCAGCAGCGATGGGGCGCTGCGTGAGGCCACGCGGGTGCTCCAGGAGGCGGTACGCGCCGAAGAATCCAATTCCCGCGCCTGGCTGGCCCTTGGGATGGCGTACCAGTTCACGGGAGAAGACGGGAAGGCCGTGAGCGCGTACAAGAAGTACCTGCTGCTGGAGCCGACGGGATCCTCTGCCAGCGAGGTCCGGATGATGCTTCAGGAGTTGGGGCAGTAACCTTCGTGCGCGTTCTGGGTATCGAAACCTCCTGTGATGAGACGGCGGCGGCGGTCGTGGAAGACGGCCGGCGTGTACTCTCCGACGTGGTCTCCACCCAGGTGGACATCCACCGCCGCTGGGGAGGGGTGGTCCCAGAGCTGGCCAGCCGCAACCACGTGGTGCAGGTGATGCCGGTGATCCACGAGGCGCTGACCCGCGCCCAGGTCACCCTGGCGGACATCGATCTGCTCTCGGTGACCTCCGGCCCCGGGCTGATCGGCGCGCTGTTCGTGGGCATCCAGGCGGCCAAGGCAATGTCGATGGCGCGGGGCATCCCGCTGGTGGGGGTGAACCACCTGGAGGGCCACCTGCTGGCAATCCGGCTGGCGGAGCTGGCCCCCGAACCGCCCTTCCTGGGGCTGGTCGTCTCCGGCGGGCACACCAGCCTCTATGAGGTCCGCGACTACGGCGAGTACCGGCTGATCGGCTCCACCCGGGACGACGCCGCCGGCGAGGCCTACGACAAGGTCGCCCGCCTGCTAGGGCTGCCCTACCCGGGTGGCCAGCCGATCGATCAGCTGGCTCAGCAGGGGGACCCGACCGCGATCAAGTTCCCGCGGGCCCTGCCCCAGGAGAACCTGATCGAGTGGTCCTTCTCCGGGCTGAAGACCTCGGTGCTCAACCACCTCAAGACCCACGGGGTGCCCCAGGGCCAGGCCCTGGCGGATTTGTGCGCCTCCTTCCAGGAGGCGGTGGCCGACGCGCTGACCCGCAAGGTGGTCTTCGCCGCCCGCTCCCTGGGACTCAAGCGGGTGGTCTTCTGCGGCGGAGTGGCGGCCAACTCGCGGCTGCGCGCGCTGGGACAGGAACGCGCCGCCAACCGCGCCCTGGACCTGTTCCTTCCTCCCGTCCGGCTGTGCACCGACAACGGCGCGATGATCGCCGTCGCCGGGTACCACGCCTACCGCCGCGGCGGGCGCGCCGGGCTCTCCCTGGGCGCCGATCCCGCCTGGCGCCTGTGACAGGTTCCCTCCATGACTGACTCACCGCAGGATCTCCTCCGCCGATACGGGCTGAAGGCCAAGCACAGCTGGGGCCAGAACTTCCTGGGCGACGCCGGGATCCTGGGACAGATCGCCGACGCGGCCCGCCTCCAGCCGGGCGAGGTGGTGGTGGAGTTGGGGCCGGGCCTGGGGCACCTGACCCGGGCACTGCTGGACACCGGCGCCCGGGTGGTGGCGGTGGAACGCGATCGGGACATGGTCCGGGTGCTGGAAGATCAGAAGCTGCCCAACCTGACCGTGGTCTCCGGGAACGCGGCCACGGTGGTGTTCAAGGAGGTGGCGGGCACCTCCCCGGTGGTGGTGGTGGGGAACCTGCCGTACCACCTCTCCAGCTCGATCCTGTTCCAGGTGCTGGAGCAGCACCGCGACGTGCGGCGCGCGGTCTTCACCCTGCAGCAGGAGGTGGTGACCCGCATCTCCGCCGAGCCGGGCAACCGCGATTACGGTCTGCTCACCGTGCTGCTGGACCTGTACTTCGAGGTGGAGGAGCTGTTCTCGCTGCCCTCGCGCATGTTCCATCCGCCGCCCAAGGTGGACTCGGCGGTGGTGCTGCTGGAAGGCCTGCCCCGCCCGCGCGCGGAGATCCGCGAAGACGCCCGCTTCATCAAGCTGGTGAAGGCCTCCTTCGCCCAGCGGCGCAAGACCCTGTGGAACTCAATCCGCTCCGACCCGGGGCTGGGGACGGACGAACAGCTGGCCGCCGCGCTGGAGACCGCGGGGATTGATCGCACCCGGCGGGCGGAGACGCTGTCCACCGAGGAGTTCGCCGCCATCGAGCGGGCGCTGTAGCAATCGCGCCGCTTCCCCTGCGTCTGGGGAGGTGATGCGCCGCCGGGGTCTCCTCTTCCGCATGCTAGCGTTCCGCTCGTGACGCCCCCCGAGCCACCGCCCGGCTCTCCGGAGTCGAAACCGCTGTGGGCCACCGGTCAGGAGCTGGCCCGCGCCGCGTTGGCGGAGCTCTCCTCCGGTGCCGATCAGCTTCGGGAGGCGGGGCTCCGGTCGCCGCCTCCCACAGCGCGGGTGCGCTCCTTCGTGCACGGCTTCGCGCTGCCCTTCCTGATCGCCCGGCGGTTGTGGAGAACGCCCGGAGAGCGCCGCCCCTACCTCAAGGTGGTGCTCTGGCAGCTGACTGTCACCCTGGCCATCTGCCTGGGCCTGGCGCTGCTCTCCGAGGACTGGCGCGAAGATGTGGATCCACCGGAGCGGCTGCGCGAGCGGGCGGAGGTCTTCCGGGAGGAGGGCAGGCGCCTGACCGGGCTGGCCCAGGCTCCGGATTCGGTGCTCCTGCCCCACATCCAGGAGCAGGTGCTGCGGGTCCGGCAGGAGGAGGCCGCGGAGGCCAAGCCGGAGGTCCTCCGTCAGGCGCAGGCGGCAAAGCGGGCCTCCCTGCGCGCAGCCGAGGCAGCCCGTCAGGCCGCAGCTGCCCGTGGCACGGCTCAGGAGGCGCAGGCCGCCCAGCGGGCCGGAGAGCTGAAGCAGGAGGAGGCGGAGGCCAGGGCGGAGTCCGAGGCGGCGATGGAGGCGGCGAGGCAGGCGGACGCCGCGGTCCAGCAGCTGCTGGCCGCCCTTCCGGGACTGCAATCCCAGGCGCCGGCGGAACCCTCGAAGCGGGGGAAATTGAGGATCGGCGGGGGGCCGGACGGGAAGGGGGTCCAGATCCGCTTCGGGGAACAGGAAGAGCCATCCGCAGTGGAGGGCGAGCAGACCGCTCCGGAGCCGGTGGAGACCCTGGCCCGGGAAGTGGCCGCCTCCGAACGCGAGGACCTGGCCGAGGAGGAGACCGACCCTGATCGCCTGGAGGTCTTCCGGCGCGCGCTCACCCGCGCGGCGGAGGGGCAGCAGCGGCACGGAGAGGTGCTGGAGAAGCGCGCGGCGGAGATCGAGAGGGCAGGGGGGCTGCTGATCCACCGCACCCTGCTGTTCTGGGCGGTGGTGTTCTCCTTGCTGTACGTGGTGCAGACCCTGGTGATCTGGCTGAGCCGTGAGTTCCACGACCAGATCGAGAGCCGCGCCTCCCGGCTGATCGGAATGCCTCCGGAGGAGTTGGTGGAGCACCCGAAGGTCCGGCTGAACCTGCGCTGGATGCGCAAGAAGCTCAAGCGCCGCTGGCGGGCCCTGTTCGTGTTCGGTACCGGGCTCCCCTTGATCTACCTGGTCACCGCGCCGGTCCCCTGGCTCTCCCCGGTGCTCAGCGCGCTGTGGTTCGCCTACTGGTGGGTGGTGTGGTCCGCCGCCCGGACCTCCTACGCATGGACCGAGCCCCCCGGCGATCCCTGGTACCTGAGTGCTTGGACGCATTTGACCACCCACGTGCTCCTCTTCCGCTGGGCGGGGCCGCGCGCCTATGGGCGGCTGTGGCGCCGCTTTACCCAGTCGGTGTTCGCCCCCGCCGCCTGCTTCGAGAAGCAGCCCTGGACCATGGCCGGGCTGGGGCTGGCCCGGGGCATCGGCAGTATTCCGGTGATCAAGATCTTCCTCCGCCCGTTCTTCCCGCTGGCCTCGGCGGTCCTGATCGAGGAGCGGCGGGGTCGGCTGTTCACGACGCCGGAGGTGGTGGAGCCGGTGCTGACCGCGGAGTTGCTGCCTCCAGAGGCACCAGACGCCGCCGGGCCCGACGATCCGGAGCCGACACAGTAGGCGTTCCGTTCCACGGCTTGCTTGCTCGACCGGGTGACTTCGCGGGGACCGCTGACCACGCCGGCGGTGCGGTGGTGCGGTACGGGTCCAGCGGTCCAGCGCAGCCGAGGCGGGCCGAGGCCCACCGCGGTCGCTAGTCCATCGGATGCAGCCGCTTGAGGCGGGCCACAATCCGGGCCTTCGGGCCTTGCGGCTTGGGAGCCGTCGCCGGCTTCTTCTTCTCCGCCGAGGTGGCCAACCGGGCGACCTCCCGGGGCAGCTCGGCGCGCTCGGTGGTCGCCCCGCGCGCGGGACGCTTCCGCTCGGTCACGGCTAGTACTTCCGGCGGTTGGCGATGGCGCGCAGCATCCCGCCGTTCTTGGCCAGGAACGCGCGGAAGTCCTCTTCGCTCAGCTTCATCCGGGTCAGCACCCCGGAGAGGATGTCCTCCAGCTCGCCGGCGTTGGGCTTCTTGAGCTCCATCGCGATCTTCAACATCGCCACCCCGTACAGCGGGCTGTCGGAGACGTCATGCGGCACCGGGGCGGCGGTGGTGGTCTCGGCCTCGGGGGCCGAACGCGCGGTCGTCTCCCCGGACTCGACAACCGTCGACTTCGAACCCTGACGACGCTTCATGACCCCTCCTGGCCCGCTCCAGTGCAGCAGGAACGCATCATGTGACGTTACGTTGCCATGCACTTGCCGTCAACCCACGCGGCCGGGATCATTGACCTTTTTCACCGAACCGTTGCGGAAGTCACAGGCCTCTGCTTAGGTGCGTGCGCCTTCCAAGCCCGGTAAATCGGCCCTTGGCGCGATCTGGGACCCGCGGAAGGCACGGGGCCGGCACCCTGCCGGTGGAGGCCGGAACGTCGGATGGACAACCGCTACATCGTCGTCGAAGGCCCTATCGGCGTCGGCAAGTCGAGCCTCACCAACATCCTCTCGGAGCGCTTCAAGGCACGGAAGATCATGGAGGTGGTGGAGGAGAACCCGTTCCTCTCCAGCTTCTACTCGGACCGCGCCAAGTTCGCGTTCCAGACGCAGATGTTCTTCCTGCTCTCGCGCTTCAAGCAGCAACAGGACCTGTTCCAGCGGGACCTGTTCAGCGCGGTGACGGTCAGCGACTACCTGTTCGCCAAGGACCGGATCTTCGCCACCCTGACCCTGGACGAGAACGAGTTGGCTCTCTACGACCGGGTCTACGATGCCCTGGGGACACGGGTGGCCAAGCCGGACCTGGTGATCTACCTGCAGGCCCGCCAGGACGTGTTGCTGCACCGCATCAAGAAGCGCGGGCGGGAGTTCGAGCGCCGGTTTGATCCCCAGTACCTGGAGGACCTGACCCGGACCTACAACGACTTCTTCTTCCACTACAGCGACACCCCGCTGCTGGTGATCAACACCTCGGACATCGACTTCGTGAACAACCAGGATGATCTGGAGAATCTCCTGTCGGTGATCCGCAAGACCAAACACGGGACCCATCACTACATCCCAGTTTCGGTGAAGCGCGGTTAGACTTCCCTTCGACGCACGCCCTGTCCCCACGGCGATCCGACCTGTCGGACGGTGAGGGGGCAAGCAGGGTGGGCGCCGAGAGACCCGCAGTCCCCCCAAAAAGGAGGTGAACCGTGAAGGACCAGGTCACCATCCACACGCTGAAGAAGATGAAGCAGGCCGGCCAGAAGATCTGCATGGTCACGGCCTACGACGCGACGTTCGCCCACATCCTCGATCAGTCCGGCGCCGACGTGCTGCTGGTCGGTGATTCGCTGGGGATGGTCATCCAGGGCAACGACTCCACCCTGCCGGTGACCATGGACCAGATGGTCTACCACTCGCGGATGGTCACCCGGGGCGCCAAGCGGGCCCACGTGGTGGGCGACATGCCCTTCATGAGCTACCAGGTCTCCGCCGACGAGGCGGTGCGCAACGCCGGGCGGCTGATCTCCGAGGGCGGCTGCGGTTCGGTGAAGTTGGAGGGAGGTGAGGAGTTCGCCGACACCGTCCAGAAGATCATCCGCGCCAGCATCCCGGTGATGGGCCATCTGGGCCTCACCCCGCAGTCGGTCCACAAGATGGGCGGCTACGTGGTGCAGGGAAAGGACGAGCAGGCGGCCCGCAAGATCCTGCGCGACGCGATGGCCCTGGAGGCCGCCGGTTGCTACGCGCTGGTGCTTGAGGCTGTGCCGATGGAACTGGCGGAGCAGATCACCGCCCGGCTCTCCATCCCAACCATCGGGATCGGCGCCGGGGTGGCCACCGACGGCCAGGTGCTGGTCTGTTACGACTTTTTGGGGATGAACCCGGACTTCAAGCCCAGGTTCGTCAAGCGCTACGCGGACCTGTTCGGGACGATCAAGACCGCCACCGAGACCTTCTTCGGCGAGGTGCGGGCCGGGACCTTCCCCACCGAGGACCACTCCTTCAAGTCCAAGTCGATCCGCCTGGTCTCCAGCAACAAGGCGCCCGAGCCCTCCGCCGAGGCGGATGGTGAGACGAAGGTCGCTGTCTACGGCGTCCCGGTGTAGATCGCCGGGCGACTCTCCGGGCGCCGGCCTCCACCGCGGCTCTTGGGGCACCGACTTGGCGTTCTTCCGATGACTCTCCGCATCCTCCGCACCCTCGATGAGGTCGTCTCCTTCGAAAAGGAGACCCACCGTGCCGGGCACCGCCTGGCGCTGGTTCCCACCATGGGCTTTCTCCACCAGGGCCATGTCTCCCTGATGCGGGAGGCCCGGGGCCAGGCGCAAGTTGTGGCGGTCTCGATCTTCGTCAACCCCACCCAGTTCGGTCCCCAGGAGGACCTGGCCCGCTACCCGCGGGATCTGGAGGGGGACGTGGAGAAGTGCCGCGGGGCCGGGGTGGCGGTGGTGTTCGCCCCACAACCCTCCGAGGTGTACCCGCCCGGCGCGCAGACCTTCGTGGAGGTCACCGAACTTCAGCAGGGGCTGTGCGGTGCGCGCCGCCCCGGCCACTTCCGCGGGGTGGCCACCGTGGTCACCAAGCTGTTCACGCTGTTCCGTCCGGAGATCGCCTTCTTCGGAGAGAAGGACTACCAGCAACTTCAGGTAATCAAGCGGCTGAACCGGGACCTCCACCTGGGGGTGCAGGTGGTGGGCAGCCCCACGATCCGCGAACCGGATGGTCTGGCAATGTCCTCCCGCAACGTCTACCTGTCCGTGGACGAGCGCCGCCGGGCGTTGAGTCTGTCTTCCGGGCTGAAGGACGCGCGCACCCTGGCCAGTCAGGGCGTGGTGGACGCTGCTGCCCTGGTGGCGGCGGTCCGGGCGCGGCTTGCGGAGGCGGAGGTGCGGGTGGACTACGTGGAGCTGGTGGACGCGGAAACACTGGTTCCGCTTTCCTCCCTGGCCAGCGGGCAACCCGCCCGGCTGCTGGTCGCCGCCTTCCTGGGCAACACGCGGCTCATCGACAACGTCGGCGTCGGCGGTTAAGGCGAACCCACGTGGCGGCCGAGAAAGCGAAAGACGGGGAGAAGCTGATCGCGGAGAACCGCAGGGCGCGGTTCGACTACCACGTGGAGGACAGCGTGGAGGCAGGCCTGATGCTGATGGGCAGCGAGGTCAAGAGCCTGCGCGACGGGAAGGTGAACCTCAGCGACTCCTACGGGCTGCCCAAGAACGGGGAACTGTTCCTGCTCAACGCCCACATCGGGCCCTTCAAGGCGGCGGCGATTTTCGGGCATGAGCCCCTGCGCTCGCGCAAGCTTCTGTTGCACCGCGAGCAGATCGACAAATGGACCACCAAGGTCAATGAGCGGGGCTTCTCGATCATTCCCTTGCGGCTCTACTTCAAGAACGGACGCGCCAAGGTGCTGCTCGGGCTGTGCACGGGCAAGAAGCACGAGGACCGGCGTCAAGACATCAAGGAGCGGGAGACTCGCCGCGAGATGGATCGCGCCATCCGGCGCCGGTGAGACTCCCCACGGACGACATGGACCCTCGCGGCCCTGAGAAGAAAGAACGCCTGCTCAACGCCCTCAACCTGGGCATGGTGATGGTGCACCTGGATGCCCGCCGGCCCGGCGTGGTGGTCCCCCAGGAGCTGCGCGACGAGGCGCACCTGCGGCTGAACCTCTCCTACCGGTTCGATCCGCCCGACCTCTCGGTGAACGAGTGGGGCGTGCGGCAGTCGCTCAGCTTTGGCGGCTCGCGCTTCTCGGTGGGCATCCCCTGGTCGGCGCTGTTCGCGGTGACCAGCCACGTGACCAAGGAGTTCTGGATGTTCGTGGAGGATCTCCCCCCGGAGCTCCTCTCCGCGCCCCCCAATGCCTCCGCGGAGTCCGCCCCCCAGCCACAGCGTCCGGTGGGCCGCCCGCAGCTGCGCACCGTGGCCCCGCTGTCCGCCGATGGCCCCGAGGGAGACCCGGTGGAGTCGCAGAACGAGGTCCCGGTGGAGCGGGAGCGTCCTCCTCCCCGGCCGCTGCCCGGACTGGCCGCCGCCCGGCCGCTGGAGCCCCAACCCCCGGAGGATGGCCAGACCCCCGAACCGCCCCGGGAGGAGCCTCCCAAGCCCCGGGATCGCTCCCACCTGCGGGTGGTCAAGTAGGCGGCGATTGGCTACCGCGGCCGGGGGCCAACGTGACAACCCCGGTCCACGGCCCGTACTATCGCCCCCGTGAGCAGCTACCTGAAGAAGTCGCGGTCGGAGAAGGTGATCACCGCCGTGGAAGGCGATGATGAGTTCAGCTTCGCCTCCATCGATCCTGCGGTTCAGGCCAAGCAGCGCGCCCTGCGGTTGCAGGTGGACGGACCGGTGAAGACCAAGTCCACCCAGGACGAACGCACCATCTGGCGGCTGTTCCGGAAGATCTTCACCTGAGTCTCCCGCCGAAACGCTGACTCCCGGGGCGCTCGGCTTATATTCGGCGCCCGATGAGCGAGGTGGGGGTCCCAGGCGGTTCGGCGTTCCCCACCACCCGCTGGACGCTGATCCTCTCCGCCCAGGCATCCCCGGAGGCGCGCCGGGTGGCGCTGGAGTCGCTGCTCTCCACCTACTGGAAGCCGCTGTACGTGTTCCTGCGGCGCAAGGGGCTGGCCCCGGACGCCGCGGCAGACGCAGTGCAGGACTTGGTGGTCCAGCTGATCGAACGGGATGCCCTGGGGCAGCTGTCTCCCCAGCGGGGCCGTCTGCGCGCCTACCTTCGTGCCAGCGCCGCCAACTACCTGGCCAACCGGCAGGAGCGCGCCTCGGCCCACAAGCACGGCGGTGGGGCGCAGCTGGTTCCGCTGGACCTGGCGCTGGCGGAGCGGCTGGTCTCCGAGGAGGGCGAGGATCCGGAGCGGGCCTTTGAACGTCGATGGGCGGCGGAGCTGATGGAACGGGCCCTGTTCCGCCTCGGAGAGGAGTACCGCTCCGGTGCCCGGACCGGCCCCTTCGAGCTGGTGCTGGCCTTCTTCGGGGCTGGCACTCCCCCTCCGTACAAGGACGCCGCCGCCCGGCACGGGATGTCCGTCCCCCAGCTGAAGTCCTTCCTCCATCGGGCGCGTCAGCGCTTCACCCAGCTGGTGCAGGAGGAGGTCGGCGAGACGGTGGCCTCGGGAGATGATGCCCAGGCAGAGCTGTCACACGTGATCGCGACGTGGAACGGATGAGCCCCTTCTGTCCGCGCTGTGGCTCGCCGCTGGGCGAGGGTCCCTGTGGCCGCTGCTTGCTGGGCGAGGCGGGGGCAGCGGCCTCCCGGATGGGCCACCTGGAGATCGGCGAGCTGCTGGGCAAGGGCGGGATGGGCGAGGTGTACCGGGCCACCGATCTGAAGCTGGGCCGTCAGGTGGCGGTGAAATTCCTGCCGGAGGCGCTGGCCGCGACCGCGGAGGGGCGGGCCCGCTTCGAGCGTGAGGCCCGGGCCATGGCCCGCCTCAACCACCCTCACATCGTCACCCTGCACGAGTTCGGCGAGCTGGAGGGGCAGCCCTACCTGCTGATGGAACTGATGGAGGGCGAGGCGCTTCCCCATCGGCTGCCCCTTCCCCGCCCAGAGGCGATCCGGATCGCCCTGGCGGTCTGCGACGCGCTGGAGTTCGCCCACTCCAAAGGAGTGGTGCACCGGGACCTCAAGCCGGCCAACGTGCTGGTGGACGCGCAGGGGAGGGTGAAGGTCGCCGACTTCGGGATCGCCCGGCTGCTGGATGCCTCGCCCGGCGCGGCGATCACCCGCTCCAACGTGGTGGCCGGCACCCCGCAGTACCTGGCCCCGGAGGCGTTGAAGGGCGCGGCTCCCGCTCCGACGATGGACGTGTTCAGCGTGGGGGTCTTGCTCTACGAGCTTTGCACCGGACGGCTGCCGATCGGTGAGCTGTCCGGCCTCGATCCCGCGCTGGAGCGCGTGGTGCGCCGGGCAATGGCCTACTCCCCCCAGGCTAGGCACCCCTCGATGCAGGCCCTGGGGGAGGAGCTGCGCGCGGCGGCCCAGGCCTCCACCGGGGTGGAGCTGGCCGACGACGAGCGGCTGTGGATCCGCGCGGTGGCGCTGGTGCAGGCGGTGGCCGCCTCGCTGGTGTTCTTCGCCGGGGTCTCCATGCTCACCCCCAAGGTGGGCTCCCCGGGGGAGCTGCTCCCGCTGATGTTCATCTCCCCGGAGGCGTTGCCGGACGGGCGGATCATCACCCGGGCCCGCTTCGAGGTGCTGCCGGTGCTGCTGGCCACCCTGGGGCTGGGCGCCGCCATCGCCGCCTACGGGTTCCTGCGCCGGCACTGGCGCCTCCACGGGCTGGCTCGGCCTCAGCCGGCGGCCGCGGTCCCGGGGGCATGGAAGGTGACCGTGGCCGGGCTCTCGGCGGTGGGGCTGTACGCTGTCCGTCGCTGGCTGGAGGCCAGCGGACGAATCGACACCACCCCGTACATCCCGGTGCTGGGCGGGATCTTCGAACTGGCGGTGGTGTACCTGACCTTCACCGTGCTGCTGGAGGCCGACCGCCGGGCCCGGCCGCTGTGGCGCGAGCCGCTGCTGTGGGGCGGCTGTCTGCTGGCGGTGATCCCGCCAGTCATCGAGTTCGTGGAGCACGTGCAGCGCTGGCGGCCGTAGCCGCCGGCCTCCTGTCAGCGCAGCCCGTCGAAGGTGGCCACCGAGTCGTTGGTGAGCCCGGCGGCGTTGGCCTCGTCGGTGTCCAGGTGCATGTCCAGCGCGTAGGAGGGGCTGACCCGCACCAGCACGTCGCCGAACACCACCTCGCGCTCACCATCCACCCGGACGCCGATCACGTCCTTGTCCTTGACCCCGAACCTCTGGGCGTCTGCGGGGCCCATGTGCACGTGGCGCTGGGCCAGGATCACCCCGCTTTGGGTGCTGACCGTTCCCCGCGGGCCGCGGAGGGTGATTCCGGGGGTTCCCTCCAGGTGGCCGGACTCGCGCAGCGGGGGAGAGACGCCCAGCTTCACCGCGTCGGTCTTGGCCACCTCGATCTGGGTCTGCTTGCGCAGCGGGTTGATGATCGCCACCCGGTCCACCTCTCCCATGGGGCCCACCAGGTCCACCGTCTCGCGGCAGACGTACTGGCCCGGCTGGGTCACCGGCCGCTTGGGGGTCAGCTCGTAGCCGGTGCCGAAGAGGACGTCGCAGTCGGCGCGGGAGAGGTGGACGTGACGGACCGAGACCCCGATAGGGATCGTCCCTCCGGTGACCCGCTTGCGGGCCGCGGTGGGGCCGGCCACCGCGCGGACCGCCTCCCGGGCGATCATCCGCTCCTCGTCGGTCTCCACCACCAGCACGTGGGTGGGGGTCCGGGGCGCAGAGATGTCCACCACCCCGCCGTTCCCCTTGGCGTTGGCGGTGCCGTTCTTGTCCACGTCCAGCACTACCCCCATGTAGACCAGGCCCTCGCACACCTCCCGGCGGACCCGGGCGCTGTTCTCGCCGATGCCACCGGTGAAGACGATCGCGTCTGGGCCCCCCAGCACCGCCGCGTACGCGCCGATGTACTTCTTGAGCCGGTGCACGAACACGTCCACCGCCAGCTTGGCCCGGGCGTTGCCCGCGGCTGCGGCCTGTTCGATGTCCCGGAAGTCGGCGGAGATGCCGGAGATGCCCAGCAGCCCCGACTTGCGGTTGAGCAGCTCGTCCACCGCCTCCGGGGTCATCCCGTCCCGGGTCAGCTGCAGCGGAATGCTGGGGTCCAGATCCCCGGTGCGGGTCCCCATCAGCAGGCCCTCCAGCGGGGTCATCCCCATCGAGGTGTCCACCGAGACTCCGCCGTCAATCGCAGCCACCGAGCAGCCTCCGCCCAGGTGGCAGGTGATCAGCTTGAGGCGGGAGAGATCCGTCTTGAGGAACTCCGACGCCATGTGGGCCATGAACATGTGGGACGGCCCGTGGAAGCCGTACCGGCGCAGCCCCTTCTCCAGATACAGCTCGTAGGGGATCCCGTAGAGGAAGGAGTGCGCGGGCAGCTCGCCGTGGAAGGCGGTGTCGAACACCGCCACGTGGGTCACCCCGGGCAGGCAGGCCTGCGCGGCCTCGATCCCGGCCAGGTTGGCAGGGTTGTGGATGGGCGCGAACCGCGAGTAGCCCTGGATTGTCTTCTTCACCTCCTCGGTGATCACCGTGGGCTTCACCAGCGACTCGCCGCCGTGGACCACCCGGTGGCCCACCACCCGCAGATCGGAGAGGTCATGCAGCGCGCCGCCCGGGCCCTGCAGGTGCTTGAGCACCAGCTCCAGCCCATCTTTCACCGAGGGGACCGGCTGGACGCTCTCGCCCTCCTGGCCCCTCACCGTGAACTTGTGCCGCCCCAGCGCGCTGCCCACCCGCTCCACCACGCCACCGGCCAGCGACTCCTCGGTGTCCATCTCGTAGAGGTCGTACTTGATGGAGGTGCTGCCGACGTTGATAACCAATGCCTTCATGGGGGCGGAGTCTGCCGCCGGCCGGACCGGTTGAGAACCCTCGTTTCGGCCTCCCGCAACCGGCGGCAGCCGTTCCGGTACCTGACCAGGAGAGCGGGCACTTCGCCGGCTCTGTGGGGAGACGGGCAAATGGACGGCGAGACGAGCTACTTCATGGTCGCGACCTACCTGGCGTACCTGGTGATCAGCATCGGGATCACGGTGTGGGTCGCCCGGACGCTGCAGCAGAACGGGAGGGTGTTCCTGGTGGACGCCTTTTTGGGCAAGGAGACCCTGGCGGACTCGGTGAACCACCTGCTGGTGGTGGGCTTCTACCTGGTGAACCTGTTCCACAAGCTGCGCCGCCGGAGCCAGCTGCGCTTCGATCCGCCGCCGGTGGAGCCCAGCGAGTTCATCCGGGCGCCCTTCGCCAAGGCAGTCGCGCGGTGAAGGCCCTGACCGTGCTGTACGACGAGCACTGTCCGCTCTGCATCCGGTCGGCGCGGTGGCTGCAGACGCAGGAGGCGTTCTTTCCGTTGGAGTGCCTGGCGGCCGGTTCGGCCGAGGTCCTCCGGCGCTACGGCGAGCTGTTCCGAGCGGAGAAGAAGGAGCTGACGGTGATCGACGATCGGGGCGGGGTGTACCGGGGGACCGACGCCTGGCTGATGTGTCTGTTCGCGCTGGTGGACTACCGGGAGTGGGGGACCCGGCTGGCCACCCCTTCGCTCAAGCCTCTGGCGCGCACCGCGTTCGAGGCGCTGAGCACGCACCGCCGGGGGCTGTCCCGGCTGCTGTGGGCAGGAGAGACCGAGTTCACGGAGGGGCTGCGGGCGGAAACCCGGACGCGGGTTGGATGCGACTCCGCAGGGTGCGAAGTGGAACCCTCGCGGCCCTCATCCAGTACTGGCGGGGAGGCGCCGATCGTGGACGCCGTGCCAGTGTGAGTTCCAGATGGGTGGAAGCGGCCTGTGAGCGGGGCGGTCACCTCGTTGACTTCGCCGCCTTGAAGTAGTCCCCTGCCGGGCAGCTCTCGCTTCTGGGCTTCGGGCGACTCTTCTTGGGCGGTGATGGTGGCGCGGATTCTTGGTCTGCCGGTGGCGCTGGTGTTCGCGCTCAATGTTTCGTCGGCTGAAGCTCACCCCCGTTCGAAGCGGTTTCTCGAGCAAACCGCGTTCTTCAAATCAGGCGGCCCGTCCGAGAACGGCTACGAACAGGTCGCGGTGCAGCTGCGCGCCGTCGTCTCTGTCTGCAACACCCGCACGGTGATGGTCGAGGTCCAGCTCGTCCCCAACTCAGTGCGGTTCATGTCGCCGATGGGGTCGCCGTATTGGTACGCCGGTGAGCGTCTCAGCTCTCCCCGGTCCATCCCCTTTCCCGCCCTTCAATACGGCAAGGACGTCTACGGGACCGTGATGGCCGGCGGCACCTCGCTTGGCCGCTTCCGAACGCTGGCCGATGGCTCCGTCTCGGCGGACTGCGGCGGACACGGCGACGCGGCAGGCACCCTTCCCGAGGGAATCGCGCAGACCGACGATGCGATCACTGAATGGCTTCGCGGCGTTTCGGTTCAGTTCGACACCCTCTCCGTACTCAAGAGCGAGGCGGTGGAGGCCTTCTTCGCGGAGGACGCCCGCCAGCGCGCCCTACTCGAGCAGGAGCAGAAGGCGGCGGCGGATCGCACGCGCGCCGCTGAGCTCGAGCTCAAGAGGGCGGAGGCCGCTCGACTCCAGAAGGCGGAGGCCGATCGAGTCGCTGCGGCCGAGGCTGCCGCCGAGGAGGAGGAAGCGGCGGAGGCACCGCGGCGCGGCGCGAACATCGTTGATCCGTTTGCGGAGGGTGCGTCAGAGGAGTCCGACGCGCAGCTGCTTGAGGCTTTGGAGGCGAAGGCTCAGGCGCGGCGGGAGGCGGAGGACGCTTCGGCTGCGCGCGCGGCCGCCGAGGAGCAGGCCCGCTCGGACAAGCGGCGTAAGGACGAGGCAGCCCTGGCTCAGCGCAAGCAGGACGCTGCTCGGGGCCGGTCATACAGCGACAGGATGCGGTCCCACTGGTCGTCGCTTTCCGACCGCGCCAACGCGGTCCCGGTCGAGGAGATCCAGGACGAGCTCGACTGGCTCAACAGCAACACAGTGGTCACCCAACGCTACGGCGCATCCGACCAACGCATCACCTTCACCTTCGACGACCACGGCGCCCAGAGCTACCTGGTTTCGGTCGGCTGGTACGAGATCAGCGAGCTCGCCCCCACCGAGACCGGCCGCGTTCACCTGGCCTGGATGGCCAACGGACTCACCAAACGCGAGCAGTACATCACCCCGCGAGACACCGTCTCCGCCGCAAGCGTCATCTCCCGTATCGCCTCCGCGGCGCGCAAGAAGGGCAACAGCCAGTTCACTGTCTACAGCACCGTCCCGGACCGCGACGAGCAGTACCTCCGCCAGAAGCGGGCGAGTGAGCCGGTGGGGAAGGACGTCAGCGAAAAGCTGCTCGAGGGCGCCTTCAGCGCGAACTGGGAGGCCACCTTCTCCGCCGCCGGAGACCTCCTCGGTGGCACCGGCAGCAGTGCCCAGTCCCTCCTCGATGCCCGCCTCAAGATCATCGTTCGCTGGGAGAACATTCGCGCGTTGGCAGTCGAGTTCGCCGCCCCCGGGGTGACGTGGATCACCCTGCCTCCGACCACGCTCCTGCCCCTCGACGGCAGCAGCGCGTACTCCAGCAGTCCCCACAGCCTCGTCTTCTTCAGTCCCAGCATCGGCATCGCCTGGCGCCTCTATGAGGACGTCGCCCAGGAGGCCTCGTTCACCCGCACCCTTCACATTTCGACTGCCCTTCAGGCCGGCCCGCTGCTGCTGCCCGCGGGCAATGACGAGGGTCGCGATGGAATCGGGGAGGCGGTGACGAAAGACTTCTTCCCCACTCCCGGTGTGCTCGTCAACGCGAGCATCGGCGCCCAGATGTTCCTCGGAAAGGTCGGGCTCGGCATCACCGTCGGAGGGATCTACACCCAACTTCAGCCCAGCACGGAGGTGCTCCGGATCAGATCCTGGACCGGCAGCATGGTTGACGGACGACTCACCATGAGTCCCGTCGCTCCGCTGCTTCCGTACATCTCGCTCAAGGCGCTGGTGTACTTCGGGGATGACTAAGCGCCTCGGCGCTGGCTGCGGACGGGGCGGTACGCTGAGCGCGTTACGGCGCGGCGGGCTTCTTCTCGCTGGCCTCTCTGAGGTGGGGCCAGTTGAAGATGCCGGTGGAGTGGTTGTCGCTGAAGTCGAAGGCCAGCGCGTAGTTGCCGATCGGGTTCACGGTCAGGACCTTGATGTCCTCCGGAATCCGACCCGGA
>JALYOC010000134.1 GCA_030857095.1 Myxococcota bacterium | reverse complement strand
GCTCCGGGCACCTTGGCCTGACCGCCCAGCTTGCCCTCGAACCCGACCTCGCGTGCCACCGTGGTGACCTGGTCCGCGAAGATGCGGAGCGTGTCGGTCATGTTGTTGATCGTCTCGGCGAGGTCGGCGATCTCGCCCTTGGCCTCGACGACGAACTTCTGCGACAGATCTCCGTTCGCGACCGCGGTGACGACCTTGACGATGCCGCGCACCTGCTTGGTCAAGTTCAGCGCCATGAAGTTCACGTTGTCGGTCAGATCCTTCCAGGTGCCGGAGACGCCCTTCACCTCCGCCTGACCGCCCAGCTTTCCTTCGGTGCCGACCTCCTTGGCGACGCGGGTCACCTCGGCGGCGAAGGAGGAGAGCTGGTCCACCATGGTGTTGATGGTGTTCTTCAGCTCCAGCATCTCTCCCTTCACGTCCACGGTGATCTTCTTGGAGAGATCGCCGCGGGCCACCGCCTTGGTCACCTCGGCCACGTTCCGCACCTGGCCGGTGAGGTTGGAGGCCATCAGGTTCACGTTGTCGGTCAGGTTTTTCCAGGTGCCGGCCACGCCCTTGACCACCGCCTGTCCTCCCAGCTTTCCCTCGGTGCCCACGTCGCGGGCCACCCGGGTCACCTCGGCGGCGAAGGACGACAGCTGGTCCACCATGGTGTTGACCACCTTGGCGGTGCGCAAGAACTCGCCCTTGAGCGGGCGCCCCTCGATGTCCAGGGCCATGTTCTGCGACAGGTCGCCCTTGGCCACCGCGCCGATCACCCGCGCCACCTCCGCGGTGGGCTGGACCAGGTCCACCACCAGGGTGTTCACCGACTCGACGATCTGGGTCCAGGAGCCGGCGGCGCCGGTGACGGTGGCGCGCTGCTGGGTGCGGCCCTCCTTGCCGACCACGGTGTTGATCCGCGAGAACTCCCGCGCCATCTGGTCCTGCAGATCCACGATCTCGTTGATCACGTCGTGGACCTTGCCGGCCACGCCCAGCCGGTCTCCCGGCAGGCGCACCGAGAAGTCACCCTTGCGGACCTGGACCAGCATCTGCAGCAACAGCCGGGGATCGATCAGCTCTCCTCCGGCACCACCACCACTGGCCACAGGCGCGGCGGGGGCGGAGGGGCTCTTCACGTCTTTGGATCGGCGCAAGGCGTTCTTCCTCATGGGGGGCATCAGAATTCAGACCAGGGTGAGCAGGACCTTGGAGAGGTCCGAAAAGGAGATGGGTTTGACCAGGTGGGCGTCGAAGCCGGCGGCCTTGACGCGCTCGGTGGCCTCGGCGTTGCCGTAGCCGGTCAGCGCCACCAGGCGGGGGCAGTGGCCGTCGGCGCGCTGGCGCAGGGCCTCGGCCACCCCGTAGCCATCCATCCCCGGCAGACCGATGTCCACCAGGGCGATGGTGGGGCGGCTTTGCAGCGCCAGCTCCACGCCGCGCTCGCCGCTCTGGGCCTCTTCCACCCGGTGACCGTTGAGCTCCAGCAGATCGCGCAAGCTGCTGCGGATGTCCGGGTTGTCTTCGATCAGCAGGATGTCCAGCGGAGGGAGCTTGCGGATCGCCGCGGTGGACCGCTCGGTGGCGGTGGCCGGCGCCTGGGGGGGCAGCGGCAACCTGATCAGGAACTCGCTGCCCCGACCCAGCCCGTCGCTGTGGGCCTCCACGTGGCCGTCGTGCATCTCCACCAGCGACTTGACCAGGGTCAGCCCCAGGCCCAGCCCGCCGGTGGCGCGACCGGAGGTGGGCGCCACCTGGACGAAGAGATCGAACACCCGGGGCAGCATTTCGGGTGCGATCCCGATCCCGCTGTCCTTCACCGAGATCACCAGCTGTCCGGCCAGCACCCGCGCGCCCAGGCTGAGGCTGCCGCCGGGGTCGGTGTACTTGGCGGCGTTGTGCAGCAGGTTGGCCAGCACCTGGGTCAGCCGGGTTCCATCCACCTGCAGGGACAGCGCCTGGGAGGGGAGGGTGACCGAGAGCAGATGCTTGCGCTCCCGCACCAGCGGCTCGGCGGCCTGGACCGCCTGCTCCACCAGGGCGGGGAGGGCAATCGGCGCCTTGCGCAGCTCCACCTTGCCGCGGGTGATGCGGGAGACGTCCAGCAGGTCGTCCACCAGCCGGCACATGTGGACCACCTGCCGGTCGGCGGTGTCCAGGGCGCGCAGCGACTTCTCCTCGGCGGGGGCGGTCAGCGCTCGCAGGATCTCCAGCGAGGCGCGGATGGGGGCCATCGGGTTGCGCAGCTCGTGGGCCAACATCGCCAGAAACTCGTCCTTGCGGCGGTCCCGGTCGTGCAGCTCCTCGATCAATTGCTGGTTGCGCTGCTCGGCCTCCTCCTTCTGCGCCACCAGCCGGCCCAGCTCATCGGCGCGCTGGGCCAGCGCCTCCTTCACCTTGCGCTCCCGCTCCATCTCCTCGCGGAGCAGGGACTGCTCGTACTCGCGGCGGGTCTGCTCCAGCTTCCGCTCCGCCTCGCGCCGCTCCAGGTCGCGCAGCAAGGCGTCCTGCTGCTGGGCCTGCTTGCGCTGGCGGTACAGGTCCAGGAACACGTTGACCTTGGAGCGCAGGATCTCCGGCACCAGGGGCTTGAACAGGAAGTCCACCGCGCCCAGGCCGTAGCCTTTGACCACGTTCACCTCCGAGCGGTTGAGCGCGGTGAGGAAGATGATCGGGACGTGGCGGCTGCGCTCGCGGGCGCGGATCAGCTGCGCGGTCTCGAAGCCGTCCAGATTCGGCATCTGGATGTCCAGCAGGATCAGCGCGAAGTCGCGGGACAAGAGGAGCCGCAGGGCATCGTCACCGGACTGTGCCTGGACGATGTTGGCCTGCAGGTCGCCCAGCAACGCCTCCACCGAGCGCAGATTGCTCAGGTTGTCGTCCACGCAAAGGATGTCGACTCGAAGAGGTGCAGTCATTGGGTGCGCGAGCGGGGGGCGTACAAATACCCGAACCTTCCGATGAAACGGTAAGGGTGCCCATCTCCCGGACGGTAGAACTGTCGGGTAGCGACTAGGCAGGCAGGGCTCTTTGGGCTCAGAACGGTCGATCCTAGGGGCCGTTCTGTCCGCCGTCGAACACCTGACTGCGGCGCGTCCGGAATCCCTTACCGGGATTCACCGGGTTGGTCCGGAATCAAGCCCATGCTCACTCCAGGTGACCCCGCCCCCGCCTTCTCTGGCACCGACCACACCGGCAAGCCCGTCTCGTTGAACGACTACCGGGGCAAGAACCTGGTGCTGTGGTTCTTTCCCAAGGCAGACACCCCGGGCTGCACCGCCGAGGGCTGCGGCTTTCGCGACCACCGGGCTGCGTTCCAGGAGAAGAACGCCGAGATCCTGGGGGTGAGCTTCGACACCGCGGAGGAGAACGCCGCCTTCGTGAAGAAGTTCGACTTCAACTTCCCGCTGCTCTGCGACACCAGCCGTGCGGTGGGCGTGGCCTACGGGGCCGCGGACGACGCCAGCGCCAAGAACGCGAAGCGGATCGGGGTGATCGTCGGCGCCGACGGCAAGGTCCGGCACTGGTTCCCCAAGGTGGACGCCCGCGCCTTCCCGGAAGAGGCGCTGAAGCTGCTCTGAGACCCTTCAGGCTCCGGGGGGCCGCCGCCGGAGCCTGGGTTGTGCGCGATCCTGGCGTCGGGCGGCTACACTCCCCCCGCTTGAAGCGTTCCCCTCCACCCCGCGGCCACTTCCTGATTGGCTTTGTGGCCACCTTGGGGTTCGCGGTGGCGGGGCTGCTGCTCTACGCCGCGTATCTCCTCTACTTCCAGGAGCCCCCGGTGGCGCCCCCGCCACCGCGCCGCGCCTCGGCGGTGCGCCCCACTCTGGGAGGGCGGGCGGTGATCTCCTCCGGCGGCCCCGGCGAGCTGAGCGCGCAGGACCGTCAGGCCCTCCTGGCCAGCCAGTCGGCCCACAAGCGCAACCAGATCCTGGTGGTGGACGCGTATCTGCAGATCCTGGGGCGGTATCCCAACGCCCGCGAGCAGGCGGCGTGGCTTCCTATCGACTCTCCCGCCGCGAAGACCCTGGCCCAGCTGCGCAAGTCCGGCCAGGACGACGAGGTGATCTCCCGGCACATCTCCGGCCAACTGCTGGAGAGCGCGGCGTCGGCGCGCTTCCCCTCCTTGCGCAAGGTGGCCCGGGCGGACTCCACCGGAGACGACGCGGGGGTGATCGCCGCCCTGCTGGCCCGGGCCCTGGGCGCCGACCTGGGCACGGGCGACGAGGGTACTTTGATCCGCCAGCTGCAGCGGACCTACGGGCTGGCGGAAGACGAGCCCACGCCCCTGGCTTCGGTGACCGCGATGCTGCGCGATCTCACCGGCTCCTCGGACGTCACCGAGCACTTTCTGGAGGAGGGCACGCCGCTGGAGGTAGAGGTGGAGGCGATCCGTACCGTGCTGCGCACCGGGCGGCTGGTGGTGATCAGCGGGGCGGACGCTCCGACCCACGGGCGGTTGGTGCTGGCGGTGGGCCACGACGCGCAGGGGACCATCCTGGTTCGCGACCCGCGCGGCCGGATGCCGGAGCGGGCGGGCACGTCGATGCTCAAGGCCTTCCTCACCCGGCCCGGCCTGGTGGGCGCCGCCGGGACCCCTGGCCTGTGGATTGAGCTTCCCGCCCGCCGGGGCCGCTGCCGGCCCAACGTCCAGCTGGCCGGGCTGCCCACCGGGCTGGACTCGCTGGTGCTGGGAGGAGAGGGCGGGCTGACCGGGACCATCCCCGGGGCGCAGGTGAACCTGACCTCGATCCGGATCCCGGAGGGAGAGCACACGGTGAAGGGCACCCTCAGCCTCACCGCCGAGCAGATCGACCGGATCCTGGCGGAGGGGAAGTCGCCCGCCGTCGGCAGCGGAGACTCCTTCGTGAAGTGGGGCCGGCACTACAACATCGACCCGGCGTGGGCGCTGGCCTTCTTCCGCCGCGAGTCCTGGTACGGCGCGCACAAGCGCTGGGTGGGACGGATCAGCGACACCCAGACCAGCAGGAACATCGGCAACATCCGCTACACCGGCCGGCCCAGCCCACAGCGGGTGCCCCAGTACCGCGAGTTCAACGGGTTCCGCGCCTACGAGCGCTGGGACGACGGCATCCACGACTGGTTCCGGCTGCTGGCCCACGACCCAAACTACGCCGCGCTGCACACGGTGGAGCGGATCCTCCCCATCTACGCCCCGTCCTTCGAGAACGACACCGACAACTACCTGCGGGATGTGGTCGCCTGGGTGACTGCCTGGCGCGGGGAGAACCGGGTCGCGCTCTCCACCCAGCAGGTCCGGCCGGCGGCGGCGCTCCAGACCCCTGATTGTGATGACTAGGACCAAGGATCCGTTCTCAAGTATGGCGACGGCCAACCGGTCGATGTGTGCCTTCGCGACGAGGGCGCGCACCGTGCGGTTGCCGCGCAACCCTCCGGCCTGAACCCTACGGCGCAAAGCTGCGGGTCCGCATCCACCGGCGCACAGTCAGCGCCACCAGCGTCAGCACCGCCCAGGGCAGCAGGTGGAACACCACCAGGTGCGAGGCGGTGGAGACCGGGCAGTGCAGGTGGAGGGCAAACGCCCCCGCCGCGCCTCCCGCCAACCCCGCCGCCACCACCTTGAGTGTCCCGGGTGAGGACCGGGTCAGCAGCCACAGCAGCAGGGCCAGCAATGGGAGGGTCGCGCCCAGCTCGGTGGCCAGACAGGGCAGCCCGGCGCGCCAGAAGGGGAGGGCGCCGCCCTCGCCGGTGGCCCCGGTCACGATCAGGATTGCGGCCACCGCGGCCAGGCCCACCGTGATCAGCCGCAGCCGGCGCCCGTGGGGAGAGAGCGCGGACCAGGTGCCGACCGCGATCAGCAGCAGCAGGGAGGCGGCGGTCAGCCCACCCATCAGCGGATGCCCCTGGGGGGCGCGCATCCCCAGGGCCAGCACCGCTCCCCCGGCGGTGGCCAGCAGCAGGAGGATCGCCAGCGCCGCCTCCACCCACCACGGGCGGGCCCTCCCCATCCCCGCGGGGTTCAGCCGAGGATCCAGAGGAGGAGGGGGTGGCGGGGAGGCCGGTCCGCCCAGCAGGGCGAAGGTTTCCAGGGTGGCGGTGCAGTCCCGGCACCCCCGGGCGTGCTCGGCCAGAGCCTCGGGGAGGGGGCCCTGGGACAGCGCCGCGAGGACCTGATCGCAAGTGCGGCTCATGCATCCTCCTTGAGGTCCGAGAGCAGCTCGCGCAGCCGCTCATAGCCGCGGTGCGCGCGGACCTTGGCAGCGGTCTCGGAGACCCCCACCACCTCGGCAATCTCCGCGAAGGAGAGTCCCTCCCAGCGGTGCAACACGATGGCCTCCCGCTGCGCCGGCGGCAGCGCCTCCAGCGCGCGGCGAACCCGCAGCTGCAGGCCGCGGTCCTGGACGCCCGGTTGCACCGGCTCGGCCCAGGCGCCCAGCTGCTCGGGGGTGGACAGCTCCTCCCCGCGCCCGCGCCGGAACAGATCCCGGGCCGCGTTGGTGGCGATGGCGTACAGCCACGGCTTGACCCGCGCCCCCCGGGTGAACCGGCCCCGGCTGCGGATCACCGAGGCGAAGGTCAGCTGCACCGCGTCCTCTGCCGCGGAAGGCGAGCGGACCAGCCGGAGCAGGTAGCCGTGCAGCAAGCCGGCGTAGCGGCGGTACAGCGGCTCGAAGGCGGCGGAGTCGCCCGAACAGAACCGCGCCATCAGCTCCTCGTCCGAGGGCTGGGCCGGCGCGCCTGGCGCCGAGGGTGCTGTGCGTGGGATCCCCAAGACGGTGTGCCGCACACTCTACCGGGCCCGCGGCGGACGGGGCGGCGGTTTACTGGGGCAGCCGGAACCGGCACGGAGGGAGTTGGCGTGCGCTCTTGCGGGCGGGCGACAGTGGACAAGGGCCACCGCCGGGAGGGCAGTGGCCACCTTGGCGGCAGTCGCCGCTACCGGCGCTTGAGGATCGGCTGCCGGGCGCCGCCACCGCGGACCACGTCGGCGGCCTGGGAGACCGCGGCGGAGACCCGGGCGCCGGCGGCGTGGGCCATGTCCGAGGCCGCGTGCGCCATGTCCGAGGC
>JALYOC010000120.1 GCA_030857095.1 Myxococcota bacterium | reverse complement strand
AGCACGCGCGGCGCGAAGGAGGCCCGGTGAGCCTGGCCCTCGCTACCTCAATGGGGAGCTGGAAGCGTGCGGAGTCCTGAGCAGCTTCTGTCACCGGCGATCGGTGACTACGGGTTGATCGGGGACGGGCGCTCCGCAGCGCTGGTGTCGCGCCATGGGTCGATCGACTGGTTGTGCTGGCCAAGGTTCGACTCGCCCGCAATCCTGGCAGCGCTCCTCGATCCGCAGCGGGGCGGCCGATGGCAGGTGCGTCCGGCCGCGGCGGCGCGGGTGACCCGGAAGTATCTGGCGGAGACCAACGTCCTTGAGACCCGGTTCGAGAACGCGGCAGGAGAGGTGCGGCTGGTGGACTTCATGGCGGTGCTGTCCGAGGAGGAGAAGCGCACGAGACTCAGCGCGGAGCACGAGTTGGTGCGGATCGTCGAGTGCGTCCGAGG
This sequence comes from Myxococcota bacterium, assembly GCA_030857095.1. Classification (GTDB taxonomy): domain Bacteria; phylum Myxococcota; class Myxococcia; order Myxococcales; family Myxococcaceae; genus JALYOC01. Next base: position 31,972 of record JALYOC010000120.1, on the reverse strand, counting down.
CGAGCTCCCGATGGAGCTGAGCCTCTCCGCCCGGCCGGACTACGCGCGCAGGGCGGTGCGACCGCGGCGGCGCGGCGCCCTGGGCGTCCGGATCGAGGATGGGCCCCGGCTCTACACGCTGCACTCCACCGAGGCGCTCGAGGTGGAGGGGTCGGACGTCCACGCGCGATGGGTGCTGAGGGAGGGTGAGCGGGCGGTCTTCGTGCTCACCTACGACGCCGACGGCCCGGCGACCTTGGTGGCGCCGGAGCCCTACGCCCAGGAGGCGCTGGAGCGCACCGTCAGGTGGTGGCGGGGCTGGGTGGGCGGCTGCCGCTATCGGGGTCCCCACCGCGACGCGGTGCTGCGCAGCGTGCTCACGCTAAAGCTCCTCTCCTACGCGCCTTCCGGCGCGATCGTGGCCGCGCCCACCGCGTCCCTGCCGGAGAGGCTCGGCGGGGACCTCAACTGGGACTATCGGTTCTGCTGGCTGCGGGACGCCGCACTCACCGTCCGCGTCCTCTTCGATCTGGGCTTCGAGGAGGAGGCGGAGTCCTTCGTCGGCTGGCTGCTGCACAGCACGCGGCTGACCCGCCCGGAGCTGCGCGTCCTCTACGACGTCTACGGGAAGACCCCGGCGGACGAGCAGCAGCTCGGGCATCTCTCCGGCTTCCGGGACTCGCGCCCGGTGCGGATCCAGAACGGGGCGGCGGACCAGCTGCAGCTCGACTCCTACGGAGAGGTGATCGACGCGGTGGCGCAGATGGCGCGCCGGGACGGTCCGCTGGACCGCGAGACGCAGCGGATGCTCTCCGACTTCGGAGAGTACGTCTGCAGGAACTGGGAGCGACCGGATCAGGGGATCTGGGAGCCACGCGGACCTCCCCGGCACTACACCCACTCGAAGCTGCTGTGCTGGGTCGCCCTGGATCGCTGCCTCGAGCTGCACCAGCTTGGCGTGCTGAAGAAGATCCCGGCCGAGCGGTTCGAGCACAACCGCGCGCTGCTCCGCGACGAGATCGAGCGCCGCGCCTGGAACGACGCGCTGCAGAGCTACACCCAGACGTTGGAGGGTGACTCGGTGGATGCCAGCCTGCTGCTGATGAGCTGGTATGGGTTTCACCCCGCGCGCGCCCAGAGGATGCGCTCGACCGCGCGGCTGATCCGCGAGCGGCTCGAGCCCGAGGTGGGCCTCTTCTACCGGAACGAGCAGAGCCTCTTGACCCCGGCGCGGATCAGGGCGAGATGGCTAAAGGCCTGCGGATAGTTGCCGAGCAGCGCTCCGGTGCTCGGGTCCACCTCCTCCGAGAGCAGGCCCAGCGGGCTGGCGTGCGCGAGCGCGGCCTCGAACAGCTCGCGCGCCTCGCGCCGGCGGCCCATCCGGGCCAGGACGTCCACCAGCCAGAAGCTGCAGGCAGCAAACGCGCCCTCCTCCCCGGGGAGACCGTCCGGGCCGCGGTAACGTCTGAGCAGCCCCCGCCCGGCACCCAGGTCCCGTTGAAGGGTCGCGACCGTGGCCGCGATCCGCGGGTCCGCCGCAGGGAGGAACCCGGTGCTCACCAGCAGCAGCGCTCCAGCGTCGACGGTGTCCTCGTCGAGCGCGCCGCGGAACGCCCCGAGTGAGTCATCGTAGCCCTGCTGCAGGAGGGTCTCCCGGATTCGGCTCCGCTCTGTCGTCCAGCGGTCCAGTGGGGCCGGCAGCCCGTCTCGCTCCGCGAGCCGGATGGCGCGGTCCACCGCCACCCAGCACAGCAGCTTCGAGACCAGGTGCTGCCGCCGGCGGTCGCGCTGCTCCCAGAGGCCGTGATCCGGGTGCTCCCAGTGATCGATCACGTACTCAGTGAGTGCGGAGACCATCTCCCACAGCGCGGGCCGCAGGGGCCGCATCGACGGCATCCCCTCCGAACAGAGGTGGATGGCCGAGATCACCTCTCCGAAGATGTCGTGCTGGTCCTGCACGGAGGCGCGATTGCCGGTCCGCACCGGCGCCGCGCCCTGGCGTCCAGAGAGGTGCCACAGCTCGCGCTCATCGTCTGGCACCCGCCCATCGAGGTCGTAGAAGATGGAGGGGTTTTCGTGAACGCGCACCTGCTCAAGCCAGTCGATGAACGCCATCGACTCCTGGTGGTACCCCAGCGAGATCAGGGCGCGCACGACCCAGGAGGCGTCACGGAGCCAGGCGAACCGGTAGTCCCAGTTGCGGACGCCGCCAGGGGTCTCGGGCAAGGAAGTCGTCGGCGAGGCGACGACGGCGCCGGTGGGCTCGTGGATCAGGAGCTTCAGCGTCAGCGCGCTGCGGCGGAGCACGTCCGCGTACGGCCCCGGATACCGTCCTCGTGACGCCCACGCCTCCCATCCGCTCAGGGTCTTCCGAAGCAGGTCCAGCGGGTCCGACCCGCCCAGCGGACGGGTGGAGAGTGAGACCCAGTGCGACTCGCCCGGCCCGAGGGCGAAGTCGCCGTATGCCTCTGCGTCCGTCACCTCGAGCGGGCGCCCGCATTCCAGGTGAACTGTGCAGCCTGCTCCTCGCGCGATGCAGCCGAGCGGCGACGGCTGGAGGGTGGCGGCGGTCTGGGCGAAGTCGAAGGTGGGGGCAAAGCGCAGCCGGACGCGCGCGCTCCCCTCAAGCCCCTCGATGCGCCGCAGGATCCGGGAGCTATCCGAAAGACCCTCTTCCCGCCTCGGCATGAAGTCGGTGACCCGGACGGCGGCCGCCGGGCCGCGGAAGATCGTCTCGAGGACGTTGGTGTTACCGAGGTAACGTTGCTCGGTTGCGGTGCAGTCGGTGACGCCCAGTTCGAGACACCCGCCCTGATCCACGTCGAGGAGGCGGCAGAAGACCGCAGCGCGATCGGACCGGTCGGGGCACCACCAGTCGATCGCGCCGTCCCGCGAGACCAGCGCGGCCGTCCGGCAGTCGCCAATGAGCGCGTAGTGCTCAAGCGGGAGCTCGTACCTCGCCCTGAGGCTGCCGCTTGGGTGGACCGAATCCATCGTCCAGGGGTGGGACCCTCCAGACGGAGTCGCAACCCCGCCGCTCCGCCCCGGAGGGTCCCACCGCCGACCGGCGGCTCACGCCTGCCGCCTGCCGGGCCGCTCGTGAAGGGCAGCCGAGGCATCAAGCGCCCTTCCGTTGCCTGTTCGCTCCGCGCGCAACGCCCAATCTGTAGCGGGGGAGGCTGCGATGGAGCACGAGGGATCCGACGAGATGCCCATGGCGAAGCGTGGCGTCACGCGACCGATGGCCGGCAAGGACAAGAAGAAGGAGTCCAGAGACCAGGGCGGCCATCATCAGATGTCGCGAGAGGACCGGCAGAAGATGCAGCGGACGCATCACCAGCAGGCCCTCTGGGTCTACTGGACGCTGGTGCTCCTCGGCGCGTGGACGCTCCTCTCTCCGTTCACCTTCGGGTACGCCTCGGGGACGGTCGAGCCAAGCGGTGGACGTGAGGTGTGGCTGACCCTCTCGCAGCGTGCGGCGGCGATGAAGTGGAGCGACCTCATCAGTGGCGCCCTGCTGCTCTATTTCGGATGGCGGAGCCTCACCCCGAACCGCCCCAAGAGCCTGTGGGCGTGCTGCTTCGTCGGAATCTGGCTCACGATGGCGCCGGTGATCTTCTGGGCGCCGACCGCGGCGGCGTATCTCAACGCCACGCTGGTGGGGATGCTGGTGATCGCGCTGTCGGTGCTGATCCCCGGCATGCCCAACATGGTCATGTACATGAAGCACGGGCCGGCTCAGCCGCCGGGCTGGAGCTACAACCCCTCCAGCTGGCCGCAGCGCGCGGTGATGATCGGGCTCGGGTTCGCCGGGTTCGTGGTCTCGCGATACCTGGCGGCGTACCAGCTCGGGTACATCGATTCGATCTGGGACCCGTTCTTCGGCGACGGGACGCGCCAGGTCCTCAATTCGAACATGTCGCACATGTGGCCGATCTCCGACGCGGCGTTCGGGACGGTCGCCTACACCTTCGAGTTCCTGATGGGCTTCATGGGTGCCTCCACGCGGTGGCGGACCATGCCCTGGATGGTCACCTTGTACGGGTTCCTGGTGATCCCGCTGGGGCTGGTGCACATCTCCCTGGTGATCTCCCAGCCGGTGCTCGTCGGCGAGTGGTGCACCTTCTGCCTGCTGGCGGCGGCGATCATGCTGCCGATGATCCCGCTGGAGGGCGACGAGGTGGTCGCGATGGGCCAGCACCTGGTCCAGGCCAGACGGCGCGGGGAGAAGCTGTGGGACGTGTTCTGGAAGGGCGGCCGCCCGGGTGACTCCACCGAGGATCAGCGCTCTCCAGAGCTGCTGGTGCTCCCGCAGCAGCCGGCCAAGGTGATCGGCGCCGGCCTGTGGGGGATGAGCGTCCCGTGGACGCTGCTGCTGGCGACCGTGATCGGCTTCGCCGTGGTGTTCGTCCCCGCGGCGACCGGGATGGGGAAGCCCGCGGCGGACGTGGTGCGGGTGGGCGGCCTGCTGGCGGTCACCTTCGCGGTGATCGCCATGGGTGAGGTCTTCCGGCTGGTCCGCTGGATGAACGTCCTGGTCGGGTTGGGGATGGCGCTGGTCCCGTGGCTCCTCGACGGAGGGACCCTGGTGGGCCGCGGACTGGCGACCCTCGCCGGCGTCGCGATCGCCGCACTGGCGGTGCCCCGCGGCCCGAAGAAGGAGCGGTACGGAAGCTGGGACCGGTTCGTTCGCTGAGCTTCATCCAAACTCCAAGGAGGCGAGATGAGACGATTTGGGTTGAAGCGGCTGCAGGGGAGCGTGGTGGTGGTGACCGGCGCGTCCAGCGGGGTGGGGCGGGCGACGGTGCGCGCGCTGGGCGCTGCGGGCGTGCGGGTAGGGCTGATCGCCCGCAACCGCGAGGCGCTGGAGAACGCGGCCGAGGAGATCCGCGAGCTCGGCGGCGAGGCCCTGGTGCTGGAGGTGGATGTGGCCAACGCCGAGGCGGTGGACGCCGCCGCCGACGAGGTCGTCCGCAAGTGGGGCCGCCTCGATGGCTGGGTGAACAACGCGATGGTGTCGGTGTTCGCGCCGGTCAAGGAGACCAGCGCGGACGAGTACCGGCGGGTGACCGAGGTGAACTACCTGGGCTACGTGCACGGAACGCTCTGTGCGCTGCGTCACATGCGCCGTGTGGACGCCGGGGTGATCGTCCAGATCGGCTCGGCCCTGGCGTATCGATCCATCCCGCTGCAGAGCGCCTACTGCGCCTCCAAGGCCGCCATCCGCGGGTTCACCGACTCGCTGCGCAGCGAGCTCCACCACGATCACAGCAACATCGGGCTGACGATGCTGCAGCTGCCGGCCGTGAACACGCCGCAGTTCCAGGTGGTCCGCAGCCGCCTGCCGCTGCATCCGCAGCCGGTGCCGCCGATCTACCAGCCGGAGCTGATCGGCGAGGCGGTCCTGCACGCGCTAAGTCACCCGACCCGCGAGCGCTGGCTGGGCTGGAGCGCGACGAAGGCGATCCTGGGCCAGCGGGTGATCCCGGGTCTGCTGGATCGCTACCTGGCGAAGAAGGCCTACTCAGGTCAGCAGTCGAAGCAGCTTTCGCACGTGCATCATTCGGACAACGTGGACGCGCCGCTCCCCGGCGATCGCGGCGCGCACGGAGAGTTCGACGCGCGTGCGCGCGGCTCCAGCAAGTCCATCTGGCTCAACCTCCACCGCGGCCAGGTGGCGCTGGCGGTGGTCGCGGCGGCCGCGGCTGTGGGCCTCGCGCAGCGGCGCGCAACGACCTGAGCGCGACGGGCGCGGTGAGGCAGAGCGCGGAGCGTACTTCGGCTGGGCCTGCCGGCGCTCGCCCGGAGGCGCCGTCAGGCGTCCTGGGCGACGACGGGCAGGATCCTGTGTCGCTGACCCGCCCTGCGCCATGGCTCACGCAGGGACCGCGGGGCGGAAGTGCGCGCGCAGCGCCTCGCTCGCTCCGGACGATGGGGCGAGGAGATCCTCACGGCGCAGGAGCAGGAGGCGATTGGGCGCGCGCGGAAGGCTCGAGGACGCGGCCCCGCCCAGCGGGACGACCTCCAGGTCCCGGTCCTGCTCGCCGAGCTCACCGCGGATGAGGCTCGCAGCCTTGTGGAAGTCGCGGCTGAGCGTCGCAGCGGCGAGGGGAAGGTCAGGGAGCGCCCCGCGGACCCGGTGGAGGACCTCGCTGAAGGAGTGGGGGATCACCGAGGTCACCGCGGTGGAGATCACCGCTCCGCTGACCTCGTGTTCCGGGAACCGGGACAGCTCGTCCAGGCTGGAGATCCGGACGGGGCGGAAGCCTGCCGCCTCGAGGAACGAACTCATCTCCTCGACGATGAAGTCATGGGGACGGACGAGAAGGACGAGGGACATCGCGAGACGCTCCTTGGGGCTAGCGGGCTAATCTACTGGTCCCTTGACGAGCCCCGCCAGGGAGGGAAACGGCCTGGCGGTGTTGCGGGATCGGCAGGTGTTCGCCCCCGACGAGAGGCTGCCGCGCCTCACTCCGGGTGAAGCCAGAAGAAATGAGCCGCTTTCCGCCGCAACCCGGGACGGTCCGGGGGCGAGAATCGAAATGGGAGAAACCCTTCGGCAGGCTCGTATAGACTTGCCCCACCGCTCGCATGTGGCAGCTCATCATCAATGGTCCTGGGTACTTCGACACCACGTACGAACTTCCGGAGGGCGTCACCACGCTGGGCCGGGCGGACGAGAACGACATCGTGCTGTCCGGCGACCTCGTCTCCCGCAAGCACGCGCGGATCACCGCGCAGGGGGATGAGCTCTCCGTAGAGGACCTGGGCAGTCGCAACGGCAGCCGCCTCAACGGCGATCCGCTCACCGGCACCTCCCGGCTCAAGACCGGGGATCTGCTCAACGTCGGCGAGAACAGCGTCAGCATCCGCCAGGCCAGCACGGTGGAGTCCGCCGCCACCGAGATGGTCAACCTCTCCGCCGGGGGGGTGCGCCGCTTCGGGGAAGGCACCGACCTGGCCCAGGCGGTGGTGGTGGCGCGCAACGTCAAGGACAGCGTGGTGCTGCGCGCCTTGGACAACGTCTCCTCCTTCTCCAATTCGTTCGGGGAGAGCAGCCCCGCGCCGGTGACGGAGAATGCCAGCTCGTCCGAGCCTTTGGCCTACGAGTCGCTGCTGGTGCTGTACAAGGCGGCCGAGGCGCTGGCCACCTCCGGCACCCTGCAGCACTTCTTCGATTCGACGGTGGACCGGGTGATGGAGCGGGTGAAGGCCACAACCGCGGTGGTGCTGCTGCGCCACCACTCTGGAGCGATGGTGCCCGCGTGCGTCCGTCACCGGGGCAAGCTGGCCCAGGGCGAGGTGCCGGTCTCCGACGCGGTGGTCACAGAGGCCCTTTCCAAGGGCGTGGCGATCGCGGTCAGCGACGTACGCGACGACGCCCGCTTCGCCCAGCGCGAGAGCGTGCTCCTGTACGGGGTGGACCAGGTGCTGTGCATCCCGCTGGGCCAGCGCGAGCCCTTCGCCGGGGTGCTGTACCTCAACAAGCAGGCCAAGGACGACGGCCCGCTGGAGGAGCTGCTGGACCTCTGCGGCGCGGTCGGCCACCTGCTGGCCACCGGGGTGGCCCGCTTCAAGACCGAGGACCGGGGCCGGGTGGAGGACCGGATCCGCAAGCTGCTCGAGCACTACCACCCACCGGAGGTGGTGGAGCGCCGCTGGCAGGAGCTGACCAACGATCCCACCTCGCTCAACCGGATCGACACCCGGCAGGCCACGGTGCTGGTGGCCAGCCTCTCCGGCCTCAGCGCGATGGCCCAGAGGGCGGATCCCGCCGCGCTGCAGGAGATCCTGGCCGACTTCTACCAGCGGATGACCGGGGTGGTGTTCAGCTTCGAGGGCACCTTGGACAAGTTCCTGGGGGACACGGTGGTGGCGGTGTTTGGCGCGCCCTTCCAGCGGGGAGACGACGCGCTGAGGGCGGTGCGGACCGCGCTGACCATGCGCTCGGACTGGCACAAGTCCAACGGCCGCCGCGACGCCGCCCACCGTCCACAGCTGCAGATCGGCATTCACACCGGCCAGGTGTTCGCGGGGATGGTCGGCTCCGAGCCGCGGATCGAGTTCACCGTGGTGGGAGACACAGTCACCACCTCCAGCCTGCTGGCCGCCAGCGGACAGCCCGGACAGGTGCTGATCTCCGGCAAGACCCTGGCGGCGATTGGCGCCCGCTTCGACGTCACCCCCCTGGGAGAGCGCACCCTGCGGGGCCGGGAGCGGACCGCGATCTTCGAGGTGCTGGAGGAGGATGTCCCCCTGCACACCAACCCGGGGCTCCGCTGAGTCCAGAATCGACCGGGGATGGCTTGGAGTAGGACCCCGTTTAGGGGTTCAATGACGGGCGAGTTTTCCGTCAAGCCATGAATTTTCCCAACCCCACCACCCGGCTCCGGCCGTTCCGCCCGGTTCCCTTTGGCCGCTACACGCTGCTGGCCGAGCTGGCCAAGGGCGGGATGGGGGAGATCTTCCTGGCGCGGATGGAGGGCCCCAGCGGGTTCGAGAAGCTGTGCGTGATCAAGAAGATCCTCCCCCACCTGGCGGCGGAGCCGGACTTCGTGGACCGCTTCGTCCACGAGGCCAAGACGCTGGTGAAGCTGTCGCACGGGTCGATTGCCCAGGTGTTGGACATGGGGCTGATCGACGGCGAGCCCTACCTGGCGTTGGAGTACGTGGACGGCAAGGACCTGCGCAAGGTGGCGGGGCGGATGCGGGACCGTCAGCTGCCGGCGCCGCTGACGGTGGTGCTGTTCGTGATGAGCCGGGTGCTGGACGCGCTGGCCTACGCGCACCGCAAGCGGGACGACGAGGAGAAGGAGATCGGCCTGGTCCACCGGGACATCTCTCCGCAGAACATCCTCGTCTCCTACGAGGGCGAGGTGAAGGTCATCGACTTCGGCCTGGCCAAGAGCACCCTCTCCTCGGCCAAGACCAACCCCAGCATCATCCTGGGGAAGTTCCTCTACATGTCTCCCGAGCAGGCCAAGCACACCGGGGTGGATCGCCGCAGCGATCTGTACGCGGTGGGGCTGTGTCTCTACGAGCTGATCCACGGCAAGAACCCCTTCGACGAGGCGCCCGCCGGCGAGCTGATGTCCAACGTGGCCAACCCACGGATCGTCCCCCTGGGGCAGGTGGAGCCGCTCCTACCGCCGATCGTCTCCGCAGTGGTGATGAAGGCCCTGGCGGTGGATCCGGCCCAGCGCTTCCAGACCGCCGAGGAGTTCCGGGGCAAGCTGATGGGCTGCCTGCTGGACATTGATCCCTCCGCCGGACCGGAGAGCGTCACCCGGTTCATGCGCGAGGCCTTCGCCACCGAGTACCAGGCCGAGCGGCGGATGCTCTCTTCGCTGCGGGAGGCGCTGCGCCCGCCGCCGCTGGCGCCTTTGGCGGAACGCGCGGAGACCGGGGTGCTGACCCTGCCCCGCCCGGCCGACAAGCCCACCCTGGTCACCCCGCTGGTGACCCGGGCGCGGACCCGGAGCTCGGAGGGGATCACCCAGGCGGAGCTGCCGATCTTCCCCCCGGAGTCCACCGCTCCCACCGCTCCCCGGGCGATCTCCGCGGTGGAGTCCGCGCTGGGCAGGGCGCCGGGGTTGCCGTCCTCCTCCCGCTTGAGCGCACCGTCCCGGGGCCCCGGGTTGCCGGACACGCAGCCGCGGGTGCTGGCGCCGCAGCCAGACACGCAGCCGCGGGTGGTGCCGCCGCCGCGCGCGCCGGTCACCCTGCCGTTCGACGACGATCTGGAGCTTCACGAGGGCGGGTCGTTCCCGCGCCCGCCGGCGCCGCCCCGGTTCGATCCCACCTTGCCGGTGGTGGAGCTGCTCGCGGACCGTGACGCCACCCAGCCCCGCGCCGAGATGCCCGAGCCGCGGGTGGTGATCGGGACCCTGCTGGGCGATGACGACGACGGCCTTTCGCCCACCCTCCGCCGCTCTGCCTCACGCCGGCCGGTGTTGCCCCCTCCGGGCAGCCGTCTGGAGGAGGGCGACCCGGGGGCGCTGAGCCCCACCGTGGAGCTGGCCACGCCCTACAACCTGGCCACCAACGCGGCCACCCAGGAGATTGCCTCGCCCCACGCGGCCACCCAGCAGCTGCCGATCCTGCCCTTCCAGGGCGATCTGTCACGTCGCTCGGTGTGGCCGCTGGTGATCCCGATCGTGCTGATCACCTTCGCCGCGGTGGCGTATCTCTTGTTCGACATGCACCGGTCCGGGGCCTTCCTGGCCGGCGGGACCTCCACCGCCACCCGACCTTCGGATCCCACGCCGCTTCCGCAGCTGTCGCCCGTTCCGAGCGCAGTTCCCGCGGCCGTCGCCGTCGCCACCGGACAGGCGGACGCGGGCGTCCCGGTGGCCGCCATCGATTCGGAGGTCGAACTGGAGCCGCTGACCGTCGGCGCAGCCAGGCCGGTGGTCTCCGTCCGCAAGCGCACCCCCCGGAGCAGCCCGCTCCAGAAGGAGTGGACCCGCGCCCGCGCCAGCTTCCAGTCCCTGGAGCGTTCGCGTCCCTGCGAGCTGCCCTCGATGGCCCTGCTCTGCTCCCGCTACGAGGACCTCAAGGGCGAGGTGTCGGAGGCACCGGACGAACCGGCGGAGGTCGCCCGGTTGCTGTCCCGGGTAAAGGCGTTCAAGGCGGCGGTCGACCAGAAGGCCTCGAGGCGCTAGGAACGGCGCGTGGAGCCGGTGCTGCAACTGGAGGAGATTCGCGCGGGCTACCGCGATCGCGAGGTGCTCGCGGGGATCTCGCTGTCGGTGCAGCGCGGTGAGCTGTGCGCGATCCTCGGTCCCAACGGCGCCGGCAAGAGCACCCTGGTCCGCGCCTGTCTGGGGATGATGCCCCTGCGCGGCGGCACCCTCCGGCTGGACGGCAAGCCGCTGTCCGACTGGCCTCCCGAACAGCTGGCCCGCTTCGCCGCCTGGGTCCCCCAGAACACCGAGTCCATCGGCGGCTTCACCGGGCTGGAGCTGGTGCTGATGGGCCGGGCCCCGTACCTGGGCCGCTGGGGTCTGCCCTCGCGCGCGGACGTGACCCGCGCCGAGGCGGCGCTGGAGGAGCTGGGGATCCTCCCGCTGGCGCACCGCCCGGTGGACCGGCTCTCCGGCGGCGAGCGGCGGCTGCTGTTCTTCGCCCGGGCTCTGGTCCAGGAGCCGCGGCTGCTGTTCCTGGATGAGCCCACCGCGTTCCTGGATCTGCATCACCAGGTCCAATCGCTGGAATGTCTGCGCCGCCGGGTCCAGGGAGGGATGGCGGTGGTGGCCATCCTCCACGACGTGAACCTGGCGGCCGCGTTCGCCGACCGGGTGCTGCTGCTGAGGGACGGCGCCGTCCTCGCCGCGGGGATCACCCGGCAGGTGCTGCGCGCCGAGACCCTGCAGCAGCTCTACCAGGTGTCGATCGCCGAGGCGGCGGTGGGTGGCCAATCGCTGTTCGCTCCCCGCCGGGCGGAATGAGCCTCCGCCGCGAGACGGGGTTCGCCGTGGCGGCCTCCGCGCTGCTCCACCTGGCCGCGGCGGGCCTGGTGCTGTGGGGAGGAGGGGACTGCGCGCCGGCGCCGGATCAGCCCCGGGAAGAAGGAAGGGGCGGTTCGCTCATCGCGGCACCTACCCGCGTGAGGTTGGTCTCCGAAGGGGGCGCGGCCGGGACCAGCGCAACGCGGGCGGAACCCTCGACCGGTGCAGCGGCGCAGTCAGTTCCCCCCCGGGTGGAGCGGCCACAGGCGCCCGACACTGCCAGGGCTCAGGCCTCAACCTCTCCGGAGCCGTCGGCGGTTCCGGCCGGTGGCCCAGACACTTCGGCTTCGCTGGCCACTCGTCCTCCCGCAGCCCCAGCAGGCTCGGATCATGACGGAGGAGAGCAGGCCCCCTCGGCCGGCGAGAGTGGCTCGGGCGCTCTCGAGGGCCCGGGGAGTCCGACCCAAGCTTCCGGGGACGCTCCCGGCTCAGCCGCCTCTGGGACCACTCCCGGCACTTCCTCGGCCGGTCGGGGAACCGTCGACGCTGACCAGTCAGGATCCGCTCCGGGCACAGCGGAGGAATTCGCCCTCCTCCAGCGCCGCTTGGCGACCGCCGCCACCGGTTGCTATCCGGAACAAGCGCGCCGGATGCGTCTTCAAGGAGAGCTGCGGCTGGAGTTCTGCGTGGACGGCCGGGGGGAGGCCATCGGCGTCCGGGTGGCCGGCGGAAGCGGGGTGCCGCTGCTGGATCGGGCCGCCACCGAATGTCTGATCCCCAGGGCCTTCCCGGTGCCCGAGGTGCGGGGCGGCTGTTTCCAGGTCCCGGTCCGCTTCGGCCGGAACTAAAGCCCCTCAGCCCAGGGTGTCTTCGCCCAGGTAGCGGAGCAGGCGGTGCTGATGCTGGCTCAGGCCCCGGGTGACCACCCCCGTCCGGTTCATGGTGGCCAGCGCGTGCACCAGCGCCGCCAGCGCGAAGTCATGGCACTCGCGGGTGCGGGTGAAGTCCACCAGCACCCTCTCGCTTTGGGGCAGCAACGCGATCGCCTCCCGGAGCTTCAGCGCCGCCCCCACGTCGAAGATCCCGTCCACCTGGAGGGTGGCGCTGGCCGGAACCGGGTGCTCCCACGCTGCTTCCACGTCACTTGCGGTGTTCGTCATGACCGTCCTCGAGAATTGGGCGGGCATGGCACCACCTGGACCCCGGGCGATCAAACGGTCGGGGTCCTGTTCACCTGGGTGTGGAGCGAAGGTGACAGCTTCGGTGTCCGACAGCCGACGGGTCGGATCGCAGGATCTGTCAGTCTGTGGGCCACAGGACGCTGGCCTCGTCCTCAGCGCAGGCCGGCGTCCATCGTCTCCGCGTCGCTCGGCTCGGTCCGCTCCAGCGTCGCGTTCTGCTGTTCCGCCTGCTGTTGGCAGTTCGAGAGCACAAAGCCCGTCGTCGCCAGCAGCCCGAAGAGGCACAGCCTGTGAAGGAAAGTCGTCATCTGTATTCCCCCCTCAATCGCTTATGGGCAGGAAGGTAGGTCCGCCCCGCCCAGGTGAAGTGAGCGGTCCCTCTCCAGCCAGCAGACCAGTCGAGCAACCGTTGACACCGCGGGTCGGAGACTCAGGGCGCTGCTGGAAGACAGCCCTCGATCAGCGCGGCGAACCTGCGCAGTGCCGGCCCGGCGATGGTGTGGCCGCCCCGGAAGGGCAGGAACTCCACCTCCAGCCCCGACTGCACCAGCAGGTCCCGAAGGGCCACCGCGTTGGAGAAGGGGAGGATCGGGTCCTGCTCGCCGTGGGTCTGGAACACCCGCAGTCCCCGGCGATGGGCGGCGCGCTTCTCCCACTCCGGTCGGAAGATCAGTGTGCCGGAGAACAGGCCCAGCGCCGCGGGCGCCTCCTCCAGCCGCAGGGCCACGTCGGTGGCCAGCATCGCCCCCTGGGAGAACCCGCCCAGCACCACCCGGGAGAGCGGCACCCCCGCCTGGCGGGTGGCCTCCTCCACCAACGCCATCAGCAGCCGGCGGGATCTGGGCGCGTCGGGGGGCGACTCCTGCTGCAGCCGGGCGATCCCGTCCGCCGGGTTCTGCTGCATCAGCATCAGCCGCTGCATGTCGATGTGCCACCAGGCCCGACCTCCGGCCATCCCCTGCTCCGCCAGATCCAACGGCGCCTGCGGAAACAGGAAGCGGACCCGGCCCTGGAGCGTCGGCGCCACCGTCAGCAGCTCCTCGCCCAGGGGGACCAGATCGTCTCCCGGCGCGCCGTAGCCGTGGCAGAGCACCACCAGCAGCTCCGGGCGGCCCTCACCCGTCGAGTCCAGCACCTCGCAGCGCAGCCCACCCAACTCGGTCACAACGTGTCTCATCGCCAGGGTACGCTGCGCGAATCGGCGCCCAAGGGCCACCTTTTCCCCCCGGCCCGGTGGGTGGACAGTCCCTCTCCTGGCCGCCAGGTTCTTTGAAAGTTTGTGTTCAATCGACCAGGGCCGCCATAGAGGTGGAGCAGATGTCCCAGGGTTCCCAGTGGTCGGTGATGCGCGCGCGGATCGTCCTCCGCTTCCTGGAGGCGACCAACCAACTGCGCCTTCCGGGCCCAAGCGTGCTCCCGGTCGCCGGCGCTGTGGTCGGGCTGTACGCCGGATTGGCCGCGGGGATCTTCGCCAACCTGATCTCCCTGGTCAGCGGCCTGGTGTTCGGGCTCCCCAAGCTGCTGCGCCTGGTGGACGGGCCGGACCAGGTCCTCTCCCGGCTGACCAATGCCCTGGGGCAGACGCGCTGGCACCCGGAGTACGCGATCGTCGGGCTGCCGCTGGTGGCGGGCGCGTTGACCCTCTCCCGGCTGATCAGACCCGGTGGCCCGCGCGACGAGGTGAAGAAGCGGCTGCGGATCCTGGCCCTGTTGGTGGCCGGTGCGCTGGCCCTCTACTACCCGCTGGTGTTCCTGGCGTCGTTGAACTCCGCCTTCGGGGTCACCCACGAGGTCTCGGCGCAGGTCAGCCGCCTCCCGTTCTGGGTGGTGCTGCTGGCACCGATGCTGGGTGGGCTGCTGGTGGGCCGGATGTTGCGCAACCATCCAGAGACCCACGGCCACGGGGTACCGGAGGTGGTGCAGGCGGTGAAGCGGCAGCAGGCGGTGGCCGCAGAGGGCGGGCTGATGAAGCTGATCGCCTCCTCGATCACCATCGGCTCCGGAGGCTCCGCCGGGCGCGAGGGGCCGATCGTCTACGGGGGCGCGGCCTTCGCCGGGAAGGTGGCCCAGACGCTGGGCTTCTCCCGCAAGGAGCTGAGCATCCTGATGGCCTGCGGCGCGGGGGCGGGGATCGCCGCCTCGTTCAACGCGCCGATCGCCGGAGCGATCTTCGCGATGGAGATCATCCTCCGTGAGTTCCAGCTCAAGGTGTTCTCGCCGATCATCCTGGCCTCGGTCACCGCCACCATGGTGGCGCGGGGGGTGATGGGCCGCGCCCCGATGCTGGAGCGCCTCGGCTACGAGATGGTCAGCGGCTGGGAGATCCTGGCCTACGTGCTGTTGGGGCTGATCTGCGGCCTGCTGGCCTTCTGGTTCATCCGGCTGCTCCACCAGTCCGAGCGCTTCTTCAACGGCAAGACCCCCGGCGCGCTCTCCGCGTTCTTGGGCCGGCAGCCGCTGGCGATGAGGGCCGGGCTGGGCGGGCTGCTGGTGGGGGCGCTGGCCCTGGCAAACCCCGCAGCCTGGGGCACCGGCCATGACTTCGTGAACCTGGCCCACCAGCGGCAGCTGAGCCTGGGCTTCCTGGTGCTGGCCTGCGCGGTGAAGATCCTGGCCACTTCGCTGACCATCGGCTCCGGGGGTTCGGGGGGGACCTTCTTCCCCGCCACCGTCTTCGGGGCAATGGCCGGGGGCGCTTTCGGGGAGGTGCTGCATGGCCTCTTTCCCAGCTTCACCGCCACCAGCGGCGCCTACGCGATGGTGGGGATGGGGGGGGCGGTGGCCGGGCTGAACCGGGGCGCGCTGACCGGGATGATGATGGTCTACGAGCTGTCCGGGAACTACGCGATCATCCTCCCCCTGATGGTCACCTGCACCATTGCCTCCGCGCTGTGCCACGCCTTGATCGAGCGGCGAGGGGAGCGGCTGCGCTCCGACGAGGAGTTGCTGCGCGAGACCCTGGTGCGGGAGCTGATGGTGGAGGCGGAGCCGGTGCCCGAGACGATGCCCCTGAGGGAGGTGGCGGACCGGCTGCTCTCCACCGGAGAGGGCGCCTTGCCGCTGATCTCCGCCGAGGGAGGCGTGGTGGGGATCGTAGAGGTGGAGCAGCTGCGGCCGGTGTGGGCGGACCCCGAACAGGTCCGGGTCCTCAAGGCCTTGGACGTGGGCCGGCGGCTGGTCCCGGTCAGCCCCGAGGACGACCTGGCCACCGCGCTGGAGCGGATGGACGAGGCGGACGTGGACGCGATCCCGGTGGTGGGCGGGCCCCGCTACGCGTTGCTCAGCCGCGCCACCGTCCGCCGCTTCGTCTACCGCGAGCGAAGCCGCCTGCTGGGCCGGGGAGAGCGGCCCTTCTCTGCCACCGAGCTCAAGGGCTGAAGATGGCCCAGGGGCTCAATCTTTGCCATGCTCCGTGGGCTTGGCCGCCCCTCCCGACTTCTCCGCGTACGACCTGCTGGATGTGCCGATCATGGCCATCGTCCGGCGGAGGATCGTGTACGCCAACGAGCCGTTTGTACGGCTGATCGGGGCGCCGCGCGAGAGGATGGTGGGGTACCAGATCGGCTCCGAGCGGCACTCCCGGGTGCTGGTGTCCGCGCCCCAGGAGTCGCTCACCTCCAGCCAGCTGCTGGACGCGCTGGAGGAGGGCCGGCCGCTTCCCCGCGACCTGTGGGTGGAGCTGGCTGCCCTCGGAGGCCCGATCCGCACCTCGGTCCGGGTCACTCCCGCGCCCGGAGAACAGTCCTGGGTGATCACCGTGCTGGATGCGCCCGGGGTGGCGGAGGCGCGCCGCCTCTCCGAGGCGATGATCCAGTATGCGCCGGAGCTGTTGCGCAGCCGCAGCGAGGGACAGGTCCTGGAGGGCGCGGTCCAGCTGCTCGCCGCCAACGGGCTGCAGTGCAGCTTTATGTTCCTTCGGGGGGCGAAGCTGTTCCACGGACCGATGTTCCAGGCGGAGGCCCCACGGGCGGTGGTGGAGCGGATGTATGGGCGTCCACTGACCGAGGTGACCATCCCCCTGGGGGTGCTGCCCTACCTGGAGCAGTCGTTGCTCACCCGGCGGGCCACCTTCCACCACGATGTGTTCGAGGTGGCGCGGAAGATCCACCCCGCGGACGTGGTGGCCTACATGGAGGCCGCCATGCCCTCGGTGCCGATGCTGGACGCGCCGATCTTCGTGGGCGACATCGCCTACGGGATACTGGGGGTGATGGGCGCCTCGCTCACCCCCGCCACCGCGGCCCCGGTGGAGATGTTCTGCCAGCTGGTGGGCAGCGCCATCGAGGGCGCCCTGCACACCCAGGAGGCGGAGCAGCGGATGACCGAGCTCAAGCAGCTGCAGTTGGAGCTGCTGGAGCGTGAGCGGCTGGCCACCCTGGGCCAGGCCGGCGCGGTGGTGGCCCACGAGGTGCGCAACCCGCTGGGGGCGATCATCAACGCGGTGGCGGTGCTCAACCGGGACAAGGCCCTGAAGGGGGACAGCGCCCAGGTGGTGCAGGTGATCGAAGAGGAGGCGATGCGGTTGGATCGGATGGTGGGAGACCTGCTGGCCTTCACCCGTCCGATTGAGCCGCGCCCCACCCCCTGCGACCTCCAGGAGGTCGCCCATCGGGTGATCACCGAGCTGAACGGCGAACGCTCCGACGTCACCCTCTCCCTGCTGCCCTCCTCCGACACCGCCGCGGTGCGCGCCGATCCGGATCTGCTGTTGATGGCGCTGGGGAACCTGGTCCGCAACGGGATGCAGGCCTCTCCGCGCGGCGGGCAGGTGCGGGTGGAGGTGTTCTCCCAGCAGGGCCTGGCCGGGGTGTCGGTGCACGACGAGGGACCGGGGATCACCGACCCGGAGGCGGAGAAGATCTTCGAACCCTTCTTCACCACCCGGGCCACCGGGACCGGGCTGGGGCTCTCGGTGGTACACCGGGTGGCCACCGCCCACTCGGGCAAGGTCCGCGTCTCCCGCAGCCGCTACGGCGGCGCGGAGTTCATCCTGGAGCTGCCGGTCGAACTCCGCTGAGCCCCGGACCTCAGGGCAGGGGCAGCTTGCCGATGCAGAAGCCGTTGACCAGCTTCCCCGTCATCTCCTCGCTCATCACCTGATCCAACATCGCCTGGGTCGTCTTGTGCAGCTTGGAGACCAGCTTGGCCTTCCCGCAGGTCAGGGTGGCCGAGCCCAGCAACACCGTCTGCCCCATCAACAGCTTGGGGCGGCTCTCGTTCTCCAGGGTGCAGGCCAGCGCAGGGCCGGTCTGGGGCAGTCCGCCTACGGTGTTCGCCCAGTGGGCGACCAGGATCTTGGAGAAGCGGGCGTCCGCCGGCTCCACCGTCAGCGCGCCGGGGAGGGTGACCCCGCACCGCTTGGGAACCTTGGCGCCGGGGAATGTGGGGATGGGCTCATCCACCTTCGGCTTGGGCGTGGGCAGCGCGCGCAAGATCGCCCGCGGTCCGGCCGTCCCGCCTCCGGTGGCCACCCGCAGCGCCAGCACCGAGGCCACCTCGCGCACGTCCGCGTACTCCACCTCGCTGCGCTGGGCGGTGCGCTGGGCCGGCTCACCGGGGACGAAGGCCTGGACCCTCAGCCGCTGGCGGTCGTCCACCTCCTGCTGGGTGGGGTTCAGCGGCTCCATCAGCACCTGCACCACCAAGGTGGCCTTCTGGTGCTCCACGTACCGCTGCCACAGGGCCTCGGCCAGCTTGGCCCCGCAGATCCGGGCCTCCTTGCTGTGGGGCCCATAGGGTGGGGCCGCGCGTGTCTTGCAGGCCGCCGCGCCGCTCTCCCAGTCCCAGCGGAGGTCCTTGGGCCACCAGCCGGGGATGGGGTGATCCAGCTGGCCCAGCGTCAGCGGAGCCGGGTCGTGCAGCTCGCGGTACGGGTGGCTGGCGTTCTCCACGTCCGCCCGGTCGCGCAGCTTGCTCTCCGCGGACCGATACACCCCGCGGTCCGCATCGTCGTTGGGAACGGCCAGCAGGACAAGATCGCGGGAGCGGGCGGCGGAGGCGGCGGTGCTCAGCGTGAGGAAGAAGAACAGGACTCGGCGCACCGGACGAAGGTACCACCGCGAGGAGAAAGCCTGGGAGCAGCGCATGGACCCCTGACCGACGCGGGGGCCCCGGCTGCGATTCAAGCCCCCGCCTACCCCGGAGGCCAACCCAGGGATCGGCCCGCCAGCAGGTGCAGGTGGATGTGGAACACAGTCTGACCCGCGTCACGGTTGCAGTTCATCACCACCCGGTAGCCAGGCTCGCTGTGGCCCTTCTCCTTGGCGTACTTGGCCGCGGCGACGAACAGGTGCCCCACCGTCTCCCGGTGGTCGGGGGTGATCTCATTGATGGAGGGGATGTGCTCTTGGGGAATGAACAGCGCGTGGGTGGGCGCCTGGGGATTGATGTCCTCAAACGCGAGGCACTTCTCGTCCCGGTAGACAATCTTCGCCGGGATCTTCCCATCGCGGATCTTGCAGAACAGACAGTCGGCAGACATGGGCGGCATCTTAGGGGTTGAGGCCGCTGCCGTCCTATTCGATCCTGTCCCTGGCGAAGCCCGGTGGGCAGTGCGAGGAGATGTGCTGCTGCCGTCGGCGCCGGAAATCGACCGAGCGGTGGTGACAGCTTTTCGCCCCCCCGGTGTTCCACTCCCTGGAAGCGCGGAGAACGCCGGCTCGTGATCGACGTCGAGGACTACTACCGGTGGTTCGGAGGCCAGGTCCTGCGGCGTGATCGGGAGAAGGCGGTTTCCCGGTCGCGATCGAGCTGGCGCGGACGGGCGCCTACGATCCGCCGGAGCCGGCCGCGGCAGGATCACGCTCCCGCGGGACGCTGAGCTGGCTGCGGACCCGCGATCTCGGTGAGCTGGTCGATGCGCCGGAGCTCAAGGTCGATCCTCGCACCGCGCCGCTGGACGTGCTCGAACGCGCGTTGGATGAGAACCGCAAGCTCCAGCGCGAGCTGCGCTCGACGCTCGAGGCGCACACCCAGCGACTCGCCGCGGTGCAGGCGTTCGCGGATCAGTGGCGCTTCGTCGCGCCGCTCCTCCCGCTCGGACGCGTGAACCTCCTGCCCAAGCTGCTGTCACTGGAGACGGTCCGCGGCCAGCGCGTGGCAGTGGGCGCCGCGAGCCAGTGGAAGGCGCTGGATCTGATGCTGGCCGCACGGACTGCCGAGTATCAGGCGGCGCTCGCCGCGCGACGTCCGTAACGCCCAGCGCGGTTGGCAGGTGTCGGCTACACTCCCGGCGTGGCCTCTTTGCGGACAGCGGTCATCGTCGTGGTGATGGGCTGCGGTCCCGGCCCGGACCTCCCCCAGGAGCGGTCGCTTAGCCGGGGGCTGGACGTGTCCGCCTCGTTCCAGGAGGGCGTCTCGCCCGAGGCCACCTACGCCGGAACGCGCGACACGTTCCTGGACGAACGCGCGGTCACCACGAACTTCGGCGGCAGCGACGCGGTCATCGTGGACGGGGATGACAGCGCCGGCGGCGGCGGCGACAAGCCGAAGCTTGGGCTGGTGGGTTGGGTCGTGTCCACCGTCCCACCCGACGCGACGGTGACCGCGGTCACCTTGGTCCTCACCGTCAGCGAGCCCTCGTTCGAGCAGTTCACCGTCCACCGGATGATCCGGCCATGGACGGAGGATCAGGCCACCTGGGAGCAGCCCGCGACCGGCGCCTCCTGGGAGATCTTCGGAGCGGCCGGGAGCACCGACCGAAGCCCGGAGGAGTTCGCCCGCTTCGAACCCAGTGTGCTGGGAGCGCAGATCGTCCCGCTCAACGCCGCCGGTGTCGCGGCGGTTCAAGGATGGGTCTCGGATCCCTCAACGAACCGGGGCCTGGCTTTCCTGACCAGCCCCGTGGTTGGAGATGGGTTCGAATTCCGGAGCCGGGAGTACGCCGTCCCGCTCGAGCGACCCCGCCTCGAGGTCGAGTACTCGGTGGACGTCGCCGATGCCGGCACCGACGCCGGAGCCGAAGGGGACGGGGGCGCCTCCTCTGCTGACGCCGGGGGTGAGCCGCCCGCGGCCGTTCCGGGGCTCTACGGAGTAGGCTGCGGGTGCGGTACGGCGCCCCGCGGAGCGCTGCTGCCGATGCTGATGGTCCTCATCGCGCGGCAGCTCTTGCGTAGGTCCACTTCGCGTGACTGTTAGCTTCTCGTCTGCGCGAAGGCCATCCCGCGCAACCTTGCGACGAGGTCGCGACGAAAGTCGTCGAGTGCCTTGGGGTCCACGTCTCCTGGCAGTGCCGCCTCGGAGCCGATGCGGATGCTATCGAGCACCCAGGCCAGCGTGGCCGGATCCACGCCGCGGTCCTTGAGGGATGCGTCGCGAATGGCGTCTTCAAGGCGGATCTGCTGGCGCCCAAGGAGTGCCTGTAGGTCGACGAGATCCTTGGCTTCGCTGCGGCCGATCAATGCTGAGAGCTTGTTGGCGGCGATCTCCCTGAGAGTATCGAGTCGGAGGGTTCCCCGAACGGCCTTCTGGGTGTCCACCTGTGGTGCGCGATCAACGACGAGATCCACGACGCAGGTCTCCCCGCCTCTGCGGGCGAGCCAGCGCTGGAACTCAGCGAACCTACGCACAGGCTCCAACGTTGCCCCAGCCGCCCCGGCGGCCTCCTGTAACACTCGCGAGGCGTCCTCAAGGTCAACCCCAGGAGGAGAAAACAGGTCGAGGTCCTCGGTTTCCCGGTGTCCAAGGTAGAATCCGCTCAGCGCTGCGCCACCGGTCAGAAAGAAGCGCTGCTCCCGCGAGAAGAACTCGCGGAGGAGGTCCTCCTGCAGGCGGGTGAGCTTACTGGGCGGGGATGAGGCCATCGCTCCTCCAGCCGTCCAGGAGCCACTGCCAGAACTCGCGTCGACGCCCGAGGTGGCGAGCAATCCTCTGCCAGTTTGCCAGGACCTCCGGCAGGGCCAGGTAGGTCCAGACCTCAGTCACGTTCGCTTCGCGCATCAGTCGGCCCTGCCACTGCGCCCGGATGTCCGGGTCCGGGTGGCGAAGACGCACCTGAAACTCCTCGTCGGAAATGTCGAGATCCCAAAGGAACCAGGGTTTGTCCGCCATGGGGATAATCATAATCGCTGTGCCAAGTGGGGGAAGGGATGTCCCGCTCGCGAGTGACGCCCGAGCGGCGTACACCTACGGCAACCGTTCGCTGTACCCAGAATCAGGAACGCAGGCCCAGGGGAAGCGCACCAGCACGCTGCCTCCCTCCGCTGCCACCACCTGGCCCTCGCGCGCCCAGGCCGAGGCGGTGATCGCGTAGTTGAAGCGGTGGCCCTCTCGCGGCGGCCCGCTGTGCGGATAGAGCGGGACCTGCCGATGCAGGTAGGTCTGTCCGCCCATCCAGGCCGCGTGGACGCTCTCCACCTTCAGCCCGCACAGGTCCTCCCGGTCGTGGGCGGCCAGCAGCAGCCGGTTCACCCCTCCGAAGTCGTCGTACGCCGAGGCCCTTGGCTTCTCCCTCAGGTACTGGCCCAGCTGCCCGAAGGTCAGTGACCGGTGGGTGGCCGCCGAGAACAGGCACGCCAGCAGCAGCGCGCTCATCGGCCCCGCCCTCATCCACGTCGGCAGGGGCTCTCCCTCCGGAACCTGCAGCCACCCGCGGCCCAGCTCCGCCATCCTCCCCAGGCCAATCGCCGCCAGCGCGCAGCCCAGCGGCAGCAGGGCGAACACGAAGCGCAGCTCCTTGTGGGGGACCAGCGAGTGGAGCGCCAGGAAGGCCAGCGCGATTAGCAAAAGCCCCCGCGCCTTCTGCCAGGCGAACAGCGCCAGCGCCGCCAGCAGCACCGCGGCGGCAGGCATGGAGGTGTACAGGAACTGCAGATAGTAGCCGGGCTCGGCGGTGCCCCACTGGGAGGCCTTTCCGTCGATCAGGTTGAACTTCAGATAGACCGCCGCCGAGTGGAACCAGTGTCCCCAGGTCAGCTTGTCCAGCAGGCCGAACAGGACCCCCCAGCCGCAGAGGACCGCGAACGCAATTCCCGCCTGCCTCCAGGCACGCCTTGCCAGCAGCACCGCGATCAACCCGGCGCAGAACACCCCGTTCTGCAGCCTCAGCAGGGTGGCCATTCCCAGCAGTGAGGCCCCTCCCACCAGCCGGCGATCCGAGGACGAAGTCGGCAGTGCCAGCGCCAGACCCAGCACCAGCGGCAGCGCGGAGGAAGGCTCGCTCATCCCGCGGGGGGCGAAGTAGATGGCCGGAGCGATCAGCGCGAACGCCCACGCTCCCGCCACCGCCGGGCTCTCATCGGCTCCCAGCGCCCGCGCCAGCCTCCATACCGCCCAAACCGTGGCCCCTCCGCACAGGGCGAACACCGACTTCAACCCCCGCACCGACTGAGCCGGGTCCTCCCAGCCCACCAGCGCGAAGCCCTTGAGGAACAGCGCCACCAGCCCGGGCAGGGCCCAGTTCCGGGCACCCTCCACGAACTCCCAGGCCACCAGCCCGTAGCCGAACACCAGCCGGTGGGCCGGCTCCAGGCTCTGGTAGATCTCGTCCGGCCAGTAGATCCCGTCGTCGGTCCAGGCCAGGTGGAGGCGGAGCAGCGCGCCCACCACCACCGCGCCAGCCAGCGCCGGGAGGGCGAAACGTGTTGCCTGTTGCGCCGCCACCGTTCCTCCTATCCGTTGCCGAGGCGGTCCTGATATCCACTTCGGGGCGATGACCTCAATCAAGATCGCCCGGCTGCTGGAGGACACCGACTACGGTCTGCGGCTGACGCTGCTGGCGGGTGCCAAGGGACTGGGGCGGGCGATCAGCTCCTCCCGCATCCAGAAGCCGGGGCTGGCGCTGACCGGCTTCACCGAACACCTCCACGCCGAGCGGGTCCAGGTCTTTGGCAATACCGAGATCTCCTACCTCCGCACCCTGGAGGCCCAGCAGCAGCAGCGGGTGCTGGACAAGCTGCTCTCCTCCCAGATCGCCTGCGTGGTGGTCACCAAGGACCTGGAGATCCCCCAGCCGCTCATCGACGCCTGTGATCGCTACGACCTGGCCTTGATGCGCACCCCGCTGATGTCCTCGTCCTTCATCCAGCAGGTGCAGGCCTATCTGGAGGAGGCGCTGACCGCGTCCTCCAGCCTGCACGGGGTGCTGATGGACGTGTTCGGGGTGGGCATCTTGCTGCTGGGCAAGAGCGGGATCGGCAAGAGCGAGATCGCCCTGGACCTGATCATGCGCGGGCACCGCCTGGTGGCCGACGACATCGTGGACGTCGCCCGGCGCAAGGCGGGCACGGTGTACGGGGCCGGCAACCCGATCATCAAGCACCACATGGAGATCCGCGGCCTGGGGATCATCAACATCAAGGATCTGTTCGGCGTGGCCGCGGTCCGGGACCGCAAGAAGATCGAGCTGGTGGTGGAGCTGGTGGAGTGGAACCCCCAGGCGGAGTACGACCGACTGGGCGTTGATGAACAGAAGATCGAAGTGGTGGGTGTGGAGCTGCCCCTCTCGGTGGTCCCGGTGCGTCCGGGCAGGAACATGACCACCATCATCGAGGTGGCGGCACGGAACCACCTGCTCAAGCTTCAGGGCCACCACTCGGCCCGGGAGTTCGCGGACCGGCTCAACCGGGCCATCGCCGAAGGCACCATCCGTCGCAGCATGGGAGAAGAGGTCGAGTGAGCAGCCCGGTACCGAAGCAGATCGTGATCATCACCGGCCTGGCGGGCGCGGGGAAGACCACCGCCGTCCGCGCCATGGAGGATGGCGGGTTCTTCTGCATCGACAACCTGCCGGTGGTGCTGCTGCCCAAGGTCGCCGAGCTGGCCGGGGGCCACATCGGCCAGCTGGCGGTGGTGATTGACGCCCGGGAGGGGGTGTTCCTCAAGGACGCCCCCCGCATGATCGACGAGGTCCGCCGCGCCGGCCACCAGGTGGACGTGATCTTCCTGGACGCCTCCGACGAGGCGTTGATCCGCCGCTTCTCCGAGACCCGCCGCCGCCACCCGCTGGCCTCCGACGGCAGCGTCACCGACGGCATCCGCCGCGAACGCGACCTGTTGCGCGACCTGCGCGAGATCGCCGACGAGGTGATCGACTCCAGCGCCCTCAACGTCCACGACCTCAAGCGGCTGGTGCAGGGGCGCTTCTCCTCCGCGCCCGCCACCCAACCCTCCCTGACGGTGATGTCCTTCGGCTACCGCTACGGGGTCCCGCCCCAGGCGGACCTGGTGTTTGACTGCCGCTTCCTCCCCAACCCGTACTTCATCCCCGAACTCAAGGGCCTCACCGGGGTCCATCCCCAGGTGGCCCAGTACGTGATGGACCGCGACGAGACCCGGACCTTCATGAGCAAGCTGGTGGATCTCTGCGAGTTCCTCTTTCCCCGCTATCAGCAGGAGGGGAAGGCCTACCTGACCGTGGCCCTGGGCTGCACCGGCGGCAAGCACCGCAGCGTGGCCATGACCCATGAACTCCAAAAGCGCCTCGCCCCCCTCTCCCCGCGCGTCCAGGTCTGGGACCGCGATGTAGACAAGGAGTGACCGGGCGACAGTGGGACGGTAATGACCCGCTTGCCTAGCAGGCAGGCGCCGCAACAATCGACGCCGCGCATTACCTTTCTTCCAGCCACAGAAGTTTGATGGAGAGGGGCCGGGGTGTTCGGCCACGGGCGAAGGTTTCCGCTATTGCGTCGTTCCGCTGCCAGGGATAGTTGGGGTTAGCGGGGGGCGGTTAGGAGCTGAACATGGTCGGGCTCGTTGTCGCGACCCACGGAAGACTGGCCGCCGAGATGGTCCTCACGGCGGAGCAGATCGTGGGAAAGCTTCCGCAGTGCGCCACGGTGGCCATCGAGCCTGGGCTCTCGCCTTTGGAGATCCGGGATCACCTCAAGCAGGCGGTGGACTCGGTGGACCAGGGCGAAGGGGTGGTGGTGCTGGCCGACCTGTTCGGAGGCACCCCCTGCAAGGAGTCCCTGCTGCTCTGCCACCAGCGGAACATCGAGGTCCTGGCCGGGGTCAACCTCCCGATGCTGCTCAAGGCGCACTCGCTTCGCAGCGAGGCGATGTCCCTGCCGGACCTGGCCCACTCCATTGAGTTCGCGGCGCGAAAGACGATCACCTGCGTGACGGACCTGGTCCGGGACTCGCAGCCGGCGCGCCCCTGAGGCGGCCACAAGGGAGCGGGGAGTGATCTCGCTGGTCCGTGTCGACAACCGGCTGATCCACGGACAGGTGGTGGAGGCCTGGCTTCCCCACCTCAAGGTGGACCGGGTGGTGGTGGCCGACGACGAGGCCGCCGCCAGCCCGCTGATCCGGGCCGCGATGGGGCTGGCAGTCTCCACCGACCTGGACGTCACCATCGAACCAATGTCCAAGATCGACTTCTATGCCCTCTCCACGGACCCGGTGAAGACCCTGGTGCTGGTCCGGGACGTGGAAGGGGTGATGGCCGCCCGCGAGCGCGGCCTGCAACTGGACCGGCTTAACTTGGGCAACGTCCACTTCGCCAGCGGCCGCCGCCAGGTCTCTGCCTCGGTCTTTCTCTCGCAAGACGAGCTGAACCGGCTCAAGATGCTCTCCGACGGTGGGGTGCAGGTGGAGGCCCGGGGTGTCCCCACGGACAAGCCGGTGCCGATGGCGGAGATGACCGAGCGGTACGGAAAGGGTTCCTGAGGGACCCAAGACGGTGTGCACACGATGAGCATCACGTGGACCCAGGTGCTGATCGCCGGGGTGTGGGGAGGGCTGCTGGCGCTGGAGCGCCGGGCCTGGCTCCAGGCCATGTTCTCCCGTCCGCTGGTGGCCGCCACCGCGATGGGGATGCTGTTGGGGGACGTCACCTCCGGGCTCTACGTGGGGATGTTGTTGGAGCTGTACCACCTGGGCAGCGCCACCCTGGGCGCCGCCCTCTCCGAGAACGACACCCTGGTGGCCACCGGGACCTCTGCCGCCGCCGCCGCCATGACCCACGCCTCCGGCGGCGGGGCCACCCCGGCGATCTGGACCGTCTCGATCCTGATGTTCATCGGCCTGGGCCGGGTGGGGCGCTTTCTGGACCGGCGGCTGGAACCCTACAGCAGCCGGCTGGCCAGAAAGGCGCTGGCCTCCGCCGAGCTGGGTCAGCTGGACCGCGCGGTCCGCCAGAACCTGTGGGGGATGTGGCCGCACTTTACCCTCTACGGGACCCTGACCGCCGCCTGCGCGGTGATCGGCTTTGCGGTGGGGCCGGTGTTCAGCCACATCCCGCTCACCCTGCTGCGCGGGCTGGCCTGGGCGTTCCCGGCCATGGCCTCGGTGGCGGCGGCGATCGCCGCGCGCGGCTCGCACGCCCGCAATGCCCCGCTCTTCGCCGGGGTCAGCGCAGGGGTGGTCACCCTGCTGGCGATCCTGTTCGAGATGCGGAGGGGGATGTGAGCGCGGCACCGGTGCTGGGGAGGATGATCCAGCTGCGGGTGTTCATGCGCTCGCTGTTCCTGCAGGCGTCCTGGAACCCGCAGGGGATGCAGAACCTGGGGTTGGCCTACGCGCTGTTCCCGGCGCTGCAGGCGCTGTATCCGGACCCGGAGCGGCAGATGGCGGCGGTGCGCCGTCACCTGGTGTTCTTCAACACCCACCCCTACGTGGCGGCGGCCATCGTGGGCGGGGTGCTGAACCACGAGGAGCGGATCGCCCGCGGCGAGGAGAGCCCGGAGCGGGTGGTGGCCTTCAAGGCGGCGCTGATGGGTCCTTTGGCCGCGCTGGGAGACGGGTTCTTCTGGCTGTCCCTCAAGCCGGCGGTGGGGGCGTTGTCCGCAGCCCTGGTCCCCCTGCTGGAGGAGTGGGCCGCGGTACTGTTCCTGGTGTTGTACAACGCGGTGCACCTGACCATGCGGGCCCGGCTGTTCCGGATGGGGCTGACCCTGGGGGATCGGCTGGTGGAGGCGGTGGCCCAGGCCAACCTGCCCACCCGGGGCGCGAAGCTGCGGGTGATCGCCGCCGCCAGCGCCGGTGGGCTGGCCGCGTACCTGGCGCTGGCCTTTGGTGCGCTGCAGGGTGGGATGTTGGGACCGATGCTGGCGTTCGGGTGCCTGGTGCTGGGCGTGCTGTCCTACTTGTTGGTGGGCAGGCGGGTCAGCAACTACGCGCTGCTCTACGTCTCCGCGTCGTTGGCGGTGCTGGCGGGAGCGTTTCTGTGAGTGGGGAACCTATGGCGGTCGCACAAAGCGAGTACGAGATCATCAACGCGCTGGGGCTGCACGCCCGCGCCGCGGCCCAGTTGGTCAAGGTGGCCAACCGCTACAAGTCGGAGGTCCAGCTGGAGTGCGAGGGGCAGTCGGTCAACGGCAAGTCCATCATGGGCGTGCTGATGCTGGCGGCCGCGCAGGGGATGAGGGTGAAGGTCCGGTGCACCGGCGAGGACTCGGCGCCGTGCCTGGAGGAGATCCGCGTGCTGATCGCGAACCGGTTCGGGGAGGCACAATAGCCAAGATGACCGCGCAGCCAGCCACCACACTGACCTTCAAGGGGATCGGCGCCAGCCCGGGTGTCGCGGTCGGGCAGGCGTTCATCCTGGATCGCAAGCGGATCCGCACCCCCAAGACCCGGCTGGCCACCGAGGAGGTGGAGCCCGAGCTGATGCGGTTCAAGACCGCGCTGGATCTCTCCGACCACCAGCTGCTGGAGCTCAAGGAGCGGGTCAGCCACGGAGAGACCCAGGGGCATGATCACTCGATGATCCTGGAGGCGCACCGGCTGATGCTGCAGGACCCGATGCTGGTGGACGAGATCCGCCGGCTGATCCTGGCCGACCGGATCAACGCTGAGTGGGCGGTCCGGCGGGTGGCGCGGAAGATCAAGCACATGTTCGACAACATCCCGGACGAGTACTTCCGGGAGCGGCGCGCGGACGTGGACTTCGTGGCGGACCGGATCGTCCGCAACCTGATGGGCCAGGTGGTGGACGTGGACGTGCCGGAGGTCCCCTCCAACGCGGTGGTGGTGGCCCACGACATCCCCCCGGCGGACGCGGCGCTGTTGCTCAAGAGCGGGCGGGTGGCGGCCTTCGTCTCCGACCTGGGCGGGCACACCAGCCACACCGCGATCGTGGCCCGGGCCCGGGAGATCCCCGCGGTGGTGGGCGCGGGCCGGGCCTCGGAGCAGATCTCCCCCGGGGATCTGATCGCGGTGGACGGCACCCGCGGGCTGGTGCTGGTCAACCCCACCGAGGACCAGCTGGCCCTGTTCCGCGAGGCGCAGCGGCGCAACGAGGTGTCGGAGGCGGCGGCGCTGCTGACCCGCGACCTGCCGGCGGTCACCCAGGACGGCTACCGGCTCAAGCTCAACGGGAACATGGAGTTCCTGGAGGAGCTGCCCTCGCTGCTGGCGCACGGCGCGGAGGGGATTGGCCTCTACCGCACCGAGTTCCTGTTCCTGGACCGCCAGTCGCCCCCCACCGAGGAGGAGCAGTACCGGGTCTACCGCCAGGTGTTGGAGCTGATGCAGGGCCGGCCGGTCACCATCCGCACCCTGGACGTGGGCGGGGACAAGATCGCCGGAAACCGCAAGTTCGAACGCGAGCCCAACCCCGCCCTGGGGCTGCGCGGGATCCGCCTCTGTCTGCGCACCCGCGAGCTGTTCCGCACCCAGCTGCGGGCGCTGCTGCGTGCCTCGGTGCACGGCAACATGAAGCTGATGTTCCCGTTGATCTCCGGGATGAGCGAGCTGCGCGAGGCCCGCAGCGAGCTGGAGGCCTGCCGCAGCGACCTGGGCCGCGCCGGGGTGCCGATCGGTGGGCGCTTCCCGGTGGGGATCATGGTGGAGACCCCGTCTGCCGCCTGGATTGCCGACCGGCTGTCCCAGGAGGCGGACTTCTTCTCCATCGGGACCAACGACCTCATCCAGTACACCCTGGCCATTGACCGCCAGAACCGGGACGTGGCCTACCTCTACAAGCCGCTGCACCTCTCGGTCCTCCGGTCGATGCAGAACATCGTCAACGCCGCCCGCGCCGCGCAGATCCCGGTGTCGATCTGCGGGGAGATGGCCGGCGATTCGGCCTATGCGCTGGTGCTGCTGGCGCTGGGCTTCGACGAGCTGTCGATGACCGCCGGGCAGATCCCTTCGGTGAAGCGGATGATCCGCGGCACCCACCGGGCGGACGCCCGGGCGCTGTTGGAGACGGCGATGAAGTTCACCACCGCCGAGGAGATCGAACGCTTCATCCGCACCGAGATGGAGAAGCGGTTCGGCGCCGCGCAGTGAGTCCCGCCCCCCGGTAGCTCCGGAGGGTGGGGGCCTTCAGGCCAGCTCGCGGCGCAGATCCTCCAGCACCGCGCTGGCCTTGGTTCCGCCCGCCAGGGTGTTGAGCATCGGGCGCAGCGCGTCCAGCAGCGCCGGGACGTGGGTCCGGGTCAGCTGTTCGGGGGGGATCCCCAGCTTGGAGCCGGCGAAGGTCTTCAGCGCCATCTTGGCGGTAAAGGGCCCCAGCAGCGGGCTGAGCCGCTCTTCGATCCGCTGGTGGAGCGCCAGTGGCGTTCCTGATGTGGTGCTTCCGATCGAAATGGGGAAACCCTCGGTTGCCGTGAAGCTTAGCCTACCTTGCTACTTCGCTGCCTTGGCGGCCAATCCATCCAGCTGGACCGCCGCCTCCAGCAGCACCCTGAGCTGGAAGGACAGGGTGGACAGCTCGATATACTCATCCGGCGCGTGTCCCACATAGGGGCGTCCGGGGAGGGCGGGGCCGAAGGAGACCGCCCCCGGGAACAGGCGGGCGTAGGTTCCCCCGCGGATGGCGATCGGCTTGGCGGTGGGGTCGCCGCTCTCCCGCCGGTAGATTCCCAGCAGGGTGGGGACCAGGGGACCGTGGAGGTCCGCCAGGTGGGGCTCCCCCACCGACCTGAGCGTGCGGTCCTCCAACACCCCATGGCTGCGGCCCAGCCGGGCGGTGACCTCATCCAGTCGTCGGCTGAAGTCCGCTTTGGTCATCCCGCCCGGGCGGCGCAGGTTGACCCCCAGGGTGGCCACCCCCTTCTCCAGCCGGAGCAGGGTGGGGGCCTGCACCAGCGGTCCCTGGACGGGATCCGCATAGCCCAGCCCCAGCCGGGTCCCGAGGTGATCCCCGTCGAACCCTTCTGCGATCAGCCGCAGCAGAGAGCCGGCCCCGCCCTCGCAGACCCCCAGCCGGGAGACCAGCCGGGCCATCGGCCACAGCGCGTTGGCGCCCTGCTCCGGGATGGCGGAGTGCGCTGCTTGGCCAAAGGTCTTGAGCACCACCTGGTCGCGCTCGCGGGACACCTCCACGCGAAACGGCGCCCCGCGGGTGGCGGCCTCCTCGGCGGCCAGCTGTTGGGCCCGGACGAACAGCGCGTCCGCGCCCTCCGCCGCCCCGGCCCGCAGCTTGACCTGCGCGTCTCCGGGAACCTGGGCCAAGAGCTCACCGCCGCGCGCCTCGGTCACCTGGGCGCAGCGGATCGCCTTGCCCGACTGGGCCGGCGCGGTCAGGTGCCACGCAACGAAACCGGCCTCGGCGATCACCAGCGGGAAGTTGGCGTCCACCGAGACGGTGAACTTCGGAGGCTGGGTCTGCGTCGCGTAGGCCTTCATCGGCTCCCAGTTCGACTCCTCCCCGTTGCCGATGATGGTCACCATCCGGCGGGTGGGGGGCAGGTCGAACCGGCGCAGGGTGTCCATCGCCACCAGCACCGCGGCGATCGGTCCTTTGTCGTCCTCGCTGCCTCGTCCGTAGAGGCGATCTCCCACCCGCTCGGCGGCGAACGGCGCGTGGGTCCAGCCCGGCGGAAGGCTGGACCCCTTGCGATCCCTGGACTCCTTGGAGTTGGCCAACGCCGGGTCCGGCAGGCTGGAGGCCGGGACCACGTCCCCGTGGAGCAAAAAGCCCACCCCTGCCGGACCGGTCCCCCAGGACAGCTCCCACACGTCGTTGTCTCCCACTGAGTGGAAGCTCATCCCCCGCTGCTCCGCCCAGGCCTTCAAGAACGCGCCCATCTGCTCGAACTGAGGCCCGGCCCCGGCGTCCCGGTGGGCGCTGACTGTCTGGAAGGCGATCAGCCTGGTGGTCAGCGCCACCGTCTCCTCCAGCCCGCAGATCTTGAGGTGCTCGCGGGCCACCTCCAGCACCGCCGGGCGATCAACTGCGACCACCGGCTGGCCCGGCTGCCACCGCTCCAGCGCTGCCTTCACCGCCCCCTCGGCGCGGGCGAGGGCGGCGCTGCGCCAGGTGTCCGGCTGGCCACACACCGGCTGCGCGGCGGGGGCGGGCCGCTGCGCACCGGAGCAGCCCAGGGTGAAGGACAGCAGCAGCAGGCTCGCACGGGACATGGGGGCGGAAGATAGACGAGGGGTCCTGGCTGTCCCCGGGTTCTTTTGCCACGCAGGCGGCTCGGGCATCCCAGCCGAGCAGCTACCGCACCTATTCGACCGCTACTGGACGGC
>JALYOC010000106.1 GCA_030857095.1 Myxococcota bacterium | reverse complement strand
GGGGAGGCGTTGCACGCTGGCCGGCGCGGAAGGCTCCGCCGAAGGCTGCTGCTTGCAGCCACCCAGGCCCACCAGGACTGCGCACCACCACCACCGCGACATAGGGCGGGGATGGTACGCGAGGCAGACGCCGCTCCCAACAACCTGGCACCGCCTGCCATGGGGGCGGGCGGGCAGGCCAGGCTAGAGGAACAGTGACATTTGGGAGGGGGGCCGCTCCTCCGCCTTGCGCGGAGCGTGGGCCTCGGAGAGGGGCCGCAGGTCGTAGGCGGCGCACAGCGCCCCGAAGCGCTGTTGGAGGGTCTGCAGTTCGGCGGGGCTGGGGGGCTTGCGGCCGATCACCCGGCGGAAGCGGCTGGAGAGTTCGGGGTACTTGCGGTCCACGTGGAACAAGAACGTCTCCCGGTGCGCGCCGGCCAGGGAGAGCAGCCCCATCCCGGCGAACCGGGCGCCGGCGTGGGCGGCCCGGGAGAGCATCGCCTCCAGCCCCAGTTCGTCCTCCTCCAGCCCGGGCAGCACCGGGGAGACCAGCATCCCGACCTCGATCCCGTTGTGGGCCAGCGCCTCCATGGCGGCGAAGCGGCGCATCGCCGAGGGCGCGTTGGGCTCCAGCAGTCGGTTGATCCGCTCATCCATCGACGCGAGGGAGAAGGTGACGCTTACCCTCCCCCGCCGGGCGATCTCCCGCAGCACGTCCACATCCCGCGCCACCAGCGAGGAGCGGGTGTTCACCCGCAGGTCCAGCCCCTCCATCCGGGCCAGGGCCTCCAGCACGCTGCGGGTCAGCCGGACCTTCTCCTCGGACTGCTGCCACGGTTCGGTGGTGGTCCCCAGCACCAGCGGACGGCCCCCCAGGTCGACCTCGCGCAATTCGCGGACCAGGGTCTCCACCAGGTTGACCTTCACCCCGATCCGCTGCTCGAAGTCGTTCCAGGCGTCGTGGTCCCGGGTCTCCAGCCGCACATGACAGAAGGTGCAGCCGTACTGGCAGCCCCGGTAGGGATTCACCGCCCAGTACCACTGGTCCCCGCCCGGGTCCTGCGCCTGGCGCAGCACGTTGCGGACCTGCAGCGAGACCAGCTGGGTCCCGGCTCGCTCCGCCGTCGAGGGGTGCAGCGGACTCCGGTCACCGACCGCGCGGGGGTTCATCCCCATGTGCCGCTCCTTCCACGCCCGGGAGGGTCCTGGGGGTCTGAATCAAAAAACTTGACCCGCGGGCGAAGTGAGATGCTGCGACAACATGAGCATGGTCACGTAAGGCGA
Organism: Myxococcota bacterium; assembly: GCA_030857095.1. Classification (GTDB taxonomy): domain Bacteria; phylum Myxococcota; class Myxococcia; order Myxococcales; family Myxococcaceae; genus JALYOC01. The sequence continues at coordinate 66,946 of JALYOC010000106.1, read as the reverse complement.
CAACGCGCCAGAGGCCGATTTCTAGGCTCCGGATCGCTTTTGACGACGGGTCTGATCACCAGCAGTTCACCCGCCCACTGCTGAACAATGCGTCGGCGCGCTCCCTGCGCCGGTGCACAAAACGTCTGTCTTTCCGCGTTTGTAGCGTGACAATGTCCTTTAGGAATCGAAATCGCGCCGGAGGCGATTTGCCGGCCCGGGCGCGAGCGGCGGTTGGAAGAAAACAGCGGTTACACCGGCACACACCGCCGGCAGGGAGCTGAAACATGAATCGGCGGTTGGTCCTGGCCTCCACCTCTGGCGCGCGGCGGGCCTTGATGGACGCGCTGGGGGTGCCCTACGAGGCGTTGGCTCCGGGGGTGGACGAAGTCGTGCCAGAGGGCACCTCGGCGCTGGGGGCGGTGGCGATCCTCTCCGAGCGCAAGGCCCGCGCGGTCAGCGAGCGGGAGCCCGACGCGCTGGTGATTGGCGCCGATCAGCTGGTGACCATCGACGGGGCTGTGCTGGGAAAACCGGAGACCCGGGAGGCGGCGCGGGCCCAGCTCTCGCTGCTGTTGGGGCGGACCCATGAGATCGTCACCGCGGTCAGCGTGATGGGCGCCGGCTTCGAAGAGCACGTGGTGGATGTGGCCCGGCTGACCGTCTACCCGCTCTCCGCAGGAGAGCTGGAGCAGTACCTGGATCTGGAGGAGTGGCGCGGCTGCGCCGGCGGCTACCGGGTGGAGGGGGCCGGGCAGGCGCTGTTCCAGCGGATTGAAGGGGACCGCACCAGCATCCAGGGGCTGCCGATGCTGGAGGTGGTGCGGCTGTTGCGGCGCGCCGGGGTGCCGTTCTTCAGGCCGGCGGGGATTTGAGCTCGGCCAGGATCTCCGCCGCCACCTGACGGGCGCGGTCCAGCTGGTCTGGTTGGAAGCTGATCGCCGCCACCACCGGGTGTCCGCCGCCGCCGTAGCGTTCGGCGATCTTGGACAGGTTGTGTTCGCGCAGCTCCGGCCGCCAGGGGTTGGAGCCCAAGGAGATCTTGGCCCGGCTGCTGCCCTTGCCCACCCACACCGTGTAGCGGGCGTCGGGGTACAGGTAGTAGGAGATGAACTTGTTGATCGAATCCAGCCCGTCGTCGGCGATGTCAAACGTCGCGATCCCGTCCTGGTACTGGATCTTGTTGCGGACGATCTGGATCGCCCGCTGGTGACGTTCCAAGAGCGGCAGCAGCGGTCTTTGCACCCAGTCCTGGGCCACGATCTCGGCCAGGGACTGGGTCTGCAGCGCGGCGATCATCCGGAGCATCCAGGCCGGGTCCTTGTTGGCCTCGATCACAGTCATCAGCTTCAGCGCCGGCTCGGCCAGCTCCACCGCCTGGTTCGGGCTCTGGAACTGGGCCCCGTCGATCAGCTCTGCCCAGTGCAGCAGTTCGGCCAGGGGGGCGTCGTTGAAGCCGAAGCGCTGGACCAGCACGTCGGTCATGTATCGGGTGTTGCTCTTGCGGTGGGGGTCGTGGAACTTGCGGCCGCTGGTGTCGGCGCGGAAGTGGGCCTCGTCCCCGGGCATCTGGAAGGCCGACTGGTGGTGATCAAACCACCAACTCAGCCGCGGATCCTGGGAGTAGCGGAAGTCGACGATCACGTTCTCGTCGCCGGTGAACACCGCCGGGTCGATGGCCGATCCCCCCGCCTTGTGCTGCAGGCCTTCGTACTCCAGCAAGGCGTCGGGGTTGATCCGCTCCTGGTAGAAGCGGGAGAAGATGGCCGCGCTGGCGGCCCCGTCGAAGCAGCTGTCGTGGAAGAGGACCTTCAGCTTCATGGCGCGGACTCTTAACGCAACCGCAGCCCGGCGCCCACCTCCGCAAACGCCAGGTCGGAGTGGGCGGTGTCCCCGCCGGTGGCGACCACCGCCAGGGTCAAAAAGCGCCCATCCGCCAGCGCCCCGCAGGCCAGCTTCCCGGCGGCGCCCCCGGGGAGGCTGAGCGGATAGACCGCCGAATCCGCCCCGAAGGTCCGGGGGGCGGGAAAGCGCAACGGATCGGCCCGGGCGGTGCTACCCAGCGCTCGCAGCGCCTGCTGGCAGCCGTCGGTCAGCGGGCCCTCCTCCCGGCTGACCGCGAAGCGGGCCTGCACCCCGGGGACGCCCACGGTGACATCGGTGCGGGTCCCGGAGGGCGGCGCGGGAAAGACGCTGACCTCCCCGTCCGACAGCAGGCGGAAGCCGGGGGGCAGCGCCAGCCGGAAGCCGAACTCCTGGCTCACCAGCTCCTGCCGCCGGCTGGGAGCGGCGGGGCGCTCCGGGCGGGGGCCGATGGCCAGCGACGCCATCCCCAGCACCGCGGTCAAAAGGCCCAGCCCCAGCCCCACCCAGCGGCGACCGGTGCCGGGCTCGCCGGCCACCATCACCAGGGAGACCACCCCGTGTGCGGCGAACATCAAGGCGGTGGTCTGGAGCAGGTGGGGGATGGCCAGGAACAGGGCGCCCAGGATCATCCCCAGGGCGGTGAACTGGGCCAGCAACTTGGAGGGTCCGCGGCGCAGATACAGCAACAGCGCCGAGAGCAGCGCCGCCCCCACCAGCGCGTAGGTCCAGGAGGGGGCGGCCTGTTCCCCCATCGCCCCCGAGGCCCGCATCACCCAGGCAAAGGCGCCGAACACGAACACCCCCACCGCCTGCTTGGGGTGGACGCTGATCGCGCCGGTGAACACGGTGCCGCCCATCAAGGTGGCGCCGCCCTCCTCGTCTCCCAGCGGCACCGCCATCCGGTCCATCCGCCGCGCCCGCTTGAAGGCGGGGACGAAGGCGAACGGCTCATGGCAGGCGGGACACTCCTCCGCGCCGTGGGGAATGGGGGAGTAGCCGCAGGAAGGACAGAGGGTCTTCGCCATCGCCTACGGAAGGTACCTCGCCGAGTGGGTCAACCACGAGAGCCCACCCCGGCCATCCCGCACCACGAACCAGAAGCGCACCTGCCGCTCCTCGTTGCCGGCGGGGGGGAGCCACTCCACGTCGTGGCGGGCGCTGCCCCCGGAGGGATCGGTGCCGCCGGTCTGGTTGGGGGAGAACGCGCCCAGGTCGGTGTACCAGGCCACCTTCCAGGTCTCGACCAGGTTCACCGGCTTGGGCGGGTCGGCCAGCCCCACCAGCACATACGGCTCCTGACGGTCCTCGAAGGCGACGGGGCGCATCGGATGGGGGCCGGGGCCCCGCAGCTCGGTGGGCAGCGGGGCCCCCCCGGCCAGGATCCCGGGGAGGGTCGGCTGGAGGTTGGCCTGCATCTGGGGGAACCAGGCGCAGCTGAGCACCATCAGCTTCTGGGCGTAGAGCTCCTCGGTGCCCGCGGTCAGCTTCAGCACCAGCGGCAGCCAGAGGGTAAACGCCCCGGTGAGCCCGGTCTCCCCGGCCACCAACTGCAGCAACGGGGTCCCATCCGGCAGCTGGGCGGTGGCCGGGCGCAGCCGCAGCACCAGCTCGCCTTCGCTGGTGGTGCCCTCCGCCAACAGCACCCGCTCCTCAGCCTCCTGGCAGTCGCGATCTTTCAGGTCCGCGCAGGCCCACAGCTGGTAATCCAGCAAGCGCCCCGCCCCGGCGGGATCGGCGATCAGCGCCCGGTACTCCACCTCCTGCAGATAGACCAACGGGTCGGAGGACAGCGGATCCTCCAGGTCGGGGACGCAGGCCGCGCCGCCGCCTTGCGGCCGGCGCATCAGCTCCGGCGGATCCAGCGCCACGCCCAGCACCCGCAGATCGCGGACCTGGGACGGGTTGTCCTCCGGTCCGATGCAGCCGGAGATCAGCAGCAGCGCCAGGGGCGCCAACAGTGAGGCGCGCATCAGAAGCTCCCCTTCACGCCCACCACCGGGAGGAACGGAATGCCCGGGACCGGGACCGCCTCGCGGAAGCGGTAATCGAAGATCAGCGACTCGGTGTTGGTCGCGTTGTAGAGGTTCTGGATGTCCAGGTAGACGCCCAGGGTCCAGTTCTGGAACAGGAACGCCTTGTCGAAGCGGAGGTCCAGCTGCTGGAAGTCCGCGTAGCGGGTGGAGCGGGCCGGCCCGGTCACTCCCCGGAAGCGGTTGCCGTCCACGTCGTACTGGTCGTACGGATGCAGGGTGGGGGTGAGCGGCCGGCCGGTGACGTAGCGGAACCGGGCCCCCACCTCGAAGCCGTGGGGCAGCCGGTAGGAGGCCACCGCGGTGACGATGTGGGTCTGATCATAGGTGGTCAGCACGTAGTCCTCCGGCTCACCGGCGATCCGCTCCTCGGAGCGGTTGAGGGTGTAGGCCAGCCAGCCAAAGAAGTTCCGGGTGACGTCGTGGCGCAGCAGCACCTCCAGCCCATAGGCGCGGCCCAGGCCGGTGTTGGAGGAGGGCAGCGGCAGCCGCTGGTTCTCCTTGATGCGAGGCACGTCCTTGCCGGAGACCAGGTCGTAGCGGCGGTTGAAGAAGCCGGTGATGTCCACCGAGATGTTCTCGGTGAAGCGGTGATCGAAGCCCAAAGACGCCTGGAAGGCCTTCTCGTGGACCAGGTTCGGATTGCCCAGCGGTGGCTGCTCCATCTCGAAGGCGGAGGGCGGCTGGGTGTACAGCCCGACCGATCCCTTGATCGCGGTGGACTCCAGGGGCTGCCAGCGCACCCACAGCCGCGGATCCCAGGCCTGCCGGTCCTGACCGTAGATCCGGGAGTAGCTGCCCCGGACCCCGGGGGTGAGGGTCACCGGCCCCAGCTTGAGATCCGCCTCCAGGAAGCCGGCGCCGTCGAAGGAGTTCACCACGCGCCGGATGTCCTGGGATTCCACCTGGGGGTCGTCCCCGGGGAAGGAGACGTACTGCACCCCGCCCAGCACCGGCAGGGTGGCCGACCCCACCAGGTGGCTGAAGAGCAGATCGAACCCGGTGCGGACGGTGAGCGCCGGCAGCAGCTCCAAGGTGAGGTCTTCGCGGCCGCCCACCGAATAGGCGTCGGTGCGCAGGCTGGCCGCGCCGAACTCCAGATCCGCCAGGTCGTAGCCCGCGTAGGGCGCGAACACCGAGGTCAGGTTCCCCTGCCGGTAGGTCCAGTCGCCCTTCACCCGGTGGAAGAGGGTGCGGGTGTTGACCGTCAGATCGCGGTTCCGCCCTCCCCCGCTGGCCACCACCTTGAGGGTGTCGTCGGAGCCAAACGCCATCACGTAGTAGGTGCTGCGGGGGCGGCCCGGATCGACGGTGCGGGGACCGAAGTCCAGCCGGGCCTGGTAGTCCCAGTAGGCAGGCAGGATCAGCAGGGTGCCGCCCACCGGATCGTTGGGGAGCACGAAGGGCAGGATCCCGTCGATGTACGAGCGGCGGGCGGCGGCGGCGGCGGAGATCCCCGGGGCCAACGGCGCCTCCACGAAGAAGCCGGAGTCCAGGAAGTCCGCCTTGAGCGAGCCGTGCCAGGTGTCGGTGGCGCCGCGGCGGGTGGCCACGTCCACCACCCCGCCCACCGCGCGACCGTAGCGGGCCCCGAAGCCGCCCGGGTAGAAGTCCACCCGGTCCAGGAACTCGGCGTTGACCACCGAGGGCCCCCCGCCCAGGTGGTAGAGCAGCGGGATCTCCACCCCGTCGAACAGGGTGCGGGTCTGATCCGGACTGGCGCCGCGGACGATCAGCGCCCCGGAGATGAAGGGGGCGCGGGCCACTCCGGGAAGGTTCTGCAGCACCCGCACCGGATCCCCGAAGGTGCCGGGCACCCGCTGCAGCTCCTGGCGGCCCAGGGTGCGGCGGACCACCTCCTTCTTCTCCCGGTTCCCGCGGACCACGGTCTCGTAACCGATGGCGGAGGGGATCAGGTAGTAGACCACCTCCCGGGTCTCCGACTCCGCCAGCGGCTCGGTGGTCTGGAACTTCTGGAACCCGTCCACCACCACCCGTACCGCGCACTCCCCGGCGGGGACCTCCAGCGAGAAGCGGCCCTCCGAGTCGGAGACCGCCTGGGGGGCGTCGGCCGCGTCGCCGCAGGCCAGAATCGCCCCGCTGATCCGGTTGCGGCTGCCGCGGGCGATCAGCTGCCCCAGCAGGGTGGCCCTGGGCTGGACCGTGGGCGCGTCCTCCGGCACAGGCGGGGGCGCCAGCTGGAAGTGGTAGACGTACTCCAGTTGGATCGGCGCGGGGACCCCATCCACCTCGGCCGGGGAGAAGCGGAAGCGGCGCACCGCCTCGGTGGCGGCCTCGTCGAACCCGTGGCCCAGCGGCCCGGTCACCGTGGCCTCCGAGACACGTCCCGTCTCGTCCAGGGTGACCAGCAGCGTCACCGCGCCAAAGAGGCCCTGCTGCTGGGCCAGGGCGGGATACTCCGCCTGGACGAACTCCAGCAGCCGCGGCGCCTGGGTGAGCACCGGTTGGTGGACCCCACCGTCCACCTCCGCGCGGGTGCCGCCCTCATAGCCAAGCGCGGCGGACCAGGGAGTGAGCAAAAGGAGGAGGACCGCAGCAAAGATGGGCTGGCGCACGCTGGGCGCGATCTAGCACGTCGGCAGGAATTACAGCCCCCAGCTATCGCCAGTGAACAGACGGAAAAAAGCACAGGAGTCCGCCGGTTCGCGAGGCGCCGGCGATCCGCATAACCCCGCGGAAGCTGGTGCCAGGAGGGGCGGCCGGGGGTTCGGCACGGCGGCTGCTAAGGCCCTTCCCCGTGATGACGCGCTGACTCGGAACAGCGCCTCAAACGGAGACACAGACCATGGCCAAGGCGACTTCGAAGCGGAACGGTGGCGGGATCAAGCGGCAGGGGCGGCGGGTGGTTCCGGCGATTCGGCGTCGTGCGGCGCAGGCCAAGGTGGCCATCGGCAATGGCGGTGCGACCCTGGGCGATCTGATCGCCGCGGCGTTCGACACCCTGGGCGGTGACTCCAAGAAGGTGGCGCGGATGCTGACCTCCGCCGACCTGGCGGTGGCGATCCAGAAGAAGATCGTCCTGACCTGATCGACGATTGATGTGGGGTGGTGGGGCGGATGCGTCTGGCGGGGCGCATCCAGGAAGCGCCCGCGTCTCATTCTTCGAGGCGCGGGCGCTCTTTTTTTCCCAGACGCAAGGACCCAACGGTCCTGCCGGATCAAGCAGGCGGGCGTTGGGATTTGTCTTCAATTGGCATATGGGTCCGATCCGGTGATCGACACCCACTGTCACTTTGACGTCGCGGCCTTCGACCCGGATCGTGACGCCGCGCTGCAGCGGGCCTTCCAGGCCGGCGTGCGCGGGCTGGTGATCCCCGGGATTGGCCCCGAACAATGGGAGGCCTTGCTGCAGTGGCCCCGCCGTGAACCCCGGGTCCAGGTGGCGTTGGGAATCCATCCCCAGTGGCTGCCCCAGTCCCCGGAGAGCGAGGACGACGCCACCTTGGAGAGGCTAGAGGCGCTGCTGGCCAGCGGGGGGGCGGTGGCGGTGGGCGAGTGCGGGCTGGATGGTCCCTCCATCCCCGGCGCCCCGCTGGAGCGGCAGATCCGGGTCCTGCGGCGGCACTTCGCCCTGGCCCGCAAGTATGAGCTGCCGGTGCTGTTGCACTGCTTCCGGGTCCAGCCGGTGCTGGTGAAGTTCCTCAAGGAGGAGCCGCCGCCCCCCCGGGGGGTGCTGATGCACAGCTACAGCGGCGGCGCCGAGCTGGCGAAGTTCTACGTCCAGTACGGCTGTCACTTCTCCTTCGCCGGGCCGGTCACCTTCCAGGAGGCGCGCAAGCCGCTGGACGCCCTACGGGCGGTGCCCCGCTCCCGGCTGATGGCGGAGACCGACGCGCCGGACCAGGCGCCCCACCCCCACCGGGGCTCGCGCTCCGAGCCGGCGTACCTGCCGCTGATCGTCCACGCCATGGCGGACGCGCTGGGGGTCCCCCGTCCCGAGCTGGAGGAGCAGACGACCCAGAATGCGCGGGCCTTCTTCGGTTGTTTCTAGCGCCACTCGCAGGGGCGGGATGCCTTGCGATAAGGAGCGCAGTCATGGACGTCGAGATCGAAACCCCTGCCGTCGAGCAACCTGCCAAGAAGAGCCTTCGGCTGCACCGCCGCTGGGATCGCACCGCGCGGCTGGTGGGGGATCCGGGGATGGACCGCCTGGCCAACGCGAGGGTGGCGGTGTTCGGCCTGGGGGGCGTGGGCAGCTACGCGGTGGAGGGTCTGGTTCGCAGCGGTGTGGGCCACCTGACCCTGGTGGACTTCGATGATGTCTGCGTAACCAACAGCAACCGGCAGCTGCACGCCACGGTGAAGACGGTGGGCAAGAGCAAGGCCGAGCTGATGGGCCAGCGCTGCCTGGAGATCAACCCGGAGATCAGCCTGCAGGTGGTGAAGGACTTCTACCGCGAGGAGGTCGCCGAACAGATGGTGACCCGCGAGTACGACTTCGTGGTCGACGCCATCGACAACGTGAAGGCCAAGCTGCACCTGCTGCACCGCTGCATCACCCTGGGGATCCCAGTGGTCAGCTCGATGGGCGCGGCCGGGCGGCTGGATCCGACCGCGATCCGGGTGGAGGACCTGTGCGAGACGCACATGTGCCCCTTCGCCAAGGACATCCGCAAGCTGCTCAAGCGCAAGTACGCGGTGAACACCGACCGGCCCACCGGGATCACCGCCGTCTACTCGATCGAACCGGACCGGACCCCGGTGCCCTTGAACTACGACGACGCCACCAACGGCTTTCTGTGCGTGTGCCCGTCCAAGGAGAACGACTTCCACACCTGCGATCACCGGACGCAGATCAACGGCAGCGTGGCGTTCGTCACCTCGGTGTTCGGAATGAACTGCGCCGGGGTGGTGGTGCGGCGGATCGCCCAGGGGCGATGAGCCGGCTGGGGCTGGTGGCCCTGCTGTGGGTCGGGCTGGGCGCCGGCTGCGGTCCGGATTCGGTGCTGGAGTTCGCGGGCACCCCCACCTGCCCGAAGTACCCAACGATGGAAGCCGAGCTGCCCCCCTTCCTGCTGATCAACGCCTACTTCCTGCAGGAGGAGGCCGCGCGCGCGGCCCGCCGGGGGGAGGTGCGCAGCCTGCGGGTGGAGGAGACCTTCACCAAGGCCCGGGCGCTGGGTGCCACCGTGGTCCGCACCTGGGGCTTCAATGACGATCCGGGACGGGCCGGGGACACCGCGATCCAGACCGCCCGGCTGGAGTACGACGAGCTGTCCCTGCGCGGCCTGGACCTGGTGCTGGAGAGCGCCACCCGCCACGGGCTACGGCTGATCCTCCCGCTGGGGAACTTCTGGGACGCCTACGGCGGCGCCCGCCAGTACGTGGCCTGGGCCGGGCTGGATTCACCGGTGGAGGGAGATCCCCGGTTCTTCACCGAACCGGTGGTGCGCGATCACTACCTGGAGCACGTGGGCCGGTTGCTGGACCGGGTCAGCGCGGTGGATGGGGTGCGCTACGGGGAACATCCCTCGGTGCTGGCCTGGGAGCTGCTCAACGAGGCACGGATCGACTCTCCCCGGACTGCGCAGCTGACCGGTTGGGCAGAGGCGGTGGCGCAGCGGATCCGCGCGCACGCGCCTACCCACCTTATCGGCGCGGGCAACGAGGGCGAGGGGGCGGCGGCCTTTGCGCTGCTGGCCGCCCGCGGGGTGGACGCAGCCAGCATCCACCTGTTCCCGGAGGCCTGGGGCTGGGACCCGGGGAAGATCGCCCGGGAGGGGGCGGAGTGGATCATCCGGCAGGCGGAGGCGGCCCGCGGGGCCGGACGCCCGCTGTGGATGGGAGAGTTCGGGCTGCGCAACAGCGGGCCTCTTGGCCTCCAGGAGCGGCGGGCCATCTACCGCAGTTGGCTGGACTGCGCCCGACGCTCGGGGCTGGCCGGCGCCGGTCCCTGGATGTTCGCCTACGACGAGAGACCCGACGCCTGGGACGACTACACGTTCTACCTGCGGGATGGGACCGCGCCGGGGGACCCGGAGAACCGCTATGCGGATCTGCTGATCGAGGCGGCGGGCGCGTGGAAGGGGCCTTGAGCAACACGCGCTTTCCGCAGGGCGAAAGCCTATAAGGCCGCCAATGGCGACCACCACGACCCCGAGCGCAGGACCTTCCACCGTTGAACTGACCCAGCTGGACCAGCGCTACGAGCAGGCGGAGGACCTGACCGACCGCGAGGAGTACGCGCAGGCGGAGAAGATCCTCACCCAGGCGCTGATCCCGTTCGCGAAGCTGGATCCCGCGGCGCTGGACGATCTGCTCCACGAGACCCTGGCGGGGATCTACAACCTGCGCGGGCTGTGCCTGCGGAACCTCCAGCGCCTCCCCGAGGCGGTGGCGGACTTCCAGGAGGCCTACACCCGCGGGACTGCCTTCGGCGCGCTGAACCTGGCCGAGACCCTGGCCTATGACCAGGCGAACTTCCCGGAGGCCCTGAAGGTGGTGGAGGAGCTGTTGGCCGACGCGACCTTCCTCGACGAACTGGGCGAGGACAAGGCCTTCTACGTGCTGTCGGTCAAGGCGCTGGCCCTGATCTGTCTGGGCCGCGAGGCGGAGGCCACCTCCGTCTACACCGCGCTGGTGAAGACGATCACCGAGCCGGAAGAGCAGGCGTCCGATGTGCGGAACGATCTGCAGAAGTTCGTGGTCAGCGAGGGGCGCCCGCTGGCCGCGCTGGCGTCCAGGCTGGCCATCCAGTTCGACGCGCTTGCCCGCGGGAAGCCCGTGAAGAAGACGGCGGCCAAGGCGGCCCCGAAGAAGGCGGCGGTCAAGGCGGCCCCGAAGAAGGCGGCCGCCAAGGCGGCCCCGAAGAAGGCGGCGGCCAAGGCGGCCCCGAAGAAGGCGGCGGCCAAGGCGGCCCCGAAGAAGGCGGCGGCCAAGGCGGCCCCGAAGAAGTCGGCCGGCAAGGCGGCCCCGAAGAAGTCGGCCGGCAAGGCGGCCCCGAAGAAGTCGGCCGGCAAGGCGGCCCCGAGGAAGGCGGCTGCGACGAAGAAGAGGTAGCTCGTTGGCCATATGGTGGAACGGGGCGTGCAGTCCCCTTCGGAATGCGACCCCCCCGTTCCCACTGGATCCGGGCGCTTCTTCTGGCGCTCGGAGTCGTGCTGACCTCCCCTCTGACGGGATCCAATCCTCCTCCAGGGTCTACTTCGGAGTGTCGGCGGCGGAGCTGGCGCCGGAGCAGTACGCGTTCCTGGCGGGTCTGGTGCAGTCTCCCAGCCGCTACGACCCAGATTGCAGGCCGGAGGCAGCGTTGCGTCGCCGCAACTACGTGCTCAAGGAACTGCACCGAGCCGTGCTGCTCACCGACCAGTCCCAGGGGATCGCTTTGAACACGCCGCTGGGGGTGATCCCCCGACCCTGCCTCAAGCGCCCTGCACCACCACCGGCGGAGTGAGCGCCACCCCTTCGCGGCCGCAGGAGCGGCGGAAGACGCAGCGGCCGCACACGGAAAGATCCTGGGTCATCGGGAAGGCAGTCTGATCCCGGGGGATGTTCTTCTCCGGATCGGCGAGCACCTCGCGCATCCGGCCGACGCTCTGGGCGAAGTGGGCCTTGAAGCCGCGCAGTGCCTCTTCATCGATCCGCACCAGGCGTTCCAGCCCGTCATTCAGATAGACGATCGCGGCCTGCATCCGGTCCAGGCGCAGGTCGTACCGCTTGGAGAGGTAGAGGGCGTAGCCCAGGATCTGGTCGTCGTACCCTTCGCGGGCCCGACCGGTCTTCCAGTCCACCACCACCGGCGCACCGTCGTGATCCACGTAGGCGAAGTCCGGGATGGCGAACACCCGCACCTCATCCATGTGGAACACGGTGTCGTCGAACGACTTGTCGTCCACTTCAATCCACTGATGCGGCTGGAGCGAACGGGCCAGGTCCATCCAGCGTGAGCCCAGGAACCACTGCAACGCGCCCCGGGCGTTCTCCCAGTTCTTCTTCCACTCCTCGCCGGGGACCGCCTCGCCGTACTCGTGCTCCACCAGCCCGGAGAAGTCCTTGCGGTTCTTCTGCTGCCAGTAACGCTTGGCCGCCGAGTGCCGCCAGTCGTCCTGCATCACCCGGTGGGCGTAGTCGATCACCTTGGCCGGATCGACGTCCCGGCCGGCGCGCAACCGCAGCAGGACCTGCTTGATGGTCTCGTGGACCACGCTGCCTGCCCAGGTCCAGCGGTTGCCCAGCTTCTTGAGGGTGTAGAGCTGGCGCGCCGTCTCCGGGGCGGTCTCCGACCAGCCGCCCCAGGAGGCGTAGTAGTGGAAGTAGTAGGCGCGCAGACACTCACCGAACTTCTCGTGCCGGCTCTTCGACCAGGAAAAGTCGTTGGTGAGTTCGCGCCCCATCGTCAGGCCATCCTACAGGGTGGGTCTGACGAGCAGACCCCCAAGTTTGAGAGGGGGGAGAGAGGGGGGCAGTGATTCTGCGGGGATCGAAGCCGGGCCACCTCACCCCCGGCGAGACGCAGTGGGTCGTGGGCACAACGGAGGAGTGCCCGGGGCGTACAACGAACACGCCGGTGGCCAGCAGCGTCCGGCCAGCCAACACTCAGCGGCGTCGAAATGGCAGCCGGAACCGTTGATCCGGGATCACGGGCACCGATGGCGGCCGCCCCACAGGAGATCGTTGGTGTCCCTCGCAGCAGAGTGTCGCTGGGAACAGTCGGCTGCGACGAATGGGGCGCCCGGCTCGCAGGAGATTGTCGCCGCGTGCAGTCTGCTGCGATCCGTCACGCCAGAAGGGCCGCGGCGTACGTCAGCAACATCGGCGCGGAGAGGATCACCAGCAACCAGCCCAGCAAGAGCGTCGGGGGCCGCACCTCTCTGAGCTCAACTGGCACCCAGCGGGGTGCTGGCGGGAGAAGGCGCGGAGATGGCTCGGCGGGAGGGGTCGTCCGCTCGGGTCGCAGGGTGGGGTCGCAGGGTGGGGTCGCCGCGTAGGTCGCCGCGTAGGTCGCCGCGTAGGTCGCCGGGTCGAGACGCCGGATCGACCGGCGGGACGGACTGAACGTGCGTCCTTGGTTCCGATATGTTGCGCCGCCCAGAGGAGGACGCACGCTGGCAGGGAGTAGACCGCAGTTGATGAAGGCCTCTACTAGCAAGGTGTCTCCGCAGCGGAGGAAATCCCCGCCGCCCAGCCTTCCCGGCCAGCGCGGTCCGAAGCGGGTCCGGAAGGGCCAAACCCAGGTGTGGCTGCCCGAGCCCCGCTCGGTCCCGCTCTCTTCCTCGGAGGCAGTCCTCCGTTCGCTGCTGCTGGCCTGGTTCGACCGCCACCAGAGGGATCTGCCCTGGCGCCGGACGCGGGATCCGTACGCGATCTGGCTCTCGGAGGTGATGCTCCAACAGACCCGGGTGCAGACGGTGATTCCCTACTGGCAGCGCTTTTTGGAGCGGTTCCCCACCGTGAACGATCTGGCGGAGGCGCCGCAGGACGACGTGCTCTCCCTGTGGCGCGGCCTGGGCTACTACAGCCGGGCGCGGAACCTCCACCTGGCCGCCAAGGCCATTTCCCAGCAGGGAAGCTTCCCCCGAACGGCCGAGGAGCTTGGGAAGCTTCCTGGCTTTGGCCGATACACCGCGGGCGCGGTGGCCTCGATCGGCTTCGGGGAGGCGGCACCGGTCGTGGACGGGAACGTGGCCCGGGTGTTCGCCCGCCTGTTCCTGGTCGAGGGTGCGCCCGGCGAACGGGATCGCGAGAAGGCCCTGTGGTCTCTGGCCGAGCAATGGGTGGTGGGTCCACGCCCCGGCGACTGGAATCAGGCGCTGATGGAGCTGGGGGCGCTGATCTGTCGACCGGAGGCCCCCACTTGCCTGATCTGCCCGCTGCGGGACCGGTGCGGTGCACTGCAAGCTGGACGGGTGGCGGAGCTTCCCCCCGTCCGCGTCCGCGCCGCCCGGAAGCGGCTGGAGCTATTGGTGGCGGTGTGGCGCGACGGGGACAAGGTGCTGCTGGCCCGGCGCGCCGGAGGTGGCCTGTTCGGAGGCCTGTGGGAGCTTCCCTCGGCGGAGGCGATCACCCAGGATCCCGCGCCGCTGAGGGCCTTGCTGGGGAAGGTGGAGGTGGATCCAGAGCTGTGTCGGGTGCAGCGCACGCTCACCCACCGCGATCTGGTGTTGCGTCTCCACCCGGTCCAAGGACCGCGCGCGCCCAGTGACCTGGAGGGCTACGACGCCCTCTGCTGGGCCTCCCCGCTGGAGAGCGCCCAGCTGGGGATGAGCACGGCGATGCACAAGGCTCTGCTCGCGGCCTCCGAGGCGGCTCCCGCGGCAGAGCGGGTTCCCAGGCCCCGCCAACGCAAGCGCTGAACCGTGGGGCTTCCGGTATCGTCCGCCTCGATGCCTACCTCCGCCTCCTTCGTGCAGCACTCGCTGGAGCTCCTCTCCGGCGTCGGCCCCGTCCGTTCGCGCCCGATGTTCGGCGGCCACGGCCTTTCGCTCCATGGAATCAGCATCGGGATCATCGATGACGATCGGCTCTACCTTCGGGTCGATGACCTGACCCGGCCGCAGTTCCAGGAGGCGGGTGCGCAGCCGTTCACCTATCCCTCCAAGAAGGGCCCGATGGTGATGAAGTCCTACTGGTCCCTTCCCGATGAGGCGGTGGACGATCCGGACGTGGCGGTGAAGTGGGGGCGGCTGGCCGCGGAGGCTTCGGTTCGAGGTGAGGCAGCCAAGCGAAGGGCAGCACCGTCTGCGTCGAAGGCGAGCCCGAAGAAGGTCTCCCCGGTGAAGAAGTCCGCACCGAAGCGGACGCGACGCTGACCAGCGCGCTGTCCCTCCGTCCCCTTGCCTGCCTGATCACTGGCAGCGAGCGGTGGGAAGGTCGAGCTTTCACTCCGAGGAGGACGACCCATGGCCGACGTGAACGAGGGGCCCGATGGCGGGCAGTACTTCCAGGGATGGTCCGCGGCAGGGGTGGTGCTGGAGTACGGACTCTCCCCCACCGCGACCCATGTCGACTCCCGGGCAAAGTCCGACGACAGCGCGGCGCCTTCCACCTTCCCGGAGATCACCGCGCCCCGCCATCAGCACACCGACGGCGGCCCCAGCTGTGAGGCATCCATGATCTGCGGTCAGGCACCCGGCCCGGAGCTCATCGCCAGCCGTTACCAGCGATTCCTGGACGATGGCGGCACCCCGGGGCTGGATCCGGAGGCGGCCGAAGAGCAGGCCGAGCGTCAGCGGACGCTGCACTGAGGGGCCTCAGCAACAGGACTGCGGAGGAGACGGGCGCCATGGGGTTCGTAAAGAGAAAGCGGGAGGCGACCTTGTGGATCGTCCTCCCGCCTCTCAAGCCTGGGGCTGCGGCCGGACTAAGCGCAGGGATCGATCTCAGGGAGCGGGTCGGGCTCCGGCTCGGTGGGCAGCGGCTCGTCACGGAACAGGGCGAACTGCGCCTGCATCCGCTCCACCTGACCGGGGGTGAACTCGTTCATCCAGTCGTCATCCACGTAGTTCATGTAGTTGTGGATGGGGTCCAGACCTGGCTTGTTCTTGATGGTGTCGGTGCCCTCGGGCGGCTTGCCGAAGTTGGTCTTGTGCGCCGGGGTGTCGCTGACCATGTCGTTGTCGGGCAGGCCCGGCTGATCAAACGTGTGGTGCAGCCCCATCCAATGGCCGACCTCGTGGGTTCCGGTGTCGCCCTCGTTGTACGGCGCCGAGGTGCCGCCGGGGACGGACTGGGCCAGGATCACCACGCCGTCCATGTGGGGGGCCTTGGTGTAGTCGGAGGGGAAGGTGGCCCAGCCCAGCAGCCCGCCCGAGGGGTTGCTGCTGTAGATGTTCAGCGCGTCCTTGCCGCCCTGGCGCAGGGTGGACTTCATCTCCGTCTCGGCGGAGGTACGCGGCTGCGCGGTGTACCACTTGGCGTTGGTGGTGCGATCGGTGGCCACCAGGTTGAACTGGAAGCCCGACCCCTTGTAGGCGTCGTTGAGCACGTCGATCTGGGCCTGGACCATCTCCTCGGTCAGGTTGCCCTGCTCCACCGTCTCGCCCGAGTTGATGACGTGGAAGTACACGTCGATCACCCGGGGCTCTGCGGGGGTCAGCGACTGCCCCTGCGCACGCATCTCGGTGATCTTGTCCTGAACCTTGGACTCCATCTGCGCCATCTCGGCGGGGGCCAGGTTGGGGACGTTGCAGCCGCAGCGGGCGCCGTGGGTGTGGGTCTGGGCGAAGCCGTCCTTGGCGACCGGGCCCGCGTCAGGGGCGTTCACCGGAGCGGGGACGGCGGCCTGGGACGGGACCGGGAGGCTGGTGACTGCGGAGGGCTGGGGCTGGATCTTGAGGGTCATGGCAGAGCTCGTCACCAAAAGTACGGTGCGGTAAGCGGATGTAGGTATTTTCGAGAGACTGGAGGAGCAGTTGCGCGGGGACCGAACGATTTCTCCTGTTCCCGTGAAAACAGCTACTTGGAAGAGGCAATCAGCCGCTTCTGGGCCGCCCGCAGGTCCTCGAACACCCGCTCCACGTCCACGATGTTGCGCAGGGCCAACCCGCAGGCGGGGGTGAGCACACAGCGCCCCAGCACCTCCTGGAAGCGGCGATCGGTCTTCAAGGTGGCGCGCAAGGTGGCCTCCACCGAGTCCACCAGGTTCCGGACTTCGTAGCGGGCGTCCAGGTTGGTGGGGATGATCCCCAAAGACAGGGTGGCGCCGGTGGCCAGGAAGGCCTCGAACGCGGCCTGATCCTCCACCAGCGCATCGAGGGACAGCCTCACGTCCAGGGAGATCAGGTCCGCGCCCAGCCCCAGCACCGCCGGCCAGCGGGTGTTGCCGCAGCAGTGGATGCCCACCAGCGCGCCCTCCCGCTGCAGCGCCGCCACCAGGACCTTCAGCTCCTGGAGCACCAGCAGGTGGGTGGGGTCCTGCAGGTTCAGCGCGTAGAGGCCGGGCTCGTCCAGATAGAGGATCGGGGTGGCCCCGGCGCGGCGGACCGCCTTCACCATCGCCAGCGCCCGGGCCAGGATCAGCCGGAAGAGCTGTTGGTCCAGCTCCGGGACCTGGGCGGCGACGGTGCCGGCGGTGGTCTGGGTGACCCAGCGCACCGTGGCCGGCCCCGCCAGCTGCACCTTGGCCAGCGCCAGCTTGCGGTGCTCCACCTCCCACAGGAAGGGACGCCAGGCGCGGTTGGCGGAGGGGGTGGGCTCGAACGCCTCCAACTGCCCGCTCTGCAGCGCCAGCTCCAACCGTTCCCCAAAGCCGGTCCGCGCCTCGCGCCAGTGGTCCACCACGATGGTGGCCATCCCCTCGGGGTCGAACACCGCGCCGGGGAAGCCCTCCAGGGCGGCGGGGATCATCAGCTCGGCGGGGTTCTGGCTGGGCAACTGCGGCAGGTACGGGATGTCCACCTGCAGGGCCAGCTGCAACCCCAGCTCCAGCTGGGTGTGAGGGAGGCTGCCGATCCCGGTGGTGGCGCAGGAGGGCAGCAGGGAGACGGCACGTCGGATGCTGGGCGCTGTCATCGAGGCTCCGACCCTAGGCCACCGAGAAGTAGAAGGCGCCAGGATGGTGGAAGACCACCGCGGACACCGAGGCCTCCGGCTCCATCATGAACCCGTCGGTCAGCTCCACCCCGATGTCCTGGGGGCGCAGCGCCCGGAACAAGAGTTCCTGATCATCCAGCCGGGGGCAGGCCGGGTAGCCGAAGGAGTAGCGCTTGCCGTGATACTCGGCGCGAAAGCGTTCCATCATCGTCAGGTCCAAAGGGTCCGGGAACCCCCACATGCTCCGTACCTGGGAGTGGACCAGCTCCGCGTAGGCCTCGGCGGTCTCCAGCGCCAGCGCCTGGATCCCGTGCATCTTGAGGAAGTCCCCCTTGACCTTGAACTCCTCGGCCAGCTCGCGGATCCCACCGCCGGCGGTGGTGACGAACATGCACACGTTGTCGATGGCCCGGCCCTCCACCGCCGGAGAGACGAGATCTGTCAGGCACACCCCGCCCTCCCGCTCCTGGCGGGGAAGTTCGAACTGGGCCACCGGATCGCCGCTGTTGCCATCGAACAGGTGCAGGGTGTTGCCGCGGGCCTCGGCCTTGAAGAACTGGAGCACCGCCTTGGCGCTCAGCGCGCCTGCCCGCCCCAGGGCCTTGAGTTCGTCCACCACCGCCTTGAGCTCCAGCGCCTTGCGACCCTCCTCGGTGCCGGCCAGCTTGGCCTCCTCCGGGGTGCCCAGGGAGCGCAGCGCCGAACCCCGGGCGCCGAAGTGGCGGCCGTAGAGCATCATCGGGTTGATGAACCGCCAGATGTGGTCCAGCGGGGTGTTCACCAGCAGGTGGCGGTTGTAGTCCGGCGGCTGGGGGATGCTCTCCGCGGGCGGGATCTCCTTGGAGCGGACGGTGGAGACCTGGGCCACCGACTTGGGCCGGGCCTTGATCTCCTCGGCCAGCTTCAACCGCCGGGCAGCCAGCTCCCCGTCCAGCTTCGGCTTCTCCACCGGGTCCACGATCCGCTTGGCCAGCTCCAGCCCGGCCATCGCGTCCTGGGCGTAGGCCACGGTGCCGCCGCCGTAGGCAGGGGCAATGTTCTTGTCCACGAAGTTGCGGGAGAGCGCCGCGCCGCCCACCAGCACCGGGACCTGGATCCCGGACCGCTGCAGATCTTCGGCGGTGGTCACCATCTGCTGGGCGCTCTTCACCAGCAGCCCGGAGAGCCCCAGCATGTCCGGCTTGTGCTCGCGCACCGCCTCCACCAGCCGGTCCGGGGGGACCTTGATCCCCAGGTTCACCACCTGGAAGCCGTTGTTGGCCAGGATGATCTCCACCAGGTTCTTGCCGATGTCGTGGACGTCCCCCTTCACCGTGGCCAGGACGATCTTCCCGCGCGCCGCAGCCTGGGCCTTGTTCATGAACTGCTCCAGGTAGCTGACCGCGGCCTTCATCGACTCGGCGCTTTGCAGCACCTCGGCCACGATCAGCTCATTGGCGGCGAACAGCCGGCCCACCTCGTCCATCCCCTTCATCAGCGGCCCGTTGATGATCTGAAGCGGCGGCTGCTGCTGTTCGATCGCCAGCTTCAGATCATCTAGCAGCCCGTCCCGGGTGCCTTCGATGATGTAGCGGGCCAGCCGCTCCTCCAAGGAGAGCAGCGACATCTGGGCCTTGACCGGCTGGCGCTCCCGGAAGTGGGCGGCAAAGGGGGTGGTGGGATCCGCCCCCCGGTTGAAGAGCAGGTCCTCGGACAGCTTCTTCTCCTCCGCCGGCAGCGACGGGTACCGCTCCAGCTTCTCTGAGTTGACCAGCGCCATGTCCAGCCCGGCGGACACGCAGTGGTAGAGGAACACCGAGTTGAGGACCTCCCGGCCGGCAGTGGGAAGGCCGAAGGAGACGTTGGAGATCCCCAGCACCGTCTTGCTGCGCGGCAGGTGCTGCTTGATCAGCCGCACCCCTTCGATGGTCTCCTCCCCGCTGCCCACGTACTGCTTGTCACCAGAGGCGCAGGGGAACACCAGCGGATCGAAGTACAGGTCCTCGGGGGCCATCTTGTACTTGGTGGTGAGCAGCTCATAGGAGCGCTGGGCCACCGCCAGCTTGCGCTCCCGGGTGACTGCCATCCCCACCTCGTCGATGCAGCCCACCACCAGCGCCGCGCCGAACTTCCGGGCCAGGGGGACCACGTGCTCAAAGCGCTCCTCGCCGTCCTCCAGGTTGACCGAGTTGATGATCGCCTTGCCCTGGCTGTAGCTGAGCGCCTCTTCGATCACCTTGGCGTCGGTGGAGTCGATCATCAGCGGGGCGCGGATCTTCTTGATCGCCACCTCCAGGAAGCGGCGCAGGTCCTCCGCCTCGTCCCGGTCCGGGTTGGCCAGACAGATGTCGATCACCTGGGCGCCGCGCTTGACCTGGGCCCGGGCGATCTCCGAGGCGTCGTCGAACTTCTCGGCGACGATCAGCTCCTTGAACTTGCGAGAGCCGATGACGTTGGTGCGCTCGCCGACGATGATTGGCCGGTTGTCCTCGGCGACCTCCAGGTAGTCCACCCCGGAGAGGGTGGAGCGGCGGGGCGGGTTGGCCTGGCGGGGGGCTAGCCCCTTCACCCCCTGGGAGATGGCCTGGATGTGGCCGGGGTGGGTGCCGCAGCAGCCGCCCACGACATTGATCCACCCCTGGTCGCAGAACCGCCGCAGCGAGCGGGCGATCATCTCCGGGGACTCCAGATACTTGCCGTTCTCGTCCGGGAGGCCGGCGTTGGGGACGCAGCCCACCCGGAAGCGGGTCATCGCCGAGAGCGAGCGGACATGGTCGGTCATGAACTCCGGACCGGTGGCGCAGTTGAGCCCCAGGTAGAGCAGCTCCTCATGCTCCAGCGAGGTGGCCAGCGCCTCGATGGACTGACCGGCCAGCATGGTGCCCATCGGCTCGATGGTGCCGGAGACCGCCAGCGGGACCTCGAACCCCGCCTGGGCGAAGGCCTGCTTGCTGCCCAGCAGCGCCGCCTTCACGTTGCGGGTGTCCTGGGCGGTCTCGATCAGCAGGAAGTCCACCCCGCCCTCCAGCAGCGGCAGCGCCTGGCGCTGGAAGTGATCCACCAGTTCCGGGAAGGTGACCCCACCGGTGACAGTGATCGCCTTGGTGGTGGGCCCCACCGACCCGGCGACCCAGCACAGCCGGCCGGACTCCAAGAAGACCTGGTCCGCGGCCCCTCGGGCCAACCGGGCGCCGGCCAGGTTGATGGCGTGGGTCTGGTCGGCCAATTCGTACTCGGCCAGCACCAGCGGGGTGCCGCCAAAGGTGTTGGTCTCGGTGACGTCCGCGCCCGCCTGCAGGTAGCGCAGGTGCATGGTCTGGATCACCTCGGGGCGGGTGAGGTTCAGGTACTCGTTGCAGCCCTCGTATTGCGCGCCGCCGAAGTCGTGGGCGGTGAGCGTCTCCCCCTGTAGATACGTGCCGGTGGCGCCGTCCAGGACCACGATCCGGCTGTCCAGCGCGGCCTTGAGTGCAGCAATCCGTTCGTCTCGAGTCATCCGCCCTTTACTCCCGTCAAGAGGAAGACCCGGAACGGGGACGACGCGTCACGCGCGTGCGTCTCGCAGCGGATCTGTCCGAAGCCACTGCGCTGCAGCTGCAGCTCCAGCGGCTCTGGAGAAAAGCCGAGGTGGCGGTGGCCCAACCGTTCCACCACCCACTTCTCATCGTGCGGCATCAGCTCCAGGACCACGATCCGCCCGCCCTTCTTGAGGATGCGGGCCGCCTCCTGCAGCACCGCGTCCGGGGTCTCGGTGTGGTGGAGGCTCTGGGAGAGCACCACCAGGTCCTGCTTCCCGGTCGGCAAGGAGAGATCGTGGAGGTCCTCGCGGAGAAACTCGATGTTCTCCACCCCCTCACGCTTGGCCCGCTCGCGGGCCTTGGCCAGGGCGGCGGCGCTGTGATCGATGGCGGTGACCTTGCGGGCCCACTGCGCCAGGGAGATGGACAGCACCCCGGTCCCGCAGCCGAAGTCCGCCACGTCCAGCCGGGGAAGCAGCGAGGCCAGGGCGCTGGCCCACAGGAACCAGGACTGGCCCGGCTCCAGCAGCCGTTCGTTGAGCGCCTGGCGGTCCTCCCGGTTGCGCAGCAGATCACGCAGGCGGGCCAGGTCCCCGTGCCCGTCGTCCTCCTCCCGGGCCATGGACACCAACGGCCAGCGGACATCGGCCGGGTCGATGGACAAGGAGTAGTAGGTGAAGCCAGCCTGCCGCTCCTCGCGGATCAGCTCCAGCCCGCGCAGCTTGCCCAGGTGATGGGAGACCGAGGACTGCGCCACCCCCACCAGGGAGACCAGCTCGGAGACGTTGAGCGGGGCCTCCGCCACCAGTCGTAGGATCCGCAGGCGCGTGGGGTCGCCGAGGGCGCGGAAGGACTGGGAGAGGACCTCCATATCGATGCATGTTGATGCGACGATGCGTTGAGGTCAAGGGATTCGTCCCGCTAGGCTGCGGCGCCGTGACCAAGGCGGACCCCTCAGAGAAGAAGCAGGCGGAGATCGCCAAGCGGATCTGGAGTTCGGCGCCGCGCGGCCGGCCGATTCCGGCGACGGTGCGAAGAGCCCTGGCGGAGGTGGGGCTGGGGGCGTTCGAGCAGGACGTGGCCTCGCTGTCCCGGCGGGTGATGGTGCTGGAGCCCCAGGAGGGAAGGAGCGTCCCGGTGGGGGTGGCCCGGCTGGGCGGTGCCCCGGACCTGCCGCTCAAGGAGGGCTGGCCGGAGGTGGAGGGGGAGCTGCTCTCCTTCATCCTCCAGGTCCCGGTGGAGGACACCCTGCTGGCGCTGTTCGCAGGCGGGACCGAGCACCAGGTGGTGGCGATCAACCCCCGGTCACTGCAGCGCCGACCGGTGCCCACCGCGGCGAAGTGGCGCGATCCTCACCTGGGACTGCTGCAGCCGGTGCCGCTGGAGGTGAAGGAGGGCTGGGCGTTGCCGCCGCCTGGTTCGGACGGGTTCATCGCCCTGGTCAGCCGGCACCCGGCCCTGGGTGAACAACGGGCGGCGTACCAGGCGGCGGTCGACGCGCTGGTGCCGCCCGCCGACTCCCACCTCTTCGGGTTCGCCCGACAGCCCTCGTTGGAGGCTGGCCGGAAGAAGGAGCTGCCGCTGCTCTCGGTGACCTCCAGCGCCCGCGCCGGGCTGGCCTTCCCGGACGCCGGCTCGCTGGAGGTGTCCTGGGCGACCGGCGCCCGCCTCGGGCGGGGAGTCGTGAAGGGGACCACCGCTGTGCTGGTCTCCCCGACCGATCCTTGAGCTGAGGTATGAGCCCGCGCCGATTCGAGAAGCCGTGGCTGGTGATCACGCTCCTGGTGGTCGGAGGGACGGTGCACCTGGCCTCCGCCCTGCCCCAGCTGCCGGACCCGGTCGCCACCCACTTCGGCGTGGGCGGACGTCCGAACGGGTGGATGTCCCAGCGCGGGCTGATCCTGTTCGAGCTGCTGCTGGTGGCGCTGATCACCCTCTGCTTCGCCGGAACGGACCAGCTCTTCCGGAGGTTGCCGCTGAAGCTCTTGAACCTCCCCCACAAGGAGTACTGGTTCGCCCCCCAGCGGAGGGAGGCCACCCTCCAGCGGCTGACCGGACTGATGTTGTGGACGCTGGCCTGGAGCCTGGTCCTGGTGATCGCGGTGAACCAACTGCTGATCCTTGCCCACCGGGCGGAGGGCGGCCCGCGGCTGGCGGAGGGAGCCTTTCTGGGGGTGCTGGGGGTCTGGGTCCTGGGATTGCTGGCGTCGATCTGGCGCCTGTACCGGCTCCTGCCGGCTCCGCCCGGCGCGTAAGCGGGTCCCGGCCTACCGCTCGCCGAACTCGCGTTGCAGTTCGGCGCGCTGCTCGGGGGTGAGCAGGGCGTGCACCTCCACCGAGGCGTCTACCAGCCGGTGGGCCATGGCCTGGTAGGCGGCGACGCGGGCGTCGACCAGGGCATGCAGCCGGGCCGCATCGGGAGTCTGCCCCTGCAGCTCGTGGAGGAGTTCCTGCTTGGTCTGTTGATGGGAGAGGAACAGCGGCCGTGCCTCGGCGAACAGCGAACGTTGCAGTTCGGCGATGCGGGCACGCTGGGCGTCGGTGGCGTCCAGGTCATCCAGCCGGTCATCGATCTTGTCCTGCGCGTACCCCTTCGCGCGATCAAAGCGCTCCTCGGGGGTCCCTCCGCAGCCGAAGCGGCCGGAGCCAAAGGCAGTGAGGAGGACCACCGCGGACAACGCACCTGCCACCACCACCAGCTGCTTCTTCATGACCACTCCTTCGAAAAGTGCCGGCGTGATCACCGGCGCAACCACAGGATGCTGGGCGGGGTTTGTGCGCGCGTTTGCCCTCGGTGAAGAAGTGTTGCTGGGACCCGACGCGGCGAGGAGCCCTCGTAACCCCCTGAAACAACAGTTTCTTGGCGGATGGGAAACGCACGCACGCCGCAACCGCGCGCACTTTCCGTGCGACAATCTGGCCGAAGCACCCGCTCCCTTCTCCCGGAGTTGATCCCATGGCCGCTGATCGCATCCGTGAGTCTGCTGGTTCGCTGACCCCGTATCGCACCGAGCTGAGCTCCCAGAGCCCCACCCGTCCCGCCAACACGGTGCGCCCGGCCAGCGCCCCGCCCGAGAGCGGCTTTGACGTGGGCGGCCCGCATTACGCCCGCGCGGAGGTCTCCGGCAGCTTCGACGCACCAATGCTGGCTCCGGCGACCAAACCCCAGGCGCAGCTGGAGTCGCTGAAGACCTCGCTGAGCCTCCAGGAGAAGAAGGAGTTCCTGGAGCAGTTCGGGGTGAGCGGCAAGCACCTCAAGAAGGCCAAGGCGCAGGACATCGAGAAGGCGTTTGGCCAGGTGGTGGACCAGCTCCAGCAGCCGGGCTCGGCGACGCTGAAGTTCAAGATCGGTGGCAAGAAGTACGAGGGGAAGATCCGGCTGGACCCGAACTCCGGCGAGCTGGACATCCAGTTCAAACAAAAGAAGGGCTTCTTCGGAAAGCTGTGGGACGGGGTGAAGAAGGTCGGCAAGATCGCGCTGACCGTCGCCAGCTTCATCCCCGGACCGATCGGGGTGGTGGCCCGGGTGGCCAGCGCGGTGATCAGCGCCGTCAACGCCTTCAAGAAGGGCGACATCCTGGGCGGCATCGCCGGGCTGGCGGGTGGCATCGCCGGTGGAATGGGCGCGCTGGCCGGCAAGGCGGTCTCCGGGGTGGCCAAGACCATCGGCACCGTGGCCAGCGTGGTGGAGAAGGGCGCCAACGCAGCCAAGGGGGTGGCGGACGCGATCAAGAACCGGAACTGGGGCGGGCTGCTCACCGCCGTCGCCAGCGGAGCCTCGGGGATGGCCGGAGCGCTGGGGAACAGCGCCCAGGGCGTGGTCAAGACGATGAACCAGGTCTCCACCTGGGCAACCCGCGGGAACACCGCGCTGCAGATGGCGGTGGCTGCCCGGAACGGAGACATCGTCGGAATGCTGGATCAGGGATCGCAGCTGGCCTCCGGGATCGCTCCCAACAGCCGCGCCGCGGACACCTTCCAGCGGCTGGCCTCCGGGGCCACCACCGCCCAGAACGTGATCTCCGCAGCCAAGAGCGGGGATGTGCTGGGAGCGATCACCGCCGGCGCCGAGTTCGCCTCCACCCAGGTGAGGGGCGGCTCGCAGCCCCAGCGTACCCTGGAGGACCTCTCCTCCTACGCCTCCACCGCCAACAGCGTGCAGAACGCGCTGCGGACCGGGGACTACATGGGCGCGGCCCAGCAGCTGACCGGATTCGCCGCCGGAGAGGTGAACGACCCCAAAGCCAAGCGGACGCTGCAGAAGGCCTCGGAGATCTTCAGCTCCGCGGACGCGGTGGAGAACGCGCTGCAGGGCAAGGACCTGCTGGCTGCCGCTGCCGCCGCCACCGCGATGGCCGGCCGGCTCACCGGCAGCGAGGAGGTCCAGGATGCCGGCAAGCTGATCGCCGCCGCCGGGCAGCTGCGCTCCGCGGTGAAGGCCAGCGACGCCGCGCAGATCCTCAAGGCCATCCTCCAGCTCAAGGACGCGGTCCGGGAGGCAACGACCCAGACCCAGCTGCGGAGCCTGCCTGCTGCGGTTCCCGGTCGGCGGCAGCAGGTGGCCTAGGTGTTGGTCTGAACAGAGGCGGGAGACGTCTGCTAATTACTACCTCTCGTGAGCACCCCCTATCCCATCGGCATCCCCGGCCGCCCCTGGAGCGAGGTCGAGATCGCCCAGTGGCGATCCCGCCAATCGAAGCAGCGCAGCTACGCGGACGACGTGCTGACCGTGGTGGACCGGCTGCGCGAGCGCTTCGAGGTGGTCGAGTACGGGCGCCTGGACTACGGCCCCGAGCGCTCTCCGCTGGTCGCGCTGCGCAGCCGCGATTGGGACGAGGCACTGCCGTTGGCGCTGGTGACCGGCGGGGTGCATGGCTACGAGACCAGCGGGGTGCACGGGGCACTGCAGTTCGCCGATTTGCGCGCCCACGCATTCGCCGGGCGGGTCAACCTGCTGATCGCGCCGTGCGTCAGCCCCTGGGGCTACGAGCGCATCCACCGTTGGAATCCGGCGGCGATCGACCCGAACCGCTCGTTCCGCGAGGGCAGCCCGGCCATGGAATCGGCGGCGTTGATGCGTCTGGTCGCCCCATGGAAGGACCGCTTCCTCCTTCACATCGATCTGCACGAGACCACCGACACCGACGAGTCCGAGTTCCGACCCGCGCTGGCCGCCCGGGATGGCAAGGCGTACGAGCCGGATGAGATCCCGGACGGCTTCTATCTGGTGGGCGATGCCCACAATCCGCAGCCGGCCTTCCAGCAGGCGATCATCAAGGCGGTGGAGAAGGTCACGCACATCGCGCCGGCGGACGCCGACGGCCAGATCATCGGCTCGCCCGTGGTCGCGCCCGGCGTGATCAACTACCCGGTCAAGCAGCTGGGCCTGTGCGCTGGCCTCAGCAACGCGCGCTTCGTGACCACCACCGAGGTCTACCCGGACAGCCCACGGACGACGCCCGAGGCCTGCAACACCGCGCAGACCGCGGCGGTGTGCGCGGCGATCGACTTCGCCCTGGCGAATTAGCGCTGTCCTGGCGCTCCGCATTCCAGGCACGCCGCGAAAGGGCCGCTACCCGAAGCGCACGCTGTAGATGGGCGGCAGGTTGTTCGCGACGCCGTGCCAGGACTCCCCGCGGTCCTCGCTGACATACAGATTGCCGGTGGTGCACCCGAACGCCAGCCTTCCGTCTTGTTGATCCAGCGAATGGCGGAGGACGACGTCGTAGGCGTTCTCTTGCGGCAGCCCGTTCCGCAGCGGCTCCCAGGACTTCCCGCCATCCTGTGTGCGCGCGACGAAGAGGCCTCCGTCGATGGTCCTTCGCTGCATGTCTGACTTGCCGGGCACCACCCACGCCGTGTCGCCGTGCTTGGCGTCCGTTGCGATGGGGAAGCCGAAATGCACGCCCTGCTCGGGCTGGCTCACCTTCCGCCAACTCTGGGCGCCGTCGTCGCTGTGGAAGACGCCGTTGTGGTTCTGCTGCCACACATGGTCCGGCTGCCCGGAGCAGAGGGTGATGAAATGCGGGTCGTGCCCCCACTCGGCATTCGGGTCCGGGAGGTAGTCGTTCGAGATAGCCCTGATAGGCCCAGGAACGGTCGCGCTTCTTCCCGGTGGTCTCCTGGAGGATTCCCAACCGGGACAGGTGCTCCAGCGCTCGGCCAGCCGTCGGCTTGCTCGTTCCGGTCAGCTTCCTGGCCAGGGCCACCGTCACGAGCGGATTTCGGGGAAGCGCCTCGAACAGACGGAGCGCCGCCAGGGAGGTTCCCTGCTCTTTGAGGACCCGCTCTCGGTCAGCCGCGACCACTGCGAACAGCTCTCGGGCGGAGGCGACCGCCTCATTGGCGATGGAGGCCACGCCCCCCAGGAAGAAGAGGAGCCAGCCCTCCCAATCCATCTCTTCTGGCAACTCCAGCCGGATCAGCGCCTGCTCGGCCAGGCGGTGGTGCTCTCGCAGAGCGGCGTCCAGGACGATGGGGGGGGGCCACCGGCGGGAGTGGATGAGGAACGAAAGCGGCGACCTCCTCACCCGCGGCCGTGCTTCGCTCGTAGCGACCTGTCGTTCGAGTCGGCATTGGCGCCGTGGGTCCCTGGGAATGCGGGCGTGACTTCCGGATCGGCTTGGTAACGAGAGCTTAATTAGTGGTGGGTCGCTGGTTAAGCCTTCGTTACTAGCGAGCGCCGAATCGCACCCAAGCATTCGTAATCATTTAGTTTCTTTTCTGTCAGCCTCACTGAGCCAGCGTCCTGCGAAGACCACGCACCTCCGCCAGCAGCTCCTGGGCCGCGGCGACCGCGTCGTTCCCTTGCGCGGCAGGGACGGATGTCGCCACCGGATCGTCGGTGTCTCCCAGGCCGGCGTCGCGGAAGCTGCGCACCCGTTCCCGGACAAGATCCCGGATCTCCGCCGCGTTGGCCACCCCGCGAAAGCGCGCCTCATGCGGGCTCTCGGTTCCAGGCTGCTCCCCCGGGTGGTGGCCCGACCCTCCTCCCGCGGACTGGACCTTCACGTCGGCCAGCCCCAGCAGGCGCTGCAGCGGGCCCTGCTCAACGCTCAGTTGCTGGATGTTGGCGAAGGTCATCGTCTTCTCCCGCACCGAGACGATCCCCTCCCGCACCCGCAGGCTGCGGTCGGTGACCAGGTACCAGCGCAGCCGGTAGTCCAGGCGGAGCACCGCGTAGGTGAACGGCAGCTGGATCAGGAACAGCACCCAGGCCACCGGCTCCGCCACCCGGGCGATCTGCCCGATCAGCTCGCCGTGCTTGAGCTGCGGCAGCGCCAGGGTGATGAACAGCAGCCCGGCGATCAGTCCTCCCAGCGCCGCCAGCTGCTTGAGGGCCCAGACCGCCTGGCGGTAGCGGAAGTAGTTGGGGGCCGCCCGGAACACCTGCAGCGACCCGGCGTCCCCGGCGGGCGGGGTGGGCTCGGAGGGAACTCGCAGCCAGTGCACCACCAGTGACTCAAGCATCGCTCCGCCCTCCCAGCTGGGCGCGCAGGGCCCGGACCTCGGCGGCCACCTCTCGCAAGGTCGCGGTCAGCGCGTCGGACGACTCGCGCCCAGGCGGCTTCTCGTCCCGGGCGCCGCGCATCCGGGCGTAGAGGAAGTCGCGCATCCCCTCGAAGAAGGTCAGTCCCTCGATCGCCACCTCCGCCTGGGCGCTGCCGGCGGCGGTCTGCAGCTGCACCTTGGCCAGCCCCAGGTAGCGCTCCACCAGGTTGCTGGTCAGGTGGATGTCCTGGATCCGCGCGTAGGTCAGCGACACCTCCCGACGGAAGAAGATCCCCCAGCGCATGGTCAGCCCCTCCTCCGCGACCTGGTAGCGCAGGGTGTGGTACCGGAAGTAGCGCATCACCAGAATGATCGGGAACGCCGGCCCGGCCAGGAACGACGAGAGCAGGTAGTAGATGAGCAACTTCGGATCTGGCCGGAGGGTGACCGGCAAGGTCCGCAGCTGCAGGGGTGCCAGGCGCGCGGAAGCCGACGTTGAACGGGACGCCAGGGTCATGGAGGCCTCGGGGTTCACTGCGAGGGAGAAGGGCCGGCGGCCGGACTGACAAGCCCGGGCCCCCCTGGGGACTATCGCCGATGAACGCCCGAACCGCTTTTCCTGCTTGGCGCATTTTGCCCCGCCCCGTAAGACCCCCCGGCGATGCCGACCACCTTGCACGATCATCTCGCCGGGAAGCGGTTTGGCCTGGTCCTCTCCGCCGGCTTCTTCGGTTTCTACGGCCACGCCGGCTTCCTCAAGGGCCTGCGCAACGCCGGGCTGGTGCCCAGCGCCTACGCTGGGACCTCTGCGGGCGGGATGGTGGCCGCCTACGCCGCGGCCGGCGCCTCCACCCAGGCGATCGAAGAGCTGGTGCTGCGCCAGACCCGGCAGAGCTTCTGGGATCCGGATCCGGTGGGCGCGCTGGTGGACGTGGTCCGCGGCGGGGCCGGGTTCACCGGCCTGCTCAAGGGGAACCGCTTCCGGTCGCTGCTGGCGGACACCTTGCCGGTGCAGACCTTCGAGCAGTGCCCGCATCCATTGCTGATGGTGGCCACCAACCTCAGTGACGGCACCAGCCACCTCTTCGACAAGGGGGAGCTGATCCCGCGCATCCACGCCACCTGCGCCTATCCGGGGCTGTTCCGGGCGGTGAAGCTGGACGGCAAGCTGTTCTGGGACGGGGGGCTGGTGGACAAGGCCCCGGTGCAGGCGATGGCGGAGGCCCCCTGGGCCAAGGACCTGGACGCGATCCTGGTCCACTACCTGCCCTCTCGGACCCGGGGGGTGATGAGCGGCCCCTTCGCCTACGCCCAGGGGATGTCCGCCGCCATGGCCGCCGTCCGGCGGGAACACTTCCGGCTGCAGCTCTCGGTGATGGAGGCCAGCAAGCTGCCGGTGCACGTGGTGGTCTCCACCCTCCCCCCGGTCTCCCCCACCGCCATGGAGCGCGGCTACGATGCGCTGGATCAGGCCCGTTCCAGCATCGAGCGCGCGCTGGCCCGCCCGCCGGTCCCGTTCGAGGCTTGAGATGAGCGAAGAGACCTCCCCCTTCCGGAAGATCGGCCGCTACGAGATCCTGGCCGGGCTGACCACCGGCGGCACCTCCGAACTCTACCTGGCCTACACCCGGGGCCCGGGCGGCTTCCGCAAGTACCTGTGCCTCAAGAAGCTGCTCCCGGACGTGCAGCGGGAGCTGGGCTTCGTCCGGATGTTCCTGGACGAGGCGCGGATCACCGCGCTGCTGGCCCACCCGGGGATTGCCCAGGTGTTCGACCTGGGCGAGGACAACAGCGAGCTGTTCCTGGTGATGGAGTACGTCTCCGGTCAGGACCTCTCCAAGATCCAGCACGCCTGCAAGAAGGCCAACGTCCCGGTGCCGCTGGGGCTGGCCTGCAAGGCGATCCGCGACGCCTGCAACGCGCTCCACTACGCGCACCACTTCACCGACCCGTCCGGGATCCCGTCGCCGGTCATCCACCGCGACATGTCGATCAAGAACGTGATGGTCACCTACGACGGCACGGTCAAGGTGATCGACTTCGGCTTCGCCCTGGCCCGCGGCCGGCTGGAGAACACCCACACCGGGACCATCAAGGGCACCGCCCGCTTCCTCTCCCCGGAGACGATCCAGGGGATGAAGCCGGACGCGCGCAGCGACCTGTTCTCCACCGGGGTGGTGCTCTACGAGCTGCTCACCGGGCAGCGCGCCTTCCAGGGCGGCACCAGCGCGGAGATCATGGAGGCGGTGATGCAGGGGAAGCTGGCCCCCCCTCATCTGATCAATCCGGACGTCCCGCTCTCCCTCTCCGAGGTGGTGATGAAGTGCGTGGCCCACGACCGGGAGGACCGCTTCCGCAACGGCGCCTCCATGGCCCGGGCCATCGAGCTGGCGATGGGCAGCACCCTGTGGGACGAGGCCCAGACCGGCGCCTACATGCAGGAGCTGTTCAAGGAGAAGCTGCACCAGTCCCGGGCCCAGTTCGAACCCCGCCAGAAGCACCGAGAGGGCAGCTCCGGCTAGGCCAAGCCTCAGGTGCTGTAGCGCCGGTGCTCCACCATCAGACACCGGTCCTGGATCACCTTGATCCCCGCCTCCGCCAGCTTGCGGGCCACAGCGTCGTTGCGGATTCCCAGCTGGAACCAGACGTACTTCGGCTTCTTGGCCAGCAGCTCTTCGACATGGGCGTCGATGTCCTGCGGGCGGCGGAACACATCCACCAGGTCCACCTCTCCGGGGATCTCAGCGAGCTTCCGGAAGACCGGCTGGCCAAGGATGGTCTTCACCTCCGGGTAGTAGACCGGGACTGGCACCACCTCCACCCCCGCCTTCTTCAGGTAGTCGGCCACGTAGAAGGCCGGCTGGCCGGACTGGGCCTCGGTCTTGATCCCCAGTACTGCGATCCGCTTGCTGTCCCGGACCGCCTGG
Organism: Myxococcota bacterium; assembly: GCA_030857095.1. Lineage (GTDB taxonomy): Bacteria > Myxococcota > Myxococcia > Myxococcales > Myxococcaceae > JALYOC01. The sequence goes on along the minus strand of JALYOC010000106.1, from coordinate 35,665 downwards.
CGCACCCCCGCTTCGTCTTCGATCAGGTTCTCGGTGTAGTCGGCCATCGTCTTCCCCTCCTTCATGGCAAAGCGGCCCGGCACCGCCGGACCGCCTCGTACCCACGGCAGCATGGACCCGCTACGGGTGCCGCGTCATCCCATCCGGTGCGCCCTCCACCAGATCCCGTCCGAGGTTCCTGCGGTCGCGACGCACCGCCTGGTCGTCCTCCTGCGAGTTGTGCATCGCCATCCGGCGCGCGGCCTCGGCGAAGTCGCGCATCACGTCCTCCTTGGCGCGGTACTCGCGTCCGGGCAGCGACTTGAAGAGGTTGATGACCTCCACCGGCGCTCCGCCGTCTGCGGCGGTCCTCACCAGGATGTCCCGGGTCACCGGATAGGTCACCCCGTCCAGGTGCGTACTCGGCGAAAGCGCCGCGTCCTCTCCGAATGCCATGGTGTTTCCTTCCTCGCCCGCTTTCGGGGCGCCTTGGTTCTCGTCTGCCCACAAGGTGCGGACGAACCACCGGGGCGTCACCGGGAGCGCCCGCCGGGCTGGCCGCTCACCCGGGAGCCGGCGCGCTCCGCTAAGGTGCCGCCCGCATGATCGCCCTGCTCGCCACCCTGCTCCTCTCCGCCACCCCGGAGCCCGCCAGCGTCTTTGACCTGCAGCCGTCCCAGTTCCTGGAGCAGGCCCGCCAGGATGTCCGCGAATTGCACCGGCATGCCTCCGGCCTCTCCCGGCTCAAGGGCGCGGTGGACCAGCTGGGCGGGCTGAAGAAGCGTGCCCAGACGCTGACCCTGACCCCGGATGAGAAGTCGAACCTGCTCTCCACCTGGGCGGCCCACTACGACTACGTGCTCTCCGCGGAGGTGATCCGTCAGCGCTACTGGGACTACTGGAAGGTCCCGCCCACCGACCCGGTCAAGCACGGCTGGGGCTTTCTGCTCACCCACGCGGCGCTGACCCTGGAGCTGGCCTACGGGCTGGCGTTCGCGGACGTGGCCACCGGGGAGAAGCAGCTGGAGACCCTGCTGGATGAGCCCTCCGCCGAGCACGGCCTCCAGGCCGGGACCTTCTCCCGCTTCAAGGAGCGGGTGGTCCACGTCTCCACCACCACCCAGCTGCTGACCGGAGACGCCTATGCCAAGCAGCTGCCCGGCACCTGGCGGACCGCGAAGCTGCTGGACGATGCGGACGCGGTGTCGCTGATCCAGCAGATGCGCCGGCACGCCAAGGCCGCCCGCGCCCGGCTCTCCCGGCGGGGGCTGAAGCTGTTCGCCAAGGCGGCGCTGGACGGGCTGGCGGATGGCGCGGCCCGGGCCATCTTCCCCGTACAGCTGAACGTGGCGGAGTGGATGGGCGACACCCGGGTACACCGGAAGGGGCGCCCGCTGATCGGCCGCGAGCAGGCCCAGCGGCTGGCGGCGCGGATGGAGCCCGGCGACATCCTGGTGGCACGCCAGAACTGGTACCTCTCCAACATCGGTCTGCCCGGCTTCTGGCCGCACGCCGAGCTGTTCCTGGGACGACCGGAGGTGCTGGGCGGCTACTTCGACACCGATCCGGAGGTGCTGTCCTATGTGCGCGCGCAGAAGGAGGGGGTGCTGACCTTCTCCGAGCTGCTGGCCCGGCGCTTCCCGGCCAAGTGGACCGCGTACCAGGGCACCGACTTCCTGGACGATCCGGTGGTGGTGCTGGAGGCGATCAGCGAGGGGGTCTCCTTCACCGGGATCCGCCACGCGATGATGACCGACTACCTGGGGGTGATGCGGCCGCGGCGTTCCCGGCTGGAGAAGGCCAAGGCGATGTTGCGGGCCTTCTCCTACCAGGGCCGGCCTTACGACTTCGACTTCGATTTCTTCTCGGACTCCAAGCTGGTTTGCACCGAGCTTGTGTACAAGAGCTACGCGCCCTCCAAGGATCTGACCGGGCTGACCTTCCCGCTGGTGAAGGTGGCGGGCCGGATGACCCTACCGGCCAATGCCATGGTCCGGCTGTTCGATGAAGAATACGGACGTCCGGATCGCCAGCTGGACTTCGTGGGCTTTCTGGATGGGCGGGAGAAGGACGGGGCGGCGGTGGAGGCCGACGTGGAGGCCTTCCGCCGCACGCATACGCGGGTGAAGTGGGACATCGCCCAGGAGTGAGGGAGACCATGAGCAACGAGACCCTGTCCGCCGACAGCGCCGCCACCGCGCTGGAGATCACCGACGCCCTGCTGGCCAGGATGATTGACCAGCAGCGGGAGAAGGTGCTGCGACAGGCGCGCCAGGCGGTGCCGCACATCAGCTCCGAGGACGTGATGAACCCGAACGACTACCCGGAGCTCAAGGCCCACCCGACCTTCGACTACGAAGACGGGATTTTGGCCGGGCTGATCTCTGCCCAGGTGGCGATCCGCGCCGAGCTGCGCCGGCTGATCCTCCCTCCCACCCCGCCGCCGCCCTCCTTCCTGTGAGCGGAGACGCGGGCCAAGGGCGCCCCCGCCGGCTGCTGCAGGAGGCCCTGGCCGGCGCGCCGCCCCGGCTGGACCGGGTGGCGGTGGCGATCGCCTTGCTGGGAGATCCAGGGGTGGACACGGAGAAGCTGCTGGCGACGTTGGACGAACTGGGGGACCGGGTCCGGCGACGGCAGCCGGGGGGGAGTGTCCGGGAACGGCTGGAGGCGCTGCGGGAGGTCCTGGGTTCGGAGGAGGGCTTCCGCGGCGACGCGGAGGAGTACTTCGCTCCGGAGAACAGCTTCCTGGACCGGGTGCTGGAGCGCAAGCGCGGCCTGCCGATCACCCTCTCGGTGCTCTACGTGGAGGTGGGGCTGCGCGCCGGCCTGCCGATGTTCGGGGTCTCATTCCCCGCGCACTTCCTGGCCGGGGCCCAGCTGGAGGACGGCCAGCGGGTGGGGATCGACGCCTTCGCCGGTGGGCGGGTGCTGGATGCGCAGGGCTGCCAGCAGCTGCTGGACCGGGTGGTGCCGGGCGCGAAGTTCGCCCCCCAGCTGCTGGTTCCCGCGTCGGCCAAGGCGGTCGCCTGGCGGATGCTCAACAACCTCAAGCGGATCTACGCGGAGCGCGAGGAGGTGGAGCGCGGGCTGCAGGTGCTGGAGCTGATGCTGACCGTGGAGCCGGATCACCCCGGCGAGCTGCGCGCGAGGGCGATGCTGTACCAGAAGCTGGGCGCCTTCCGCGCCGCGCTGGCGGACGTGGAGACGGTGCTGGCCCTCTCCGCCCAGGCCCCGGACCGGGTCCAGTTGGAGCGGCTGCGGCGGGTGTTGATTGAACGGGTGCAGCTGCTGAACTGAAAAGGGCGGAAGGCTCCCACGAGCCCCCCGCCCCACTTTCAGTCGCCCAAAAGGGCTACTGCTGGTTGGCGTCGTCGTTGTTCTCGATCGGGCCCTCGTTGTCGTTGAGCACGCCCGGGTTCTCTCCGACCTGCTCCTCGTTCTCCTCGAACGGACCCTCGCCGTCGTTGAGCACACCCTCCTGGTCGCCGATCATGGCGTCATCGTCGGAGCGCTCCTCGATCGGACCTTCCCCGTCGTTCCACACGCCCTCGTTCTCACCGATCTTGCCGTCGCGGCGCTCCTCGATGGGACCCTCCCCGTCGTTGATCACGCCCTCGTTCTGGCCCACGCCCTCCTCGCCGGCGCCGCCGATGCCGGGACGCTCATCCTCCACCCGGGCCTCCTTGGCGCAGGCCCCCAGCATCGCGGTCGCACCAACGACTCCAGCCACCATCCACTTGTTGAAGGTCTTCATGGGTTCGTCGCTCCTGATTTGGGGTTCATTCCGCCCTGCCCGAAGAAAGTAGGTCCCCAATCCCGGGCTTGAAGAGAGGCCCCGCTCGCCAGCCTGCTCTCCAGGCGTCCCTTGGGTTGACGGTGCCGCTGGGCTACGCAGCCCAGGATGAACTCCACGCCCAAGCCCCCCGCTCCCTGGACGCGCATCCGCGAGGGACACCCGCTGGACCTGACCATCCTCAAGGTGCGCGAGGACACGGTGGCCGACCCCCGGGACGGGGCCCACCACCCGCGGGTGATCATCGAAGCCCCGGACTGGGTGAACATCATCCCCATCACCCGCGAGGGTCGGGTGGTGCTGATCCGTCAGTTCCGCTTCGGCGTCTGGCAGCGCACCCTGGAGCTCCCCGGAGGAATCGTGGACCCGGGGGAGGATCCCCAGACCGCCGCCATCCGCGAGTTGGAGGAGGAGACCGGGTACCGCCCGGGCCAGGTGATTCCGCTGGGGTGGGTGCACCCCAATCCGGCGATCCAATCCAACCGCTGCCACTCCTACCTGGCGCAAGACTGCGACCAGGTCCATCAGGGCCAGCCGGAGGCCACCGAGGACATCAGCGTGGAGCTGAGGGACCGCGCCGAGATCCCCGGCCTGATCCTGAGCGGAGAGATCTCCCACGCCTTGGTGGTGACCGCCTTCTATCTCCAGGCGCACCGGCGCTGACGCACCGTGACCAAAAAGGGGACAGGCTACATTATCGACGCAGCGCGTCGAAAATGTAGCCTGTCCCCTTTTTCCCTTCCGTCAGTGGGCGCGGTGCCCCAGCGGCCCCTTGCGCAGGGTCCCAGACGCGCGCAGCGACTGGATCTCGGCCATGATCGCGCGGCACTCCTCGTCTGAGTTGTAGAAGTGCGGCGAGACCCGCACCCCGGCGCCGGGGCGGTGGTCGACCACGAAGCCGCGCTCGATCAGCTTGCCGCAGGCATCTTCTGATCCTTCGAACTCCATGCACACCGTGTTGCCGCGGCGCTCCGGGGCCCGCGGGGTGCGCACGGTCAGCCCCTGCGCGTCCGCCAGCTCCATCAGCAGGGTGGTCTGGCGCAGCGACTTCTCGCGGATCGCCACCACCCCCACCTTCTCGATGATCTCGTAGCCGGCCCGCGCCTGGTACAGGGTTGGCACCGACGGGGTTCCGCCCATGAAGCGGTGCGCGTCTTCGGCGTAGTCCACCTCGCCGAAGCGGAAGTCGAACGGCTGCTTGTCGGAGAACCACCCGGTCATCCTCGGCTTGAGCCTGGGGATCAGGTCCTCCCGCACGTAGAGGTAGGCGGCGCCCGGCCCTCCGCACAGCCACTTCACCGAGCCGCCCAACAGGCAGTCCACCTTCAGGGCCTGGACGTTGATCGGGACCGCCCCGGTGGCCTGGTAGCAGTCCAGCACCACCATCGCCCCGTGGCGGTGGGCGGCCTCGATGATCGGCTGGATCTCCAGCAGCCCTGAGGAGCGGAACAGCACCAGGTCCAGCGGCACCACCAGGGTGGTGTCATCGATGGCCCGGATCAGGTCCTCGGTCTGAATGTTCAAGCCCCCGTCCCGGGACTTCACCACCTCCACCCGGGCGCCGCGCTCCTGCTGGGCCACCCAGTTGTAGACCACCGAGGGGAAGTTCAGCTCGGTGGTGACCACCTTGTTCCGCTTCCCGGAGAAATCCAGGGCGGAGATCAGGATCGAGGTCAGGGTGGAGACGTTCTGGTGCATGGTCATGGTGCCGGGCGGGGCGTTGAGGATCCGCCCCAGCATCCCGGCGGTCTGCGGCACCATCGGCATCCAGGTGTGCCAGGCCACCACCCCCTCGCTGGCCCACAGGTCGGCGTAGGCCTTCAGCTGGTCGTAGACCTGGCGCGGCATCGCCCCCAGCGAGTTGCTGATCAGGTAGCCGGCCTTCTTGTCGAGGATGGGGAACTCGCTGCGCCACTGCAGGAGGGGATCGGTCGCCATGGCCGGTCTCCTACCATGGAGCCCCCGGGGCTTACCGCTTCCAGGTGCCGGAGCGTCCGCCGCTCTTCTTCTCCAACTGCAGCCGCTCCACCACCATCCCCCGGTCCACGCTCTTGAGCATGTCGTAGAGGGTCAGCGCCGCGGCGGCGGCCGCGGTCAGCGCCTCCATCTCCACCCCGGTGCGGTCCACCGTCTTCACCTCCACCCGCACCCGGGCGCCATCACGAAGCAGGGTGATCTCCGCGGTCACCGCGGACAATGCGATCGGATGGCACAGCGGGATGAAGTCCGGGGTGTGCTTGGCGGCCATCACCGCCGCCAACTTGGCCGCGGCCACCACGTCCCCCTTCTCCACCTTGCCCTCGCGGATCCGCCGGACGGTGGCGGGCAGCATCTTGAGCCGGGCGGTGGCCACCGCTACCCGCTCGGTCTTCTCCTTGCCCCCCACGTCCACCATCTTCATCGGCCGCTCTCCATCGCGCGCGCCACCGCGCCCAGCAGATCCTCGGCCAGGTCGTCCACGTCCTCCAGGCCCACCGAGACCCGGATCAGGTTCTCGCGGATCCCCGCCGCCTCGCGCTCGGCGGAGGTCATCCTCCGCGCGGCCGCGGTCACCGGGTGCATCACCAGGGTGGCCACGTCCCCCAGGCTGGGCGCGGCCTTGGCGATCTTCACCTGCTCCAAGAACAAGAAGGCCTTGGCACGGTCCGCTCCCTGGATCTCAAACGCCAGCATCCCGCCGAACCCGTCCCGGAGGACCCGCTGGGCCACCGCGTGATCCGGATGGCTGGGCAGGCCGGGATACAGCACCCGTTCCAACAGCGGGGAGGCGGAGAGCCGCTGCGCCAGGAGCAGCGCGTTCTCACAGTGGGCCGCCATCCGCACCGGAAGGGTGCGCAGCCCACGCAGGGTCAGCCAGGCCTCGAAGGGGCCCAGGATCGCCCCCTGGAGCACCCGGGCATTCTTCAGCGGCTGGATCCGGTGGGAAGCGCCGGCCACCGTCCCGCCCATCGCGTCGCTGTGGCCGTTGATCCACTTGGTGGTGGACTGCACCGCATAGTCCGCCCCCAACGCGCAGGCCTGCTGCACCATCGGGGAGGCGAAGGTGGCGTCCACCGCCAAGAGGCCGCCCACCGCGTGGGTGGCCTCGGCCAGCGCGCAGATGTCCGGCACCGCCAGCAGCGGGTTGGTGATGCTCTCCGCCACCACCAACCGCGGGGCTGCGGCGCGGATCCGCTCCGCAGCGTCGGGCGCGGCAAAGGCGATCGCCTCCAGCCGGACGCCCCGCTCGGCGCACAGCGCCTTGAACAGCGCGCGGGTCACCCCGTAGCCATCCGAGGCCGCCACCACCGTGTCCCCGGCCTTGAACCCCTGGGCGTCGAACACCGCGCGCAGGGCGGCCATCCCGGTGGAGAACGCGGCGCAGGCCTCGGTGCCCTCCAGCGCCGCCACCGCCTCCTCCAGCAGCTCCGCGTTCTGCCCCCGGATGCGGGTGTAGACGTAGTCCCCGCCCTCCAGCGCCGCGTCCAGCGACTCGGCGTCGTCGCAGTAGGCCACCGCCGAGAGGTACACAGGCGCGGAGAGCGGATGGGAGCGGCTGCCCTTGAGCCGCTCACCGGCATGCACCGCCACCGTTCGCGAGCGCGGGCCGCCCATCGCCGGCTACTCGCCCTGCTCCAGCATCCAGCGCTCGGCGTCGATCGCCGCCATGCAGCCGGTGCCGGCGGCGGTGACCGCCTGGCGGTAGTAGTGGTCCTGCACATCTCCGCAGGCGAACACCCCCGGGAGGCTGGTGCGGGTGGTCCCCGGCACGGTGTGCAGGTAGCCGTTCTCCTGCATCTTGAGCACGTCCTTGAACAGCTCGGTGTTGGGGGTGTGGCCGATGGCCACGAACAGCCCGTCGGTGGGGTGGTCGGTCACCGCCCCGGTCTTGAGGTTCTTCAGCTTCAGGCCGGTGATCTTCTTGCCGTCGCCAGTCACCTCGTCCACCGCGGTGTCCCAGATCGCGTTGACCTTGGGGTTCTCCAGCACCCGCTTCTGCATGATCTTGGAGGCGCGCAGGGTGTCCCGGCGGTGCACCACGGTCACCGAGGCGGCCAGCTTGGTCAGGTAGCTGGCCTCCTCCATCGCGGTGTCGCCGCCGCCCACCACCACCACGTGCTGGTTCTTGAAAAAGGCGCCGTCACAGGTGGCGCAGGCGGACACCCCGCGGTTCTTGTACTGGTCCTCGCCCTTGACGTTCAGCCACTTGGCTGTGGCGCCGGTGGAGATGATCAGGGTCTGGGCGTGCAGGGAGACCGACTCGCCCTGGACGTGGAAGGGCCGCTGGGAGAAGTCGACCTTGATCACGTTCTCCATGTGGATCTGGGTGCCGAAGCGCTCTGCCTGCTTCTGGAAGCGTTCCATCAGGTCCGGCCCGGTGACCATCTCCGGGAAGCCGGGGTAGTTCTCCACGTCGGTGGTGATCATCAGCTGCCCGCCGGGCACCCGCTGCGGATCGTGATCGATGGGGCCGCCAGCGAACACCACCGGCTGGAGGTTGGCGCGGGCCGCGTAGATGGCGGCGGTGTAGCCGGCGGGGCCGGAACCGATGATGCAAACCTTGTGAACGTTGTCAGCCACACGTCCTCCAGACGCCTGAAATTGGGGCGGAAAGTACCAGAGCACTAACAGCGCGTGGTACGAACTGGTAGCCCGAATGGACATCGCGCTCCTCCAGAAGATCCCGCTGTTCCAGGGGCTGACCCAGGCGCAGCTGCGCAAGGTCGCCGCCCTGGCCCAGACCCGGGCCTACGAAGGGTCCGCCCCCATCTTCAAGGAGGGGGACGTGGGCTCGGACATGTACGTGGTGATGGAGGGCAAGGTCCGGATCTCGAAGATGATCCCCGGCGCCGGCGAGGAGGCCCTGGCCATCCTGGAGCCCGGCCAGTACTTCGGCGAGATGGCGATCATCGAGGACAGCCCCCGGTCCGCGGACGCCATTGCCCACATCCCCTGCAAGGTCTCGGTGCTGGGCCGGGAGAAGCTGGACCAGCTGATGTTCACCGACAAGGACCTGGCCTACGTGCTGCTGTGGACCTTCGTCCGCACCATGTCCGAGCGGCTGCGCGAGACGAACGAGAAGCTGCGGACGTTCTTCGCCGTGTCCAAGTGGTAGGCCCCCTGGCCGCGCTTGGCTGATCCGGTTCGTTCGGCCTGACCGGGGTCACGTCGGGGTGAAGGCCCGCCTGCCCCACCCGGTCCTCTCGAAATCAGAGAACGCGGTGGAGCATCGGTGCTCGTCCGCAACCGCGGTCGATCCGGCCTGGCGTGGACGGGGCGGGCGGCGCCCTCCGCCCCTCCGAAACGCGGCACAGCCATTGCTCAAGGAGGTTCCCGACGGGAGGAACCCATGGACGAATGGCTTGCGGGGTTGGAGCGGGTGGAAGCGGAGCCGGAGGGGGAACGGCGCCTCCCGGCGGAGGAGGGCCCGCGAGAGCGGCTGGCCCGGCTGGGGGCGCCGGCGCTGACCGACCCGGAGCTGCTGGCGGTGTTGCTGGGCAGCGGGACCCGGGGCCGGCCGGTGCTGACCCTGGCCGATTCGCTGATCCGCACCGCGGGCAGCCTGCGCACCCTGGTGCTGCAGGACGCGCATGAGCTGGCGGCGCTGCCCGGGCTGGGACCGGCGCGGGCGGCGGCGGTGCTGGCCGCGCTGGAACTTGGCCGCCGGGTGCAGCGCTCCCGGGACACCCGTCCGCGGCTGCTCAACTCCCGCGAGGTCTACGCGTATCTGGCGCCCTCCCTCTCCGCGCTGCGCCGAGAGGTGTTTCACGTCCTCTCCTTCAACGCCCGGAACACCCTGCTCTCCGACGTGCGGATCGCCTCGGGGACGGTCAGCTCCTGCCCGGTGGATCCGAGGGAGGTGTTCGCCGCGGCGATCGCCGCGCGGGCCAGCGGGATCGTCCTGGCCCACAACCACCCCTCCGGAGATCCCACCCCCTCCACCGAGGACCTGGCGCTGACCGACCAGCTGCGGTCGGCCTGTCACTACCTGGGGATCAAGCTGTTGGACCACGTGGTGCTGGGCGACGGGTGCTTTGCCACCATCGGGGAACATTCGGTCAGCCTGCCGATGGCGGCCGAACCCCCGCTCGACTGGGCACCCGCCGCAGGGGCGCCCAGCAAGCGGCCAGGCTGACGGGGCGGCGCCCAGAGACGTTCGCGAGGGAAGGCGCTCTGGGCGTTGACGCCCGAGGGCAGAAAGGTGATCTATGCGCCGGATGTCACACCCGCTGCCGTTCCTGGAAGAAGCGCACGCGGGGTTGGTCCGCCACTTCGGGCTGGGTGAGTTCCGGCCCGGGCAGGCGGAGGTGATCAGCGCGGTGCTCTCCGGCCGCAACGCGGTGGTGGTGATGCCCACCGGGGCCGGCAAGAGCCTCTGCTTCCAGCTGCCGGCCTCGCTGTTGCCGCGGCTGACCCTGGTCATCTCCCCGTTGATCGCCTTGATGAAGGATCAGGTGGAGCAGCTGCTGGCCAAGGGGATCCCTGCCACCTTCATCAACTCCACCCTCACCGACCTTGAGCGGGCGGAGCGGATGAGGGGGCTGCGCAACGGGGAGTACAAGCTGCTCTACGTGGCCCCGGAGCGGTTCCGCAGCGCCGCCTTCCTGGAGACGGTGGCCCAGCTGGGGGTGGACCTGTTCGCCATCGACGAGGCGCACTGTATCTCCCAGTGGGGACACGACTTCCGCCCGGACTACGCCCTGCTGGGGAAGGTGCGCAAGCGGCTGCGGCCGCCCCGCACCGTGGCCCTGACCGCCACCGCCACCCCGGAGGTCCGGGACGACATCGTCAAGTCGCTGCTGATGAAGGATCCCCAGGTGTTCGTGGCCGGCTTTGATCGCCCGAACCTGTTCCTGGAGGTGGCCCAGGTCTCGGGAGAACAGCAGCGCAAGGACGCCATCGCCAAGGTGATGGCCGAGGGCGGATCGGGGATCATCTACTGCGCCACCCGCAAGTCGGCGGAGGCGATCCACCAGGCGATCCGGTCCAAGAGCCGCTCCACCGTGCTCTACCACGCGGGGATGGACGAGCAGGCGCGGCACCAGGCCCAGGACGAGTTCATGGCTCGGCCGGACGGCGTGGCGGTGGCCACCAACGCGTTTGGGATGGGGATCGACAAGCCGGACATCCGGTTCGTGATCCACGCCAACATGCCGCGGACGGTGGAGGCCTACTACCAGGAGATCGGCCGCGCCGGACGCAACGGCAACCCGGCCCGGGCGATCCTGCTCTTCAACCACTCGGACGTGTTCACCCAGGAGCGGCTGATCCAGAGCTCCTCCCCCTCGGACGCTCTGATGTCCGATCTGTGGGAGGTGCTGCGCGAGGAGCAGGAGTTTGACAAGCCCTTGAAGCTGCTGGCCGGCCAGGTGAACTCCTCGGAGTCGGAGGTCTCCGCGGCGCTGCGGATCCTGGAGCGCGACGGGAAGATCTCCCGGGGCGGCCGGGGCGAGGGCCAGTGGACGGTGACCGTGCTGCCCCGGGCGGAGACCGCGCACCCCCACAGCCCCCACGGCAAGGCGCTCCTGGAGTTGCTGCGCGCCGGCTACCCGGTGGGCAGCCCGGTCACCACCGACGTGAATGTCCTGGCCCGGCGCACCACGATGAGCACCGACGAGGTGAAGCACGCCATGGGACTGCTGGAGAAGGCCCACGCGGTGAGCGTCCGCCGGCCCTTCTCTGGTCGGGCGATCCGGGTGCTGACCCACCTGCCCTACCCCGAGCTGGGGCTGGATCTGAGCCGGGTCCGGGATCAGGAGCGGCTCTCGTTGCTGCAGCTGCGGCGGATGAAGGACTACGCGTATGCCACCCGCTGCCGGCGGCACTTCATCCTCCGCTACTTCGGTGAGCAGGAGACGCCCAGCCGGTGCGAGGCCTGCGACCTGTGCGTGGGCAAGCGGCTGCACCTGCCGGCGGACTCCGCCTCCGGCAGCGCGGCCCTGGAGCCCGGAGCGCACAGCGAGCTGGCCGCCGGCGAGCTTCGCCGTTGGCGCCGGGACCTGGCCCGGGACCTGGACATCCCGCCCTACCTGATCTTCAACGACGCCACCCTGCTGGCGCTGGCCACCTCGCTGCCCATCGACCACGCCTCGTTCCTGCGGGTGAAGGGCACCAGCGAGGCCAAGTGGGAGCGGTTCGGCTCGAAGATCTCGCAGATCTCACTGACCGCCCGGGCCGCCGGACACCAGCCCCGGGCCCCCGCCTCCACTCTGCGCCTGCGCCGCAAGCGCGCTTGAACCTGGGAGTCCGTTCCGGATCCCGTCGGAGCGGGTTCATCGCGACCCACCTGATCGGCGGGCCGGCTCTTCTCGGCCGCTCCGGACCTTCTCAGCCGCGCCGGGCCAGCCTGCCCAGCAGGGCCATCCCGCCGGCCACCGTCGCGGCCAGGGCGAAGATGATCACGATGGTGGTGACGTTGAACACCACCCGCAGCCAGAACCCGGAGAGCTGGTTGTAGACCACCGCCTCGGTCAGCGGGCCCAGCCAGCCCAGCACGTGCAGCAGCCGCGCGGGCAGCGAGTCCAGGACGATCATCCCGGTCTCCACCCACCTCATCGGGTACAGCTTCCGCAGCAACTCCAGCACCACCCCGGCCACCAGGTAGATGATCGAGAGCAGGATGGCGTTGGACAGCATCACGTGCAGCACCGGATGCCGGATCTGCTGGGGCGCCACCATCACCTCGACGCCAGCTTCTTCTTCAGGTCCACCAGCGACTTCTTCACCCGGGCCTCATCGCCCGCGTCGCCCCCCAGACGCAAGAAGGTCTCGTACTCCTTGATCGCCGAACCAGTCTCCCCCTGCCGGACCAAAGCGTCGGCCAGGGCCAGCCGGATGGTGGCGTGGGCCGGCTCCAGCCCGGCGGCGGCACGCAGCGCGGCGGAGGCGGTCTCCTCCTGCTTCTGTCTGGCCGCGACCAGCCCCAGCGCGAAGTGGCTGTTGCCCAGGAACGGCGCCACCTGGACGGCCTCCTCGGCGGACTTCCGGGCGGCGGCCACCTGACCTGCGACCAGCTGCGCGCGGGACAGCGCGGCCCAGGCCTGCCCGCGGTCCATCACCCTCTCCGCCTTGGCCGCGCGGTCGGCCAGCAGCCTCTGGGCCGCCTTGGCGCCAGAGGGAAGCCGGGCCAGCGCCGCGCCAATGCCAGCGCAGTCGTTCTGGGGATCGTTCTTCAAGGCGGCGCCAAAGGCGGCCTCCGCGTTGTCCGGATTGCCCTGGCGCAAAAAGGCGTGCCCGATCTCGCAGAACGTCTCCGGGTCCTTGGGGTCCAGCTTGTTGGCCCGCTCCAGCGAGGAGAACGCGCCCCGCGCGTTGCCCACCGAGAACAGCACCACCGCCCGGATCCGGTGCGCCTCCGCCACCGATCCCGCCATCCGGCTGAGCCGGGCAGAGGCCGCGTCCGCCTCCTTCCACTTCCCGTTCAGGTGCAGGGCCCAGGCGAGGTCCAAGAGCGCCTCGTCGCTGGCCGGTTGATCCTGTTGCCAGGCCTCGGCCTGCGCCAGCCCCTCGGGCAGCTTGCCCAAGGAGAGGTACAGCCGGCCCAGCGCGTGCCGGGCCTCGCCGTGCGAACCGTTGCGTTGCACCGCGCGCTCCAGGTGGCCCAGCGCCTTCTCCGGCTTGCCCTGGGTCAGGTACAGCCGGCCCAGCGCGCAGGCGCCCTCGTAATCGAAGGGATCCTTCTCCGCCAATTCGAACTGCCCGCGCGCCTTCTCCGACTCGCCGCGCTTGAGGTACAGGGTCCCCAGCGCCACGTGGGCGTCGGATTTGGCGGTCCGGGTGGAGGCCAGGGCCTTCTCCAGGACCTTCTCCGCGCGGGCCGCGTCTCCCTCCGCGGCGTCGGCCACCGCCAGGTGGATCACCGCCTCGGTGGGGTACTTTCCGGAGACCTGGGTGCGGGCCAGCTCCGCGCGCGCGCGCTTCCAGTCCTCCAGCCGCGCGTAGGCGATGCCGCGCACCAGCGCCACCCTTCGGCCATCGTCCTTGAGACGGCCCAAAAGCTCGCGCTCCCGTCCCCGGGCCAGCAGCACCCGGCCCAGGGCCTCCTGCGCCTCCTCCCGGGTGGGGCGCAGCTTGAGCGCGGACTCGAAGGCGTCCTCGGCGCGCGCGTAGTCGCCCGCGCCCATCGAGGCTTCCCCCAGCGCCAGCTGGAACTCGTAGCCTCGCCCCTTGGACCCGGAGAGCCGCTTCACCGCCTCGGCGGCGCGGCCATTGGCGGTCAACAGCCGGCCCAGCGCCAGCTCCCGGCGGCTGAGCAGCTCCGGGGCAAGCCCCTCGACGGCAGACAACTCCTCCAATTCGGCCAGCGCCTGCTCCAGCCCGTCCCCGGTCTCCAGCCGGCTCTCGGCCGCGCCGACCGCCCGCTCCGGGTGGGCCTCGGAGACCATCGCCGCGGTGTCATAGAACTTCAGCGCCGTGGGGTGGTCCCCCGACTCCCGGTAGTAGTTGCCCAGCGCCACCAGGGCGCGGACGTTGCCAGACGAGAGCTCCAGCGCGCGGCGGAAGCGCTCCACCGCGGCCCGGCTGTCCCGCTGGGCCAGCAGGATCCGCCCGGCCAGTTCCTGGACCTCGGGGGTCTCCTCGGTGGAGGACAGCACCGCCTTGCGCAGCCCGTCCCGGGCCTTGCCATCCCCCAGGGAGTAGCGGGAGACCAGGCTGTAGGCGGCGAAGTCCTCCTCCACCCCCGGCTTGGCCAGCGCCTCCTGGGCGGCGGCGCGATCCTGGGCGGAGGCGCCGTGCTCGGCGAACAGCAGCGAGCGGGCGTAGGCGGTCAGCGCCCAGGACTCGCGGTTCTCCTCGTCCATCTGCACCGCGATCCCCAGCGCCTCCACCGCGGTGCGATAGCCGGCGGCGGTGTCCAGGGAGATCCCCTTGCGGGCATCCCCCAGCGCGTCGCGCAGGTCGCGGCCCTGGTTGCGCACCCGGGTGGAGATGAACGCCCAGCTGCCCACTCCGATCGCGGCCAACAGCACCGCGGAGACGGCCAGCTTCACGCCGTGGCGGGCCAGGAAGGACTTCTGTTCGGCGTTGGCCGCCAGCTTCTGGCGCAGCTCCCGCTCGTACTCCTGGGCGATCTCCTGGGCGCTGGAGGCGGACAGCTCCACCTTGGGGACCTCCACCGAGGAGGAGGAGGCCAACAGGTCGGGCAGCTCCTCCAGCAGCGCCCGCTTCTCGCCGGAGGTGCGGACCGGAGGCGGCACGGCGGCGTGCACGGCGGGCCGCTCCACCGGACGGGGTGCGGGGGGCGCGTCCTCCAGCGAGGGCAGATCCCCCAGCAGCCCCCCCCCGGCGGAGGCTGACTCCTCCGGGGGTGGCAGATCGCCCAGCAGTCCGTCGGCGACCGTCGCCGGGTGTTCCCCGGTGCGGCGGGCCGGCTTCTCTCCAGAACCCCGCCCGTGTTCGGCCAGGGCGGCGCGCCGCTCGTCCGCCGAGAGCGCGGGGAGCTCGGCGGTGGGACGGGCCCCCTCGCTGGGGGAGAGCATCGGAATCAGCTGTTCGCCCGAGGTCCGCGCTCCCGGCTGAGGGGTCAGGACCGGGATCAGCTTGGGACCGCTGGCTCCCGCCGGGCGGCGGCTGACTGGCAGCTCCCCGCCCATCGCCGGGTGTTCGTCGGTGGCGCGGTCGGAGGACGATGCGGTCTGGTGCTCGCCGGTCTCCCGCAGCCCCTCCGGGACCGCCGCCGGGTGTGGCTGGCGGCGCCGGACCCCGGGCGGCGCGCCCGGGTCGGGCAGGGAGCCCAGATCCCCGAAGGGATCGCCGCCCTCGTCGGTGGAGGCCGGGGCAGCAGGAGGTTCGGGCGGCGGGGCCTCTTCCGACTCTTCAACCGACTTGAGCAGCAGCGGCGAGCCGGGATTGGTGACCTCGTCCAGGGAGGGAGCCGGTCCACCGCTCAGCGCGGTCTGGGCCTTCTCCAGCCACTCCTTCACCCGGCCGTTGTTCGGCTGCAGCCCAGCCGCCTTGCGCAGGATGGGCAGCGCGGAGCGGTACAGGCCCCGCTGCAGCAACACCTCGGCGATCAGATTGTAGGCGTAGGGGTTGTCCTTCTCGATCCCGATCGCCTGGTCGAACTGGGCCATCGCCTCGGCCGGACGACCCAGCTGGATGAGGGACTTGCCCCACAGCACCCGGGCAACGGTGGAGTGCGGGTGGTGCTGCAGGCCCACCTGGCACACCTCGATGGCACGGGCCGAATCGCCCGCCTCGAGCAGTGCCTTGGCCAGCTCCACGAAGACGCTGGAGGCGGGGTCCTGCTGCAGAATCTGTTCGTAGCGTTCGACGGGTGACTTGGGCGGCATCGCGGGGAGCGGGAGGTTAGCCCACCCGTTTCTCTTTCACGAAGCGGCACGATGTTACGGTGTGCATGTGCGCCTGCCTGCCCTCCTCCTCTGCACCACCCTGATGTCCGCCTGTACCCACACCCCGGTCCGCACCGAGTCGGACGTCCAGGAGGTGAAGAGCACTGCTGACGCCTTCCACCGCCGCACCCGCTGGAAGGACTTCCAGTCTGCCAGCAGCCTGATCGTCCCCGAGCGCCGGGCTGCCTTCCTGGCCGCCCGGGACGCGCAGCGGGACGAGCGGGACCTGTCGATCTCCGACTATGAGCTGCTGGAGATGCGGGTGGAGGCGGACGGCTCCCGGGCGGAGGTGGTCAGCCGCATCTCCTGGTTCCGGATGCCCAACCTCAGCGAGCACTCCGACACGGTGATCACCGAGTTGGTCCCGGTGGGGACCACCTGGCTCATCGCCCGCCAGAGCCGAGGTCCCTTCACCCCGGAGATGCAGGACCCGTACGTCCCGACAGAGCCCGCCTCCCCTCCCGTCCCCTGAGGCGCTACCGCTCCGCCAGGCACGCCGGCCGCCCTGAAGGGCGCTACTGCCCCGCCGCCCGGGTTGCGAACCGGACCTCCAGGACCGGCCTCATGCACTCCAGCCTCTCTTCGCAGGACGACAGAGTGTAGCAGCGCTCCAGCGCGGGGCCGTCGGCGGCGGGGACCGCCGGGCCGTGCTCCACGAACTCGGCGCACCGGGCTTCCCGCTGCTCGTGCGGCCCGGTCCCATCCGCCAGGACCTCGGCCCGCCCCTCCACCAGGATCTGCTCGCGCAGGCCTGGCTGCTTCAAGAGCTCGGCGAACCGGGGGTCATGCTGTTCCCTCAGGTCCACCAGCAGGGCGTTGAAGCCGTCCGCGCACTGGGCCCCCTGCTCGTGCAGGCGCATGCACAGGGAGGTGGCTGAGGGCGCGTCCAGCTGCGCTTCGGAGGGGGCAACCGGGCTACGGGAGGCGCAGGCGGAGACGGAGACGGACAGCAGGACCAGCGCGGGGACCAGAGGGGAGACGGGCATGCGGATAGGAAACCGGAGCGCGCCGGAGGTTCGCCGGGGCCCGCAAAAAAAATCGCCCACCGTTTCGGGGCCGGCCGAAACGGTGGGCGTCGGAGGTCCCCCAATGGGACCGCCTATCCATGCCTACCCATAGAGCAAGGCAGGTGCCAGCGACCGATTGGAGCCTCTTGCTTCGAATTCCGGGGGGTTGCCCGCGGCCCCCCACCCGGCTCCCGGGCGAAACCCGCCGGGAGCGCGACAGCGGTGTCAGGCTTCGCCGATCACCGAGCGGATGGTCTCTCGCAACGAGTTGCGGGGCTTCCAGCCGGTGTCCTGGCGCCAGCGGACGCCGTCCACCGCACACACGTACTGCAGGTGGTCCAGTTCGGGCGGGGGGAAGTTGGCCAGCCGGTACTTGAACAGCAGGCCCAACGCGCCGCGGGCCAGCGGGTGGGGCACCGGGATCGCGGTCCGGCCCAACTCGCGCAGCACCGCGCTGAGCGGGACCTCACCGGGACCCACCACGTTGTACACGCCCTTGGGTTCGGGCCGCAGGGCCTCCACCATCGAGCGGGCCACGTCCTCCACGTGGATCAGCTGCAGCATCGGGTCGAACCCGGCCATCACCCAGGGGTGCTTGAGGCGCAGGTAGGTGGAGGGGGCGTTCTTGATGTTCGGCCCCACGATGTGGACCGGGCGCAAGATCACCGTCTGGATCCCGGGGTGCTTCCAGAAGAACCCGTGGGCCAGCATGTCCACTTCAATCAGGTCCCGGATCCCGGAGAAGCGGGAGGCGGCCATCAGCGGCGCGTCCTCGGTGAGGAAGTTGGAGTTGTCCGGGGAGGGCCCGTAGACGGAGGCCGAGGACAGCACCACCACCTTCTTCACGGCGTACTTGGCGCAGTACTCCAGGATGCGGGTGGTCCCCACCACGTTGAAGGTGTGGTGCTCCTCGGCGCTCATCCGCGGGTCGTGCATGATCCCCATGTGGATCACCGCGCGGATCTCGTTGCGCCGAAAGACGTCCTCCGCCTTCTTCTTCCGCAGATCCAGCTGGAAGTGTTCGATGTCCTTGGGCTTGCCCGGGAACGGCCGCCGGTCGATGCCCAGGATCCGCTCCTGGTTGGCGTGCAGCTGCTTGGCGAGGGTGCGGCCCAGGTTCCCGGCGATCCCGGTCACCAGCACGGCCGGCTTGGTCTTGGCGCTCAGAAGAAGATCCCCTTCCGCTCCTGCAGGCCCTTTTTGAGCAGCTCCTGGATCGCGGACTTCACGCTGCGGACCTTCTTCTCCAACTCGGCGTCCTCGTCATCCGGGCGGCCGGTGAAGGTCATCGGGTCGCCAAAGTGCAGCCGGTACTTCACCGGCAGCGGCAGCGGCAGGCCGATCGGGGTCAGCGGGAAGGCGGGCATCCCCAGCAGCTTGGCCAGCGGCTTGACGTTCACCAGCGCCGGGGCCTGCTCCTCCGCGCCCACCACCGCCACCGGGACGATCGGGGTGTTGGTCTCCAGCGCCAGGCGCATGAAGCCCAGCCCGAACTCCTGCAGCTGGTAGCGCTGCGGCCACAGCTTGTTCACCCCGCGGGCGCCCTCCGGGAAGACGATGATCGCCTCCCCCGCCTCCAGCAGCCGGCGGCAGTTCTCCGGGGTGCCCACGATCTGCCCCATCCGGGACATGAACGAGGAGATGAAGGGGAGGCTGGGGACCCACTTCTCCACCATGCTCCGCACCGCCCGCGGGGGGCGGGCCTCGGTGATCATCGCCACCCCGATCATCGCCCCATCGAAGGGCAGCTGGCCGGAGTGGTTGGAGATCAAGAGCACCCGGCCGCCGGGGACCTTCTCGATCCCATAGGTCTCCACCCGGAAGTAGTGCTTGTAGAGCCAGACGATCGGCGCCAGCGCCGCCAGCGAGAAGTCCAGGTTGAACCCGAACGGATCCACCCCGTACTCGTTGGTCGAACGCGAGAGGGCGGTGATGTTCTTCTCCACCTCCCCATTGGTCAGCCGCGACGTCCAACCGCGCATCGCCCCACGCACCTGATCCCCAAGACGCTCCAGCATGGGGCCCCTTAAACCACGGGGCGCGTCGCCTCCGAAAGCCTCTGCGCGGCCTTCTCCAGGGTGACCGTCTGGAACTCTCCTTGGATCCAGCGCAGCACCTCGGATACCCGGGCCGCCTTGAGGGCCTGCGGCACTTGCAGATCCCGCTGGGCCCGGGCCAGGGCGCGGGGAATCCCATCCGCCTCGTCCAGCAGGTCCACCGCGTGCAGTTCGAAGTTCAGGAGCGGCACCCCGCGCAGCAGCCGGTAGGCGGTGCGGATCACCCCCCGGGGGAGGGTGGCCACGAAGGTGCCGATGAAGGGAAAGCCGGTGTACGGGGTGGTGGTGACCGGCAGCTCCAGCACCGTCCCCCTGCCCCGGGAGTAGGGCGCGGCCGGGTCCGGCCAGTAGGGGTCGCGGGGCGCGGTCAGCACCCGGGGCGAGTCCAGCACCGCCCGGGACGGCCGCCGCACCGCCCACAGCCCGCCCATCACCGCCGCCTTGGCCAGGTAGTAGGGGGTGGCCGGAAACGCCGACGAGTCGTAGAGGTGGCCGCTCTCACCGATCGCCGCGTACAGCGGGGCGGAGAGGGTGTAGCCGGGGGCGCGGAACCCCCGCGGGCGGGCCCCGGTGGCCCGGGCGATGGCATCTGCTCCCCCGGTGACGTCGGCCAGGATCCGCGCCGGATCCCTGCGAGCGAGCCCATAGTCGTGGGTCTGGCTGTGGTTGCCGATCTCCACCCCTGCCAAATGGGCCTGCCGCAGGGTGTCCCGGGCCAGCGCAGAATCGTCCAGGTCCGCGCCGATGGCGAACAGGGTGGAGGGCAGGTTCGCCCGGGCGAACAGCTCCAGGAAGCGGGGCACCGCCACCCGATACACCAGGTCCTTTGCCCGCGGGTCGAGGGTGGCGTCAGGCAGCCCGTGGATCCGGCAGTAGTGGACCAGCGAGTCCAGATCCACCGAGACGGCGGCCAGCGACATCAGGTTCCCCGGATGCGGATCACGTACACCAGCTTGCCCACGTTCCGCAGCACGTTGGGGACCCGCCGGAAGAGGTGGATGGAGGGCTGCCGCTTCTCCACCAGCTGCACCGGGATCTCCACCACCTTCAGCCCCTGCCGCCAGGCGCGGATCACGAACTCGGAGGCGAACACGTCCATGTCCACCACGCAGCGTTCGATCACCGGCAGCAGCCGTGCGCGCCGGAAGGCCTTGAGCCCGTGGGTGTCGGTGCCCTGGAAGCCCAGCGCCACCTTGAGCAGCTTGTTGTGCACCCGGGTGGCCACCCGCCGCACCATCGGGCGGTGATCCGAGGCGCCCTTGGCCGCCTTGGAGCCCACCACCATGTCCACCTCACCGGAGGCCAACAGCGGCACCGCCTGGTCGTAGAAGGACAGGTCACAGAGGTCGATCTCGTCGCACACCACCAACTCGCCCCGGGCCTCCTGGATGCCGCGCTTCAGGGCGCTGCCGTAGTTGGGTCGCTCGGAGTGGAACCAGTGCAGCCGCGGGTTCTTGAGGGTCATCGCCTCCAGCAGCGCCGGGGTGGCGTCCTTGGAGCCGTTCTCCGCGAAGATGATCTCGTAGTCGATCCCGCGCGCGTCCAGGCCACGGGTCAGCTCGTCAGCGGCCTGCTGGATGATCGCCGCCTCGTTGTAGACGGGGATCACGATCGAGAGCTTGGGTGCCGGGGTTCCCATCCGGGCGGCGGAACTAGCACGCCCTCCCCCGGTGCGTCGACAATCCTCGCCTACCCCGCGTTCAGTCGCCGGGCGCAGCCCCGTCCGGCCAGCACCGCGTCCTCCATCGACGAGTACTCCCAGTTTCCGTAGCGGCCGGCGGTCAGCACCCCCGCCCCCTCCAGGAAGTCCACAAGGGTCTTCTTCGCCGCCCCGTAGGCGTCGTCGTACAGCACGTAGGCGTGGGGGATCTCCTTCGCGCTGGAGAAGAGCACGTCCTCCTCGCGGTGGATCATCTCCGAGCGGAGCAGGTCCTCCACCGCCCACTTCTCCACCTGGGCCAACGTGACCTCTCCCTGGTGCGAATACTCCACGTAGAACGACGCGTGATCCGCCGGTGCCAGCGGCGCGTAGCACGCGGAGGGCGAGCCGATCCGGTAGGTGTGGAAGCCCTCCTCCGGCAGGTAGATCCAGTGCCAGGGCTGCCGGTTGGCGCCCTTCGCCCCCACCCGGGCGTAGGTGACGGTGGTGGCCCGCAGCCGCCCGGCCGCGTCCCGCACGGCGTCCGGGACCCCGGCGGCGCCCTTGCCCAGCAGCTTGATCAGCCCGGGCAGGGAGACGGTGGAGATCAGCTCGCGGTAGGGGACGGTGTTCCCGTCCCCGAAGGTGACTGTGCGCGCCTTCCAGTCCACCGCGGTGGGTTCGGTGTTCAGCCGCAGATCACCGCCGGACAGCGAGCCGGCCATCGCCTGCGCCCACCGTTCGATCCCGCCCTCCCGGGGGTACAGGAAGGAGGCGTTGTAGCCAATCGAGTCCTGCCCCAGCCCCAGCGCGCCCTCCACCACCTCCTTGAGGTTCGGCTTGGGCACGAACCTGCCGCACCAGGCGGCGGAGAGCTCGGAAGGATCCACCGTCCACAGCTTCTGGTTGTAGGGGACCATGAAGTTCTTGGCGAACCCCTCCCCCATGTAGCGCAGGATGAACTCCCGGAAGTTGCGCGGCTCCCGCTCCCGCAGCGCCCGCCCGGACTCGCCAAACTGGGCCTCCACGAAGCCGATCAGGTTCTCCGCCACCACCTCCGCGGGAAGCCCGAAGGTGTTCACCTGGTAGGGGAAGCGGGTGAACACCCCGCGGGAGAAGATCGCCGCCTTGCGCTGGATCGTCACCAGCTCCCCGGGAAGCCACTTGTTCTGCACCAGGTCGCGGATCTCCGGGTCGCGCAGGTGCAGCCAGTGCCCGGTGTGATCGAACAGGAAGCCCTGGAGTATGTCGGTCTTGATCAGCCCGCCTACCCGCTCGGTGCGCTCGGCCAACAGCCAGGGCCCCTTGGCCCGGTCCAGGAAGTACGCCGCCGACAGACCGGCCAGACCACCACCGAGGATCACCACAGGCGTCATGGGGGTTGGCGTCTAGCACGGAACACGGAAGGCTTTCGGACCTGTACCTCTGGTGAGGTCGAAGGAGAACTCGATGGGGTCGGGACCGCGCCCCGCGCTGCCCCGATGTCCACGACCGTGGGAGTTGAGCTGGCACGACCGGGCAGCTTCAAGCCGAGGCACAGCCGAAGCGAACTGGGCGTTTGTGGCCGCGTCGACGGGAGCACCGAGGACTGCCACCGGAGGGCGTCCGGCCCTGCACTACCACTTCACCGGACGAAGTAGGCGGGCCCTGCGAGTTCGTCCGGCCAAACCGCCGGAACCCCGGACGAAGTAGGCGGGCCCTGCGAGTTCGTCCGGGGGCGGGCTCGGGCCGCCATTCGTCTCGGGACTCCCCGAAGGACGAGGGACCAACCAAGCCCCCCAGCCCCTTCCGCCTCGGCGTCCAAGTAGCGAGAAGATGGGGCCTTTTCCCCCGTCCCGCTGCTTCCGGCGCCCTGCCCCCTCTGTTAACCTCCGCGCCGCCCAAAAGGGGGAGCGCCGTTCGTTGAGGTCAGCGCCCCGTCCCCCCGGCCTTTTCAAGGAACGACATGAGAGTCTCGTGCCCGTCGTGCCAGACCCACTACAACATCGATGACAAGCGCGTCCCTGCTGGCGGAGCCAAGCTGAAGTGCGCGAAGTGTCAGACCACCTTCCCGATCAAGGCGCCCGTCGCCGGTGCCGACGCCGTGCCCCTCCCGGGCGCCACCGGTGCGGGGGCAGTTCCCCTTCCGGGTTCAGGTGCCGGGGCTGTTCCGCTCCCGGGTTCGGGCGCTGGGACAGTTCCACTCCCGGGTGCCGCCGGAGCGGGGGCAGTTCCCCTCCCGGGAGCCTCTGGCGGCGCGTCGATCCCGCTGCCCGGCGCCAGCCGTCCGGGAGCGATTCCCCTCCCCGGCGCCGGCGGTCTTTCCCACGCGGGCGCGGTTCCCCTTCCCGGCGCCGCATCCTCCTCGGGCGCGATCCCTCTTCCGGGAATGTCCGCTCCCGCCCCCCAGGCGGTGGCCTGGGATGAGGAGTCCACCCGGGTGATGTCGGCGCCGCTCCCAGCGGCCGCCTACGCCCCCGGGGCGGTGCCTCTTCCCGGCGCCGCGGACTTCGGGCAAGAGGACGACGTCGGCTTCGCGGACCTGGACGACGTGGAGGACGTGAACACCGGCAACCACCGGGGAATCCCCCTCCCCGGCGCCGCTCAGCCGCCTCCCCAGGCCTTCGACTTCGGAGACCTCCCCTCTCCCGCGGACCAGAACCCGCCGGCCGCGCACGACTTCGGGATGGACTTCGGCAGTGAGCCGGGCCCCGACGCGCCCTCCGGGATGGACTTCGCCTCTCCTCCCCAGGAGATGGACTTCGCCGCCCCGTCCGCCCCGCAGGCGATGGATTTTGGTGACCCGGCGCCCTCCGAGTCGGTGGACTTCGGAGCTTCCTCTGCCCCCGACGCAGTGGACTTCAGCGATCCGTCCCAGCCGGAGGCGGTGGACTTCGGCCAGGCCCCCTCCGCCCCCCTGGCGATGGACTTCTCCGACCTGCCCAGCCCGGCCGGCGCGCCGTCGGCGATGGACTTCGACACCCTCCCGGCCCCGGCGGACGACTACCGCTCCTCCCCGCCGATGGCCGACTTCGGGGACCTACCCTCTCCCGCCGGCTCCCCGCCGATGGGCGACTTCGGAGACCTGCCCTCTCCGGCCAGCCCGGCGCCGATGGCCGACTTCGGCCTGGACTTCGCCGAGCCCGCCGCCCCCGCTCCCAGGGCGGCTTCCGCGCCCGCGGCGCCTCCGCCTCCGGCCGCGGCTCCTCCCCCCGCGGACATCGGCTTTGGCGAGGTGGACTTTGGCTCCTCCGGCGGCTCGGACCCGCTGGAGTTCGATCCCACCTCCAGCCGCCCCGCCTCTGACGATCTCGAGGCGGACCTCTCCGCGCCCATCCCCGCACCGCCCTCGTCCGGCGGGGCGGACGGGCTGGAGATGCTCAGCTTCATCGACGACGCTGCCCGCGAGTCCGGCGGAAGCGCCAAGCCCAAGGCCAAGCGCTTCCACGTGCGCCGCCGCAGCGGCAAGGTGTTCGGCCCGTTCGACGAGGGCGTGGTCATCAAGATGCTGGAGGACGGCCAGCTGCTGGGCAACGAGGACATCTCCAACGACGGAGACTCCTGGTCCCCGATGGCCACCGTCCCGGCCTTCGGGCAGGCAATTTCGAAGCTGCTGGAGTCGCCCTCCTCTTCCGCCTCGGCCTCCGCCAGCACCCCGGACGCGGCGCGGGTGGTCCAAAGCGCGCAGTCCATGGACCGGCTCAAGAATCTCTATGAAGGCCGGATGGCGGCGGTGGCGGTGGTGGACAGCCGCGCCGAGACCGCGCGCTTCCGCAAGCGGCTGCCGGTGTTCATTGCCGCCGGGGTAGTGGCGGTGATCCTGCTGGCCGGCGGCTCGCTGGGGCTGACCCGCTACGGGGTGTTCGGGCTCAAGAAGCTGGCCCCCGCCAAGCTGTCCGTCTCCTCCCCGCTGCACGGGCAGCTGGTGTCGGCCAAGAAGGCGCTGCTGGTGGACACCTTCCAAAGCTACACCGAGGCCCGGGACCTGACCGCGAAGATCCTTGCCCAGAAGGAGTATCCGGAGGTCCGGGCGGTGTGGAGCCAGGCTGTGTTCTACCTGCAGCGGCGCTACTCGGCCGCCTCCCCCGCCGAGCGCGCCGGCGCCAACGCCGCGCTGCCGGACATCGAGCTGTTGGGCACCAGGAACGTGGAGGTGGTCAAGGCGCTGGTGGGGTCCCAGCTGGCCGCCAACCAGCCCGCGCAGGCACTGCCGCTGCTGCAGGCCGCCAAGTCCTTCGCCGGCAACGACGCGGACGTAGAGCTGGACCTGTTGTTGGCCGAGACCCAGGCCGCGCTGGGGGACCGCAAGGCCACCGGGGAGGCCCTGAACAAGGCGCTGACCAAGGACGACAAGTCCGCCAAGGCGCTGCACGCGCTGGGCAACCTCCACCAGGAGGCCAACGAGGCGGACCAGGCGGCGGAGAACTACCAGAAGGCGCTGACCGCCCAGCCGGAGCACGTGGCCTCCGCGGTGGAGCTGGCGGCGGTGGAGCTGCTGGTCCGCCGCAACATCGAGGAGGGCATCGCCGCGGTCCGCCAGGCCCTGGTCCCACAGATGCAGAAGCGGATGGGACCGGCCGAGCACTCCCGCGCCAAGGCGCTGTTGGGAGTGGGGCTGGCCGCGCAGTTCAAGCCGGAGGAGGCCCGGGCCGAATTGGACGCGGCGCTGAAGCTGGATCCGGACTCGGTGTTCGCCAAGGCGATGCTGGGCCGGGTGCTGCTGGGCCAGCGCGAATATGAGAAGGCCCTGCCCCTGTACAAGCAGGCCTCCTCCCGTGAGCCGGGAAATCTGGAGTACGCGGACGGCCATCTGCAGGCGCTGATCGCCACCGGGAAGATGAACGACGCCCTCAACTCGGTGCAGGCGGCCAACGCCCGCTTCCCGGGCAACGCCCGCATCGCCTACCTGTTCGGCACCGTCAGCGACGCGCTGGACAACAGCACCGAGGCGGCCGGGCACTACAAGCGCGCGGTGGCGGCGGACCCCAAGCTGTTCGAGGCCAACCTCTCGCTGGCCAAGCTGCACCTGCGCTTCAAGCGGCTGGAGGACGCGGCCAACGAGCTGAAGGCCGCCGCGGAGAAGGCGCCCCAGAACGCCGCCGTCCGGGCGGGGCTGGGTGAGCTGGCGTTGGCCAACGGCCGGTTCGCCGAGGCGCTGACCGAGTTCAACCAGGCGGCGGCGCTGAACCCCAACCTGGCGGACGCCCACCTGGGCCTCTCCAAGGTGGCCTCCCAGGAGGGGAAGTTCGACCTGGCGCTGGCCGAGGTGGACAAGGCCCTGCTGCTGGACGCCCGGCTGCTGGGCGCTCGGCTGCAGCGGGGCAAGACGCTGTGGAAGCTGAAGCGGCTGGACGAGGCCATCACCGAGCTGACCGCGGCCAAGGAGCTGGAACCGAAGTCGGCCCAGATCGCCATCACCCAGTGCGCGGTGATGCTGGACCGGGACGACGTGGTGGGCGCGGAGAGGTCGGTGATCAGCGCCCTGACCCTGGAACCCTCCAACCACGAGGCGCACTACTACCTGGCCAAGGTGAAGAGCCGCCGGGCCGAGCACACCGGGGCCATCGACAGCATGAAGACCGCCCTGGAGCACGCCCCCAAGCGGGCGGACTACCACTTCGCGATGGGGGTGATCCTGCGCGACGCCAAGAAGCTGACCGAGGCGATCGAATCCTGGAAACAGGCGGTCACGCTTGAGCCCAACTACGCCCAGGCGCTGGAGGCGCTGGGTCAGGGATACCTGGAGCGCAGCGAGGTGGATCTGGCGGTGTCCGCCCTGGACCAGGCGCTGGCCGCCGACCCCACCCGCACCGGGGTGCTGGGGCTGCAGGGAGACGCCTACTTCCAGGCCGCCCGCTGGGACAAGGCGATTGGCAAGTACGAGGCCGCCCTGCGCGCCGACAAGTCCCTGGTGCACCTCTACTACCGGCTGGGCCGCTGCTACGCCGAGCAGGGCAAGTCCGAGCGGGCGATCAGCTACTACCAGTTGGCCACCCGCCAGGATCCCCAGAACCCGATGCCCCACTACTACCTGGGCTTCGCCTACAAGGAACGCAACCGCCGCCCGGACGCGCTGGCCGCCTTCAAGGACTACCTCAAGCGCCGTCCGGACGCAGAGGACAAAAAGGAGATCGAGGACGAGATCTACGATCTCGAGAACTGAGGGCCCATCGCGTCCTTGCCCCCACTGGGGTGGGTGATTACAACGCGCGGCGCCATGCTCGATCTCAAGTACGTCGCCCAGAACTTCGAAGAGGTCCTCCAGCGCCTGCAGTCTCGCGGGCGGCTGGACCTGGGCCCGTTCCAGACCCTGGTCTCTGAACGGCGCACCCTCTACGTGCAGCTGGAGACGCTCAGCCTGCGTCGCAAGACGCTGGATGAGGAGATGAAGAAGAAGGCCAAGGAGGATCCCTCAGCCCTGGAGGCCGCGCGCGGTGAGCTGCGCACCCTCTCCTTGGAGCTCAAGTCCCACGAGGCGAAGCTCAAGGAGGTGGAGGGCAAGCTGGAGGCGATCCTGGTGGAGATCCCCAACGTGCCGGACCCCTCGGTCCCGGTGGGCACCTCGGAGAGCGACAACCGGGTGGAGAAGGAGTGGGGGGAGAAGAAGTCCTTCCTGTTCACTCCCAAGCAGCACTTCGAGCTGGGCGAGAAGCTGGGGCTGTTGGACTTCGAGCGCGCCGGCAAGGTGACCGGCGCCCGTCACGCCTTCCTCAAGGGCGGCCTGGCCCGGATGGAGCGGGCGCTGGTCTCCTTCATGATCGACCTGCACACCTCGCGCGGCTACACCGAGCTTTTGCCCCCCTACCTGGTCAACCGGGACTCGCTGTTCGGAACCGGCCAGCTGCCCAAGTTCGAAGGAGACGTGTTCAAGACCGGCGGCGAGGGCCCGGACACCCGGTACCTGATCCCCACCGCGGAGGTGCCGGTCACCAACTACCACCGGGACGAGATCCTGGAGGGCGAGTCCCTGCCGGTGAAGTACTGCGCGTTTTCCCCCTGCTTCCGCTCCGAGGCGGGCGCGGCGGGCAAGGACACCCGCGGGCTGATCCGCCAGCACCAGTTCCACAAGGTGGAGTTGGTGAAGTTCGCCACCCCGGAGACCAGCATGAGGGAGCTGGACGGGATGGTGGAGGACGCCACCTTCGTGCTCCAACTGCTGGGGCTGCCCTACCGGGTGATCACCCTCTGCACCGGGGACATGGGCTTCACCGCCGCCAAGACCTTTGACATCGAGGTCTGGCTGCCCGGCCAGAACGCCTACCGGGAGATCTCCTCCTGCTCCAACTGCGGTGACTTCCAGGCCCGGCGGGCGAAGATCCGCTACCGCCCCGCCGCCGGCGAGAAGCCGCGGCTGCTGCACACCCTCAACGGCTCCGGCCTGGCGGTGGGACGGACGCTGATCGCGATTTTGGAGAACTACCAGCGCGAGGACGGCAGCGTGGGCATCCCCGAGGCCCTGCGCCCCTACATGGGCGGCCTGGCCGAACTGCGTCCGGCCTAGGGAGGTGCACCCTCCCTCCCAGGCCGTTCCCGGCCCGGACCTCAGCCCGCGGGCGGTGCTGTTGATCACCGTGCTGGGGCTCAACGCGGTCCGGCTGGCGTTCGCCCCGTTCTTCGAGCTGGTGCCCCAGGAGGCCTACTACTTCCTGTACTCGCAGCACCTGGCGCTCTCCTACTTCGACCACCCGCCGGTGCTGGCCTACGTGCTGCGGCTGTTCACCGGGCTGCTGGGCCGCAGCGAGCTGACCCTACGGGTGGCGATGCTCACCCTCAGCCTGCTGACCCAGCTGGTGTGGCTGGACCTGGCGCGCAAGAATCTAGGGAAGCGGTGGACCGTGGCCGCCTGGTGGCTGCTGCCCACCGGGATGGTGACCCTCACCTCGCTGATCTCCACCCCGGATGTGCCGCTGTTGCTGTGCTGGGCGGTGGCGGTCCACCAGCTGTACGGCGCCCTGTTCGAGGGGCGGCGCTGGCAGTGGCTCACCGCGGGGCTGGCGATGGGGCTGGCCTTCGACAGCAAGTACACAGGCGTGCTGCTGCAGGCGGGGCTGGGGCTGTACCTGCTGGTCTCCACCGAGCACCGCCGCTGGCTGCGCACCCCCTGGCCCTGGGCCAGCCTGCTGGTAGCGCACGGGGTGATGGGCCCGGTGTACCTGTGGAATTTCCAGCACGGGTTCGCCTCCTTCCTGTTCCAGACCGCAGATCGCGCCTCCCACAGCTCGGGGCCGGGGCTGCGCTGGACCCTGGGACTGTTGGGCAGCCAGTCGGCCCTGCTGGGGATCCCGCTGTTCCTGGCGCTGGGGGCGCTGGCGTTCCGTCCCCGCCGGCTGCTGACCGCCGCTCCGGAGGAGGCCCGCGGGCGCCGCCTGTTCCTGGCCTGCTTCTTCGTCCCGCCGTTCCTGCTCTTCGTGGCTGTGTCCGTCTTCGCGCTGGTCAAGCCGAACTGGATGATGCCCGCCTACCTGACCGGGGTAATCCTGGTGGCGGACCTGCTGCCCACCCGCTGGCTGAAGGCCAACCTGGCCTTCTCCGCGGTGCTCCACCTGCTGGCCGGGTTCGAGCTGCTCCTCTACCCGGTGCGGGTCCAGAGCGACGACACCTGGAAGGGCTGGAGGGAGCTGACCCGGCAGGTGGAGGCCCGCGCGGCGGAGCGCCCGGGCGTCTTCATCGCCTCGGCGGACGGCTACAAGACCACCGCCCAGCTGCGCTTCTACAGCGGGCTGGAGGTCTACGGCCCCAACCTGATCGGCCAGCGCGGCTTGCAGTTCGACTACACCGACCCGGACCTCTCCCCCCTGGTGGGCCGCGACGCCTTGTTCATCGACTCCGCGCCCCGGGACTTCACCCCGGACCGCGGCGCCGGGGTGCCGGAGGAGGTGGCCGGCCACTTCGCCTCCGCCGTGGAGTTGGAGCCGATCCTGGTCCAGGAGCGCGGGCGGGTGATCCGGAAGTTCCGCGTCTATGACGCTCGCGGCTACCGGGGACGGCAGCCTTGAGGAGTCCAGGCAGGCGCAGCGGACGGCCGGCTTTTTTCACCGGATCGGCGGAAGTCATTGGCAACGTTCCAGGGCCCGTGGTAGCAGGTCCGCCGCAGTTGGCGGGGAGCGGTCAGCTTCACGGTGGTAGGTCGTCTAACTCCTTGAAGTTCTTTGTTGGAGGAGTGGCCGAGCGGCTGAAGGCAGCGGTCTTGAAAACCGCCGAGGGTGCAAGCTCTCCGTAGGTTCGAATCCTACCTCCTCCGTATTCGTTGTAGCGGTTCGCGGTACCCGTTCTTTGACAGGCACTTTTAATGTCTTGGAGAGATGGCCGAGCGGCTGAAGGCACAGGTTTGCTAAACCTGCATACGCGAAAGTGTATCGAGGGTTCGAATCCCTCTCTCTCCGCCAGTGACGTGGGTGTTGATTGCCGCCGGGATTGTGGTACTCGGCGGCCAACGCGACGAGGCACAGGCTCCCTTAGCTCAGCTGGATAGAGCGTCGGACTACGAATCCGAAGGCCGGAGGTTCGAATCCTCCAGGGAGCGCTTCCTTTCCGTGTGGTCCCCTCAACCCCGATGACCTCACCGGTCCCCACCGCCGACGACGCCTTCATGGCCGAGGCGCTGGAGCTCGCGCGACGCGCGGCCCAGCTGGGTGAGGTTCCGGTGGGCGCGGTGACGGTGTACGAAGGCCGGATCATCGGCCGGGGTTACAACCGCCGCGAGATCGACCGGGACCCACTGGCGCACGCCGAGCTTCTGGCCATCACCGAAGCCCGACTGGCGCTGGGGGTCTGGAGGTTGTCCGGGGTCACCCTGTATGTGACCCTGGAACCCTGCGCGATGTGCGCGGGGGCACTGGTACAGTCCCGGGTGGACCGGCTCGTATTCGGAGCCAACGACCCAAAGGCTGGCGCGGTGGGATCGCTGTACGATCTCGCCCGGGACACGCGGCACAACCATCGGTTGGAGGTCACTTCCGGGGTCCTCGAAGAGGCGTGCGGTGGGATCTTGAAGGACTTCTTCCGCGGGTTGCGCGCGCAGAAGAAGGAAGCACCGAAAACTGAATAAGTCAGCTTGGAGAGCTGGCCGAGTGGTCGAAGGCACCTGACTCGAAATCAGGCGTACCGGTGACGGTACCGTAGGTTCGAATCCTACGCTCTCCGCAATGTGGAGAGGTGGCCGAGCGGTCGAAGGCACACGCCTGGAAAGCGTGCATACCTGAAAGGGTATCGTGGGTTCGAATCCCACCCTCTCCGCAGTTATAATTTCGTCGTCTTATGGTCGGGGCAACGCGGGGACGTGAACCCCGCCAGGTCCGGAAGGAAGCAACGGTAGCGCACCTTCGCGTGTGTCCCGGCCACTCTGTTTCTTGGGTCGCTCTGCCTCGGCAGGGCGGCCCTTTTTCTCTTTTGGGTCGTTGTGCTTCGGCACGGGGGGCCCCTTTTCCTGGTCCCCTTGGCTTTAGTTCCGGACCAGCACCGTCGCCCTGCCGATCTGGTCCACCACCCGGAAGCCGTGGCTTTGGAGGTCTTCCAGGGCCCGCCCATCGTAGGTCACCACCCGGTTGAACTGCCGCTGGGCCATCGCCGCTCGGTAGGCGCCGTCCTGCGGCCAGTCCGCCACCGTCCAGGGGATCTTCTTGCCGATGTAGAAGTAGCCGCCGGCACCCCAGATTCCGTCGCCCACGATCAGCAACCCGGTGGCCTCCTTGGCCCGGGTGGCCCGGACGATGGCCCGGAACTGGTCTCCCCTCACCCCGTTGGAGACACCCTGGAACGCGAAGGGGAAGAACCCCGCGGCCAACGCCAGTGCAACGAAGAGTGGACGCAGCTTGGTGGGGATCCGCTCGATCAGCCTCGGGAGTCCGGCGGCGGCCACCAGCGTCAGCAACACCAGCGCCGGATAGAGGAACCGCGGCTCCTTGTGGCCGGTCAGCGAGATCGCCACCAGGTACGTCCCGGCGGCGAACAGCGGCGCGGAGAGCCGGGCCCCCGGCTTGAGCAGCGCGGCCGGCAGGGCGATCCACCCCCACACCGGGAACTGGCCGGCCAAAAACGGAAGGTAGTACCAGAAGGGCTCCTGGCCAAACTGCTGGGCTGCCCGGCCGCTGAGGACGTTGAACTCCACGTATGCCCGGAAGGAGTGGAAGAGGCTTCCCCAGGTCCACAGATCCAAGAGGCCCAGGCAGGCGGCGATGAACGCCCCCCCGAAGACCGCGTAGTAGAGGGTCTGCCAGCGGCGGCGGAACACCAGCCACACCAGCGCCGAGAGCACCATCACCGCCGAGCCGTAGCGCAGCACCACCGCCATCCCCAGCGCGCCCCCTCCCAGCAGGCCGGCCCGGCGCAGGTTCTTGTCCCGCTCCAGGGCCTCGAAGGCGATCAGCAGGAAGGACGTGGACAGTGACTCGGACATCGTCCGCCCGGCGAAGGCAACCACCGGACCATAGAAGGCCACCGCCAATAGGGCCGGGAGCAGCGGCGCGCCCGGCGCAGCGCGTCGCTGGAGGAAGCGGTAGACGGCGACCAGCGACCAGGCGTGCAGCAGGTACTGGGGGATCTCCAGCACCGCCCGATAGACCCGGGGGTTGTCGATTCCCACCGCGGCGCAGCCTTTGAGCAGCCAGCCAAGGAAGCCCGGGAGCGCCCAGTTGCGCAGCCCCTGCTGCCACTCCCAGGCCAGGATTCCGTAGCCGTGGGCGCGGAACCAGGCGGGCTCCAGCGCCTGGTACACCTCGTCCGGATGGAGGCGCCCCAATTGGAGCACCGCCAGCAGTGCGGGCACCGCCGCCGCCGCCAGCGCCCAGGGCAAGAGCGGGATTCCGGGTTGCGGCGCGGGAGGCGTCTCGGGGGTTGGATCCACGGGGAGGCGTTCGCTATAGCAGTGGTCCGATGTCCTATCTCGTTCTCGCCCGCAAGTGGCGCCCCCAGACCTTCCAAGACATGACCGGCCAGGAGCATGTGGTCCGGACCGTCGCCAACGCGATCAAGCTGGACCGGGTCGCGCATGCGTACCTGTTCTGCGGACCGCGCGGCGTCGGCAAGACCACCGCCGCCCGGCTGCTGGCCAAGGCGCTGAACTGCGAGAAGGGCCCCACCCCGGAGCCGTGCGGGGTGTGTCAGGCCTGCACCGAGATCGCCGCCGGCACCTCGGTGGACGTGGCGGAGATCGACGGCGCCTCCAACAACGGCGTGGAGAACGTCCGGGAGATCCGGGAGAACGCCAAGTACCTGCCCCAGCGGGACCGTCACAAGATCTACATCATCGACGAGGTCCACATGCTGACCGGGGCGGCGTTCAACGCCCTGCTCAAGACGCTGGAGGAGCCGCCGGGGCACGTGAAGTTCATCTTCGCCACCACCGAACCCCACAAGCTGCCGGACACCATCCTCTCCCGCTGCCAGCGTCACAACTTCCGCCGGATCCCCGCCGGAAGGATGCTCAAGCGGCTGCAGGAGATCTGCGTGGCGGAAGGCGCCGGGATCTCCGACCGGGCGCTGTCGCTGATCGTCCGGCAGTCGGAGGGCGGGATGCGCGATGCGCTCTCGCTGCTGGATCAGATCCTCTCCGCCGCCGGCACCCAACCTACCGACGAGGAGGTGGCTGAAGCGCTGGGGGCGATCGACCGCACCGTGGTCCAGGACATCGTGGAGGGGCTGGTCCGCCGGGACGCCAAGCGGGTGCTGGTCCGGATTGAGGACATGTTCAACCGCGGGGTGGACCTCAAGCGGCTGGCGGAGGAGACCGCGCTGCAGCTGCGCCATGTGTTCGTGGCCAAGGCGCTGCACGAGGCCCCCTCCGAGCTGGCAGAGTCCGAGCAGAAGGCGGTGATGGCCCTGGCCCAGGAGGCCGACTCCGCCCAGCTGGCCCGGCTGTTCGACGTGATCCACGGCGCGGTGTGGGACGTCTCCCGCGCCGCCCAGCCCCGCCTGGCGCTGGAGATGGCGTTCCTCAAGGCGATCCAACTCTCCCCCGCCGCCTCCATCCCGGAGCTGATCGCCAAGGTGGAACGGCTGGCCGGCGGGCCCGACCACAAGTCTCTCGGAGCGCCTGGGGGTCGCTCCGCTCCGTCGACCTTTCGCCAGCCCTCCTGAGCCCCCGGCGCGCACCGCGCCCTCGGTCAACTCCCCCCGCAGCGTCCCCGCCGCCTCCGCCTCGCTGGCCCCCGGCGTGGCCGAGGCTGTCGTCGCGCGCGCGGTCGGGGGAGTTCCTGCGGCGGTCTCCAGGTCCGCTCCGGCGCCCGCTCGCACCGAATCACCGCCTGGCCCCGACGGGCCACCGCGCTTCGGCGCGGAGGCGCTCCCGGTTCGCACCGTCAACGCCGACGGAGACCGCCTCTTCCCCCAGGAGGCCGGCCCCGAGGGCTGTGCCTCCGGAGAGTGTCTCCCCGAGGTCGCCGATGCCCCGGAGCTGGAGGACGAGGCGCCCGAGCCCCCGACTCAAGTCGCGCAGCTGGCGCGGCCTCCCGCCTCTCCGTCCGAGGCCTGGCGCGCGGCGGTGGACAAGGTGCGGGCCGCCTCGCCCCGTCACGGCGCTTCGCTGGCCTTCGGACGGCTGATCTCGCTGCGCCCCGGGGAGGTCACCCTCGCCTACCCGCGTGAGGCCGGCTTCCACCGGACCACCATCGGCGCCTCCACCGGCAAGACCCTGGTGGAGAAGGTCCTGGCCGAACACTTTGGCCGTCCCACCCGGATGCTGCTGGAGGAGGGCACCGACGCGGCGGCCCGGGCGGCCCCCAGCATCGCCGAGCAGGACCTCAAGCACCGCGCCGACCACGAGAAGAGCACCGACGCCAAGGTCCGGACCCACCCGGCGATGCGCGCGGTGCTCAAGCTGCTGGGCGGGGAGATTGAACACATCCAGGTGCTGGAACGTGAACGTCCGCCCACCTCGGAGCTGGAGCCCCCCGAGGACGGGGGCTGATCCGGGAGGCAGGCTGGGCTAGCTTCCCGCGCGATTTTCAAAGAGCACCACGGAGAACACATGCCAGGCGTCGATCTCAACTACTTCATCCGACAGGCCAACAAGCTCACCGAGAAGATCGAGGAGCGCCGCACCAAGCTCGCCGAGGAGACCGTGGAGGCCCAGGCCGGCGACGGCCGGGTGACGGTGGTGGCCACCGGGGCCCGCACCGTGCGCAGCATCAAGATCGATCCCAAGCTGATCGACCCCGCCGATCCCGCGATGCTGGAGGACCTGGTCACCGCCGCGGTGAACGCCGCGCTGGAGAAGGCCTCCGACTATGAGAAGCGCGAGCTGGGCAAGGTCTCCGGCGGCGTGAAGATCCCCGGCATCACCTGATGAGCAGCCCCGAACCGCTCAACCGCCTGGTGGCGCAGTTGGCCAAGCTTCCCGGCATCGGAGAGAAGACCGCCCAGCGGCTGGCGTTCTTCATCCTCCGGGCGCCGGAGGACTATGCCCAGGAGCTGGCCACCGCGGTTCGGGAGGTGAAGGAGAAGGTCCACCTGTGCTCCCGCTGCTTCAACCTCACCGAGTCCGAGCTGTGCGGGCTGTGTCGCGACACCCGCCGCGACGAGCGGCTGGTGTGTGTGATCGAGGGGATCGCCGACCTGATGGCCATTGAGCGGACCCGGGAGTACAAGGGCCGCTACCATGTGCTCCACGGGGTGCTCTCGCCCCTGGAGGGGGTGGGCCCGGACCAGCTGCGGATCAAGGAGCTGATCCAGCGGCTGGAGGAGGGCAGGATCGAAGAGGTGATCGTGGCCACCAACCCGGACGTAGAGGGAGAGGCCACCGCGCTGTACCTGATGCGGCTGCTCAAGCCGATCGGGATCCGGGTCTCGCGGATCGCCCAGGGCCTGCCCATGGGCGGAGATCTGGAGTTCGCGGACCAGGCCACCGTGGCCCGGGCCATCGCCTCCCGGCGCGACCTGTAGGG
>JALYOC010000077.1 GCA_030857095.1 Myxococcota bacterium | reverse complement strand
GCCCCGGTCTCTTCTTCGGAAGGACCGGGGGCCCCGGCAGTGACGGCCGCGGTACAGCGCGCCGCCGCGGTGAAGGCCGCCGGTCCGGCGAAGTCCCTGCCCCAGCCCGCAGCGAAGGCCGCTCCGGCACAGAAGTCGTTGTTCGCCTCCGCGCCCGCGCCCGCGGTGACCGTCGGGCAGCCCGCCCCGGCGTTTTCCCTGCCG
Source organism: Myxococcota bacterium (assembly GCA_030857095.1). Lineage (GTDB taxonomy): Bacteria > Myxococcota > Myxococcia > Myxococcales > Myxococcaceae > JALYOC01. The sequence goes on along the minus strand of JALYOC010000077.1, from coordinate 6,939 downwards.
GGTGACGATGGCAAGATCCACGCCCTCTCCGAGCATGTCGGCCGGCCGGTGGTCCTCTATTTCTACCCGAAGGATGACACCCCGGGCTGCACCAAGGAGGCGTGCGACTTCCGCGACAACCTCGCGCGCGTCCAGGGCAAGGGCGCGGTGGTCTATGGCGTCAGCCGCGACTCGCTGGCCAGCCACGAGAAGTTCCGCACCAAGTACAAACTGAACTTCCCCCTGCTCTCCGACCAGGGCATGGAGGCACACCGCGCCTACGGGACCTGGGGCACCAAGAGCCTCTATGGCCGCGAGTTCGAGGGCACCATCCGCTCCACCTTCCTGATTGATCGCCAGGGCAAGGTCGCCCGCGTCTGGCCGAAGGTCAGCGTCACCGGCCACGTGGACGAGGTGCTGTCCGCGATCGAAGCGCTGGCCTAGGCGGAGGCCCGCTGCCCGCTGCACCTCAGGCGCGGACCACGGGGACAGTGGCCGTTCCGCCCGCGCCCAGCAGCGAGACCACCTCCGAGTCCCTCAGCAGCCGGAAGTCGCCGTAGGCGCGGCTGATCGTCCCCAGGGAGGGGCGATCCTCCAGGCACACCAACTCCGCCACCAGCGGCCGCAGCGCCGTGGCCACCGCGCTGGCGATCACCGGTGCGGCCAGCACCACCTTCCCCACCCCGGCCCGCTTGAGCGCCTCCAGCGCGGCGCGGATGGTCCCCCCGGTGGCGATCCCGTCATCCACCAGCACCACCGTTCGCCCCTCCACCGGTAGCCGGCTGCGGCCGTCGCGGTACAGCCGGGCCCGGCGGAACACCTCCTCCTTGGCCTCCCGCATCTGGCGGCCCAGCTCGTTCTGGCTCACGTCCACCAGATCCAGGGTGCGGTGATCCAGGTACACCGTGTCGTCCTCGGCCACCGCGCCGTAGCCCTGCTCCGGGTTGGCGGGCAGCACCAGCCTTCTCACCACCAGCACATCCAGCGGGGCGCCCAGCGCGTCGGCGACCTCGCGGGCCACCGGGACACCTCCCCGGGGCAGCGCCAGCACCAACGGCCGCTCGTCGCGGTAGCGCAGCAGGGCCTCTCCCAGTTTTTGTCCGGCCTCTCTGCGATCCCGAAAGCCCATGTTCGACATGCCTCTTGCCTCCTTTCTCGCCCCAGGGGCGCCGGACCCATCCATTGAGCCGTTCTACCAGCGTAATCACCGCGGGTGACGCGCTGCCGGGCGTCCGCTGAGGTTGCTTCGCAGAGCCCATCCCCCGGGACGAGGCATCCATCCGCAGGCGGACCTACGGCGCGGCCAGGAGGGAGACGCCCGACGCGCAGGCCAGGCAGCATTGGGCCTCGGGGACCGCCAGCAGCCGCAGCCGCCCGATCGAACCACCGCACGCCTCGCAGCGGCCGTAGGTGCCGGCGGTCATCTGCCCCAGGGCGATCTCGATCTCCACCAACTCCTGTTGTTCCCGCTCGCTGAGGAGCCCGGAGATGCGGGCCTCCTCCAAGGCCTCCGAGGCGCGAGACGCCAGCCGATACCCGGTCACCCGCGGGCGGAACTGACCCTCCAGCTTGTCCTCCAGGCACTGCTTGCGCCGCAGCAGCCGACGTCGTGCCTCGGTCATCAGGGTGCGCATGCGGGCTCTCCAGCGGCCGCTCGACTGGCCGCCACACAGGGAGACCTCCGTTGGCCTCCGCTGACTCTGTGGGCCAATGCAACCTGCTTGCCGTCGACCCGGTCGGCCTTCGGGTGTGACCAGGGCGCACGGCAAGGCAACCGGGGGGTGCGTTTCCGCCGCAGCGGCTGCGCCCCACCGGGGTGGACCGCAGCATCTTCGCCCGGGCAGGTGGAAGACCGGGCGGGACGGCTGGTGCGGCCCGTGCACAAGTTGCGGGCATGGAGAACGTCAACGCGCAGAAGTGGTTCGAACAGCGCCTCACCACCCCCGCCCTGGCCATGAAGGCCATCCCGGCCGGGTGCCGGATCCTGATCGGCTCGGGCGCGGCTGAACCGGTCAGCCTGGTCAACGCGATGGTCGACCACGGCGACCACTTCGCGGACAACGAGGTGGTCCACATCCTGACCCTGGGGCCCGCGCCCTACGTGCGCCCGGAGTTCCAGGGGAAGTTCCGCCACACCGCCTTCTTCATCGGGCCCAACGTGCGCGAGGCGATCAAGGAGGGCCGGGCAGACTTCATGCCGGTGTTCCTCTCCGAGATCCCGGAGCTGATCCGCAGCCGCCGGGTCCGGGTGGACGTGGCGCTGATCCAGGTCAGCCCCCCGGACGCGCGTGGCTACGTCAGCCTGGGGGTCTCGGTGGACGTGGTCCGCTCGGCGGTGGAGGCGGCGGCGATGATCATCGCCGAGGTCAACCCGCACGTGCCGCGCACCCACGGGGACTCCTTCATCGACGTGCGGCGGATCCACCACTTCGTCCGCTCCGAGGCCCCGCTGCTGGAGCGCCGGCCAGAGCCGCTGGATGAGGTCACCCGGCAGATCGGCCACCACATCGCGCAGCTGGTCCCCAACGGGGCCACCCTCCAGCTGGGGATCGGCAAGATCCCGGACGCGGTGCTGGCCGCGCTGGGACACCACCAGGACCTGGGGATCCACACCGAGATGATGTCCGACGGGGTGATGGACCTGACCGAGCGAGGGGTGATCACCGGGCGCAAGAAGACCCTCCTGCCCCAGAAGCTGGTCACCTCCTTCATCATGGGGACCCGCAAGCTCTACGAGTGGTGCAACGACCACCCGGCGATCGAGATGCGCCCCAGCGAGTTCACCAACGACCCGTTCACCATCGCCCGCAATGATCAGATGATCGCGGTGAACTCGGCGCTGGCTGTGGACCTGACCGGACAGGTCTCCGCGGACACGATCAACGGCTGCTTCTTCTCCGGCATCGGCGGACAGGTGGACTTCATCCGGGGGGCCGCCCGCAGCAAGGGCGGCAAGCCGATCATCGCCCTGCCCTCCACCGCCAAGCAGGGCACCTTGAGCCGGATCCAGGCCTGCCTGGAGTCCGGCGCCGGGGTGGTCACCTCCCGCGGAGACGTGCGCTATGTGGTCACCGAGTACGGGGTGGCGGAGCTGTGGGGCAAGAGCATCCGCGAGCGCGCGCTGGCCCTGATCTCCATCGCCCATCCGGACTTCCGCGGCGAGCTGATGGCCGCGGCCAAGGGACGCACGTACGTCTATGTGGATCAGCGGGTCCCTTCCGCCAATTACCCCTGGTCGCAGGAGACCCGCGAGAAGCTGGAGACCGGCGAGCTGCTGCTGCTGCGCCCGGCCCGCCTCACCGACGAGCGCGCGCTGCAGGAGCTGCTGTACAGGCTCTCCGATGAGAGCGTCTACAAGCGCTTCTTGGCCCACAAGCGGGCCCACCCGCGCGAGGAGGTCCTGGAGCTGGTCAACCTGGACTACGACCAGAACATGGCGATCGTCGCGGTGGACGCGGCGGGCGAATTGGTGGGCAGCGCCCGCTACGATCTCAACCCCGCCACCCGGCTGGCAGACATCGCGTTTGTGGTCCGCGACGACTGGCAGAACAAGGGGGTGGGCACGCTGCTGATGCGGAGGATGAAGGAGATCGCCCAGAGCCGCGGGCTGGCCGGCTTCGAGCTGGACGTGCTGTCTTCCAACAAGGGGATGCTGGGGATCGTCCAGAAGAGCGGGATGGCGGTCACCTCCCGGCTGGACGCCAACATCTACCACCTGGTGACCCGCTTCGGCGGCGACGGCCAGCCGCCCGCGGAGGCCTGAGGCGCGAGATTCCCCGGGCCGAAGGAAGGCCCGGGGGGAGCACGGCAAAGGAGGTCAGCGCTCCGGGATGCGGAGGGTCATCACAGGGCACTCGGCGTGGGAGACCACCTTCTGGGCAACGCTGCCCAGCATCAGCCGGGAGAGCGCACCCCGCCCGTGGGTGGACATCACGATCATGTCCGAACCCTGTTCCTTGGCGAAGCGCACGATGCTGGCGGCGGCGTCACCCACCTCCAGGTGGGACTTGAGGACCACCTGCGGCGGGAGGGTCTGGAGGTACTGCTCCAGCGCCTTGGCGGCCTCGGCGCGGCTGTACTGTTCCAGGGACACCGCGCTCCACCCGGGGACGGCCAACATCAGATCCGGGGCGATGTAGCGCGGAGGCTCCCACACATGCAGCAGGTCGATGGAGGCCCCCAGCGCCTGGGCCAGCGACACTGCCTGCTCAAGCGCCACCCGGGAATTGTCCGAGAAGTCGGTGGGAACCAGGATGCGTCGGTACTGGGTTGTCATGGAACACCTCCTCGCGTCCCCACAAGATGGGGCGCACCCAGGGGTTCTTGAAAGAAGCGTGCCGCCAGGTCAGCGGTCGCTTGCGTTCCACCCGGCGCAGCGCTTGCGGCTCAGAGCGGGACGTCGAAGAGACTGCGCGGCTCCGGGCGTTTCCGCCGCGCCTCCCGCCGGGCGGACTCGCTGGAGGCTGCCTCCACCTTCCGCCACAGCGCCCTCCAGGCGTCCGCGGAACGATCCACCGCCGAGGGCTGGCGGCTGCGGGCGCGCAGGCGTTGGAAGAAGTCGGTCAGCCCGCGGGAGGTCACCAGCCCCTGGGGACAGGCTCCCCCGGGCGCAGGGCGGACGACGAAGCCGTTGAAGTCGCTGCCCAGGGCGATCGCGTCCGGGCCGGCCACCTCCTCGAAGTGCAGCCACTGGGCGAGGTTGTCATCACAACTTCCCAGGACGTGTCCCGGTCCCCGGGCCTCCGCCGCCAGCTCTCCCACCCACACCACCTGGGCCAGCATCCCGATCATCCCGCCTCCTTGCGCCACCCGCGCGGCCAGCGCGTCGGAGACATTGGGCTCGAAGGGCGCCAGCGCCCAGGGCTGGGTATGGGAGAGGATCACCGGCACTCCCGCGGCCTCGGTGATCTCCAGCACCTGCTTGGCCAGCGCCTCGGTGGCGTGGGCCAGATCGATCACCATCCCCAAGGAGATCATCCGCCGCACCACCGCCTCCCCCAGCGGGCTCAGCCCCTTCCAGTCCGAGGTGTCCGGCGGAAAGCCGAACACCCTCCCGTTGGGAAGGCGCATCGCGCCCCCCAGCGCGTTCTCGGTGAAGTGCACCAGGGTCAGCGCCCGGGCCCCGGCCGCATACAGCCGGTCCACGTCCTCCACGACCAGGATCCCCTCCCCCCCTTCAATGGAGGGCACCAGGGCGATCTGGTCGGTGCGTCCGATCCGCTCCAGGTCCGCCACCGAGAGGGCCAGGGCGAAGTCCGGCTGATCACGGACGAAGCGGCGCAGCTGATCCAGCTGGGCCAGCGCCTCCTCCAGTTCGGATCGCCCGGGCCGCAGCCGGAACGGTGGCCACAGCGCCACCACCACGACTTTGACCCCGGCGGCGCGCAGTGCCTGGGCGTCCACCTGGTTGGTCCACACGTTCCAGCCCGCGTGCGCCTGGGCGCCGTGGCCGGGTTCCCCCTGGAAGATCGGCTGCGCGGCGCGCCGCATGGTCAGGTGCGCGTGCAGGTCCACCCGCGCCACCGGCTGGGCGGCGAACACCAGCGAGGCCAGCGCCACCAGGACCATGAAGCCACTCGTACCATCCGCACTTTCCGCTGTAACCTCCCGCCGCCCCTTGGCTTTATTTTCTTTGTCACCAGCGCCGCGCCTTTTGCGTTGGGGAGTTTGTAGGCCCCAACCCAGGAGAGAAGACGATGGCACTGTTCGCGAAGAAGACCCCTCCCGCTTCCTATGAGTCCTCCGGTGGTCGGCTGGTCTCCACCGACGGCAAGACCCTGCCCCTGCTGGGCGCCCACCTGCGCGCGGAGGCCCGGGGCGGGCTGGCCCGGGTGACCCTGGAGCAGACCTTCCACAACCCGCACCCGCAGCCGCTGCACGTCACCTACCAGCTGCCGCTGCCCTCCGACGGCGCGGTCAGCGGCTACGCCTTCCGGCTGGGCGAGGAGCGGATTCTCGGCGAGGTGGACCGCAAGGCCGCCGCCCGCGAGCGGTTCGAGCAGGCCATCCTGGACGGGAAGACCGCCGGGCTGGTGGACCAGGAGCGGTCCAGCCTGTTTACCCAGGAGCTGGGAAATGTCCCGCCCGGCGCGGTGGTGGTGGCCGAGCTGACCATTGATCAGAAGCTGGCCTGGCTGCCGGAGGGCGCCTGGGAGTGGCGCTTTCCCACCGTGGTCGCCCCGCGCTACCTGGGCGCGGAGGGCAGCGTGGCGGACGCAGCGCGGATCACCGTCGAGGTGGCCGACGGCAAGCTGCGCGCCGGGGTCTCGCTGGAGCTGAGCGTGCTGGACGCGCTGACCGGCGGCCAGCGCCCCGAGTCCCCCTCCCATCCGATGCGCGCCTCGCAAGGGCTGGAGGGCTGGACGGTGTCCCTGGCGGACGAGACCGCCCGGCTGGATCGCGACGTGGTGGTCCGCTGGATGGCAGTCACCGCGGAGCCGGGGCTGACCCTGACCGTGGCCCGTCCCAAGCCCCAGGCTGCGCACGCCCATTGCGGCTACGGGCTGCTCACCCTCACCCCGCCCTCCCCCCGCGGCGAGCCCAAGGCGCTGCCGCGCGACCTGATCGTCCTGCTGGACACCAGCGGGTCGATGTCCGGTGAGCCCCTGGATCAAGCGCGGCGGATCGTCTCCGCCCTGATCAACTCCCTCACCGAGAAGGATCGGCTGGAGATGATCGAGTTCTCGTCTTCGCCGCGCCGCTGGAAGGGCAAGGCGGTGGAGGGTTCGGGCAAGCACCGCAAGGACGCGCTGTCCTGGCTGGCCGGGCTGCGCGCCTCGGGGGGCACCGAGATGCGCACCGGGATCCTGGAGGCGCTAAGCCCGCTGCGAGATGAGGCCCAGCGGCAGGTCATCCTGGTCACCGACGGGCTGATCGGCGGCGAGAGCGAGGTGCTGGCCGCGATCCTCCAGCGGCTGCCGCGGGCCAGCCGGGTGCACACGGTGGGCATCGGCTCGGCGG
>JALYOC010000071.1 GCA_030857095.1 Myxococcota bacterium | reverse complement strand
GCCCCGGTGTTCCCGGCGCCCGTGCCGGCGCTCCCGGGATGCGTCCCGGCCAGGCCCCGGTCCGTCCGGGCAGCACCTACCAGTCTCCGCGCGCCGGTGGTCCGGTGGGCGCTCCGCCGGCGGGTGGCCCTCCGGCCGCCCCCCAGTTCGGACCCCAGGTGGATCCGCGCACCCTGCGTCCCACCGCCACCCAGGCGGTGGTGATCAGCCGGCCCAGCGTGGCCGTCCGCCGGGTCACCCCCCACTCCACCGCGCACAAGTCGATCCCGATGGCGCCCGGTCGCCGGGCCATCGGCGAGGTGCGTGAGTTCAAGGTCGTCCCGGATCACCTGGGCCGCGGCCGCGAGCTGGTCGACGTCACCAAGAAGAAGGAGGTGGCGGGCGGCAAGAAGAAGACCCTTGAGAAGGAGGGTACGTTCACCAAGCAGGAGATCAGTGACCTGGTTTGGGGTCGGGTCTCCATTCCCCTTCGCGGCAAGAAGCGCAAGCCGACCAAGAAGGGTGCAAAGACCCAGATTACCCAGATGGCGGAAGAGAAGAAGGTCATCAAGCTGCAGGAGGGGATCAGCGTCTCGGATCTTGGCCAGCGGATGGGCGTCAAGACCAACGAGCTGATCAAGAAGCTGATGGTCAGCGGCAAGATGGTCACCGCCAACGCGATCCTGGATGCGGAGACGGTGGAGACCATCGCCGGCGGCTACGGCTGGCGCGTGGAGAAGGTGGGCTTCGAGGTGGAGGATCACCTTCCCGAGGTCGAGGCCCGGCCCGAGGACGAGATGCCCCGTCCCCCGGTGGTCACCGTGATGGGCCACGTGGACCACGGCAAGACCTCGCTGCTGGACGCGATCCGGTCCGCCAAGGTGGCCTCCGGTGAGGCGGGTGGAATCACCCAGCACATCGGCGCCTACACGGTGGAGACGGCCCGCGGTCGGGTCACCTTCCTGGACACCCCGGGTCACGAGGCGTTTAGCGCCATGCGCTCCCGCGGCTCCAAGGTCACCGACATCGTGGTGCTGGTGGTCGCCGCCGACGACTCGGTGATGCCCACCACCATCGAGGCGATCAAGCACGCCAAGGAGGCAGAGGTTCCGATCGTCGTGGCCATCAACAAGATGGACGTGCCGGCGGCCAACCCGGACAAGGTGAAGAAGGACCTGTCCTTGCACGAGCTGCTGCCCGAAGAGTGGGGCGGCGACACGATCATGGTCCCGGTCTCGGCCAAGACCAAGGAGGGGCTGGACTCCCTGCTGGAGAGCATCCTGCTCCAGGCGGAGGTGTTGGAGCTCAAGTCCAACCCCAAGCGCGCCGCGGTGGGCGTGATCATCGAAGGCAAGCTGGAGAAGGGCCGCGGCCCGGTCGCCACCGTGCTGGTCCAGGAGGGCACCTTGCGGGTGGGGGATGCCGTGGTCTCCGGGACCTCCTACGGAAAGCTGCGCGCCATGAACAACGATCGTGGCGTCAAGGTGGACCAGGTGCTGCCGGGCTTCTGCGCGGAGATCATCGGTCTGACCTCGGTGCCTGCGGCGGGTGACAGCATCAACGTGGTCGCCGACGACCGTGCGGCCAAGGAGATCGCCGGGCACCGGAACCTCAAGGAGCGCCAACTGGAGTTGGGCAAGACCTCCCGCGACTCGCTGGAGTCGCTGCTGGCCCGCACCAAGGCCGGGGAGTCCAAGTCGCTCAAGATCGTTCTCAAGGCGGACGTGCAGGGTTCAGTGGAGGCGGTCGCCGCGGCGATCACCAAGCTCTCCACCCCCAAGGTGAAGGCGGAGATCGTCCACAAGGGCGTGGGCATGGTCACCGAGTCGGACGTGATGATGGCCGCAGCCTCCAAGGGCGCGATGGTCATCGGGTTCAACTCCCGCCCGGAGTCCGGCGCCGAGGCCACCGCCAAGGCGCAGGAGGTCCGGATCGAGACCTACTCCATCATCTACGAGCTGCTGGACGCGGTTCGCCTGGACATGGAGAACCTCCTGGAGCCGATCCGCACCGAGCGGAGCATGGGCCGGGCCGAGGTCCGGAACCTGTTCAACGTCCCCAAGCTGGGCACCATCGCCGGCTCGGCTGTCATCGAAGGCACCATCCGGCGCTCCTCCTTCCTCCGCCTGTGGCGGGAGAAGAAGCAGATCTTCACCGGCAAGGTGGCCTCGCTGCGGCGGTTCAAGGACGACGTCAAGGAGGTCGCGCAGGGCTTCGAGTGCGGTATCGGCATCGAGGGCTACAGCGACATCCAGCCGGGAGACATCATCGAGGCCTTCGAGATCGAAGAGACCCGGCAGAGCCTCGGGTAGCGGTCGCACTGCGCTGGCAGCCGCCTCCACGCGAGGCGGGTGCCGGACCGGGCGGGGAGTGGGGGGAGTCCCCCCGCTCCGGCCCGGGCGCTGATCGAAGGCGGCAGCGGTCGAGGCAGCAGAGAGGCAGGGAGTGATGTTCGTCGCAGTGGCCCGCGTGTCGCTCCAGATCTCCGAGGCGAAGTCCCTCAAGGACAAGCGCCAGGTGCTCCGCAAGGTGATGGACCGCCTCAAGTCGCGGTTCAACGTCTCGGTCGCCGAGGTGGACGACAACGACGTGTGGCACAAGGCCACCATCGGGTTGTCGGTGGTGGGCAACGACCGCCGGCACGTGAACGAGCAGATCGACAAGTGCCTGCACTTCGTCGAAGAGATGTACGTGGCGCCGGTGATCTCCCGCGAGTTGGAGATCGTCAGCTTCGGGGAGGGGATGGCGTCCCTGCAGGCGGAGGACGCGTTCTCCATCCCCAAGGGGGACCGGTCGCTGGCCGAGGCGGAGGGAATCGCCTGGGAAGATCGCTACACCGCTGACTCCGAGGACGTTGGCCCGGAGGGCGGTCAGTCAAGGGAGCTGACGCTGGACGAGGCCCGATCCAGGGCGCGCGCCCTGCGCAATCCGAGAGAGTGGGAAAAGAAATGAGTGCGACGGGGAGGCCAGAGCGGGTGGGGCAGGAAATCCAGGCCGCGGTGGCGGACATGCTGGCGCGCGGAATGCTGCACGACCCCCGCATCGGGTACATCACCATCACCGGGGTGAAGGTCTCCGCCGATCTGCGGACGGCCCGGATCTATTATTCGATGATCGGCTCCGAGGAACAGCAGAAGACCACCCAGGAGGGTCTGGACGCCGCCAAGGCGTTCGTGCGCCGGCACGTGGCCTCCAAGGTCCAGCTGCGCTCCTCCCCGGAGGTGTTCTTCTCCTACGACGGGTCGCTGGCCGAGGGCGACAAGATCGAACGGCTGCTCAAGGGCGTCCGCGACAAGGAAGGCTGGTAGCCGCCTCCTTGCTCCATGGGGTGCTGATCATCGACAAGCCGCCTGGGCCCACCTCCTTCGACGTGGTGCACATGGTGCGCGCGGCGCTGAAGGTGAAGAAGGTCGGCCACACCGGCACCCTGGATCCAATGGCCACCGGCCTGTTGCCGATCTGTCTGGGCGACGCCACCAAGATCGCCGGCTACATCACCCAGGGGGACAAGGCCTACACCGCAAACATCAAGCTGGGCGCGGAGACCGACACCCAGGACGCGCAAGGCAAGGTGCTCCGCCAGGCCCCGGTCCCTCCACTGACCCGCGCAGTCCTGGAGGACGCGCTGGCCGCGTTCCGGGGCCCCCTGCTGCAGGTCCCGCCCATGTATTCGGCGGTCAAGATCGACGGGAAGCGGCTCTATGAGCTGGCCCGCGCCGGGGAGGAGGTGGAGCGTCAGCCCCGCCCGGTGACTGTGCACGCCCTGGACCTGCTGGACTTCACCCCCGACTCGCTGACCGTGCAGGTGCGCTGCTCCAAGGGCTTCTTCGTGCGCACCCTGGCCTTCGACCTGGGGCGCCGGCTGGGCTGCGGCGCGCATCTGGCGGCGCTGCGGCGCACCCACTCCGGGTCGTTCTCCCTGGCCCAGGCCCTGCCGCTGCAGACCCTGCTGGAGCGGGTGGCTGCCCAGGCCTGGGGGGAGATCTCCTCGCGCCTGGTATCCCCCAACGACGCCCTGGCGGAGATGCCGCCGCTGTCCCTCCCCGGTCCGTTGGCCGCCAAGGTCCGCCACGGGGTGGCGATGGATCCTCCCGCGGACACCCCGGTGGGCAGGATCCGGGTACTGGACGGTGGCAGCGGTGAACTTTTGGCGATCGCCGAGGTCACGCCCGAGCGCCGACTGAAGTATCTTCGGGTCCTCGTCAGCTGACATGGCCGTCCCGCTCACCATCACGGTCCATGTGGCCGAAACCATCCGCCCCGCCGTCGACGGGCGCCGACAGCTGAGCCTGGGCGTGCCCTCCACCGCCGGGGTGGGCGACGTGATGGAGAGCCTGTTCAAGCTCTACCCCCGCCTGTGGCAGCACGTGGCCAGCGAGCGCCGCGGCGCCCAGCAGGGGCTGCGTCTGGTGATGGGCTCCCCGGCGGTCAAGGACCAGCACGGCGGCCTGGGGACCCTTCAGCAGGGCACGCGGATGTACCTGATGGCGGCCTCGGCGAAGAAGCCAGGCACGTCACGCGGTTGATCTGTACGTTTTAGACGCCTATAAGCCCCCCACTTGTCGTGGTTTCGCTGCCCGGTCTGCGCCCCTCCGCGGTCCGGGTGAATCCTGATGGAGGGGCTAAGGAAGCAGTCAAATGCCTGGAGTCGAGCAGGAGAAGAAGTCGGAGCTGGTCCAGAAGTACCGGACCCATGAGACGGATACCGGTTCTCCCGAGGTGCAGGTGGCGCTGCTGTCCGAGCGGATCACCATGCTCACGGAGCACTTCAAGACCCACAAGAAGGACCACCACTCCCGCCGGGGCTTGCTCAAGCTCGTCGGTCAGCGGCGCCGGCTTCTGGACTACCTGAAGCGCAAGGACAACAACCGCTACAAGAAGCTCATCGACGGTCTCGGCATCCGCAAGTAGGCGGCCGTCGGTGATTGGAAATCCGGGGCGCGCCGGCAGTTCGGAGCGCCCCGGGTTGTTTCAAAGGCTGAACAGGGTGGGGGCGCATGGTGCGCGTCCACCCCGCTGGAGGAAGGGCAACCTTCTCCGCCCGCGAAGTTCCGGGATGGTTTTTTGGTTTCCGTTCGATCTGGCCAAGCCCACGGGTTTGGCCACGCCGATCTGGGATCAAAAAGTCCTCCCCGGTTCAGCGCGGGGACACCCACTAGCGCGTCGGTGCCTGGCGTCCCTCCCGGGGATCCACGGCGCGCACAGGAAAAACATGTATATCCAAAAGTCTGTGAAGTTCGGTGAGAACGAGCTGGTCGTTGAGCACGGAAAGTTGGCCAAGCAGGCCGACGGGTCGGTGGTGGTGAAGTACGGCGACACCCACCTGCTTGTCACCGCAGTCTCCGCTCGCGAGAAGAAGGAGGGTCTGGACTTCCTCCCGCTGACGCTTGAGTACCAGGAGAAGCTCTACGCCGCCGGCCGGATTCCCGGCAGCTACTTCAAGCGTGAGGGCCGGCTGACCGAGAAGGAGACCCTGACCTCCCGCATCGTGGACCGCTCGCTGCGGCCGCTGTTCCCGGACGGGTACCGTTACGAGACCCAGGTGATCTGCGGAATCATCTCCTCGGATCCGAACACCGAGGGTGACATCCACGCCATCACCGGCGCGTCCGCCGCGTTGATGGTCTCCGACATCCCGTTCAACGGCCCCATCGCCGGCATCCGCGTGGGCCGCGTCGCCGGCCAGCTGGTGGCCAATCCCTCCGCCAAGCAGCGCGCCGAGTCCGATCTGGACCTGGTGATGGCCTGCTCCAAGGAGGCGGTGGTGATGGTGGAGGGCGGCGCCGAGGAGCTCAGCGAGGCGGACATGGTGGCCGCGCTTGAGTTCGGCCACAAGGCCACCCAGCCGATCCTGGAGCTGCAGCTGCAGATGCGCAAGGAGCTGGGGGTCCAGACCCGGACCTTCGAGTCCGCGCCCACCGCCAGCGAGGAGCTGAAGGAGAAGGTGAAGGCGCACGGCCTGGAGCTGATCAAGGGTGCCTACGGCATCCACGAGAAGCTGCCCCGCTACCAGCGCCTCTCCGAGGTCAAGAAGGCGATCCTGGAGAAGGTCAAGGCCGACCTGGGTGAGGGCTACGCGGCCCAGGAGAAGCTGGCCAAGGCCGCCATCGAAGACCTCAAGTATGACTACGTCCGCGGCAAGGTCTTGGACGGAGGCCGGATTGGGGACCGGGCCCACGATGTGGTGCGGAACATCGCCTGCGAGGTCGGCATGCTTCCCCGGACCCACGGCTCGGCGCTGTTCACCCGCGGGGAGACCCAGGCGCTGGTGGCCGCCACCCTGGGCACCGCGGACGACGAGCAGCGGATCGAGTCGCTGCTGGGGATGACCTTCCGCCGCTTCCTGCTCCACTACAACTTCCCCCCGTTCTCGGTGGGCGAGGCCAAGCCGCTGCGCGGACCCGGTCGGCGGGAGATCGGTCACGGGGCGCTGGCGGAGCGCGCGCTGCGCAACATGCTCCCCAACGCGGATCAGTTTCCGTACGTGGTCCGGCTGGTCTCAGACATCCTGGAGTCCAACGGCTCCTCCTCCATGGCCACCGTCTGCGGCGGGACCCTTGCGCTGCTGGACGCCGGAGTGCCGATCAAGGCGCCGGTGGCCGGGATCGCCATGGGCCTGATCAAGGAAGGCGACCGGATCGCCATCCTCTCCGACATCCTCGGGGATGAGGATCACCTCGGGGACATGGACTTCAAGGTGTGCGGCACCAGCAAGGGCATCACCTCCATCCAGATGGACATCAAGATCACCGGGCTGACCACGGAGATCATGCAGAAGGCGATGGAGCAGGCCCGCCGCGGCCGGCTGCACATCCTGGCGGAGATGGCCAAGGCGCTGCCGGAGGCCCGCAAGGAGATTTCCCAGTACGCCCCCCGGATCACCACCCTCATGATCCGCCCGGAGTTCATCAAGAACGTGATCGGGCCCGGCGGCAAGGTGATCAAGGACATCATCGCCCGCACCGGCTGCTCGGTGAACATCGAGGACTCCGGCAAGGTGTCCATCGCCTCCAACAACAACGAGTCGGTGCAGCAGGCCATTGCGATGGTCCAGGCGCTGACCCGTGAGGCGGAGATCGGGAAGATCTACCTGGGCACCGTCCGCAAGATCGCCGAGTTCGGCGCCTTCGTGGAGCTGTTCCCCGGCACCGACGGGCTTATCCACATCTCCGAGCTGTCCGACAAGCGCGTCAAGGCGGTCTCGGACGTGCTCAAGGAGGGCGAGGAGGTGATGGTCAAGGTCGTCTCCATCGACCGGACCGGCAAGATCCGCCTCTCCCGCAAGGAGGCCCTGGCTGAGCGCGCCGAGCAGCAGCAGGCCGGCCAGGCTCCGCCCCCGCCCGCCGCGGCGCAGGGTGAGGAGCCCAAGGCCAAGGCCTAGCGGTTCCACCGGCCAGCGCCGTCTGGTTGGGGAAAGGGCCCTCGCACTCGAAAGAGCGCGGGGGCTTTTTCATGTCCAGACGCCCCGTTGGCCGAGCCGCCGATGTGCCAGGGGCTGCGCCAAGTGCGCAGCGAGGTGCCGATCCACGTCAGCGAGTAGGGGGCGGGCGTACACTGGCACCCACAACCGGGCGTGGTCCCCCGGCCACAGTTGGGTTGGAGGGCGACTTGCAGAAAGATCCCCCGCTGCCTTCGAACGTTTGAGGAGAACCGTGGCCGGCCGACGACCCTTTCAGCGGATGGATCCCGAAGAGAACGCCAGCCGGGTGACCAAGGTCTCGCGGGCGCTGAGCGGCTTTCGCTGGGCCTACATGCCGCTGGGCCTGCTGGCGCTGATCGCGGTGGGAGTGCACGCCGCCGCGGACGCGATCGACGACCGGATCCTGTGGGTGGTGGACCACCTGGACGCCGGCTTCGACGGGGTGTTTGGGGCCTGGAAGTTCACCAGCGGGCTGGTGGATCTGGTGGGCCTGGAGCAGCGGGTGAAGCTGGCCCGCGGGTTGGCGCTGGGGTGGGAGCTGCTGGTGGATCTGCTGCTGGCGCTGCCGGCCCTGGGCTACCACGAGAAGGAGCGGAGCACGGTCCGCCCGCTGGACTTCGCCCTCCACCCCGAACGCACCGGTGGCTTCAAGGCGCTGCTGCAGCGCTTCAAGGTCCAGCCCACCTCGGTGCGGATCATCCGGCCCTTCGCCAGCGCGGCGGTGGTAACCGCCGGGGCCTGCGCCATCGCCCGCATGGTGCAGGGCCAGGTCTACCTCTCCGGGCGGCTGCTGGTGGGGGACGGGACGGCGGGGATAGCGGCCCGGCTGCTGGCGATCGGGGTGCTGGGGCTGGTGCTGTACTCGCTGGGGTGGCGCGCGGTCTTGCGCAACCTGGAGCATGCGGATGAGCTGTCCCGCGAGGTCCGTCCCTCGCCCCGCAACGCGCTGGTCCACGGACTATGGGGTTCGCTGGCGGTGCTCCCGCTGGCGGTGGCCGCGCTGTGGGACGCTTCCCCGGTGCTGTCCTTCTTCCGGTGACCGCCATGTTCGCGCGCCCGGCCCGAGGACTGCTGGACTTCCTGGTGGCGCTGCTCTGCGTGTGGGGCGCCTACTACCACACCCCCGCGGGCGCCCTGCTGCGGCGGGCCACCGCCTGGACGACCGACACCCGCACCACCGCGCGCCCGCTGCTGGCCTATTACGGCGGCGCCTCCTCCGACGTCTCGGTCTGGTCCGAGCGCCGGGTGGGGGGACCGGTGGTCCCCCGCGGCGACCTCCCGCTGCGGATGGCCCTGGCCTACGGCGCCCTGGAGAGCCTCGCCGGACTGCCCCGGGCGGAGCGGGCCGCGGCCTACGAGACCGCCCGTCGCTACCAGATCGACCCGGCGCTGCTGGAGGACGACCGCCGGGGGGCCGAACAGATGGCCCGGCTGCTGGATCACCTCCGCACCGATTTGGGCAGCGACGAGGCGGCGGTGCTGGCGCTGCTGTGCGGCTACGAGCCGGCCCGCTACGCGAAGGAGCGCGCCGCCGCGGAGGGTGGGGTGGTGGGAATGGAGGAGATCGCCCGGCAGCTGCCCCCGGACTTCGAGGCCCGGGTGGCCAAGGCTGCGCAGGCGATCACCCTCTCCACCGCCTACGCCCTCTCCTGGCCCGTCCCGGAGCGGCTGCCGGTCACCTCTCCTTTCGGAGCGCGGAACCACCCCCTGCTGGGGGGCCGCCGCCACCACACCGGGGTGGACATCGGGATGCCGGTTGGCACCGCGGTCAAGGCCTCGGCGCACGCGGTGGTCCGTCGCGCCAGCGAGGATTCGGTCAACGGCAAGGTGCTGGTGCTGGATCACGGCAACGGGGTGACCACCGCCTACTGCCACAACTCGCAGCTGCTGGTGGCCACCGGGCAACGGGTGGAGCGGGGGGCGGTCATCGCCCGGTCCGGGAACAGCGGCCGCTCCACCGGGCCGCACCTGCACTACCAGCTGGAGTTGGCGGACCACCCGGTGGACCCGTTGCGCTTCCGGGCGCCGCGGCCGATCTCCGTTCCCCCGGACGCCACCGCTAGTGAAGGACGCACCGGTCGGATAGTAAGCGCCCGCCCGGAGGTCAAAGTTGGAACTCAAGGTTCGCCGCGTCCGAAAAGAGCAATCCCCCCTGCCGCTGCCCAGGTACCAGACCGAGCTGTCCGCCGGGATGGACCTGTTGGCGGATCTCGCTGAGGACCGGGTGTTGGCCCCGCTGGAGCGGAGCGCCGTCCCCACCGGGCTGGCGCTGGAGCTTCCCCCCGGCTTCGAAGGCCAGGTGCGGCCCCGCTCGGGCCTGGCGCTCAAGAGCGGGCTGACCGTCCTCAACGCGCCGGGGACCATCGACGCGGACTACCGCGGAGAGGTCCAGGTCTTGCTGGTCAACCTCTCCTCCTCTGCGGTGACCCTGCGGCGGGGAGACCGGATCGCCCAGCTGGTGGTGGCGCCGGTGACCCGGGCCCAATTGGTGGAGGTGTCCGAGCTGACCGACACCGACCGTGGAACCGGGGGCTTCGGCTCCACCGGCCGTTGAACGCCTCCACACCCCTGTTCCGCGTTCATCAGGACTGGTAGTTTTCACCCCCTCTCCGGGAGCGTTGCCTCAATTGCTTTGTTACCGCTGCGGTAGCCACAACAGCGACACCAGCGAGGCCTGCGCGGCTTGCGGCCAGAAGCTGGACGTCAACCAGACCTCCGCCTCCACCTTGAGCAAGCGGGTGGCCCAGGGCGCGGTGGACGGGGCGCCCTATCGCTCCGGGGACATCGTGGCCATGCGCTTTCGCATCCGCGAGATCGTGGGCGCGGGTCCGTTGGGCTTCGTGTTCAAGGTGGAGGATGTCGCCGCCGGGGGAGATCTTGCCCTCAAGGCGCTGAACCCCGCCGCCTTCTCCTCCGCCGAGGACCGCGAAGTGTTCCAGCGGGCGATCCGCCTGGGGCGCAAGCTGAGCCACCAGAACCTGGTCCGGGTGGTGGAGGACGGCGAGGATCGCGGCTGGCCCTTCTACGCCACCCAGTTCGTGGACGGGCTGTCGCTGCGGCGGATCATCGATGCCCGGCGCGCCAAGGGGCAGACCTTCACCCTGGCGGAGATTGAACCGCTGGTGACCCAGATCGCGCTGGCGCTGACCGCCGCGCACAAGCTGGCGCCCCACGGCAATCTCAAGCCCCAGAACGTGCTGGTCCAACCGGACCTGCTCAAGCTGACCGACTTCGCCCTCGCCCAGGCCCTGCCCCGGGACGCGTTTCTGCAGGCCAACCGCGTCCAGCGGACCGACGCGTACCTGGCCCCGGAGCTGTTCGCCGGGGGCCCGGTGGAGGTGCGCACCGACGTCTACGCGCTGGGGGTGTTGCTGGGAGAGCTGCTCACCGGCGCAGTCCCGCAAGAGCGGGTGCCGCCCGAACTCTCCCGGCTGCGGCCCGATCTCTCCGCCCAGGTGGATGCGGTGTACCGCAAGGCGGTCAGCTCCAGCCCCGGCGCCCGCTTTGCCACCCCGATGGAGCTGGCCGCCGAGGTCACCGCCCTGGCGGCGCCCAGCCTCGTCGCCCCCCACGCCCCGGCGGTGACCGAACCTGCCGGGCAGGTCCCGGCCAGCCTGCGCCGGACCGACCGCGCCCCGGTGGTGGAGCTGGCCGGCGCCCGCCTGCCCCTGCCGCCTCCTCCCGTCCCCGGGGCCCCGGAGGGGGCCACCATCCCGCTGGACCTCTCGCTGCTGCCGGCCGCGCTCAAGCGCACCGACGAGACCCAGCAGATGGATCCGGGGCTGATCGCCCAGGCGATCGCCGCCAAGGTGGCCGCGTCCGCCTCCTCCTGGGGGCCGGCTGCGCCCGAGGCGCCGCGCCTTGGGATGCGTCCGCTGCCTGCGCCGCCGCGGCCGGAGGACGTGCGCGGCACCCAGCCGCTGGACCTGAGCCAGGTCCGGCGCGGCACCCTCGATCAGTCTCCCACCCTGGCCCTGCCGGCCTTTCCCCCGCAGTACCTCCAGCCGCCGCCGCTGTTCGGCAGCTCGGCCGGCGGGGGCGACGAGCCGGGGGC
>JALYOC010000066.1 GCA_030857095.1 Myxococcota bacterium | reverse complement strand
ACACGAACACCCACAAGCAGGCCAGGATCAGGAGGCGTCGTCTGCGTTCACTGGCAGAGCTGGTCGAGGGGGCGGATTGCTCCATGGCGCGGGGCTTATGGCAGAAGCCGCCCGGCGGGCCAACCTGGGCTTGCCAGCCCGGCCGCTCAGGAGGGGAGCTGCAGCAGCCCCAGCCGCCGCTCCACCTTCTCCAGGATCTCCAGCATCTGCTTGCGCTTGACCCTCCCGGAGGTGGACTCGGAGAGGCCGTGCATCTGCTCCTCCAACCAGCGGCTGAGGAACAGCAGCTCCAGCTTCGCGGTGGAAGGAAGACCGCGCGCCAGCCAGCGCTGGTTGCGCATGTAATCGTCGTAGGCGTCCAGCTGGTGGGTGAGGTTCCAGCGCGCCAGCTGGAACGCCTCCCGGTACGCCACCGGCAGTGGCTGGGCGTAGTCGGGGGCGAACAGCTCCTGGAAGCTGCTGCCGGTCGCCAGGTCCAACTCCTGGATCGGCGGAGGCCAGGACTCCAGATCCTTGGCCAGCAGCTTGGACACCTCTTCGATCAGGTGTTCGAAGATGGGAACCGGCTTCGACTCCAGGATCTTGTCCCAGCGGGAGGTCATGGCGTCTTGCCCAGCGTCCCCAGCAGGGTCCGGGCGGCCTGCAGTCGCGGCTGGGGGACCGGGTCACCGTAGCCCAGGGAAAGCTCCCGGCGGATCAACTCGTACACCGCGCCGCGATAGAGGAACTCCCGGTGGCCCATGCCCGGGACCTCCAGGTTCTGGAGGTTGTCCGGTCCGGTCTCCAATAGACAGGTGGGGTAGGGGCTGAAGCTGTCGTCCTTGGAGTAGATGGAGGTGAAGCGCACGCTCCGGGGGAAGGCGCCGATCTTCAGCCGGCGGATGAACGGCGACATCGGCGTCATCTGCCACACGCTCTTGGCCACCATCCCCACCGTGGCGCAGCCCAGGTAGGCCATCGGCGTCCCGTGATGGGGAGTGCCCAGGGTGATCAGGTTCTTGACCCGCTGGTCGCCGCCCAGACGCTTGACGTAGTAGCGGCCAATCAGCCCGCCCTTGGAGTGGCCGATGATCGACAGCGGACCCATCGAGTGGCGGGCGTACATCCGCTCCACCTTCTCCCGCACCAACTCCGCGCAGTCGTCGATGCCCCGGGTGCTGTAGGTGTTGAGCAGGCCGCCCAGCTTGATCGACCACACGCAGTACCCATCCCGCCTCAGCCGCCGCTCCAGCACATCGAACGTCCGGCGGGTGGAGAGAAACCCGTACAGCAAGAGCACCGGCCGGGGGCAGTGGGAGAAGTCGGTCTTCCGCTGGACCTCGTTGCCGGAGGAATCGAACGACAGGTAGCCCCGCGCATCCTGCAGCCGCCGGTGAAGCTTTCGGTAGTGGAGCAGCAGCGGGTTCATCGGCGATCCTTCGGATCGAGGATACCGCCTCCCCGCCTGGTGCGACTACGGCCCCCCGTCGCCGCCCTGGGGCTGGGCACAGCAGGGCGCGGCTTCGAAGTACTGTGCGGCGCGGGCGCAGTTGGCCTCCACCACCTTGCGGTAGGCGCTGCAGCCCCGGACCACCCCTTCGCTGCAGGTGGGTTCGCCGAAGGTCGCCGGATCGCAGTCCCCGGTGCCGGGGACCACGCACACCGCGCGGTCGCCAAAGAAACGGGTGGAGGTGGGATCGCCGGCCAGCACCTGGCAGGTGGAGGTGCCGCACTCGCGCAGGTCCGGGGTCCCCGAACAGGTGCTGCACCCGCGGTCGCAGTTGGTGGCCCGGTTGTCCTCGCAGGTGGGCGCCAGCAGGCAGAGGTCCGGCGTCTCGCAACCTGCGAGGAGGAAGATGCTCAGCCCTGCGGCCAGAATGCGGTTCGACATGGTGCCTCCAAATTCCCTTCTACCCACGCCGCCGGGCGGCGTGGGCGAGGAAGTTGTTCAAGACCCGGGCGCCGAACGGGGTGGGGCGCAGCGCGGCCAACAGTTGGGGGACCCGCTCTCCGGGGGGATGGTTCCTGGCTCTCGCCTCGGCCTCCAGCTTCTCCGCCCGGGCCAGGATCACGCTGCGCATGGCGTCCGAGGCAAGCTCCGGATGGAACTGCACCCCCCGCAGGTAGGGGCCGATGGCCATCGCCTGGATCGGGGAGAGCGGGTTGGTGGCCAGCAGGGTGGCGCCCTCCGGCAGCGACGGGACCTCGTCCTCGTGGGTGGCCTGGACCGAGGGCCGGGGGGGTAGTCCCTCGAACAGGTAGTCCCGCTGGCCTTCTGGGGTCAGGGTCACCTCCACCGTGCCGATCTCCCGGCCGCGCGGGTTGCGGATCACCCGACCCCCGTGGGCCAAGGAGAGCAGCTGGTGTCCGAAGCACACCCCCAGCACCGGGATCTTCTGTGCCGCCGCGGTGCGCATGAACTCCGCCGCGGCCAGCATCCAGGGCACCGGCTGGGTGGCGGAGAGCGGCGAGCCGGTGACCAGCACCGCGTCGAACTCCGCTGGGGAGGAGGGCAGCCGCTCTCCCAGGTGCGCCTGGACGATTTGGAACTTCACCCCGGGGACGGTGGCGGTCTGCAGGAACCAGCGGTCGTAGTCACCGCTGGCCAGCCGGATCGGGGTGGCCGTCTCGCCGGCCTTGATCATCAATACGTGGGTCATGGAGCGTGCCTGACCTGCAGGATGGTCCGCCGCTCCGCTTTCTGCACCACCCACCGTCCGCTCGCCGACACCGGCTGTTCCTCGGTGCATTTCCCCCAGGCCCGCTCCGTTGCCGCTTAGGGCGGTGGTGCCTACAGTCGCAGCCACCTGTGAGCTGCCCGACCGTGGCGGCTTCTTTCCACTCCCGCCGGAGGCGGTTCCACCATGGCAACCCAGGTCGTCAAGGGTCGAAGAAGGCTGTCCGCGAAGAGCGCTGCCGCGCCCGTGCGGAACGAGGTCAAGGTCAGCGACGCTGCGAAGCTGGAGGGGATCAAGGCCTGGATCGCCGAGAAGGGGATCACCAAGATCAAGGTCGGCGCGGTGGACCTGGATGGGATCTGGCGCGGCAAGTACATCTCGCTGGAGAAGTTCTTCTCCAGCGCCGCCAGCTCGATGGGGTTCTGCGACGTGGTCTTCGGCTGGGACATGGCCGACGAGCTGTACGACAACGCGCAGGTCACCGGCTGGCACACCGGCTATCCGGACATGACCGCGCGGGTGGACCTCTCCACCGCCCGGGTGATCCCCTGGGAGCCGGACACCGCGGCCTTCCTGCTGGACTTCGTCAACAAGGACGGGACCCCGTTCGAGCCCTCGCCCCGGCAGCTGCTGCAGAAGGTCGGCCAGCAGGCCCGGGCGCAGGGCTTCCTGCCGAAGTTCGGGGCCGAGTATGAGTTCTTCATCTTCCGGGAGACGCCGCAGACCCTGCACGACAAGGGCTTTGCCAACCTCACCCACCTGACCCCGGGGATGTTCGGCTACTCCTGGCTGCGCACCAGCCAGAGCGCGCCGCTGGTGCACGCGATCATCGACGGCTGCAACCAGTTCGGCCTGGACATCGAGGGGTTCCACACCGAGACCGGCCCCGGGGTGTTCGAGGCCGCCATCCGCTACGACGACCTGGAGAAGTCCGCGGACAAGGCGATCCTGTTCAAGACCGCGCTCAAGGAGATCTGCTCCCGCCACGGGCTGACCGCCTGCTTCATGGCCAAGGTCTCGCCCAAGCTGCCCGGCTGTTCGGGTCACGTCCACCAGTCGCTGTGGGGGATGGAGAGCGGCGCCAACGCCTTCTACGACCCGGACGACGAACACGGGATGAGCCAGACTTTGCGTCACTACATCGGTGGGCAGCTGGAGCTGATGCCCGAGCTGACCGCGCTCTACTGGCCCACCATCAACAGCTACAAGCGCAGCGTGGAGAACACCTGGGCGCCCACCACCGCCACCTGGGGGCGGGAGAACCGCACCTGCGCGATCCGGGTGATTGGCGACTCGCCCAAGTCGATGCGGCTGGAGTACCGGCAGCTGGGCGCGGACATGAACGCCTATGTGGGGATGGCCACCTCGCTGGCGGCCGGGCTGTGGGGGATCCGGAACAAGGTGGAGCCCACCGAGGCGGTGGGGGGCAACGGCTACCAGGCCGAGGCCCGGCCGCTGCCGCGCAACCTGCGCGACGCGATTGCCCTGCTCAAGAACTCCACCCGCGCCCGCGAGCTTTTGGGGGAGGGCTTCGTGGACCATTACATCCGGACCCGGGAGTGGGAGGTTCGGCAGTACGAGCGCGCGGTGACCAACTGGGAGCTGGAGCGCTACCTGGAGCTGATCTAGGCCCCAAGCGGGCCGGAGGAACGAGCATGAAGTCTGATGTCCCCATCGATCGCATCATCGAGATGTCCTTTCCCACCAAGGTGGTGCTGGGGCCGGGCGCCCTGCAGCGCACCCCGGCGCAGGCGCAGCGGCTGGCGATGAGGCGCCCGCTGGTGGTCACCGACGCGGGGGTGGTGAAGGCGGGGCTGGCGGAGAAGCTGTTCGCGGTCCTGCGCAAGGCGGACCTCGCCTACGAGGTCTTCGATCAGGTCCAGCCCAACCCCACCGAGAAGGACGCCCTGGACGGGGTGCGCGTGTACAAGGAGAAGGGCTGCCACGGGATCATCGCCCTGGGCGGCGGCAGTCCCCTGGACGCGGCCAAGCTGGTCCAGCTGCTGGCCACCCACGAAGGTCCGCTCTCGCGCTACGACGACGCCGCCGGCGGCGATAAGTACGTGCGCGACGATCTCCCGCCGCTGATCGCCATCCCCACCACCGCCGGTACCGGCTCGGAGGTCAGCCGCTCGGGGGTGGCCACCTTGGAGGACACCGGCCGCAAGACGGTGATCTTCAGCCCGGCGCTGATGCCCAAGGCGGCGATCTGCGATCCGGAGCTGACCCTGGGGTTGCCGCCCGGGCCTACCGCGGCCACTGGGATGGATGCCTTCACCCACTGCCTGGAGGCGTACATCTCCAACGGGGTGCACCCGCTGGCGGACGCGCTGGCCATCGACGGGATCCACCGGGTGGCGCGGTCGTTGGAGGTAGCGGTGCGCGAGGGCAGCAACCTGGCCGCCCGCACCGACATGATGGTGGCGGCGATGCAGGGGGCGATCGCCTTCCAGAAGGGCCTGGGCGCGGCCCACGCCATCGCCCACGCGCTGGGCGCCATCTCCCACACCCACCACGGGCTGGCCAACGCGGTGGTGCTGCCGGCGGTGATGGAGTTCAACCGCGGCGCCAGCGTGGAGCGTCTGGCCCGGGTGGCGATCGCCATGGGCGAGCCCTCCACCCAGCGGGAGGAGATGCTGGCCGCCCGCGCCATCGACCGGGTACGCAAGCTGAACGAGGCGATTGGCATCCCCGCCCGGCTGCGGGAGGTGGGGGTAAAGGAGGCGGACCTGGAGCGGATCGCCGCCAAGGCCTTCCAGGACGCCTCGCACCAGGCCAATCCCCGCAAGTGCACCGAGGCCGACCTGCTGGCGATCCTCAAGGACGCCTTCTAGGGCCTGGAGACGAGAACGCCCCGAAGGCCGCTGGGCCCCGGGGCGCGCTGGAAGGAGGGAGAGGCGCCGCGGCCCTTTAGGGGGCGGTGCCGGCGTCGCTGGCCGCGGCGGGGGTGACCACCTCGCCGGCGTCGGCCTGCAGGTCGCCGCCGCTGCCCACCACGCTCCCGGAGGTGACGGGACGGTCCGGCTGCGGATCGAACTCCAGGGACTCCACGTGGACCTTGCCGGGCAGCCGCAGGTCCAGGGTGTTCCAGCGGGGGTTGTTGGCGGCCAGCTCGTACATCTGCTGCGCCACCGACCCGGCCACCAGCTTGCTGTCGGAGAAGAAGGTCAGCACCCGGACCTTCCCCTCTTCGATCGGGACCCGGTAGGAGATCCCGCCGATGGCGCGGCTGGCCTCGCAGGGGACCGACTTGTTCTCGTGGGTCATGGTCAGCTGCCGGATGATCGGCGGCTTGCCGTGATCGGTGATTGTGAAGAGCAGGCAGAAGGGCAGCTGCCCCTCCATCGGCGCGACCTCGAGGGTGCTTCCGTTGAGCACGCGCAGCTCGGCGCGCTTCTGGGGCGTGGTGCCGGTAACGCCCGGCTTGCAGCCCGTGAACATCAGCAGCGGCAGTGCCGCAAGAACATACCGGTTCATCGTGTCCGTCCCTCCCCTGTGCCACCTACCGGCGGCGGTACACAACGACTTGAGGTGTCTCGTCTACGAACAGGCCGAACACCGGCTTCGCAGTTCCGAAAGCCTGCCAGATGTTCATCTCATGTTCCCGAAATTCTTGATGGTACTGATAGGCGGCCAGCTCCGCGTCGCCCGGGCCTCCAGCCGGCCTCAGGTCGGGGCGCAGCATTCCGTTCCGCTGGTAGTCGCGAAATGAGTACCCGTTCACCTCGTGCAGGTAGATCCGGGCGCCGCGCGGGGCGTGCTGGTTGAGCCAGGGCAGCACCCCGGTGACGTTGTTGGACCAGAACTGCCGCTGCATCCCCAGTGAGGCCGCCCCGGGGAGTCCGCCGGCCAGCTCGCCGTAGAAGCTGGTCCCATAGGGGTGGATCCGCACCAGTGAGATCAACGCCGAGCTCCCCAAGAGGAGGGAGAGCCCGGCGAACAGCGCCAGCGGCCGGGCTCGCTGTTCAAGCAGCGCGGCGCCATCGGTGGCCGCCCGCCACACCACGGCCCCGGCCAGGATGGAGAGGAAGGGCATCGCCGGGAACCAGTGCTTCACCCCGCCAAAGTGCGGCACGTTGGGGTGGCTGATCACCAGGATCGGGACCAGGGCGTTGAGCAGGATCAACAGTTCGCCCATGGACGGCGGCGTCCACGGGGTGCGGCCGGGGAACAGCGCGGCCACGCTGCGACCGCCCAGCCACAAGAAGCCCAGCGCCATCGGGATGAAGATCCCGGCGGGCACGGTCAGCGCGGTCTTCACCACCACGTAGGCCAGCGGGAAGGGGGGCTCGCGCAGAAGCTCGCCCAGATAGAACCAGGCGTAGTGGTTGTGCTGGGCGTGGAAGGCCAACCACCAGGCGGTGCGCTCCACCGGGTGGTGCCACAGGTAGGGCCAGTGCAGGTAGAACACCACCGGTCCCAACGCGGCGATCGCCCACAAGGGCGCCAACGCGAAGAAGGCCGCCGACGAGGTCCGCCGCAGCGGGAACAGGCAGGCCGCGGTCCCGCCCAGGGTGGCCAGGTAGATCACCGTGTGGGGGGAGAGCAGCAAAAAGCGCTCGGTGAAGCGGGGGCCCAACAGCGCCGCCAGCAGGCCGTAGAGGACGCCTGCCCCCAGGACCACCGCCACAAAGCCATTCACCCGCATGCGGGCCAGCCGGGTGTCCTCGGCGGCGAGGTCGGTGCCGGCCCCCGTCGCCGCGTACGCCTTCCACAACGCGAACGGAGCCACCACGAAGGGCAGGAACAGCGCGTTGTGCTTGGTGGCCAGCGCCAGTCCGAAGGCGATGCCGCACAGCCACCAATGGCGTCCGCCGGCCTGGGCGCGCCAGAACGAGTAGATGACCCACAGCCACATCGCGGCCACCGGGACGTCGAAGGCGGCGAGCTGGGAGTTGAAGAACTGCCGGGGCACCAGCAGGAAGGTGACTGCCGCGAACAGCGCCGCCCAGCGCCCGTAGAAGGGGACGGCCATCCGGAAGGTGAGCAGCGGGATCAACGCGGCGGTGGCGAAGGCGGGGAGCCGGAACGCGGTGGCGGAGCGGAACCACCCCAGCCACTCGTGGAACACCAGGTGGGAGAGGCCGTACAGCACCTTCATCAACACCGGGTGCTCGTGGTTGAAGTCGAAGGAGCGGATGATCGCCGGGTCCGCCAGCGCCAACGAGGGCGCCTGGAAGAGCAGCTTGAACCAGCCGGCGTAGGACTCGGCGGCGGCGAAGTAGACGCTCTCGTCGCGCACGAAGCCCACCTGCCCGTCGGTGAGCGCCAGGGCCAGAAAGGCGGCGGCGAACAGCAGCAGCCCCAGCCTGCGATCTGTCAGCCAGTGGGGGGGGGTCACCGGGGGGCTCCGTAGCCGATCAGATCCAGACACAGCTCGCGCAGCTCCGGGTTGCGGGCGTGGACGGTCAGGCGCAGGGGACCGGAGGGAAGCGAATCGAGCTGGGTGCGGTGGAAGCCCTCCAGTCCGACGGCGAGGGTGAGATCCGCCACCGTCCGCCCATCCCCCGCCTCCAGCCGGATCGTGCTGGGGGTCAGCTGGGGGCCGTGGTGCCAGCCGCGATCCCAGATGTGTCCGGCCTGCAGGGCCCAGCCCTGGGCGGGGGGCAGGGGGGGCAACTCCAGCACCAGCGAGCGGTCTCCCCCTGGCGGGGTGAGGAAGATGCACCGCCGCGGCTCGGAGCGCGCCTCGTGCCACTCGGTGTTCACGCTCAGCCGGTTGCCGCAGCGGAAGCCTTCGCCCACCGGGGAGCAGGGGGCGCGCGCGCCCTGGGGCTCCTCGATGGACACCCGGGTCTGGCCCAGCACCTCGGAGAGGGTGAACACCACCGGACGGTGCCGGCCGTTGTGGTAGCCGGTCAGCCGCAGGTGTCCGAACCGGGCCTCGGGGACGGCCACCGTGCGCTGGGGGAGGAAGGCGTCTTCGAAGGCGGACCGCCGATTGCCGGGCAGGTCCGGTTGGGAGATCACCCAGATTCGCGGATGGGCGGTCAGCGGGTCGGCCTCCGAACCCAGGTAGCCGACCACCGGGAGCCCGTCGGGGACGAACAGCCGCGCGCGTTCGGTCCACCAGGGGAACAGCAACACCGCGTCGCCGGGCTGCGCCTGCTGCGCCAGCTGCTGACCCAGTTGCAGGAAGTCCTCCTCCGCGGGGAGGCGGGAGGGCAGGCGCAGCTGGAAGATCAGCGCATAAAGCCCGGTCGCGGTCAGCAGCCCCAGGCTGGCCCAGGAGAGCCAGCGGGTGGCCGCGGACAGCGGGCTAGGAGGTGGCAAGGCGGATCTTCTGCTCGCTCTTTTCGCGGCAGAAGGTGCAGAAGATCGCGTCGCCCTGGCCGAAGGTCAGCGCCCAGGGCGGGTACATGGAGCAGCGCGGGTCGAGGCAGTGGTGCAGCTCCCACAGGTGCCCCAGGTGGTGGAGCGCGTGCCGGCTGACCTGCTTGTGCGCGGTCTCTAGATCTTTCATCCCGTGGGTGGAGAGGATCGCCCGGTCCTTGCCGTACTTGGACCAGCCCTGGGTGGGAGCCACGCCGGAGACCAGCTGGCGATCCTTGAGCTTGCGGGAGGTGAGGAAGAGGATCTTGTCGTCCGCGAAGGAGCGGATCTTCCCCAGCTCGTTGACCAGCTTCTCCGCGTCCATCGGCTCGGGCGTGCTGGGGGGAATCTTCATGTCCCCGGTGTGCTCGGCGCCGACGCCGAAAGACGCGTAGAGCGTCTTGGAGAACTTCTCCAGGTGCTTCTGGTCGTACTCGTCCAGCGTCACCACGCGGATCACGACACGCCTCCAGCGATTGGGCTCACTTCTTCGCGCCGTCCTTGTTCTTGGGCGGGCGGCCACGCTTCTTCGGGGCCGGAGGCGGAGCGTTCGGATCCACCGGCGGCTTCGGCTTCGGGGGACGGCCACGCTTCTTGGGCGCGGGCGGCGGGACGTTGGGATCCACCGCCGGCTTCGGCTTGGGCGGCCGGCCCCGCTTGCGCTTGGGTTCGGCCTCCGCTGCCGGCTTGGCCTTCCCCTTGCGGGCGGACGCGCCAGAGGGCTGGGTCACCTCGTCGTCCACCCCATCCTCGGTGGTCTCCTCGGCGCCCTCCTCGTCGTCCGACTTGCCGGAGACCTCGGTGGCCTCGGCGTCGGCGGGCTCCTCGTCGGAGGGCAGGTCCAGATCGCCGCCCATGTTGAGCAGGTCCGGATCCAGATCCTCCAGCCCCTCGTCGTCGGGCTTGAACTCGGAGACGGTGCGCTTGGGGCGCTCCTTGCCGGGGGGAAAGAGGATGATGTCGATCGCGTCCTCGGCGTCGACCTCGCTGATGCCCAGGCCGGCGGAGACCTCGGAGACCAGCAGGTGGCGCGCGTTGTCGTACAGCTCGCGCTCCTTGGTGGGCAGGGGCCGAAGCTCGGAGAGGACCTGCAGTCCCTTCACCACCTCGGCCAGGCCCAGCACTCCGCCCTGGGTCATCCGTTCCAGGTTGGTGCGGGCGCGCTGCTTCCAGTCCAGATCCGCCTTGTCGCTGTCGGAGCGGAGGAAGGAGAAGATCTGGTCGACCTCCTCGCGGCCCGCCACCCGACGGACACCGATGGTCTTGATCTTGGCTTCGGGGACCATCACCACCGCGCCGTCTTCCTCCCGGCGCATGGTCACAAACGAGAGCTTCTGCCCCGCGACTTCCTTCACCTCAATCGCGGAAACGCGGCAGACGCCCTGGTTCGGGTAGACGACCCGGTCACCAACCGACAGCGTGAGTTGCGCGGACGGCTCTGACATTCGTGAAGTGCGTAGCAGGAAGCGGGTGGGGATGCCACGGTCCTTTGTACGGACCGTTCTGCGGATTGTCAGCGCGAAGCATGCGCGGAGTGGCTGGCCTGACGGCCGGCCAGCAGCGCCCGCATCAGCTCATTCTGCCGGGCATCGATTCGCGCATTGACCAACATCTCGTCCACCTCGATCTCCGCTGGCTGGAGGCGGGAGGTGGCGGCGGTGGCGGTCAGTGCGGTCAGGCCGATCAGGGTGGCGGCGAACAGGGTCTTCAAGGCGTCCTCCAGTGCCGCCCCGTGGGGACGGGGCGTACGTGCACCTACAGAGTAGGAGAGGCCGGAGGATGATCAACTTTTCGGCTACAGCCCGCTACGGAACTGTGGCGGGCGGAGAGACCGGCGGCGGGCTCGGGATCAGCCGCGCATGTACCTCGGTGAGCTGTCCTTTGCGCAAGGTCAACCGCTGCTGCCAGGGCTGCATCCCGGGGGACTGGATCTCCAGCAGGTGGGGAACCGTGGGGTCCAGCTCGGAGAGCAGCAGCGGGGTGCGGGTGGGCGCGGGAGTCCCGTCCACCAGCACCACGGCGCCCGGAGGCTCGGAGGTCAGCTGGATGGAGGCGCTGCGCGACCCCAGGGCCAGCACCGCCAGCGTGGCCACCAGCATCGCCAGCACCGGCAGGGCCACGAACAGCCACCGGGGCGGGGTGCGCGGCGCGGAGGGAGCCCCCGGGATCTCCCTGGGCAGCAGCGGACGGGTAGCTGCGCTGGAGGGGGCCACCTCCAGCTCCTCTGCGCCGAGCAGTCGCTGGGCGACCTCGGCGGCGGCGGAGGCGAAGGGAGAGCGCGCCTCGTCACCGGGCCGGGGGGAGGCGACCCCGGGGGGAGCGCGGAGGGTCCAGGGAGCCGGGGCCGCCGGTTGGGAGGACTCGGGGACCGGAGGTCCGGGGCGCGAGGTGGGGGCGAGGTGCTCGGAGGGGTCGAAGGGCTCGGTGATCAGCCCTTCCTCCCGGGCGGCGGCGAGGGCGGCGGCCTTCGCGTCGGCGGCTTCAGGAGGCGCGAGGCGAGGCGCCAGCTCGGTGGGGTGGTCTCCTCCGGCGGGAGGCCCCGCGCGGGGACCCAGCGAGGTGGACCGTTCGCGATCCGGAGACGAGGTCGGTGCCGCCACCCGTGGGGCCAGCTCGGTGGAGCGGGTGCGGCCGGGGCCCGTTCCCCGCGCCGCCCTGCCGGTGGGCGCCGGCGGGAGGTCCTGCGGCGGCAAGGTGGCCTCGTCATCGTCACCCGCCGGGATTGGAGTGCCCCGGGCGGGGGTCAGCCGCAACCGGACCGGCTGCGGGAGCCCCTCATGGGCCTGGGTTTTGTCGCCCGGCAGCGAGAACTTCCCGCTCCGCCAGGCCTCCACCTCGCGGCGGAACTCCGGGCGGAGGTGGACCGGAAAGCCCTCCGCGCGCAGCTCGTCCTCGTAGAGCAGGCCCATCAGCTGCCCCAGGGCGGCATTGGAGAAGGTGGGCGCCTGGGCGAAGAGGAAGTTGGCCAAAGCGTCGCCCAGCTCCTGGGCGCTCTGGTACCGCCGGGCCAGCTGGGGGGCCATCGCCTTGAGGACGATCCCCTCCAGGGAGGCGGGGATGTTGGCGTTGACTGTGCGCGGGCGATCAAAGTCGCCGGCGATGATCCGGCGGAAGACCTCGATCATCCGGCCCTCGAAGGGGAGCCGGCCGGTGAGCATCTCGTAGAGCACCACCCCGGTGGCCCAGACGTCGGTGCGCGCGTCCAGCCCTTCGCCGCGGCACTGCTCGGGGGCGAAGTAGACGTACTTGCCCTTCACCGCGCCCACCTGGGTCTCCGGCGCGGTGGCGTTGCGCGCCTTGGCGATCCCGAAGTCGACGATCTTCACCTGCCCCTCGTAGGAGAGGAGGATGTTCTGGGGCGAGACGTCGCGGTGGATCAGCCCCAGCAGCCGGTTCTTCTCGTCGCGGCGGGTGTGGGCGTAGTGCAGGCCCTTGCTCAGCTCCAGGCCGATGAAGCAGGCGAAGGGGGCGGGGAGGACCGGGATCCCCAGCGCCCGGGCCTGCTTCATCACCTTGGAGAGCGGGTAGCCGGGGACCAGCTCCATCGCCAGGTAGTACTCGCCCTCGATCTCTCCGAAGTCGAAGACCTGGGCGATGTTGCCGTGCGCCAGCCCGACCACGATCTTCGCCTCGTTGATGAACATCGAGACGAACTTCGGGTTGCCGGCGTAGGCGGGGAGGATCTTCTTGATCACCACCGGCTTGGTGACGCCGGCCGCTGCCTGGTAGCGCGCCCGGTAGATCTCGGCCATCCCCCCGATGGCGATGCGATCGAGGAGGCGGTATCGGCCGAAGCTGCGCTCCTCGGTGGGGGAACTCAAGCGGCGCGGACGGTAGCACGCGGTGGCGCGCCGTCACGCCCGCCGTTCCCGGGGCCCGCCGCCAGCCCCAGTGTCGGCCGGGTCCACTTCGCCCCACCCGAGGTTGACAGGAGTGGGGAGGGGGAACCTGATTGACCTGCCATGGGCCCCAACCTGATCGCGCTGTCGGTGCCGCTGTTCTTCCTGGGGATCGGGTTGGAGCTGTGGGGGGCCCGGCGCCGCGGGATGCAGGTGTACCGGTTGGCGGACGCGGTCTCGGACATTGGCTGCGGGGTGTTCCAGCAGATCGCCCAGGCCTTCTACGCCGCGGCGCTGCTGGCCCTGTACACCGGGATCCACGCCCGGTTCGGGCAGCTCCACTTCTCGCAAGGCAGTCCCTGGCCGTGGGTGTTCGCCCTGGTGGGGGTGGAGTTCGCCTACTACTGGTGGCACCGGTTGAGCCACGAGGTGAACTTCCTGTGGGCGGCGCACGTGGTCCACCACCAGAGCGAGGACTACAACCTGGCGGTGGCGCTGCGGCAGTCGGTGGTCACCAGCTTCACCGTGTTCCCGTTCTACGCGACGCTGGCTGTGGTGGGGGTGCCGCCACTGCACTTCGGCGTCGCGGTGGCGTTGAGCACGCTGTACCAGTTCTGGATCCACACCCAGCTGGTGGGGACGGTGGGCTTGCTGGAACGCTGGCTGAACACCCCGTCGCTGCACCGGGTGCACCACGCGATCAACCCCGGCTACATCGACAAGAACTACGGCGGGATCGTGAGCGTGTTTGACCGCCTCTTTGGCACCTACCAGCCGGAGACCGAGCCGCCGGTGTATGGGCTGGTCTCGCCGCTGCGCAGCTTCAATCCGCTCTGGGCGCAGGTCGCCTATCCGGTGGAGCTGCTGAGGCGGACCGGGAGGGTGAAGAGGGTGGGGGACGCGGTCCGGCTGTGGCTGAAGGGACCGGAGTGGTCCATCCCCGGGGTGGAAGAACCGCGCCTTCCGGTGCCGGTCTCACCCCACAGCTACCTCAAGTTCGAGGCGCACAGCACCCCGGCGGCCCGGCTCTACGTGCTGGCCCACTTCGCCGCCATCCTCGGCGCCACCTTCGGGGTGATGATGTGGGGCGGATCGCTGCCGCCGTGGGCGCTGGGGGTGATCGCCACGCTGAT
The DNA here is from genome assembly GCA_030857095.1 of Myxococcota bacterium. Taxonomy (GTDB): domain Bacteria; phylum Myxococcota; class Myxococcia; order Myxococcales; family Myxococcaceae; genus JALYOC01. The sequence goes on along the minus strand of JALYOC010000066.1, from coordinate 52,368 downwards.
CCTGATTTCGCTGGGCACCTTCGGCGGACTGCTGGAGTCACGCGGCTGGGCGTTCAAGTTGGAGCCGCTGCGGCTGGCCTTCCTGGTGGGCGCCGCGGTGGCGATTGGCCGCGGTGGACCGGTGATGCTGATCGCGGTGCCGGTGGCGCTGGCCGTCCTCTCCGCGGCAGTGATTGCGGTCCGCCCGGAGCTGCGGACCGCCCCGGCCCGCTGAGCTACTGACCCAACCAGGCGGGGAGCTGGGTCCAGGCGCCCAGCGCCATCGCTCCCCCCAGGGTGGCCATCACGAAGGCGCGCAGGCGCTGACGGCGGGGCTGGGCGGGCCGCTCCTTGGCCACCGGTTGGCGGCGGGAGGGAACGTCGCGGCCCACCGGAACCTCCGGCACCAGCTTGAGCAGATGGTGGACCAGCGCACGGGAGCGGGGCGCCAGGTTGGTGAACTGGACCCCGAAGCCGGGCAGCCGTCCCCGGGCCACTGCCTGTTCACGGGGCAGCACGAACGCCACCGTGCCTTGCGCGAACCTCAGCACCCGGCCGCGGGCCTCCAGGAAGATCTCCACCCGGGTTCCGGGCGGCGGCGGATTGGGTGCTCGGATGAACATCCCGCCCCGGGCCAGGTTGGCCGCGAACATCCGCTTGGGCAGGCCCGACTGGTCCAAGGTCCGCAAGTGCACCGGCCGCAGGAAGGCGATCCTACGGGCTCGCCTCGGCTTCGCTGCTTCGACCACCTGACCCATCCCGCACCCCCGTCCGACCCCAACCTTCGCGGCGGCAAGATAGGGATCCCTCGGGAGGAGGCAAGTGTGTGGGAGTGGGACGCACGGGGTTCTACGGGACCGGTCAGGTCGTCCGGGGAAGCTGGAACGCCTCGGCCAACAGTTCGTAGGAACGCCGCGCTCGGCATGTAACCGCGCAACCCCCATACTTTCTTGGCCCTTCTAGGACCGAATTCTCTTTCTGAACCAAGGACTTCCATTGTGACGCCTTGCGCCATATCTTTTCGGGCGGCCGGTCCTGATTCCAGAATCGGCGCCCTCAGGAGGGCCACAAAATGGCAGCCGTGCTTGAAAATTCGTTCCCCGAGGTGGTGCCCACCGGCGGGTCTTTCCTGTTCAGTGACGTGGGCTCCGCGCGGGTCGTGACCCCGGAGAACTTCACCGAGGAGCAGCGGCTGTATCACCGCACCGCGCTGGCGTTCTGCCGGGAGCAGGTGCTGCCCAGGGCTGAGCAGATCGAAGGCAAGGACAACGCGCTCTTGCGGGAGCTGATCCAGAAGGCCGGCGAGCTGGGGCTGCTGATGATCGACATCCCGGAGGCCTACGGCGGCCTGGCGTTGGACAAGACCACCTCGATGCTGGTGTCCGAGGCGCAGTCGCTGCTGGGCTCCTGGTCGGTGACCTTCGGGGCGCACGTGGGGATCGGGACCCTGCCCATCGTGTGGTTCGGCAACGAGGCGCAGAAGACCAAGTACCTGCCCAAGCTGGCCACCGGGGAGCTGATCGCCGCCTACGCGCTGACCGAGACCGGATCCGGGTCGGACGCGCTGGGCGCCAAGACCAGGGCGGTGCTCTCCGCGGACGGCAAGCACTACGTGCTCAACGGCTCCAAGCAGTTCATCACCAACGCCGCCTTCGCGGACGTGTACGTGGTGTTCGCCAAGGTGGACGGGGAGAAGTTCACCGGGTTCATCGTGGACCGGAGCACCCCCGGCCTCTCGATTGGCGCCGAGGAGCACAAGATGGGCATCCGCGGGTCCTCGACCTGCGCGCTGATCTTCGAAGACGCCCAGGTCCCGGTGGAGAACCTGCTGGGGGAGATCGGCAAGGGCCACAAGATCGCCTTCAACATCCTGAACATGGGCCGGCTCAAGCTGGGCGCCGGGGTGGGCGGGGCGATGAAGGCGCAGATCGGCGAGGCGCTGCGCTACGCCACCGACCGAAAGCAGTTCCAGACGCCGATCTTCCAGTTCCCGCTGATCCGGGAGAAGTTCGCCAAGATGGCGGCGCTCTCCTACGCCATCGAGTCGATGACCTACCGCACCTCCGGGCTGATCGACGCACGGCTGGCCGGCGAGGACAAGACCGCCAAGGACTACGATCAGAAGATCATCGCGGCGATCGAGGAGTACGCGATCGAGTCCTCGATCATGAAGGTGGCCGGCTCGGAGAGCCTGACCACGGTGGTGGACGAGGCGGTGCAGATCCACGGCGGCTACGGGTTCATCGCCGAGTACTCCTGCGAGCGGAACTACCGCGACCAGCGGATCAACCGGATCTTCGAGGGTACCAACGAGATCAACCGGATGCTGATCAGCGGGATGCTGCTCAAGCGCGCGATGAAGGGCCAGATCCCGCTGCTGGAGGCCGCCGGGTCGGTCTCCGAGGAGTTGGAGAAGGGCGCGCTGCCCAGGGCCCGGAACGACGACGCCCTCTCCGAGGAGGCGCTGACCGCCGAGTACCTCAAGCGGATGGCGATCTACGCGCTCAAGGTCGCGGTGGAGACCTTCGGTCCGGAGATCGAACAGCACCAGGAGGTGCTGGCCGCGGTGGCGGACATTGCTACCGACGCCTACGCACTGGACTCGATGATCGTCCGCACCCGGCAGGCTGCGTCGGTCTCCAAGCTGGACGAGGTCCGGCTGGCGATGCTCAAGCTGTACGCCGCCGAGGCCCAGACCCGCGGCCTGGACCGCGCCCGCAAGGCGGTCTGCGCTTCCGCCAAGGGCGAGGAGCTGACCTCGCATCTGGCCAAGCTGAACCTGCTTTCCCGCTACGTGCCCTACGACCCGGTGGCGCTGCGCGAGGTGGTGGTCCAGGCGGTGGAGGCCAAGGGCGGCTATCCGCTCGAGTACTAGGCCTTCGCCCAGGACTCGTGAGGTGCCCCCGGGCGCTGCCGCCAATGCTGGCTGCAGCGCCCGTGGTGTTCGTGGGTGAGCTGATGGCAGTGGAGGTACTCCCGGCTCGCTGAAGATTTCCCCCACCGGCCTCAGCCGCTTGATCGCTGTGGAATCCGCACTGCCGCCTTCGCACCGCTGTGCGGGTTTCGCAGTAGAGGGCCGGCCCCCAGGCGCCAAGTGCCCGGAACTGCGGTGTGGCCCCGCGCTTGCTTTGGGCTCCCCCGTCACCCGAAGCAACGAAGGAGCCTCACCCCATGAAGCGCTCGAACCTGCTGATCGCCGTCGCATTGTTTGGCTCCACCGTGGGCTCGCTGGCCGCGGCCCAGGTCACCCCCGGAGGCAAGGAGAACTACCGCCGCGCCCCCGTGGTCCAGGTGCCGGAGCGGCGCGACGACCGTTGGGACCTGCGTCGGCTGGAGTCGGTGCAGCAGCGTTTGGACCGGGCCAGCCGCGGCCACAGGCGTCAGGAGCTGAGGGCGGTGGACTCCGACCTGCGGGCCTATCTGGCCGCGGAGCTGCGAGAGCAGCGCGCGGAGGTGATGGACGCGCAGGCGGACGTTCGCGGAGGCAAGGCGTCGCGTGCGGATGGCCGCGAGCTTCGGACCGAACGCCGGGATCTGAAGCGGCTGCGTGAGATCGACAGCGATCTGAAGAAGGTCTACGGGCGCGTCGACCGTCACAGCTACACCCAGCGGCAGAAGCTGGTGCAGCAGCTGGTGGACCTGGCGCGCCAAGAACTCCGCGCGGATCGGAACCCGATCCACCGGTCCTACGCCTGGCGGTAGGTTGGTTCAGTAGGGCGCGGGCGAAGGATCAGGATCCGGTGACGGTTCCGGGTAGCGAGGCCCTCCGCACGCCAGGCTGAGACCAAGGACAAGGGCACTCAACGACCAGATGAGCCTCTTCATGGTGCACCTCCATGAGGAACCATGCCCACCCGGCAGGCCGACGGCAGAGTTCGGACCGTGGACCACCTGCCGGGAGGGCGAAGTATCGGAGGAGGGTCAGCCCGGAAGGTCCCCTCAGCCATCGCAGGGGGGGGCCCCAGCTCAGCGGCGATAGGGTGGCGCGGACGAACCAACGTTCCCCTCAGGACAGCACTGCGGCGGGCTGACTCTCGGAGAACAGCGGTTCGGAGGCCTGCTTCAAGGTCCGCTTGCGGCGGACAGGCGCTGGCTCCCCCGACTCTCCCGGTCCCGTTTCCTGCCGCACAGCAGCCGCCTTGCGCGTCCGGGGGAGAAGGACCTTGGCCAGCCGCTCGGACAGCTCAGCGTCCTCCTCAGCGAACACCCGGGCGTAGGCCAGCGCCCGCTGGGCCTTTCCGTGCAGCCCCTCCTGACGGGAGGAGAGCAACTCGCGGGCGCGCTCCAATTCGGCCTCCAGGCGCTGGACGTCGGCGGCAGCTCGCTCCACCTCGGCCACTGCCTCCTGGAGCACCTTGGCGTCCAGGTCCGGGAACTTCAGATCCGAGCCCCGCTCCTCGAAGACCTCCACCAACTCCAGCACCGCAGGGGCGACCAGCTCTGCTTGAGACGACATGAACCCTCCGTTGAAAGACCGGAGGCATACTGAACACGAGTTCAGTTTCAAATCAAGACCCGAGAAGTCATCCCCTGCACTCAGGGCGAATGGCTTCGGCCTGACCCTGGTGGAGACGTCCCTGCGCTTCTGACTCAGGGCATCCGCGAGACGGCGTCCATCCCGAAGCTGACCCGGGCCTTCCAGGGCGGCGGCGGCAGGCCGCGCAGCACCAGCAGCCGGTCCAGCCGGTCCAGGGTGTCCTGGCGGAGCTTGCCGAAGGTGACCCCGAAGGAGGGGTTCACCCACTTGGCCCGGTCGGTGGGCGGGGCAAAGGCCCACACCACCTCGCCGTGCAGCATCAGGGTGCCCAGGGAGATCCACAGCTCCAGCAGGAACGGGGCGCCCATCTTCACCTGCTTGGGCAGGGACGGTGCCTCCACCTCCAGCCCCACCCCGCCGCGGGAGACGTCCCGGACCAGATAGGAGGGGGAGTAGGGCGTGTCCTCGGTGGCCCGCAGCTGCAGCGGGATCCGCGGGAACTGGCGGATCTTCTCGTTCTTGTGCGCCTCGAAGATCTTCCGCAGCACCGCGTCCACCCCGCGGCGCTCGCCGGTGGGATCGTAGCGGATGGCCAGCAGGTGCTTGCCCTTGGCGGAGGTGGTCACCTGCACCACCTCACCCAGGACCTCCACCGGCTCGGCGACCCCGGAGAGGTGCAGCTCGAAGATGAACTGGGTGCCCACGGGCAGCTTGCGCGCCGTCTCCAGCGCGACCACGCCCTTACCGATGCTGCGGGTGAACTCCCCGAGCAACGACTCGGGGCTTTTGTAGCTCACCTTCAGGCGAACCGGCCCCTTTGGATTGGTGTCCCCCAAGCGGGCGGCACAATGGGGAGAAAGCCCTCAAAAAACAAGGCCGGGGAATGGGTCCCGGACCTTTGGGGATCAGTGGAGAGCCCCGGGGGGCGCCGTGATGGGGGAGGTCAACGAGCCAGCCGCTACTGAAAGAGCTCGCGCCGCGCGGTCTCCAGGACGGCGAGGACGGCGGGGTTCTTGAGGCGGCGTTCGACCGACAGCGCGTAGAACCGCTCGAGGACTGCCTCGACGCGGCCCACCAACTGGACCCCATACTGCCGACAGACCTGACTCTCCACGGCCAGCGGCGCCGGGAAGAGACCGACCCCGTCGGCCCCGAACACCTTGAGGAGCGCGCTGTCCTCGAATTCGGCCACGACCTTCGGCCGTACGCCGCACTTCTCGAACCAATGATTCAGCGCACGACGCAAGGGCAAGTTCGCGAGAGGCAACAGCATCGGGGCCCCGTCCAGAGACTTTGGGAAATCGCGGCGGTAGCTCTTCGCGAGGGAGGGAGTGCCGAAGAGTCCGACGCCGCATTCACCCAGCAGATGGTTAAAGGCTCGGACGCTGCTTCCCGGCGGCACTGGCGCATCGGAGATGACGATGTCGAGCGTGTGCAGCGAGAGCTCGGCGAGCAGCTTCTCGTATGAGTCCTCGTGGCAGACGAGCCGGACCGGTTCCGGGAGTCGCAGAGCGGGCTCCAGCAGTTGGCGCACGATCAGCTTCGGCACGACGTCCACGATGCCGACATTGAGCCGCAGGGGCTGGCCCGTCGCACGGCCCTTCACCGTGTCGACCATCTCCTGGCCGAGCGAGAAGATCTCCTCCGCGTACCGGTAGACGACCCGGCCCATCTCGGTGAGGACGAGGCGCCTGCCGACCTTCTTGAACAGCTTCTCTTCGAGGACATCCTCAAGCGCGTGGACCTGTGCGCTCAGGGTGGGATGCGAGAGGTGGAGGACCTTGCCCGCCTGGGTCAGCCCTCCCTCCCGGGCAACCACCCAGAAGTACAGGAGGTGATGGTAGTTGAGCCATTCCATCCACCGACAATATGTCGAGCAGACCGACAGATGCGGTCGTTATTTCGTAAAGGACGACGTGATGGTCGGTCCTTACTCTTTGTCCATCGCGCACAACCAACGCGAAGAAGGCGAGACGAAGAGATGCGGGTAGAGATCAAGACGAGGCACGTGGCTGTCACCGAGCAAGTCCGGGAGCACATCGAGCGGCGGCTTCACTTCGCGCTCAGTCGGTTCGGGCCCGAGCTGAGGAGTGTCCGGGTTCTGCTCGAGGACGTGAATGGGCCGCGAGGCGGTGTGGACAAGCGGTGCCAACTGACGCTCCGTGGACCGCGGGTCGGAAACATCACCATCGAAGAGATGAGCGCCGACGCCAGCGCGGCCGTTGACATCGCGGCTGACCGCGCTGCGCGAGCCCTCGCGCGGTCGCTGGACCGCGCGCGCGGGCACTCCATCCGGCTCGGTCGCGCCTTGAAGCCCGCCGTGCCCTTCAGCGACTGAGCCCCCCTCCAACCACCCCTTTTCCGTTCAGCGAGGCACCGACTCACCATGGACATTCAAAGCATTGGCAGCCCGGCCCTCGCCAACATGGCGAGAACGAAGAGGATGAAGCCGGCCCACAAGCGCCGCGGCCACGAGACGGCCAGAGCGGGAAATCATGTCAGCTCCTAAGAGAGCGGTCCTGTACCGAGGAGCCGGCTTCGCTAGGGAGCGGCCCTTCGAAGACACAAGGTCCATCCCTCCGCCGCCTTCACGGCTTGCCAATCGCCGCTCGGCTCGCAGGAATGGGAGCTGAACATCCACTGGGACGTGGCGTGCTTCGGGAGGAGCTCCCCCCGGTCGGATCAGGACCGGGACGACGGAGTAGTGCGACGCCAGTGAGGACAAGAACCCCCATTGGTAGGTCGAGTCTACGACCAGGACCGTCTCCCCGACCCTGAAGTCGCGTGCTTCCCTGGCGAAGTGCCTGGACAGTGCGCACTCCCCGGGAAGCGAACTCCGCCCGCCTCCGACCGCCGCGAATAGGAGCGCAAACACGGCGATGCCAGCAAGGATCGAGATCGAATGGGCCCTGACCCTCGGGGTCAGAAGGGTGCGGATGACGGGGGAGAGCGCGAGACCGAGGAAGATCGCCGCGAGTGGGTAGATGACCAGCGAATGACTCCAGACCTTTCTGGTCGGGAGGCAGAGTGCAACCAGCGCAGCGGCGAGGGCCAACCCCAATACGCTTGAGCGACTCGCTGGGTATTTCCTCATGGCCCAAAGCGCTGGGACCAGCAACGCCATTCCGGGCCAGAAGTGCCCGATGATGGACCGCAATGGGTAAAGGCTGTCCAGGCGTCCGTCGACGCGTGCACCAGAAGCGGATGCAAGCAGCTGGTTCCTACCGAAGCCCTCTAGCCATTCAGGCTGGAGAATGACGAACAGGCCAGCGGGAACGGCTGCCAGGACCATGATCAGGCCGCCGACAAGGACGGTTCGTAGGCTCCTTTCAATGAGCGAGCGCGCAGAGATGACGCCCGCAAAGGGTACGAGGCCAAAAGGACCCTTGATGGCCACCGCGCACACCAGGGCGATGAACGCGACCAGCCACCCTCTCCCACTGGGCCTCCCGGTGGGAAGAATTGGCAGCAGGGCTGCGGTCGCAAAGAACGTCAGTGACTGGTCGAGGTAGGGATGTCCAGCCCGAGCATGGAAGTCCGGGGTCAGGACCACGATGAGCACCCCCAGGAGGGAAGCTTCGTGGCCACCGTCACAGCTCCGGATGCCCCTGTAGACCAGCAGCAGGATCAGCAGCGAGAAGGCGGCGCTGATTGCGTTGGGCCCGAATTCTCCGAACCAACTCAGTGCCCAGGCCATGGGCCAGAACCCGAAGGGCAGATGTTCGAAGAAGGGTGAATGCGCGCCAGGGACATAACGAAGGTGCGTCCATGACTGGTCCTGCACCATGTTGCGCGCGATGACGCGGTAGAGGTCCGCGTCTCTGACGTCGACGTGGCCGACCCAACTCGAGGACACGGCCGCCGTCGATATCAACACCACCAGGAGGGTGAGCGCGTGCGCGCATGCAAGCTCCCGGAGCGCTCTGGGGGACGGCACTGTGGTCAATGGGCGCGTGTCGAGGACCGGTGCTCGGAGTCACTGTGGGCTGCGGACTCCCGGTTTTTCAACCCGGGCATTCACGCGCCCTCAACAAACTCAGCCCTCCGCGTGCGGGATCCCGTCCGCCGTAATCACCAGGGTCTCCTGGGTATAGGTGTACGTGCCGGAGGAGGTGGTGACAGTCCCATCCAGGACCACCGAGACCGTCCCGCTGGTCTCGGAGAGCCGGGTGATGTCCACCGTCTGGGTCAGGTCCATGTCCACGAAGTCGGAGGTCTCACCGGAGAAGGACACCTGGCCCAGCATGGTCATCGCCATCCCGGTGGTCTCGCCGCTGCTGACCGTCATCGCCAGGGTCATCGTCCCGTTCAGCGCGTTGGCCGAGTCGTAGTTGCAGTTGTTGTAGGCCAGCTCGTAGCCGATCGAGGCGCCGCTCTCACCGGCGATGGTGGTCAGCCCCACCGCCACCGTGCCCCCGTGCGGACAGTCCACGGTGGTGCTCATCCCCACGATCGGCTGCTGCAGGGCCCGGTACATCCCCTGGGCGGAGTTGGCGCCCCTGCTGGCGGCGAAGGCCGCGGCGGCGGCCGCCTCCTTGTTGTCGGCGATCCGCGCTCCCCCTCCACAACCGGTCAGGACTCCGACGCCGCACAGGACAAGAATGGCTGCACGCATGTGAACCTCCAGCATCGCCCCGGTGGTCCCGTCGGCATCGATGGGAGGCCCGGCCTGCCTTCGGGGGCGAGCGGAGGATGGTCGTAGCAAGCCACGATCTTTCGCGTCAACGCGGCTTCCCTGGTTCCGATCCACCCCTTCCCACCGCCGGACCCCCAGGTACACCCCCTGGATCGACGTTCAGCGGATCGTCCAACCCCTCATTTTTCCGACGGCCGGCTTTCTTGACCCTCCCCCTAACCGATCGTAATTTCGGGCCGTTCGTGGCAAGAAGTGGTAAGAAGTGGCGGCCAGTGCCGACCTTCTCCCAAAGCGTGGATCGAGCCCAACGTGTTTCGAGGTGTCTACGAGCACCAGATCGATGGGAAGGGGCGCACCAGCCTCCCGGCGAAGCTGCGCGAAACGCTGGTGGGGGCGTACGACGAGCGGCTCATCCTCACGACGGCGCTGGATCCCTGCCTGCACGCGTACCCGGTGCGCGAGTGGGAGCAGCTGGAGACCGCGCTGGCCAAACGCAACCCGATGGAGCCGGGGGTCAAGCAGCTGATGCGGCTGTACGTGGCCTCCGCCCAGGAGGTCTCGATCGACAAGCTGGGCCGGGTGCTGATCCCGCCGCAGCTGCGCTCCCACGCCAGCCTGGAGAAGGAACTGATCTGGGCCGGGATGGTGAAGGTGATCGAGGTCTGGTCGAAGGACGGCTGGAAGCAGGCGCAGGAAGAGGCGAGGGCGGGGGCCGATTCGGCCGAGGTGATGCGCGTGCTGGGCGAGCTTCGGTCGCTGTGATGACGACGATTTCAGAGGGGGAGGGGACCCTGATGGACCCGCGGAAGAGGGCACCGACGGCACTGGCTCAAGGACGGATCGCAGTGCTCCGTCTGGAAGGTGAGCTGGGCTGCGCGGAGCTCGCGGACGTGGGGGCGGAGCTGTTCCGCCAGGTGGCCCGCGGGCGGATCCGGATCGTGCTGGATCTGTCCGCGGTGCCTCACCTGGACTACCGCGGGGTGCGCCCGCTGATGTCCCGCGCCGAGCTGCTTCAGCGCAACGGCGGGGACGTGAAGCTGGTCGGGCTGACCCCCTATCTGGAGCGGGTGCTGTACGCCGGTGGCGCGTACCAGGCCTTTCTTTCCTACCGCAGCGTGGAAGCGGCCCTGGCCGCCTTCCAGTTGCCCTTGTTGAGAGTGGCCTGAGGCAAGTGGAGTTCCTCCATCAGACGGTCCTCCTCAAGGAGGCGGTGGAGGTCCTCAATCCGGGATCGGGGAAGCTGATCGTGGACGGGACACTGGGAGGCGGAGGTCACTCCGAGGCGCTGCTGGAGGCAGGCGCCCAGGTGATCGGCGTGGACCGCGATCCTTCCGCCCGCGCCGCCGCCACCCGCCGGCTGCAGCGCTTCGAAGGCCGGTTCCGGGCGGTGGCCGGTCGCTTCTCCCAGGTGGAGTCCCTGTTGGCCGGGTTGGGGATCGGCGCGGTGGACGGGCTGCTTTTGGACCTGGGCGTCTCCTCGCCCCAGTTTGACGCCTCCGACCGCGGCTTCTCCTTCCAGCGCGAAGGTCCCCTGGACATGCGGATGGGCAACGAGGGCCCGACCGCGGCGGAGCTGATCGCCGAGACCGACGCCTCCGAACTCAAGCGCATCCTGCAGGAGTACGGCGAGGAGCCGTTCGCCGGACCGATCGCCCGGGCCCTGAAGAAGGCGCTGCCCACCGCCACCCTGCAGGCCGCGGAGGTGGTGTCCCAGGCGGTGCCTCGTGGCGCCTGGCCCAAGCGGATCCACGTCGCCACCCGGACCTTCCAGGCGCTGCGGATCTGGGTCAACGACGAGCTGGGCGAGGTGGACCGCTTCCTGGCCGACTTCCCCCGGCTGCTCCACCCCTGCGGGCGGGCGGCGATCATCTCCTTCCACTCGCTGGAGGACCGCCGGGTCAAGGACGCCTTCCGCGCGCTGGAGGGCAAGTGCAGCTGTCCTCCCGGCCTGCCGGTCTGCGTGTGCGGCGCCAAGGGTGCCTTCCGGGTGCTCACCAAAAAGGCGCTGGCCCCCTCCGAAGAAGAGATTTCAGCCAACCCGCGATCGCGGAGCGCTCACCTGCGCGCGGTGGAGAAGATCCGATGAAGACCTCCCGGAAGTCCAAGGGCCGAGGCGCCAGCGCCGCTGGCGTGGTGGCCGAGCTGTTGCCCTTCGTGGTGCTGGCGGTGGCCTTCGTGGGGGTGGGGGTGTTCCACGTCACCGCCCGGGTGATGGTGGTGGAGGCCGGCTACCGGCTCTCCCGCCTGGAGACCGAGAACCGGGAGATGATCCGCGAGAACGACACCCTCAAGCTGGAGCTGGCCACCCTCAAGAGCCCGGCCCGGATGGAGAAGCTGGCCCGCGAACAGCTGGGGATGACCCCGCCTCCGCCCGGCGCGGTGCTCTCGCCCTCCCGGGTCAAGGCCCGCACCCCGCGCCCGGAGCTGATGGCCAACACCCGGCGGCCGACGAAGTTGGAGACGCCGTGAAGGACTTCAAGGACACCGCGCAGCGCGAACCCTCCTCGTCGCGTTGGATGCGCCTGAGGGTGGCCCTGGTCGGCGTGGCCTTCGTGGCGGCGCTGGGCGGGGCCCTGTCGCGCGCGGTGTACCTGCAGATCTTCGACAGCCAGCGGATGCTGTCCATGGCCCAGGATCAGTACCTGCGCGAGGTGGAGATCCCCGCCCGCCGGGGGGACATCTTCGACCGGCGCGGGACCCCGCTGGCCCAGAGCGTGGAGGTGGACTCGATCTGGATCGATCCCTCCGAACAGGAGGATCTCCCCCGGACCTCCAAGCTGTTGGCCAAGGCCCTGTCCCTGGACGGCAACGAGCTGCTCCGCCGGATGGGCAAGGCCCGCCGCTTCGCCTGGATCAAGCGCAAGGTCCGCCCGGACGAGGTGGCCAAGGTCAAGGCGCTGAACCTGCGCGGGATCGGCTTTACCCGCGAGCCCCGCCGCTTCTATCCGCAGAAGGAGCTGGCCGCCCATGTGCTGGGGATGGTGGGCACCGACGGGCATGGGCTGGACGGGCTGGAGCTGGCCTTCGAGGATGAGCTCTCCGGAGAGAAGTCCCAGCAGGCAGGCTACCGGGATGCCCGCGGCCGCAAGCTGCTGGTCGACGGCCTGGTGGACCCGCTGGGACAGCAGGGCGCCGCGATCACCCTGACCATCGACCGCCACCTTCAGTACCTGGCGGAGAAGGCGCTGGGGCAGGCGGTCACCGACTCCAAGGCGCACGCCGGCAAGGTCGTGGTGCTGGATCCTGCAACAGGGGAGATCCTGGCACTGGCCAACCACCCCCGCTTCAACCCCAACGCCCCCACCACCAACGGGCGCGACTTTCTGCGCAACCGGGCCGCCCTGGACGCCTTTGAACCTGGCTCCACCACCAAGCCGATGGTGGTGGCAGCCGCCCTGGAATCCGGGGCAATCAAGGCCACCGACATCTTCTTCTGTGAGAACGGGTCCTTCGACATCGGCCGGAACACCATCCACGACACCAAGCCGCACGGGTGGCTGGGGCCGGGGAAGATCCTCCAGGTCTCCTCCAACATCGGGATGACCAAGATCGCCACCGAGCTGGGCCGCGAACGCCTGGTCGACTACCACCAGCGCTTCGGGTTCGGAGAAAAGGTCGGGCTGGCCCTGCCCGGCGAGGGGCGCGGGTCGGTGCCCTTTCCCCGGGCGGACGTCTCCCTGGCCACCCAGTCGTTCGGTCAAGGGCTTTCCATGACCGCCGTCCAGCTGGCGGCCGCCTACGGCGCATTGGCGAACGATGGTGTGCTGATGCGCCCCTTCCTGGTTTCGAAGGTGGTAGACCCCGACGCCGTCGTGCTCCTGGAGAACAAGCCAACCGAGGTGCGCCGGGTCGTATCTGCCCGGACCGCCCGCCAAGTGGTGTCGATGCTGGAGGGCGTAGCCACGCCCGAAGGCACGGCCCCACGGGCACGCCTCGACGGGTACCCCGTGGCTGGCAAGACCGGAACTGCGCAGAAGGCAGATCCGGTCGCGCGGGGCTACTCGGACAAGCGGATCGCCTCCTTCGCCGGGATTGTCCCGGCGGACGATCCGCGGCTGGTGATCCTGGTGGTGATCGACGAGCCCAAGACTGACGTCTATGGCGGGCTCGTCGCTGCGCCTGCCTTCCGTGAGATCGCGGAAGGGGCGATGACCTACCTCGGTGTTCCGCCTCGAGGACCGGTGAAGCAGCCGGTCGCCGCGGCGGAGGTTTCACGCACCGGGGGGGCGGCATCGGAGAGGGTGGCGTTGGACGCGCAAGTCGGGGCGGACGCCACCATCGCCGATGCGATCACCGAGAAGTTCGAGCCGGGTGCGGTCGCAGTCCCGGACGTACGCGGCAAGGTCGGACGCGACGCCATCTCGTTGCTCCTGGGTGCGGCATTGGAGCCGCGGCTCATGGGGAGTGGACGAGTGGTTTCGCAAACACCCGTGGCGGGGGCGCGGGTGCAGAAGGGCGCCAAGGTCACCATTCAGCTCGCGGCGAGGCCATGAGGCCGCAGTCCGCGAGGGACCAGCGCTTGCACAGGTCAGTGAGGGGTTCATGAGGCTTTCAGAAGTGTTGGCCGGCACAGGCATCGAGATCTCTGGCGCAAACGGTTCGGTGGACATCACCGGGCTCAGCCAGGATTCACGCACGGTGAAGAAGGGCGAGCTGTTCTTCGCCGTTCCCGGAACGAAGACGGATGGTGCGCAGTACGTGGGCGACGCGATTCGCGCCGGCGCCGCGGCAGTGGTCGGTGAAAAGCTGGGCAAGCTGTCCGTCCCCAGCTTCTCCACCGACAGCGTGCGCAAGACGTTGGCCCTCTCGGCGGCCAACTTCTACAAGCACCCGGCCCGCGAGCTGGTGCTGCTGGGCGTCACCGGCACCAACGGCAAGACCACCACCACCCACCTCTTGGAGGCGATGTGCTCGGCGGGCGGTGGCAACACCGGTCTGCTGGGGACCATCCACTACAAGTTCGCTGGCAACGTCCACACCGCGGCGCACACCACCCCGGACGCGATCTCGCTGCACAAGCTCTTCCGGGAGATGGTGGACGCGGGCACCGACACCGTGATCATGGAGGTCTCCTCCCACGCGCTGATGCAGGAGCGGGTGCACGGGCTGACCTTCCGGGCGGTGGGCTTCACCAACCTGACCCGGGATCACCTCGACTACCACAAGGACCTGGAGGACTACTTCCAGGCCAAGCGGAAGCTGTTCTCCGAACTGCTCTCCCCGGGCGGGGTGGGTGTGGTCAACGGCGACGACACCAACGCGGTGCGCCTGTACAGCGAGCTGCGCGGCCAGAAGCGGATGGCCTGGAAGTTCTCGCGGCTGGGCAACGGCGAGGTCTCCGCTACCAACGTGGAGTACAGCCTCTCCGGCATCAAGGGGACCTTGAAGACCCCGGCCGGCGACATCCCGCTCAAGTCGCAGCTGCTGGGCCCCCACAACCTGGAGAACATCCTGGCGGCGGCGGGGCTGGCGCTGGGCGCGGGCTTCTCCCGGCGCGATGTGCAGGACGGCATCGAGCGGGTCAAGGGCATCCCCGGCCGGATGGAGCAGGTGGAGGCCAAGGGCCTGACCGCGGTGGTGGACTACGCGCACACCGACGACGCGCTGAAGCGTTCGCTGGAAGCGGCCCGCACCCTGACCAAGGGCCGGGTGATCGTGGTCTTCGGCTGCGGCGGAGACCGGGACGTGGGCAAGCGCCCGCTGATGGGCCAGGTGGCCGCCGAGGGCGCGGATCTGACCATCCTCACCTCCGACAACCCGCGCGGTGAGGATCCGGAGGCCATCCTGGGCCAGATCTCTCCGGGCTTGGAGAAGGGCGGCGCGCGGCGGATCTCCGCGGGCAAGGCCAAGGCGGGCGAGAACGGCTACCTGGTGGAGGCCGACCGTCGCGCGGCGATCACCCTGGCCGCGTCGCTGGCCAAGCCGGGCGACCTGATCGTGATCGCCGGCAAGGGTCACGAGACCTACCAGGAGGCCAAAGGCGAGCGCGCCCCCTTCGACGACCGCGAGGAGGCGGCCAAGGCGCTGGGCGCCGCAGGCTGATCCAAGACCCCATGCCGGTGCATTTCTCCGAGGATCAAGTCGTGGAGGCCACGGGCGCTCGCCGGGTTCAAGGCAGCGCCCAGGGTCCCTTCCAGGTGGTGTGCACCGACACCCGGCAGCTGACGCCGGGCTGTCTGTTCGTGGCGCTGATGGGTGAACGCTACGACGCTCATGACTTCCTCAAGGATGCACCGGCCAAGGGGGCCGCGGGAGCGGTGGTGCAGAAGGGCATTGCGCTGCCCCAGCTCCCCGCGGACTTCGTGGTGTTCGAGGTGGAGGACACCCTGACCGCGCTGGGCGGACTGGCCCGGCACCACCGGCGCCGGTTCAAGCAGCCGGTGGGCGCGGTGGGTGGCAGCAACGGGAAGACCACCACCAAGGAGATGGTGGGGGCGATCCTGGCCACCCGCGGCAACGCCCTGAAGACCGAGGGCAACTTCAACAACGAGATCGGCGTCCCCCTTACCCTGTTCCGGTTGGGTGAGGAGCACGTGGCGGCGGTGGTGGAGCTGGGGATGAACCACCCGGGGGAGATGACCCGGCTGGCCCGGATCTGCGAACCGGACGCGGCGCTGTTGACTGTGATCCAACCGGAACATCTGGAGGGGCTGGGCTCGCTGCAGGGGGTGGCCGACGCGGAAGGGGAGCTGTTCGCCGCCCTGCCTCCGCAGGCCACCGCGGTGGTGAACCTGGATGACCCGCTGCTGCCGGCGCAGGCGCAGCGCAGCGCGGCCAAGCACCTGACCTTCGGCAAGGAGCCCACCGCGGCGGTGCGGTTGCTGAGCGTTGTACCGCGCGGCAAGGCGGGGCAGACGGTGACCATCGGGGTGGACGGCCGGGAACTGGAGTTCCAGCTGAACTTCGTGGGCGAGCACAACGCGCTCAACGCCACCGGGGCCTTCGCCCTCTGTCTGGCGCTGGGCTACAGCCCGGACGAGTGCGCCCGGGGGTTGGAGCAGGCCCGCCCCTACGCGCGGCGGCTGAACCTGATCGACGCACCCCACGGCGTGCTGGTGGTGGACGATTGCTACAACGCCAACCCGGCCAGCATGGGGGCGGCGTTGGACACCCTGCAGTCCCTGGTCACCGGCGGCGGACGGCGGCTCGCCGTGCTGGGCGACATGTTGGAGCTGGGGCCGGGCGAATACGAGGAGCACGAGAAGCTGGGCCAGCTGGCCACCTCCAAGGTGGATGTGCTGGCGCTGTTCGGGCCGCGCTCGCAGCTGGGGCACCAGGCGGCGGTTTCCCTGATGGGCGAGCGGACCCGCCATTTCGTGGAGGTCCCGGCGCTGCTGGAGTGGCTGACCCCGCAGCTGCGGTCAGGAGACGTGGTGCTGGTGAAGGGGAGCCGGGGAATGCGGTTGGAGCGCGTGGTGCAGGCGCTGACCGGAACGCAAGCGCCGGGAGGGGCGCACTAGATGTTGCTCTTCCTGTATGAGTGGCTGGCGGGGACGGACGCCGGACGGCTGTTGAACTTCCTGCGCTACCCCAGCTTCCGGATCATGGCCGCCGGGGTGATCGCCCTGGTTTTGGGGATGGTGCTCGGCCCCCGGTTGATCCAGCAGTTGCGCTTTTCCCAGCACGGGCAAAGCAACGTGCGCGAGGACACCCCGGAGGCCCACCAGAAGAAGAAGGGCACCCCCACCATGGGCGGGGCGCTGATCCTGCTGTGCATCGCCATCACCACCGTGCTCTGCGCGGACCTGCGCAGCCGCACTGTGTGGGCGGCGATCGTGCTCACCTTCGGCTTCGGGTTCATCGGCTTTCTGGATGATTGGCTCAAGCTCTCCAAGCGCAACTCCAAGGGGCTGGCCGGGCGCTGGAAGCTGGTGCTGCAGACCGCCTTCTTCCTGTTCGCCTTCTTCGGGCTGATGGCCGACTGGACCGGCGGGGTCCCGCATCTATTGATCGACACCCGGCTGACGCTGCCGTTTGTCCCCACCCGGTACTTCAACCCGGACCTGGGGGTGCTGTACCCGGTGCTGGCCTTCTTCGTGATCGTGGGCACCTCCAACGCGGTGAACATCACCGACGGGCTGGACGGCCTGGCGATCATGCCCACCATCATCGCCGCCACCACCTTCGCCCTGTTCTGCTACCTGGCCGGCACCACCCTCTCCATCGCGGACGTGGCGGTGGACCTGGACGGGGTCACCCGGCTGGTGGGGGTGCCGCTGCAAGAGTACCTGGGGATCCCCAGGGTGGAGGGCGGGGCGGAGCTGGCGGTGTTCGCCGCCTCCATGGTCGGCGCCGGCTTTGCCTTCCTGTGGTTCAACACCTACCCGGCCTCGGTGTTCATGGGGGACATCGGTTCGCTGGCCCTGGGCGGCGGGCTGGGCGGGATGGCGGTGCTCTCCAAGAACGAGGTGGTCTCCGCGATCATCCACGGGGTGTTCCTGGTGGAGATCCTCTCGGTGATGATCCAGGTGCTCTCCTTCAAGACCCGCGGCAAGCGGGTGTTCAAGATGGCGCCGCTGCATCACCACTTCGAGCTGCTGGGCTGGCCAGAGCCGAAGATCATCGTCCGGTTCTGGATCGCCGCCGTCCTCTGCGGAGCGGTGGCCCTGGCCACCATCAAGCTGCGGTAACCGACCATGGCCCCTGCGCTCTCCGGCAAGAAGGTGCTGGTCCACGGGCTGGGAATCAGTGGCCTGGCCGCGGTGCGGCTGCTCTCCCACGCCGGGGCCAGCGTTTCGGTGGTGGACTCCAAGACCGAGGCCCAGCTGGGAGCGACCGCCGCCGCGCTCCGGGCACAGGGCGCGGAGCTGTTCCTGGGGGCGATCCCCCCCGGGCTGCACCAGCGCTTCGAGCTGGTGGTGGTCAGCCCCGGGGTGCCGCTGTCCTCACCGGAGCTGGTGGCCGCGGCCCAGGCCGGGGTGCAGCTGATCGGTGAGATTCAGCTGGCAGGGTGGTTCCTCCAGGCCCCGGTGATCGGGATCACCGGCACCAACGGGAAGAGCACCACCACCGCGCTGACCGGGGAGCTGATGACCCGGGCCGGCAAGCGGACCTTCGTGGGTGGGAACCTGGGCCGGCCGCTCTCCGAGGCGCCCTTGACCGGAGAGGAGTACGACGCCCTGGTGGTGGAGCTGTCCTCCTTCCAGCTGGAGGGGATCCGCGAGCTGCGGGTGAACGCGGCGGCGATTTTGAACCTCACCCCGGATCACCTGGACCGCTACCCCTCGCATTCCGACTACGGCCAGGCCAAGGCGCGGATCTTCGCCAACCAGAAGCCGGGCGACGTGGCGGTGCTGAACCTGGACGATCTGGCGGTGCGCGCCCTGGCTCCGTCTGCCAACAGCGCCACCCTGCTGGGGTTCAGCCTCCAGCCGGGCGCGTTGCCGGCGGAGTTCGCCGGGATGGCCTACCCCAAGCCGGGCGGCTTCCGGGTGGAGTGGGGCGGGAACCTCTCCTTCCGGGTCAACGCCCGCTCGCTGCGCGGCGCCCACAACCTGCAGAACGCCATGGCCGCCACCCTGCTGGCGCTGGCCTCTGGCGCCGCCCCCACCGGGATCCAGGCCGGGCTGGACGCCTACCCGGGGCTGCCCCACCGGCTGGAGTCGGTGCGGCTCCTGGACGGGGTGGAGTACGTGAACGACTCCAAGGCCACCAACGTGGAGTCCTCCCTGGTGGCGCTGGCCGCCTTCCCCAAGGGGGTGTGGCTGATCGCCGGTGGGAAGGGGAAGGGCGCTCCCTACCGACCGCTGGTGGAGGCCGCTGCTGGCCGCGTCAAAGGCGTGCTGACGGTGGGCGCCGACGCGCCGCTGATCGAGGCCGCCTTCCAGGGCGCCTTCCCGGTGCACGCCTGTGGGGACCTGGCCGCCGCGGTGGCCAAGGCCCGGAGCCTGGCCGCGGAGGGAGAGGTGGTCCTGCTCTCGCCGGCCTGCGCCTCCTACGACCAGTTCAAGAACTTCGAAGACCGGGGGGAACAGTTCAAGGCCCTGGTGAAGGGACTTTCGTGAACGGCTCATCCACCAGGCCGCGGTTTGATCCGCTGTTGCTGGGATCGGTGCTGGCGCTGACCGCGCTGGGACTGGTGATGGTCTATTCGGCCAGCGCGGTCTCCGCGCAGGAGAAGCTGGGAGACGCCTTCCACTTCTTCCGACGGCAGCTGCTGGCGGCCGGGCTGGGGCTGGGGGGCATGGCCCTGGCGATGAAGCTGGGCTACCGCCGGCTGGCCCGGCTGGCCTACCCGCTGCTGATCGTGGGGGTGATCCTGCTGGTGCTGGTGCTGATCCCCGGGGTGGGCACGGTGGCCGGCGGCGCGCGCCGCTGGCTGCGCTTCCCCGGGATCTCCATCCAGCCGGCGGAGGTCGCCAAGCTGGTGTGGGTGATCTACCTGTCCTACTCGCTGGCCAAGAAGCGGGAGAAGGTCGCGACGTTTTCGGTGGGCTTTCTGCCCCACATCCTGGTGGCCGGGCTGCTGGTGGGGCTGTGCATGCTCCAGCCTGACTTCGGCAGCTCGGTGTCGCTGCTGTTCATGCTCTTCGTGTTGCTGTTCGCCGCCGGGACCAGGCTCTCCTATCTGTTCGGGTCGATCCTGGTGGCGCTGCCGTTTGGCTACCACGTGATCGCGTCTTCGCCGTACCGCTGGAAGCGGGTGCTGGCCTTCCTGGAGCCGTGGAAGTACCGGGACGGGATCGGCTACCAGCTGACCGAGTCGATCATGTCGGTGGGCTCCGGTGGGCTGACCGGGCTGGGGCTGGGAGAGGGGCGGCAGAAGCTGTTCTTCCTGCCCGAGGCCCACACCGACTTCATCTTCTCGATCATCGGTGAGGAGCTGGGCCTGCTGGGGGTGGTGCTGGTGATCTCCCTGTACGCGGTGGTGATCTGGCGCGGGATCCGCGCGGCGATGAACGCCAGCGAGACCTTCGGCACCTACCTGGCCCTGGGGGTGACCTCGCTGATCGGCTTCCACGCCACGGTGAACATGGGGGTGGCGATGGGGCTTTTGCCCACCAAGGGCCTGACCCTGCCGTTCATCTCCTACGGTGGCACCTCGCTGATCATGATGCTGGGCGCCAGCGGGCTGCTGCTGTCGGTGGCTTCCAGCGCCCGGGAGCGAGCGCCGTCCACCGCCAGGGGACCGGCCAGCCGGATGCAGGAGGTGCCGGCGTGAGGGTCCTGATCGCCGGAGGCGGAACGGGTGGACACCTGTTCCCGGGAATCGCGCTGGCCGAGGAGGTGACCACCCGCCACCACAAGAACGACGTGGTGTTCGTGGGCACCGAGCGCGGGCTGGAGGCGCGGGTGGTCCCCGCCGCCGGCTACAAGCTGGAGACCATCCCGGTGATGGGGCTGAAGGGGAAGAGCCCCGGTCAGTTCATCAAGGCGCTGTTCGCGCTGCCCCGGGCCTTCGTCCTCTCCTGGCAGATCCTGCGTCGCTACCGTCCGGACGTGGTGGTGGGGGTGGGGGGCTATTCGTCGGGCCCTGTGGTGCTCACTGCCTGGCTGCAGGGGATCCCCACCGCGGTGCAGGAGCAGAACGCCCTGCCCGGGTTCACCAACAAGCTGCTGGGTCGGTTCGTGCGCGCGGTGTTCGTGGCCTTCGACGAGGCCCGCCCCTTCTTCAAGAGCGGCAAGGTCCACCTGATCGGCAACCCGATCCGGGCCAAGCTGATGGACAACTACCTGCGCTCCTCCCAGAAGCATGAGGGCTTCACGGTGCTGGTGTTCGGCGGGTCGCTGGGGGCCAAGGGGGTCAACTCCCGGGTGCTGGACGCGCTGGCCCACCTCGACGACCTCAAGGGCCAGCTGCGCTTTACCCACCAGACCGGCAAGGCGGATCTGGAGAACGTGCGCCAGGGCTACGCCGCCTTGGGCTTCGACGCCAACGTGGTGGAGTTCATTGACGACATGTCCGGGGCCTACGCCAAGGCGGAGCTGGTGATCTGCCGGGCCGGCGCCACCACCATCTCCGAGCTGACGGTGTGCAAGAAGGCGGCGATCCTGATCCCCTTCCCGTACGCCACCGACAACCACCAGGAGGTCAACGCCCGCGCGCTGGTGGCCGGCGGGGCGGCGCTGATGTTCCGCGAGTCGGAGCTGGACGGGAAGACCCTGGCCGACACCCTGCGGGGGTTGGTGGCCGACCCCGCCCGGCTGCGGCGGATGGAGCGGCAGGCGGGGCTGTTGGGCCGGCCGGAGGCCGCCAAGGAGCTGGCGGACGTCTGCGTGCAGTTGATGGTGGACCAGTACGGCCCCGAGGGGCGCACCCGGCCGCAGCTAGAGAAGGGGTCCCCTCCGTGAACGCCAAGAAGCCGGCCTCGCTGTTCAAGACCCGCCACGCGGCCGCGGTCCACTTCGTGGGCATCGGCGGGATCGGGATGAGCGGCATCGCCGAGGTGCTGCTGAACCTGGGCTACCGGGTCTCCGGTTCGGACCTCAAGGAGTCGGAGACCACCCGCCGGCTGGCCTCGATGGGGGCCACTTTGTTCTACGGCCACCGGGCGGAGAACCTCTCCCATGTGGACGTGGTGGTGATCTCCTCCGCGGTCAAGAAGGACAACCCGGAGGTGGTGGCAGCCCGAGACCGGAAGATCCCGGTCATCCCCCGCGCGGAGATGCTGGCCGAGCTGATGCGGCTCAAGTACGCGGTGGCGGTGGCGGGGTCGCACGGAAAGACCACCACCACCTCCATGGTGGCCACGGTGCTCAACGCCGCCGGGCTGGACCCCACCTCGGTGGTGGGCGGCAAGGTCAACGTGCTGGGCTCCAACGCCAAGCTGGGCAAGAGCGAATTGATGGTGGTGGAGGCGGACGAGTCGGACGGCTCCTTCCTCAAGCTCCATCCCTCGATCGCGGTGGTCACCAACATCGACCCTGAGCACATGGACCACTACGGGACCCTGGAGGCGCTCAAGGGCGCGTTCGTGGAGTTCTGCAACCGGGTGCCGTTCTATGGGCTCAACGTGCTGTGCCTGGAGCACCCCAACGTCCAGTCGCTGCTGCCGTTCATCGAGAAGCGCTTCGTCACCTACGGGCACGCCCACACCGCCGACTACCGGCTGGAAGAAGTCAAGCTGGACGGCTTCTCCACCCGCTTCCGGGTCTACCGGCGCGACGAGGACCTGGGCCCGTTCACGGTGCGGATGGTGGGCGCCCACAACGCGCTCAACGCCCTGGCGGTGATCGCGGTGGCGGAGGAGATGGACATCCCGCTGGACACGGTGCGCAGCGCGCTGGCCCAGTTCGAGGGCGTGCAGCGCCGGTTCACCGTCAAGGGCGAGGTGGGCGGGATCACCGTGGTGGACGACTATGGGCACCACCCCACCGAGGTGATGGCCACCCTGGCCGGAGCCCGGCGGGCCTTCCACCGGCGGACGGTGGTGGCCTTCCAGCCCCACCGCTACAGCCGCACCCGGGATCTGCTGCGGGAGTTCGCCACCTCCTTCAACGACGCGGACGTGCTGTTCATCACCGAGATCTACGCCGCCAGCGAGGAGCCCCTACCGGGGATCAGCGGCGAGCGGCTGGTGGAGGAGCTGCGGGCCCACGGGCACCGCGACGTGACCTTCGTTCCCCGGCGCGCCGACCTGGCCGCCGCCCTCCAGCCCCGGTTGCGGGAAGGGGACATCGTGCTCACCCTGGGTGCCGGGGACATCACCCACACCGGACCCGAGCTTTTGACCCTGCTCGGGGGAAGGGGATGAGGATGCCCGCCTCGCCTCCCCGCACACTGCAAGACCGGATCGGCCGCTACGTGGACGGCGACGTCCGCGTGGACGAGCCGCTGGCCCCCTGGACCTCGGTCCGGGTGGGCGGCCCCGCCGAGCTGTGGGTGCGTCCGGCCAGCGCGGAGGCCCTGGTGGGCCTGCTGCGGATGGCGGCGGAGGAGGCGGTGGGAATCTCCATTCTGGGCGGCGGGGCCAACACCCTGGTGGGGGACGGCGGCGTTCCCGGCGTCACCCTCAAGCTGCCCGCGGATCTGTTCCCGGAGAAGTCCGAGGTCAGCGAGGAGGAGGGGCGGATCACCCTGGGGGCGGGTTCGGCGATCGTCCGGATCGTCAACCAGATGAAGACCCACAAGCTGACCGGGGTGGAGTTCCTGGCCGGGATCCCAGGCACCATCGGCGGCGCGGTCTCCATGAACGCAGGCACCAAGATGGGGGAGTGCATGTCCGCCATCGAGGCGGTGGAGCTGGCCACCCCGTCTGGGCTGGGCTGGCTGGACCGCGGGGAGCTGTCCTGGCGCTACCGGCACACCCAGCTTCCCCAAGGAGCGGTGATCACCCGCGCCCGGTTCCTGCTTCGCCGGGGGGACCTGGACGCGTCGCGGGCGCAGATGGACGCGGACCTGGGCTACCGCAAGCGGACCCAGCCGCTGTCCCAGCCCAACTTCGGCAGCGTGTTCCAGAACCCGCCGGGGGACTTCGCCGGACGGCTGATCGAGAAGGTGGAGCTCAAGGGCCACCGGCTGGGGGGAGCGCAGATCTCCACCCAGCACGCGAACTGGATCGTGAACCTGGGCGGGGCCACCGCCAGGGACGTGGTGTCCTTGCTGGAGCTGGCCCAGCGGCGGGTCTTGGAGGACTCGGGGGTGACGCTGGTCCCCGAGGTCAAGCGGATCGGGAGTTTCTTGTGAGCTTCACCAGGGAAGAGCTGAAGACGAAGCGGGTGGCGGTGTTGCTGGGCGGGCTGAGCGTGGAGCGCGAGATCTCCTTGCGCACCGGGGCGGCGGTGTCCGGAGCGCTCAAGGGGCTGGGCTACCAGGGGGTGGAGCTGGACGTGGATCGCACCCTGCCCGCCAAGCTGCTGGAGGCGCGAATCGACGTGGCCTTCATCGCCCTGCACGGTCGCTTTGGCGAGGACGGATCGGTGCAGGGCCTCTTGGAGTCGATGTTCATCCCCTACACCGGGTCCGGGGTGCTGGCCTCGGCGGTGGGGATGGAGAAGGTCTTCTCCAAGCAGACCTTCCTGGCCCACGGGATCCCCACCCCGGCGCACGCCGCCTTCACCACCGTGGCCGAGGCGCTGGCCGGGGTGGACGCGCTGCCGTTCGGCTTCCCGGTGGTGGTCAAGCCGTCCCGGGAGGGGTCCTCGGTGGGGGTCCACATCTGCAAGACCCGCGACCAGTACAAGGCGGCGGTGGAGGACGCGGGCAAGTACGCCGGCCTGCTGATGGTGGAGCAGTACATCAAGGGCCGCGAGGTGCAGGGGGCGGTGCTGGACAACCAGTCGCTGGGCGCGATTGAGGTCGTCCCCGACCAGTCGCACGAGTTCTACGATTACGAGGCCAAGTACAAGGCGGGCAGCGGAACCAGGTATCTGTTCCCGGCGCCGCTGCCGCCCGATCAGTACCAGCGGGTCAACGAGGTCTGCCTGGCCGCGCACAAGGCGCTGGGCTGCAGCGGCGCCACCCGCTCGGACGTGATCGTCACCGAGAAGGGGGAGGCGGTGATCCTGGAGGTCAACACCCTGCCCGGGATGACCGCCACCAGCCTGCTGCCGAAGATCGCCGCCGGGATGGGGATCGACTTCCCCAGCCTCTGTGAGCGGCTGTTGTTGGGCGCGTCGTTGAAGTCGTAGTTCCCACGGACGAACCGGTTCTCAACGGAGCGTCTGCTCCGGACGGGACCGGTGTGCCCGGGGGTGGAGTTGACCCAGGGGGCTACAGCTACGTCTCTGTGGTCAAAAAATTGCCGAGGGATCCCAAGGGGATCAGCATGTGCGCGAGCGGGGAGTCATGGGGCCAAGCAGCAGGAACAGAAGACGGGGCAACTCGCAGGAGCGCACCTCCACGGTGAAGACCCTTGCCGTGCGCACCGGTCGCGCCGCCAGCCGGCTGTTCCTGTTCCTGGGGCTGACCTTGGGCCTGGCGTTCGGCGCCCACTTCGGCTGGAAGCACCTGACCACCTCGCCCAGCTTCTCCATCCGCCGGATCTCCTTCGTGGGGCTGGACCGGGTCACCGAGGCGGAGCTGCTGCGGCTCTCCGGGTTCGTCGGCGGTCAGAACCTGTTCTCGCTGGACGTCGGCCAGTCCGAACGGTCGATGGCCGCCCACCCCTGGGTGCAGCAGCTGAGCGTCTCCCGGCGCCTGCCGGACGGACTCTCGGTGCAGGTGACCGAGCACGCCCCGGCGGCGCTGATGGCGATGGGCGAGCTGTACCTGGTGAACCGGGACGGCCATCCGTTCCGGCGGGTGCAGCCGGGAGACTCGCTGGATCTGCTGCTGGTCACCGGGGTGGACCGGGACGCCTACGTGGCGGACACCGCGGGCACCGCCAAGCGGGTGGCGAAGGCGGTGGCGGTGGCCCAGGCCTACGGGCAGTCCATCGCCGGGAAGCAGGCCCCCCTCTCCGAGGCCCGGATCGAGCCCGACGCGGTGGCGTTGATCACCGGCGACGGCGTCGAGCTCCGGTTGGGGGAGGGTGGGCTGGAGGAGAAGTTCACGCGGCTGGCGCAGGTCCGTCGCGAGCTCTCGGCGCGGTCGTTGCGCGCGGAGGTCATCCACCTCGACAACCGGGCTCGTCCCGATTGGGTCGCGGTCAAGGTCTGGGATCCCGTCTCCGGAAGGAGCGGGAGTCCATAAAGCAGGGCGGAGGCGCCCCGTCATCCGAGAGGAGCGGGGCAAGTCCGGGGCACGAGGGCTTCTTTCACGAGAGTGGGAAGCCGGAGGGGAAACATGGCGAAGCAGAAGTCAGGAGAGATCATCGTCGGGCTGGACATCGGCACGACCAAGATCTGCGCGATCGTCGGGGAGCTCACCGACAACGGCATCGACATCATCGGCATTGGCACCCATCCATCGAAGGGGCTGCGCAAGGGGGTGGTGGTCAACATCGAGGCCACCGTGGCCTCGATCCGCCGGGCGATCGAGGAGGCGGAGCTGATGGCGGGGTGCGAGATCACCACCGTCTACACCGGCATCGCCGGGGGCCACATCAAGGGCTTCAACTCCCAGGGGATCGTGGCGGTGAAGGACAAGGAGGTCCGGGACCTGGACATTGCCCGGGTGATCGACGCCGCCAAGGCGGTGGCCATCCCGCTGGACCGGGAGGTGATCCACGTCCTCCCCCAGGAGTTCATCATTGACGACCAGGGCGGGATCAAGGAGCCGCTGGGGATGGCGGGCGTCCGGCTGGAGGCCAAGGTGCACATCGTCACCGGCGCGGTCTCCTCCGCGCAGAACATCGTCAAGTGCGCCAACCGCACCGGGCTGAACGTGGCGGACATCGTGCTCCAACCGCTGGCCTCCTCGGAGGCGGTGCTGGGCGAGGACGAGAAGGAGCTGGGGGTGTGCCTGGTGGACATCGGCGGCGGGACCACCGACATCGCCATCTTCTCCGGCGGATCCATCGTCCACACCGCGGTGATCGCCCTGGGCGGCAACAACCTGACCTCGGACATCGCGATCGGGCTGCGGACCCCGGCGCACGAGGCGGAGCGCATCAAGCAGAAGTTCGGCTGCGCGCTGGCCTCGATGGTGAACAAGGACGAGACCATCGAGGTGCCGTCGGTGGGCGGGCGGCAGCCGCGGGTGCTGGGGCGGCAGATCCTGTGTGAGATCCTGGAGCCCCGGGTGGAGGAGATCTTCCAGCTGGTGCACCGCGAGATCCAGAAGTGCGGCTACGAGGACCTGCTGGCCTCCGGGGTGGTGATCACCGGCGGCTCCACCCTGCTGGCGGGGATGGCGGAGCTGGCCGAAGAGGTGATCGGCCTCCCGGTGCGCCGGGGGATGCCGCGCGGCATCGGCGGGCTGGTGGATGTGGTCAAGAGCCCGATGTACGCCACCGGGGTGGGCCTGGTGGTCTACGGGGCGAAGAACACCGACCGCCGGATGTTCCGGATCAGGGAAGAGAACGTGTACCGGAAGGTGAAGGGGCGGATGAAGGAGTGGCTGGGAGAGATCTTCTAAATCCCCGCTACAGGTCTGTAGCCAAAAACTTGCGGGCGGGTGTGGAGGCCAGATGATGGCAGCGCGCCCGCCGCACAGAGACGCTCCGACAAGGAAACCTTCCATGGACACTTACGACACGAAGCACACCGCCAAGATCAAGGTACTGGGCGTAGGCGGCGGGGGCTGCAACGCGATCAACACCATGATCGCCGCCGAGCTGGACCGGGTGGACTTCATCGCCGCCAACACCGACATCCAGGCCCTGGCCGCCAACCGGGCGCCGATCAAGATCCAGATCGGCACCCAGCTGACCAAGGGACTGGGCGCGGGCGCCAACCCGGAGATCG
Organism: Myxococcota bacterium; assembly: GCA_030857095.1. Classification (GTDB taxonomy): domain Bacteria; phylum Myxococcota; class Myxococcia; order Myxococcales; family Myxococcaceae; genus JALYOC01. The sequence continues at coordinate 25,048 of JALYOC010000066.1, read as the reverse complement.
GCCGCCAGGCGGCGCTGGAGTCGCGGGACGAGATCGCCGCCGCCCTCGAGGGCGCGGACATGGTGTTCGTCACCGCGGGAATGGGCGGCGGCACCGGCACCGGCGCGGCGCCGATCATCGCCGACATCGCCAAGAGCCTGGGCGCGCTGACGGTGGGCGTGGTCACCAAGCCGTTCATGTTCGAGGGCAACAAGCGCCGCAAGCAGGCCGAGCAGGGCCTGGTGGAGCTGAAGGCCGCGGTGGACACGCTGATCACCATCCCCAACCAGCGGCTGCTGACCCTCTCGGTCGACAAGATGCCGCTGTTGGACACCTTCAAGCGCGCCGACGAGGTGCTGCTCAACGCGGTGCAGGGAATCTCGGATCTCATCCAGTACCACGGGTACATCAACGTGGACTTCGCGGATGTGAAGACGATCATGAGCGACAAGGGCCTGGCCCTGATGGGCACTGGCCGCGCCGCCGGCGACAAGCGCGCGCTGACCGCCATGCAGCAGGCGATCTCCAGCCCGCTGCTGGAGGACATCTCCATCGACGGGGCGACCGGGCTGCTGATCAACATCACCGGCGGCCGCGACATGACCCTGCAGGAGGTCAACGAGGCGCTGACCCTGGTCCACGACGCGGCGGATGCCGAGGCAGAGATCATCTTCGGCTCGCTGATCAACGACGAGATCGGCGACGAGGTGGTGATCACCATCATCGCCACCGGGTTTGTGCACCGCGATCAGGGCAAGCGCGGGATCTCGGTGCCGGTCCAGGTCCCGCTGCTGGCCCGCCCCAGCGCCACCAACCCCAACCTGTCCGCCATCCGTCCGGCCACCCAGGAGGAGATTGTCTCCCTGGTCCCGGCCAAGGCCGGCTCCCGTTCGGTCACCTCCGAGTTCAAGGTCCAGTCGCCCCGCACCGGGGTGGCCAAGGACTCCTCGCTCCCGGTGGACGAGGACCAGTTCGACATCCCCACCTTCCTGCGGCGCGCCGGTCACACCGAGCTGCCGTAGTCGGTCCTCTGGTCAGTCATTCTTCGGCCGTCACCGCGTCCTCCCTTGCCGGGTCGTGGTGGCGGCCGGTGTCTTGCGGGGTCGCCGGCCCCTTCCCCTGCTACCCAGGCGAGCGGGCACGGCCCCCGATTTGCCGGCCAGGCATTCCGTCCGCACCCTGAGTGCAGGACCCGACCCCGCTGGGGGGCGCTGGTCAGGAGGAAGCAAGAACGGCGCGGCACCGTGTGGGGTCTACGCGCCTCAATGACTTTCCGGGACCTTTCGATGGCGGGAGCACGCTGGTCACCACTGCGGAGCAGGCCAGTGCGGGTGGCCGGGTTCGGGGTCGCCTATTTGCTGTTGGCTCAGCTGAGCTACGGCGCCTCCTTCCTGCCTGAAGGGGCGCTGGCGGCCTGGTGGGCACCCAGCGGACTGGCCCTGGCCGTCTTGTTCCTTGCAGAGCGAAGGAACTGCCCCTGGTACCTGGGGGCGATTCTCCTGGTCTCGACCGCGGTCAACGCGTTCCAGCAAATCGGACCCTTCCCCGTCCTCTATCGCTCGCTGGCGGACGTGGCCGAACCACTGGTCTCCTCCTTGATCCTGCGCCGGATGTTCGGAAACGAGCTGCGGCTGGGAACCCTGCCTGAGGTGCTGGGTTTCGCCGTGGTGGGGGGCGTGCTGGGCCCGGCGGTGGGGGCGGTGGTGGTGACGGTAGGAACGCTGTTCGACAATCCCTCCCAGCTGAGCGCGGGAATGTTCGGGCTGGCCTGGTTCGGCAGCGCCACCCTGGGATCGATGCTGTTCGCCCCGGTGATCCTCACCTGGCAGGGCCGGTTCCGCCGGCTCCGCCCCTCCCGCTGGGTGGAGGCCGGAGCGCTGGGCCTGTCCCTGGGGGCGGTGGCGGTGGCGGCGATGCTGATTCGTCCCTCCAGCGCCCTCTCTCTTTTGCTGGGCTTTGCCGCCTTTCCTCCCCTGGTGTGGTCGGCGTTGCGCTTTGGACCCTCCGGGGCGGCCCGCGCGGTGGTGGTGATCTCGCTGTGCTCCCTCTGGCCCTTCGCCGCCTGGCACCCGCAGCTGGCTGCCTGGCAGATCATTTTCTGCCAGGGGATCTACGCGCTGGGAGTGCTGACCGCGCTGAGCCTCTCTGCGCTCACCGAGGAGGCCGCCCGGCAGCGGCGCCTGGCGCAGGCCCAGACCCAGCGGACCGAGGAGTCGCTGGCGCTGGTGGAGCGTGCCTACCAGGAGGCGCGGGAGGCGCTGCAGCTGCGGGAGGACTTCCTCTCCATCGCTTCCCACGAGCTGAAGACCCCGCTCACCCCGCTGGCCGCCCGGCTCAGCTTCCTCCAGCGCCGGCTGGCGGCGGGCCACACCCTCTCCCCGGAGAGCATCGACAAGCCGCTGCAGAGCCTGCGCAAGCTGACCGAGTTGATCAACGACCTGCTGGACACCTCGCAGATCGAACACGGTCGGCTGCAGATCCATCCCCAACCGCAGCCGCTGGAGGAGATTCTCCGGCTGGGGGTGGATCCCTTCCGCAAGGGCAGCCCGCTACACCGGCTGGTGGTGGACGTCCCCCCCGAGGCGCTGTGGGTGGAGGCGGACCGGGAGCGGATGGCGCAGGTGGTGGCCAACCTGGTGGACAACGCGATCAAGTACAGCCCGTCGGGGGGCGAGGTGCGGGTGCGGCTGCGGCCCCACCCGGAGGGGGTGGAGCTGACCGTCTCCGACCAGGGGATCGGGATCCCGGCCGACCAGCAGACCCGGCTGTTCGAGCGCTTCTACCGGGCGGCCAACTCCGGGGTCTCCTACGGCGGGCTGGGGCTGGGCCTGTACATCACCCACGACATCGTTGAACTGCACCACGGGAGGATCTGGGTGGAGAGCACGCCCGGGGAGGGCTCCACCTTCCACGTGGTGCTCCCGCGGCTGGCCCACGCAGAGGTGTGGGAGTCGCTGCATTGACCACCCTGGCTCGCGCCGGGTAGCCCGACCCTTCCTGCTTCCAACGGGTGGAGAATGACCCGGCTGCTCGGCCGCCGAATCCACAGAAACCCGGGGTAGCGCAGAGGCCAGGAGGATCCGTATTGTGTTGCCCCTAAAACAGTCGCCTCCTGGAGGGGGAAAATGACCCACCGTCTGCTTGCCGCCGCGCTGTCGCTCACCTTCGCCGTCTTTGGTCTCTCCGCCTTGGCCCAGGAGGGGGAGGAGTCCGAGTCCCCCGGCGCCAAGGTGCAGTGGGTCAAGGGCCCGGCCACGGTGGAGTTGGGCAAGGATCTGGCGGCGATGGAGGTGCCGGAGGGCTACTCCTTCGCCAACGCCAAGGACACCCGCGCGGTGCTGGAGGCGATGGGCAACCAGACCGACGGCAGCGAACTGGGGCTGGTGATCCCGGACACCGAGGGCCAGGACTGGTTCGTGGTCTTCGAGTGGCAGCCGATTGGCTACGTGAAGGACGCAGACAAGGAGGAGATCAACGCCGACGAGCTGCTGGAGAGCATCCAGGAGGGCACCGAGGCGGGCAACGAGTGGCGCAAGGAGAACAACATCCCCGCGCTGCATGTGACCGGCTGGGCGGAGTCTCCCAACTACGACGCCGCCTCGCACAACCTGGTGTGGGCCACCCTGGCCACCAGCGAGGGCCGCGCCGGGCAGAGCGCCAACTACAACATGCGCCTGCTGGGCCGCAAGGGCGTGGTCTCGGTCACCCTGGTGGAGACCGCGGCCAAGCTGGAGGCGGCCAAGCCCGCGGCGCTGGCGCTGGTGAAGGGCTTCTCCTTCAAGGAGGGCAGCCGCTACGCGGAGTGGAAGGAGGGGGACAAGCTGGCCGAGTACGGGCTGACTGGCCTGGTCGCCGCCGGCGCCGGCGTGGCGGCGGTGAAGCTGGGACTCTTCGGGGTGGTGGCCAAGTTCTTCGGCAAGCTGGGCAAGGCCGCGATCGCGCTGGTGGTGGCGGTGGGCGCGGGCATCTCCAAACTGTTCAACATGTTCCGCGGCAAGAAGAACGAGGGTCCGTAGTCCCCAAATGACCGAGCTGGTCACCGATCTGCTCCCCTGGCTGGCCGCGTTCTATCTGCTGGACGCGGTGGTCCAGCTGCGTCGGGGGCAGGTGCTCTTCGACCGGGACTGGGGCGGCGGCTTTGGACTGCGCCGCTTCGGCTTGCACGCCTCGGCGCTCTCCCCGCTGGGAGTCTCGGTGCTGGCGCACGATCTGCCGTACCTGCCCACCCCGCTGGGGGTGTGGTTGTTTGATCCCCAGGTGCGCCGCTCCCCTCCGGTCATCCGGCCCGAGGCCCTGCGCTTCTTGGCCTGGGCGGAGCTGGCTCCGGTGCGGGCCGAGCGCAGCGCGGTGAAGTCCGGCGACCAGCTGTTGTTCCGCGCCCGGAGCCCTCGCGGCGCCCAGACGGTGGCCTCCGGGCTGGAGTCACTGCGCCGGCTGGCGGAGGGGGAGCGGGAGGCGGCAATCTCTGTCTCGTTGGCCCGGGCGCTGGACCTGACCGCGGCCCAGAATCGCTGGAGGCGGGTCCGGCTGCCGTTGGCGCTGACCACCGCCTTTTGCACCGCCGGGTTCCTGCTGCTGTTCGCCGGGCTGCCCTACGCGGCCTACCTCTCCACCGCCGAGCTTCGCTGGGAGCGCACCTTGGGCGCCCTGCTGTTGGCCCACCTGGGGACGCTGCTGTCCGCCGGCTGGACCCTCTCCCGGGCCGGCGCCGGAGCAGGCGGGGTCGCCGCCGCGGTCTTCACCCTGGGGATCTTCCCCGCCTTCGCGGCGCGCGCCGGCACCCAGATCCTGCGAGAGGCGTTCGTGGAGTGGGACCCGCTGGCGATCTCCGGGGCGCTGCTCACTCCCCAGGCATTCCTCCAGGTGGCCCGCTACGAGGCGGTGCGCGGCGAGCTGAGCCGGCACGCCACCGCAGGGCTGGGGCTGGCACCATTCTGGTCCGCCCGGATGGCGGCCCAGGAGAAGCTGTTTCGGGAGGCCGGGACCACCACCTCCGAGGCGGTGGCGCCGCCGCGCTTGTCCGGGGACGCGCGGGGCTGGTGTCCGCTCTGCCTGGGGGAATACCGCGACGGCTTCGCCCAGTGTTCGGACTGCGAGGTTCCGTTGCAGCCGGCCGTGGCTCGCGCCGAGTCCGGACTCGAGCGGCCGCCCGGCGCTACTCCGCGTTGCGGTACTTGAACATCCGCTGCCGGTGGGAGCTGCCGTCCAAGGCTCGGTACAGGTGCCCGCGGAAGACCATCACCAGGTGGAGGAAGCTGCCGGCCACCAACGCCAGTACGACCAACCCGCCGTAGCCCAGCGCGCCCATGTACCGGAAGACCAGGTAGCCCAGCCCGCCCAGGAGCAGGTTGGGCAGGTACCACTCGATCCAGTTGTCCTGGGTGAAGGCGAAGCTCTTCTGGAGGGTGGCCATCCCGGAGTGGCTGCCCCGGTCGTAGATCACCTCCGGGGTGGGGTTGATGAACACCGCCAGCGCCACCACCAGCGCGAACAGGGTCTGGATCGCCGCACCCTGCGCAGTGCTGCCCGCCAGCAGGCTCACCAGCAGGTTGGCGATCCACACCACGAAGCTCACCCCCATCACCGGCCAGAACAGCCGACCGAAGCTGCCCTTGAGCTCGGAGATGTGGACCCGGCCGCTCATCACCAGCCCGGCCACGAAGTACAGGTAGGAGCTGTACAGCGCGATCAGCACCAACCCCATCAGGATCCCTCCCACCAGCCCCAGCCCCAGGTTGCCGATGATCGTGGAGGCGAAGGTCAGCGCCACCGCCAGCCCCACCGGCAGCAGCAGGGTCCACAGGTTCTTGCCGATCGCCTGGACCGCCTTCTTCAGACAGTCGGCGTAGATGCGCAGATAGATAGAGACGACTTTCATCGTCCGGGGGTTCTAACCCCGGCAAGGGGGGGAAGCACCGCCGATTGGCGCGCTAGCGTCGACGTCCTGGCACTGCGTCCTGCGCCGTCCCCTGCACAGCCGGACCGCAACCCGGGGGCAGGTGCTGTTCAATCACCTCCGCCACCTTGGCCGCGTCTCCTTCGCCCAGGGTGTGCCCGGAGGGGGGCGCGCCGTAGACGGCGAAGCGGGTCTTCCCCAGGTGGCGGGCGGTGGGACAGTCGGTCAGGTACGGGTAGCCGGTGGTGCGACTGAAGCTGAGCCGGTCGCCGGCGGCCAGGGGAAGCAGGGCGCGCAGCCGCGGACGGGCGCGACAGGCCTCCACCAGCGGGATCAGCCCGCGCAGGGCGGAGGCCCGGGGCTCCTTGTCCAGGGTGGCGGAGAGCGTCTTCCAGGCGTGGGTGACGAAGGCCGCCGGCCCCGCCTCGTGGGCCACCGCCAGGTCGCTGAACTTCAGCCACGGCGCCGCTGCCCGCACCGCCGCCACGCTGGCGGAGTCCCGGACGAACAGGGTGATCGCCCGCGCCACGTCCGGCAGCGAGGTCGTGCCGCCGGCGCCATAGGCCACCCCCAGGCTGCGCAGCTCCAGCAGGAACCTGCGCTCCCCGGTGGCCAGGGTCAGGTTCGCCATCCGCCCCTGGGCGCGCACATCCGCCATCGCCAGGAACGGCGGCTCCAGCCGGGGCACGCTGGCCCCAGGCCACAGTGGCTCCAGGGCCCGCTCCAGCGCGGCGGCCAGTCCGCCTCCCGGCTCCAGCTCCGGGTAGTGCGCGGCGTTCCAGGGTAGGGAAGGGGACTCCACTCGGGCTCTCCTAATCAGCGCGGCGGTCCAGCGCCAGCACTCTCCCGCAGCGCCGCCAGACCCTGCTCGCGGGTCACCTGGGGCAGATAGCCCAGCTCCGCGCGGGCCTTGGCGTCGTTGACCGTCATCTCCACGCCGCTGACCAGCAGCCGCTCCCGGTACAGGACCGGCAACTCTCCCGGAAACGCCACGTGCCACAGCGCCTCGGAGGCGACCGCGACCAGCTTCGCCACCCAGAAGGGGGTGCTGGCGCTGGGCGGGGTGACTCCCACTGCCTGCAGCTGCTGGGACATGAAGTCCCGGAAGGTCAGCGGCTCGCCGTCGGAGAGGAAATAGGCCTGGCCGCCGCGTCCCTTCTCCGCCGCCAGCAGGGTGCCGTGGACCACGTTGTCCACGTGGCAGGTGGAGACCTGGTGGTGGCCTCCGCCGATCCACCGGAAGCGCCGCTCCTTCACCGCCAGCGCCAGCTTGGGGAGGGAGGTGGTGTCTCCCGCTCCCCAGATCATCGGTGGCCGCACGGCCACCGTCTCCAGCCCGGCGCCGTTGCAGGAGAGCACCAGCGCCTCCGCCCGGCCCTTGGAGTGGGAGTAGGGGCCCAGGCCCTGCTCCGGGATCGGCCGGGTCTCATCCACGTTCACCAACGGGCCGTTGCCCAGGACCACGCCCTGCGAGGAGATGTGGATCAGCCGCTTCACCCCGGCCGCCCGCGCTGCCTCCAGCACCCGCTCGGTGCCGCGCAGGTTGTCCTCGATGAAGTCGCCGCGCCGGCTGCCAAAGACCCGCGCCGCGCTGTGGAACACCCACTCGCAGCCCTCCATCCCCGCGGTCAGCGCCTCCACCCTGGCGAGGTCGCCTTCAATCGGCTGGGCCCCGGCTGCGCCCACCGTCTTCATCGCCTGATCGGAGCGGGCCAGCGCCCGCACCGCGTGACCACGCTCCTTGAGGGCAGAGATCAGCCGCCCCCCCAGGAAACCCGAACCGCCTGTCACGAACACTCGCACTGGGCAGCACCCCGGTTCACTCGCCAGCGGACACTCCGCCGGCCGCCCGCCTTTTACCGCGCCACGCCTGGAATTTCCGGGTACCTTCCGCGCCCGAAAATGTTCCGCAAGCTGCTGATCGCGAATCGAGGCGAGATCTCCCGGCGCATCACCGCCGTCGCCAAGGGGATGGGCCTTTCCACTGTCGCCGTCTACTCCGACGCCGACGAGAAGCTGCCCTTCGTCCGGGAGGCGGACGAGGCGCTGCGCCTGGGGCCGGCCCCGGCCAAGGACAGCTACCTCAACATCCCGGCCATCCTGGCGGCCGCCAAGCAGTCCGGCGCCGAGGCGATCCACCCCGGCTACGGCTTCCTCTCCGAGAGCGGCGAGTTCGCCCGGGCCTGCCAGGAGGCGGGGCTGATCTTCGTGGGCCCGCCCCCAGAGGCGATGGCCCGGATGAAGGACAAGAGCGTCGCCCGCAAGTACGTGATGGAGGCCGGGGTGCCGGTGGTCCCCGGCTCCGGAGCCGTGGTCCCCGACGTCCAGACAGCCCAGGCGGAGGCCGAGCGGATCGGCTTCCCGGTGTTGATCAAGGCCGCCGGCGGCGGGGGCGGGATCGGGATGGCGGTGGCCAACAGCGCCGTCGAGGTGGAGAAGGCCTTCCGCCAGTGCTCGGACCGCGCCAAGGCCGCGTTTGGGCGGGAGGCGGTGTACCTGGAACGCTACTTCCCCGCGCCGCGGCACATCGAGGTGCAGATCCTGGGGGATCACCACGGCCACCTCATCCACTGTCTGGAGCGCGAGTGCTCCATCCAGCGACGTCACCAGAAGGTGGTGGAGGAGGCTCCCTCGATGCTGTTCGCCGGGGGGAAGAACGCGGAGATCCGGCAGCGGCTGTTCACCGCCGCGGTGGCCGCCGCCAAGGCCTTTGGCTACGCCAACGCCGGCACTGTGGAGTTCCTGTACCAGGACGGCGAGTTCTACTTCATCGAGATGAACGCCCGGCTGCAGGTGGAGCACCCTGTGACCGAGCTGACCACCGGGCTGGATCTGATCGGCTGGCAGCTGCGGATCGCCGCCGGGGAGAAGCTGACGGTGAAGCAGGAGGACGTCCGCCGCCAAGGCGCCGCCCTGGAGTTCCGGATCTACGCCGAGGACCCGGTGAAGTTCTTCCCCTCGCCCGGCACCCTCAAGACCTTCCAGGCCCCACAGGGGGAGGGGGTCCGCCTGGACGCGGGCTATGAGGAAGGCTCGGTGGTGTCCCCCTACTACGACCCGATGATCGCCAAGCTGATCATCAGCGGGCAGGACCGCTCCCAGGCGCTGGAACGCGCCGCCCGGGCCCTGGCCGACTTCAAGGTGGAAGGCATCAAGACCAACATCCCGCTCCATCAGCGGATCGTCGCCGACCCGGCGTTCGTGGCCGGCGACCTGGACACCCACTTTCTGGAAAAGCACGCGAAGGCCTGATTCGGGCCCATCGCTTGGAGGAGCAGCACATGGCGGACGTGGCGGCGCACATCACCGGAACCATCTGGAAGATCCAGGTCACCGTGGGACAGACCGTCTCCGAGGGCGACACCCTGGTGATCCTGGAGTCGATGAAGATGGAGATGCCGGTGGAGGCCCAGGAGGGCGGGACGGTGAAGGAGATCCGGGTCAAGGAGGCCCAGGCGGTCAACGAGGGGGACGTCCTCGTCGTCCTCGGCTGAGCCGATGGACGCCGCGATCCATGTCGAGGACCGACCCGGCGGCCTACGGGTCCTGACGGTCTCCAACCTCCCCAAGCGCAACGCGCTGGATCCGGCGCTGCTGGAGCAGCTGCGGATCGCCCTTGACCCGGCCTCCGCGGCCGGGGTGCGGGTGCTGGTGGTGCGCGGCGACGGCGCCCACTTCTGCTCCGGCTACGACCTGGCCGGGCTGGAGAAGCTCTCTCCCCAAGGACCGCTTCCGGACGAACCCTTGCAGCAGACCCTGGCCGCGCTGGAGGCCTACCCGGCGGTCACCCTGGCCTGCGTGCGGGGAGGCGCGTTCGGCGCCGGCGCCGAGCTGGCGCTGACCTGCGACCTGCGGTTGTTCGGAGACGACGCGCTGTTCTGCCTGCCCCCGGCCAAGATCGGGGTGGTGTACGCGCCGGAGGGGCTGCGCCGGCTGTCCGTCCTGGTGGGGCCAGCGCGGGCAAAGTTGCTGTTCTTCACCGGGCGCCGGCTGAACCCCGAGCAGTGCTGGGACTGGGGGTTGTGCGAGGAGGTCCACGACGCGGCCGGGGTGGAGGCGGCGGCCTTCCAACTGGCGGCGGAGATCGCCGGCAACGCGCCGCTGGCGGTGGCGGGGATGAAGCGCGCCTTCCAGCTGCTGGCCGTCCCCGGGCCGACTCCCCCCGAGGCGCAAGCGCAGCTCCGGGAGCTGCGCCGGCAGGCCTTCCTCAGCGAGGACGCCGCCGAGGGCAGGGCGGCGCTGTTCGAGAAGCGCCCGCCCCGGTTCACCGGCCGTTAGGCGTCGCCGAACAGGTCGGACATCTTCAGCCGCAGGGCGGTGGCGATCTTGTACAGCGAGGAGATGGAGGCCGAGGACTCCGCCCGCTCGATCTGCGAGAGCAAGGAGACCGACAGCCCGGTCCGGCGCGCCAGCTGCTTGAGGGTCAGATCCTGGGTCTTGCGCGCGTCGCGGATGGTGCGGCCGATCTCGCGGTGGAGGTCCGCCTCCGGGTCCTTGGAGAGGCCCTTCTTGGCCAGCGCGTTCTTGACCGTGGCCAAAAACTCCGGCGGATCGATTGGCTTGCGGACGTAGTCGGAGGCCGACGCCTTGAGCGAGGCCACCGCGGTCTCCACGTTCGGGTAGGCGGTGGAGACGATCACCGCCACGTCACTGTCCACCTTGCGGATCGCCTCCAGGACCTCGGTGCCGCTCATCTGCGGCATCATCATGTCCAGGATCACCAGGTGGAAATCCTGGGTCTTGAGCGTCTCCACCGTCTTGGTGGGGTCGGTGATTGTGGCGACCTCGTAGCCCTCCTTGGAGAGGATCAGCTTGAGGTAATCGCAGTTGTCCTGCTCGTCATCGACCACAAGAATGCGGATCTGCACCTGGCTCCTCCTGACACGGACTGGCCGTGAACTAGCACGTCCTGGTTCCAGAGATACTGGAAATCCGTCGCGGGTGTAGGTCCGCCGGCCACGCAAGACCCGCCAAGCCCGGCGGGGGCCTAGCGGCGCTGGCTGTCGTGGTCCCGGAGGAACTCGCTGATCTTGGGCGCGAACGGGTCTTGGGGGGCCAACTCTACGAACGCCCGGTAGTGGCGGGCGGCGGAGTCAATGTCCCGGAGCTTGGCGTAGGCCGAGCCCAGATACATGTGGCAGCGGGCCATCCCCTTGTCCGCCCTCAGGCAGCGGGAGAGGCTGTCCCGGGCCTGGGTGAACTGGCGCTTCTTGAGCATCGCAATGCCCTCTTCCAGGAACTTCTGGGCATCGGCGGTGTTGGTGGCGGCGGCGACCACCGGCTTGGGGGTGGGGCGAAGCTTGCGCGCTTCGCGGGCCACCGCGGCGTCGGTCCGGGACTTGAGCCGGTCATACTCGCGGGTAAACGCGGTGCTGTCCTGGGCCTGACCCAACAGCGCCTGCGCGTGATCCAGCTTGCCCGACTCCAGCGCCTGCTCCGCCTGCTCCAGGTTGTTCTTGGCGGTGGCCTCGGACTGGGCCTCGTCCACCAGGGAGGTCACCTCGTCCGGATAGGTGCCATCCGCGCGCTGCAGGGTGTCCAGCGTCTCCAGCGCCCCCTCGAAATCCCGGGCCGCCATCTGCTCGCGGGCCACGCGGGCCTTCTCGGTGGCCTCGGCGGCGCGGGCCGCGGCGGTGACTGTGGTGCCCTGGGAGTCGTTGGGCGCGGCCACGATCTCGGCCGGAGGGGGGGCGGGTGTCTCCACCGGAGCCGCCGGGTCGTTCTTCGCCACCGGCGGCGGGGCCGGGACCGGCTCCGGGGACCGGGTCATCACCCAGAACCCGGTGGCTCCCAGCAGCAACAGCGCCGCCCCGGCCAGGCCCAGGTACAGCCCCAGGCCACGCTTCCCGTCCGGATTGCGCGGAGGCACATAGCGCTCGCCGGGGGCCAGGAACTTGAGCTTCACATGCCCCAGCTCCAGCACGTCGCCGGAGGCCAGCGCCGCCTGCCCGTAGCTCTCGCCGTTGATCCGCAGGCCGTTGGCAGACTGCAGGTCCACCACCCGCCAGTCGCCCTGCTCGTCCTGCACCAGCTTGGCGTGGGTTCGCGACATTGATCGGTGATCGATCTGGATGTCGTTCTCCTCGGTCCGGCCCAGGTGCAGCTGGGTGCGGATGCAGGCGTACTCGCGGCCGGCCAGCTCGGTGTTCATGACAACCAGCCGGGGCGCAAAGGTGGCGTCCAGCTCCTGGATCTCCCGCCGGGAGGATCCCTCCAGCTTGTCGATCCGGATCACCGCGGTGGACTGGCGCCGCGCATCCCGCTCCGCTGCCGGCGCGGCAGCCTCGGCGCGCTCTTCGCCGACGGAGTCCGCCACAGGCGACTTGCGGCTGCGCAGGGTGTCTTCGTGGCCCTCCTCCTCCAGATGGGGGGGCGCCGCCGGGGGGGCGTGGGCGGGCGGAACCGGGGTGGGGGCCTGGACGACCGGCGCCATCCCCGGCGGGGTCAGGGGATGGGCCTGCGCCTCCTCCTGGATCGCCAGGTCGTAGTCACCAATCTGGATCAGGTCCCCGGAGCGCACCTGTGCGGGCTCGGCGATCTTCTCCCCGTTCACCCGGATGCCGTTGTAGCTGCCCAGGTCTTCGACCACGACGTGACCGTTCTGTCGCAACAGCCGCGCATGTCGGCGAGACACGTTCCGCTCGGTCAGGCGGATGGTGTTGCCCTCTTGACGGCCAATCGTGATCTCGTCGCGGACGAAGGGGACCACGGTCTTCCGACCTTCGTCGTCTTCAATGATCAGCTTCAGCACGGTTGGGGGCCCAGGGGCCCGAAGGTATACCAACCGGATCCGGGGGTGACAAGGTCCCATCCCCGCTGAAAGACACGGGATTTCGGTACGCCTAGCGCCCCATGGACGGCTTGGCATCGGGCGATCGGCCGGTGCCGGAGGAGAAAGCTCCCGAAAATCGAGAAGGTAAGAGAACTGTCCGGGGACTCCTTGGCGGAAAATTTCCGTCAAAAGTAGAAGGCAAACGTTCGCAGCGCCGGGCAGGGCGGAGGCGTTGCCCGGCCAATTCGCTTCCGAACCGGCAGGGTCCGGTGTGGTAGGGAGGGCGCCCCATGCGTTCCTTCCTTGTCCTGTTGTTCGCGCTCCCGTCGTTGGCCGCGCTGGGGGCGGATCCCCAGATGGGGACCAAGGCCTCCCCCGCGGAGGCGGTGGCCATCCGCCAGACCTTCACCGACTACCAGGCGGCGTTGGCCAGCAAGGACGGCAAGAAGGCCGCCTCCCTGGTGGACGCCGAGACCCTCCGCTACTACGCCGCCTCGCAGAAGCTGGCGCTGGAGGCGAACCGGGAGACGGTGCAGAAGCAGCCGCTGATCGACAAGCTGATGGTGCTGCGGATGCGCGCCGAGTTCCCGGCGGAGAAGCTGGCCCGCTACAGCCCCCAGGAGCTGATCGCGGTGGGGGTGGACCGGGGCTGGGTGGGCAGCACCGCTGAGAACGCCCTGGGGGAGATCTTCATCCGTGGGGACCACGCCCGGGGACAGGCCCTGGTGCAGGGCGAGCCGGTGCCGCTGTACCACGAGTTCTTCCGGGAGGGCGGGGCGTGGAGGCTGAGCCTGGTGGCGCTGACCCGCGCGGTGGGGCCGGTGATGAGCGAGGCCGCGCGCCGCCTGGAGCTGAGCGAGGACGAGTTCCTGATGTTCATGCTGGAGCAGGGGCTGCCCAAGAAGCCGGGCCCGGAGATCTGGGACGCGCCCCGGCCCGCCGGTAAGTCGAAGAAGAAGAAGTAGGGAGACGACACCGTGGCAAACGACACCTCCAGCGAAGAGTCCTCCGCCGGCTTCGGCGAGGCGGTCCTTGGCCGGGCCACCGTGGTCAAGGTGGAGAAGAGGCTGAGCCGCTTTACCCCCGACGTCCGCTTCCTGGGCGCGGTGCTGCTATTGGGGGTGGCGATCCTGATCCCCTACCTGGGCGCGGTGGGCCTGTGGGACCCCTGGGAGACGCACTACGGGGAGGTCGCGCGCTCGATGATCCAGCGCAACGACTATGTGCACCCGTACTGGGAGAACGACTGGTTCTTCTCCAAGCCGCCGCTGACGATGTGGATGCAGGCGCTGGGGATGCAGGTGGTGGGGACCAACCGGGCCCCGACCGACGCCGCGCTGGCGCTGTACACCGAGTGGGGGATGCGGCTGCCCTTCGTGCTGCTCTCGCTGGCCGCGCTGGCCCTGCTGGGGCTGGCGGTGAAGCGGATCGCCAGCACCCGGGCCGCGCTGGCCACGGTGTTCGCGCTGTGCACGATGCCGATGTACTTCCTGATCAGCCGGCAGGCGGTCACCGACACCCCGATGGTGGCCTGCATCACCGCCGCGCTGGCCTGCGCGCTGATCGCGCTTTTCGATCCGGCCACCCGACACCGCACCGCCTGGTGGTTCGGCTTCTACATCTTCACCTCCGGGGTCCTGCTGGCCAAGGAGCTGCTGGCGGCGATCCCGCCCACCGTGCTGTTGCTGTACGCGGCCTTTTGCGTCTTCCCCTGGACCTCCACCGGCCTGGAGGAGCACGGCCGCTGGTTGTCCGATCCCTCCTTCCGCCGGGAGGTCCAGGAGGGGCGGAGACCGATGCCGGTCCTGTGGGAGTACATGTTCCGGATGAAGCTGCTCACCGGGTTGGGGGTGTTCCTGGCGGTGGCCGGCCCCTGGTACCTGATGATGATCACCTTCCCGGAGCTGGACGACGAGAACCGGACCTTCATCCAGCGGTTGCTCCACGACAACTTCAGCCGGCTGGGAGCGGGCGTCCACACCACCACCCCCGGCGGGGAGTTCACCTACTTCATCGTCCAGGGGGGCTACGCGATCTTCCCCTGGGTGGCGCTGGTGCCGGGCGTGTTGGCGCTGTTGTTCCGGATGCGGCTTCGGTCGCCCTCCCGGGTAGATCAGCTGGCCAACTTCTCCTTCTTCTGGATGTTGCTGTGCTTCTCGCTGTTCGCCTTCTCTGCCACCAAGTTCCACCACTACGTGTTCCCGGTGCTGCCGCCGCTGGCGGTGCTGATCGGCCTGTACGTGGACAAGCTGTGGGAGGAGGGGGTGGGGGACCACGCCTTCTCGCTGCTGATCGGCGCGGTGCTGTTCGCGTTGGTGGGCAAGGATCTGGCCTCCAACCCCAAGAACTTCACCGACCTGTTCGTCTACAACTACGAGCGCACCTACCCCACCGAGCTGGTCACCCGCCCGCTGAGCTTCTTCGATCTGCGCACCTTGTGGACCGGGGATCTGCTCACCCTACTGCTGCTGGCCTTCGGCGCCTACCTGGCCAGCGACGCCTGGCGGGGCAAGGAGCGCAACGTCGGGGGTCGGGCCACCGCCCTGGGTCTGCTGCTGGGCGGAGGGGCCCTGCTGTTGGCGATGGCCACCCGCGGCCGTCAGTCGCCCACCCTGTTCCTGGGCCTGGGGCTGGCCCTGGTGGCAATCTACCTGGGCTACGAGGCAACCCGGCTACCTGCCGACCGTCGAGGAAGCCTGCTGGGTTCTGCTGGCGCGGTGGGGATCCTGGCGCTGGGCCTGGTGATCGCCGGGGGCCGGATGGCGCCCAACGCGGATCCGCTGCTCACCCAGTTGATGCAGCCGGTGAACGTGAAGCTGCTGTTGGGGATCGCGTTCGCGGTCGGTGGCGGGCTGGCGATGCTGGCCGCGCTGATGCGGGCCCGGACCCTGATGTTCGGCAGCTTCTGGGCCCTGGCCCTGGGGTTCGCCCTCTGGTTCAACTGGAGCCACTGGGTGGACCTGTCCCACCACTGGACCCAGCGGGACCTGTTCTGGCGCTACTACGAACAGAAGCGGCCCAACGAGCCCATCGCCGCCTTCTTGATGAACTGGCGGGGAGAGACCTTCTATTCGCGCAACCGCGTCAAGCAGATCCCCGCCGCCAGCGCCGCCGCGAAGGCCCGCGCCTACGCCGACCAGCCCGGACGGGAGTGGGCGCTGGTGGAACACTTCCGCCTGGCCAACCTCAAGACCGCGGTGGGGGCAGACCACACCGTCACCCCCATCGACCGGGACGTGAACAACAAGTTCCTGCTGGTCACCATCGACTAGCCTGCCGCTTGCGATTTCCCTCTGTGGGCCCTTTGGGCCTACAGAGGGTGGCGCCCGCCCGGGGTTGGTGTCATCTAATTGCCGTCAGGAGGCGAACGGACCACATGGGAATTTTCGACAAGATCGCAGGCGAGACGCAGCGGAACTTCATCGCCCGGGCGGATGAGGCGAAGGACCACATCATCTACAAGTACCCGGAGAAGAACATCCGGATGATGACCCAGCTGACCGTGGGTCCCGATGAGGTGGCGCTGTTCGTCAAGGACGGCCAGGTGGTGGGGAAGCTGGGCCCGGGCGGCCGGCACAACCTGGACACCAACAACATCCCGTTCCTCTCCTCGCTGCTGGAGAAGTTCACCGGCGGGAACCTGTTCATCGCCGAGCTGTACTTCGTCAGCCTGCGCGAGATCTCCCAGCTGAAGTTCGGCGGGCCGATCGGCGATGTGCGCGATCCGGAGACCGGCCTGGGCATCGGCACCATGGTGTACGGCGACTTCTCGGTGAGGGTGACCAACCCCGAGCAGCTGATCGTGGGGCTGGTGGGCGCCCAGCGGGTCTCCAACGACGAGTTCATCGGCTGGTTCAAGAGCATGGTGCTCAAGGTGATCCGGGACCGGACCGCCGAGCTGCTGGTCAAGAAGCGCTGGCCGCTGTTGGACGTGACCTCCGGCGCCTACACCGAGGAGATCGAGGCGGAGGTGATCGCCGGGGTCAAGCCCCACGTGGACGGCTACGGGCTGTCGGTGGTGCGCCTGGGCAACTTCCACATCAGCATCAAGCCGGAGGACGAGGCGACGCTGAAGAAGTTCTCCAAGGACGTGGCCTACTCGCGCGTGGCCGGAGGCTTCCAGCAGTACGCGCAGGGGCAGGCGATGCTGGGCGCCGCGGAGGGCTTCGCCAAGGGCGGAGGGGAGGGTGGCGGTGGTGGGGCCGCGCTCCAGGGGATGGGAATGGGGATGGGCTTTGGGATGGCCAACGCCTTCTCACAGCAGCAACAGCAGCAGCGCCCGGCCCCCGCCGGCGGTGCTCCCCAGGCGGCGGGGACCTACTGTCCGAACTGTGGTCAGCCGGCCAGCGGGAAGTTCTGCTCCAACTGCGGCAACGCCATCGCTTCCCAGACCCTCAAGTGCGCGGAGTGCGCCACCGAGCTGGCCCCCGGCGCCAGGTTCTGCGCCAACTGTGGGAAGCCGGCCCCGTAGAGGGCCAGCGGCGCCGGTTTGAAGTTCGCCGACCCGGGGTGCGGATCGCCTCCCGGAGCGCCTGAAGATCGCCGACCCGGGATGTGGATCTCCTCCCGGGTCGTTGTGTATCCACCGCTGGGAAGCGGGCGCTCACGCGCGCGGTGCTACGGCGTGGGCGGCGTTCCGGGGTCCCCGGAGGCAGCCGGTGGAGCGGGAGGCGTGCCCCCATCGGCGGATCCGGCTGGCGCGGCGGAGTCCTCTGGCACCCCCAGCGCCGACTCCGGGGCCCCGTCCGGGTTGCGTTGGGTGCTGGCGTTGAGGCGGATTGGGATGTTGAGGGTGGTGGCCAGCCGCAGCAGCAGCACGTCGGCGCGGATCCCGTCCTCGCCGATGGCCTGCGCCACCTCCCGGGCGGCCAGGGCGTTGCCGTGCTTCCACTGCTCCTTGAGGAACATCCCTGCCTCGCGGGAGGCCCACCAGCGGGGCCCGAAGCGGGTCTTGAGCTGCGCCTGCAGCTGCGCCGCCAGGAACCAGGCGCGGAACTCGTCGGCGGACTCGAAGAAGTCCTCGGTCTCCACCAGATACCGCTCGGCGTCGTTCTCGGTCATCGGGACCGCATAGGTCCGGGACATGATCTCCCCGTACAGGGCGCGGGCGTCGTGCCCGGCGCGACGACGCAGCTCCAGCTGGTACAGCAGCAAGCCCGCGGCGCGGCGCAGCCGGTACAGCTTGTGGGCGCTGGTGGCGTACAGGTATCCCTGCAGCCGCTCTCCGGAGAGCCCGGTCTTCTCCTCCAGCCAGATCGGATCCTCCAGCAGATCCTCGAACAGGTAGGAGAAGGCCTCCGCCTGAGCGTTGGCGCCCAGCTTGGCCACTTCGAACCGCTGCTCAAAGGTGAACGCCAGGTGGAGCGCGTGCCCCACCTCGTGCAGCAGCGCCGCCTGGACGCGGATCCCGTTGGCGGGGGTGAAGGTCAGCCGCACGTCCTGGGGAACCCGGGGGGCGATCGCCAGCGGCCGCGGATCCTTGCCGGCGTGGGCCTCAGCGTCGATCAGCAGGTTGGGCAGCGCACCCAGCTCGATCCCCATCCCGGCCAGAGTCTCGGTCACCCGCGGCAGCAGGGTGTCGCGCGCGAACAGCGGATCCACCCCGCGGGGCTGGAACAGCCGCGGAAAGTCGGCGCGGCGGATGGAGGTCAGGGGCAGCGCCAGCTCGCGGCGAGCCAGCTTGTCCATCGTCTCCACGAACCCGGCCTGGGTCAGCCCCAGCAGCTCCTCGGAGAGATAGGCCAGCCGCTGCAGATCCACCTGGCGCAGCTCGGCGCCGAAGGCCTCGTAGGAGGGGTACCCCAACTGGGTGAGCAGCTGCCCGATCCGCTCCTCGCGGCGGGCCAGGGTGGTGGTCAACCGCTGCACCGGTTCGGTGGCGCCGTCGTAGAGGGCGCGGCGGCGGGGAGTGCTGGCCTCGGAGGCCAACAGCCGCTCCAGGTTCCGGTAGGGATATTCGCGCCCGTCCAGGGTGAAGGTCAGCGAGGCCTCCAGGTTGGCCAGCGAGTCGTTGAGATCCACCAGCGAGGCGGAGAGGAACTCGCCCACGAAGTGGACCTCCAGGTGGGTCAGGGCGCGGATCTCGGAGGGGTCGGTGCTCAGCCCGCGCAGCCGCTCGATCCGGGAGATCGACTCTGCGGTGAAGAGGTCCTCGTACCCCGCGTACGACTCCTCCACGTGCGCTTGCTGGGCCCGGGTCCAACCAAGCCAGATGCGCTGATCCTGTTCGCGCAGCAGCTCCTCGGCGGAGGCGGACAGCTTTTGCACCTCGGCGGCCAGCGCCTGCCTCTCAGTGGGGGGACCGGGCGGCGCGGGACGTAAGTCCTTCTTGGGGCAGCCGGTGGCGAAGGTTAGGACCAGCGCACCGGTGAGAAAAGCGAACCTTGGGGCGATCACGGTCGGCGGGTAACGTCCGCCATCCCATGCCGAACCGCAAGCAATTGTCGGCGGCGAGATCCCGCCAGCTGCTCTACGCGGCGCTGCGCCGGTTCTTCGCCGACCAGGGGTACGAGGAGGTGGAGACACCGATCCTGATCCCCGCGCCGGGCATGGAACCGCACATCACCGCCTTCGAGGTGCCGTTCGTCCCCGAGACCGACGTGGGCGCGCGGCGGACCCTCTACCTGCACACCAGCCCCGAGTACGCGATGAAGCGTCTGCTGGCGGACGGACTGGGGCCGATCTTCCAGCTGGCCCGGGTGTTCCGCAACGGCGAGGTGTCCGGCCATCACAACCCGGAGTTCACCCTGCTGGAGTTCTACCGGCCCCACGCCGACTATCACCGGATCATGGAGGAGCTGGAGGGGGCGCTGGAGGCGGCGGATACCGCGGTGGGCAGCGGGACCGGGCCCTTCTCGCGCCGGCCGTATGAGAGGCTGACCGTGCGCGACGCGGTGCTGCGGGAGACCGGGATCGATCTCCGGGTGGCCCACGACGGACCCCGGCTCCGGCGGGCGGCGCTGGAGGCGGGGATCCGGGTGGGGGACGCACAGAGCTTCGAGGACGTGTTCTTCCACCTCTTCCTGCAGAAGGTGGAGGGCACCCTGGGGCGGGGCCGGCCCACCTTCCTGATCGAATACCCGGCCTCGATGGCCTCGCTGTCGCGGCTCAAGCGGGAGGACCCGACGGTGGCGGAGCGGGTGGAGCTGTACCTGGACGGGGTGGAGCTGGCCAACGGCTTCTCCGAGCTGGTGGATCCCCAGGAGCAGCGGACGCGGTTGGAGGAGGAGCGCAGCTTCCGGGGGACGAATGGAAGGCCACAGTACCCGCTGGACGAATGTTTCCTGGAAGCCGTTGGCCGGATGCCGCCGTCGGGAGGCATCGCCGTGGGGCTGGATCGTGTGCTGATGCTGCTGTTGGGGGCGGCCTCCATCGACGAGGTGCTGCTGTTCCCGGCCAGGGAGTTCGTATGATTCGGGATCTCATCCATACCGCCACCACCGCCGGCGCCGTGCTGGGGCTGACCACCACCCTGGGGCCGTTGGCCTCGGTGGTGGCGCTGCCGGATCCCCGGAACGCCGACCCGGTGATCCGCTTCTACGCCACCTCCCTGTTGCGGGCCGCCGGGGTCCGCCACCGCGCCCGGGGGCTGGAGAACATCCCCGGCGGGACCTGCGTGCTCGTGTGCAACCACCAGTCGCACTTCGATGTGCTGGTGCTGTTCGCCCACCTGCCAGGGCACGCCAGGTTCGTGGCCAAATCGGAGCTGTTCAAGATTCCGATCTTCGGCCCGGCGATCAAGGCCACCGGCAACATCCGGGTGGACCGCACCGGCGGGGAGAAGGATCGCGAAACCCTGCTGGAGGCGGTCAGCGCGGTGCGCGAGCGGGTGAGCGTGGTGTTCTTCCCCGAGGGCACCCGCAGCGAGACCGGGGAGCTGCTGCCCTTCAAGAAGGGCGCGGCGATGCTGGCCATCCAGGCCGGGGTGCCGGTGGTCCCGATCGCGGTGGCCGGGACCAGGGAGATCCTCCCCAAGGGCAGCAAGTGGATTCACGGTGGAAAGCGCGCCGTGCTCCGGGTGGGTGAGCCGATCCCCACCCGGGACCTGAAGCCCGAGGATCGGGATCAGCTGACGGCGCGGATTCGGGATGCGGTGCAGGGTCTGTTGGATGAAGCGAACCTGGAGTTGGCACAACAATGAGTGAGGTCGCAGCAGTGAAGCCCGAAGTGGAACTAGAAGAGCTGTTGTCGCGGATGTTCTCCGCCCACCCGTGGCACGGGGTCCCGGCGGGCCCCCAGGCCCCGGAGCTGTGCAATGTGTTCATCGAGATCGTTCCCACCGAGTCGGTGAAGTACGAGCTGGACAAGGCGTCCGGGCACCTGCTGGTTGATCGCCCCCAGCGATACTCCAGCACCAGCCCCACCCTGTACGGGTTCATCCCCCGCACCTACTGCGGCAACGAGATCGCCAGGCGGTGCTCGCGGAGCACCGGCTACACCGGGATCCGGGGCGACGGAGATCCGCTGGACGTGTGCGTGCTGACCGAGAAGACCGTGGTGCACGGCAACCTGCTGCTGCGGGCGATCCCGATCGGCGGGCTGCGGATGATCGACGCCAACGAGGCGGACGACAAGATCGTGGCGGTGCTGGAGGACGACGTGGGCTACGGGGAGATCCGCGAGCTCGCCCAGCTCCCGGCAGGGCTGATCGACCGGCTGCGGCACTACTTCCTCTCCTACAAGCAGCTGCCCGGCGAGGCGCCGCGGCGCGTGGAGATCGCGGAGGTCTACAACGCCGCCGAGGCCAAGGCGGTGGTCCAGGCCAGCATGCTGGACTACCTGGAGACCTACGGTGATCCGGCCGAGCGGCTGCCGGCCCTCCGCCGGCTGCTGGCCGCGGGGCCGCCAGCGTCGCCGGTTCCGGCCGAGCCTGCGGTGAGCCCGGCCCCGGCGAAGGCGGCGAAGAAGGCAGCCCCGAAGCCGGCCTCGGCGAAGAAAGGGCCCGTGGGTGGGAAGCGCCCAGCCAAGAAGGACTCCCCATGACCTCCCTCAAGCCCCTGCAGAGCAGTCCTCCCCTCCGGTCCACGGTGGCCGACCCGGCCGCTGTTCCGCAGGACCAGGGACAAACGGTGATGCGGGGGCAGGACACCTTCGGCCCGGTGGCGGAGCGGGTGACGGTTCCCGGCTTTGGCCATCCGGTGGATGCCCGCGAACTCCCCGACCCGGGAGCGGGCACCGCGGTGATGACCCTCAACCTGGCCAACGGGGCGGGAGAGGGCTATCGGACCCCGGAGAACCGGGCCAAGCAGGCGGCGTTGATCGCCGACGCGCGGGCCTCGGTGGTCGGTTTCCAAGAGGTGGACGCGGGGGTGGATCGCACCCGAAACGTGAACACCGCCCTGGACGTGGTGCGGCGGCTGAACCCGGCGTTCGACCCCTTCTTCTCCGGTCCTCAGCTCCCGGTGCTGGATCTCCACGCGCCGGTGGTGGGGACGGCGCTGCGGCAGGGAGCGGACGGCACCCGGCTGTACCAGACGCCCAACGCTACATTGATCCTCGGAGAGTCCTTCTCCGGGGATGACCGTCCGGTGGCGGGGGATCGCGGCGCCGACGCCACCTATGGCAACGCGCTCTACGTGGCCAGGCCCAACCGGGTGGCGGAGGCCTACACCGTGGTGCTCCCGCACTCGGTGTCCACCGATTCTCCGCCCAGCGCCGACAGCCAGCAGCTCTCGGCCCTGGCGAACGGCGAGGTGACCGCGGAAGAGCGCGCCGCGCTGGGGGCCAGGAACGAGGGGATCCGCGACGCGGCCGCGAGTGAGCCCCGCACCGCCCTGGTGGCGCGGCTGGTGGGCCCGGATGGAAAGGAGCGGACGATCATCAACGTCCACCTCGCCGCCGGGAAGGAGAACGAGGCGCTGCGCCAGAAGCAGCTGGCCTACCTGGCGGACCTGGTGCGCGCGGAGGGGAGTGGGCCGCCGGCTCGCGAGGTGCTGGTGATGGGGGACTTCAACGACAGCACCACCGACGTGGGCCGCGGCCTGGAGCCGGCGGGGCTGCGCCGGGTGGTGGGCGGGAAGAAGGACTCCTTCGGCAACATCGACCAGGTGTGGGTGACCGGCGGGATGACCACCGACACCAGCGCGCAGGTGAAGACCCGCGGGGTCACGGATCACCCGCACGCCGGCTACACAGTGCTTCGCTGACGCGGAGAGGACCCGCCGGGAGGCGGGCGGGACCACGGACCGACTAGCCCAGCGCGACCGAGGCGCCGTGGTGGACCGGATTGCGCTGGAGGAAGGTCTTCAGCTGCGCGGCGGTCAGCTCACGGTTGGATGCGTTCCACGGGTCGTTGATCTTGTATTTCCCGTCGCCACCCTTGCCGGTGACCAGGATGTAGTGACCGGACGGACCGTCGTCGGTCTCCATCGCTCCGTTGGCCACCACCGACTTGCCCTTGGCCAGCTGCTCATCCAGCCACTTGCCGTCGAAGCCAGGGAACTTGGCCTCCGTCTGATCGACCGGAAGTCCGATGGCGCGGGCCATGGCCACCACGCCGTTCATCGAGGTGCCGCTGCCCAGCTGGGTGCCGCCGATCTGACCCAGCTTGTCGATCAGGCTGGCGTCATCCAACTCGGCG
The DNA here is from genome assembly GCA_030857095.1 of Myxococcota bacterium. Classification (GTDB taxonomy): domain Bacteria; phylum Myxococcota; class Myxococcia; order Myxococcales; family Myxococcaceae; genus JALYOC01. Next base: position 1,822 of record JALYOC010000066.1, on the reverse strand, counting down.
CCGAAGCCGATCTTGCGGGCCACCATCGCGAACACCGCGGGAGCACAGTTGACCTCGGCATTGACCGACTCGACCACCCCTTCCGGATCCAGCTGGCTGATCCAGGGGAAGCCGTTGCGTTCGGCGACGTCGGGGAGGGCACCGGTCTTCGCGGCGCCGGAGGTCTGGGAGGCGGCGACCGTGGTGGCGGTGGAGGCGGCCGGGGGCGTCGGCTGGAGGACCGGCCCGGAGGCGGTCTTCGGCGCGACGGCTTCGAAGGTATCGGTGGGAGCGTTGGCGCGCGTCGCCGGCGGCGGGGTCACGGCAGGCTCGGTCCGGGGGGCCGACTGCGGGGCGACTGGGGGGCGGGGAGAGGTGAGGTTGATTGGGGCGGCCATAGGCTTACCTGGGAACTCTATGTGTACGTTGTCGGCAGGAGCACCGGCTTTGTTGCTACCGGCCCGACGATCCGCCTCCCTAGAACATTCCACCGTCTTGGGAAGTGGCCCCCCGGGGCAACAACGGCCCCCGGAGGGGGGCGGTTCCTGGACTAGGCTGGCCCGCTAACCCCTAGACCCCCTTACCTTTTCCATGCGCGCGCTCCGCTACCAAGCACTTGGCCCTGTCCTCTCTGGCGCTGGCTCCCGGGCGTTTCTCGGCCTGGAGATCTTCGAAGGTGAAGCGCGCCCCATCGTCCTGGTGTGGGTGCCGGAGCGGATCGCCCAGGACCCTGAGAAGGTGGAGGCCCTGGACCGCGAGACCCGGTTCGCCTCCAAGTTGGATCACCCCAACATTCTCCGGGTGCACGGGCTGGCCCGGATGGAGGAGGGTCTGGCCCGGGTGGTGGAGTTCGCCGACGGCGAGCCGCTCAGCTACATCCTCCAGCGTTCGGGCGCGCTGCCGCCGCCGTTCGCAGGGCGGATCATCGCCGACGCCGCCCTGGGGGTGCACTACGCCCACTCCGCTGGCGAGGGTGGACGGCCGCTGCTCCACGGGGACCTGCGCCCCGGGACCCTGATGCTCTCCTACGCCGGGTTGACCAAGGTCTCTGGCTACGGGGCGGTGACCCTGGTGACCGAGGACCTCAAGGAGCGGGCCACCGAGGAGCGCCGGACGCGGATCGCGCCCGAGCAGATCCACGGGCAGCTGCTCAGCCCCCAGACCGACGTCTATCTGCTGGCGCTGAGCCTCTACGAGTGCCTGGTGGGCGGGGTCCCCTTCGCCGACGCGGATGCCTTCCGCGCCTCGATGCTGCACGGGGAGGTGCCGGCGCTGAGGCTAGACGACCTTCCTTCGTCGCTGGTGCCGGTGCTGCGCAAGGCGACCGCCAAGAACCCGGAGGAGCGCTACGCCACCGCGCTGGAGCTGCGGGAGGCGATCGACGAGTGCGCCGGGCCGCTGCCCACCCACAACGATCTCTCCCGGTTCCTCAACGAGCTGATGAAGGACGACGAGCGCCGCTCCGCCCGCCAGCGAGAGCTGGACGCAGGCATCGCCGACTTCGCCAAGAAGCAGTGGCAGCGCCGGGGAAACCGCCGCTACAGCGACGAGATCACCGCCGCCGGCCAGCTGGTGGTCCCCAACCTCAAGGAGCTGCGCGAGGCGGCCGCCAACGCGGAGCGGCCGGCCCCCCGGGCTCCGGAACCGGTGATGGCCCCGCCTCCGATTCCCTCGCCCTCCGAGGTCCGCACCTCTCCTGCGGTGGTCCCGCCTCCCGCGGTGCGCACCTCGCCCTCGGTGGTCGCCCCTCCCCGGCCCCGGCAAGCTGCGCCCACCGTCAATCCCCCCGGGGTGATCTCCGGCGGCGCCGCGGCCCAGGCTCCGATGCCGCCAGCCTCCGATC
>JALYOC010000021.1 GCA_030857095.1 Myxococcota bacterium | reverse complement strand
GTGCCGCTGCTGGTGGGGGCGCAGTGGGGGACCGCGTTCTGGGGCGGCCGGTGGCGGTGGGCAGCCCCGGTGCTTAAGCGCGCACTGCCGCTGGCCGCCGCGCTGTTCCTGGTGGTCCGGGCCACCTTGGCCGCCACCGCCGAGGCGCCGCGTTGCCATTGAGGACTGTGCGGATGCACCGTCGCAGTCCATTCTCCGGAGAGTTGGGCGCCCCTCACTGAGCAGGGGCACTGGCCATCGAAGCCGCGATCCGTCCACCGGGTCGGTGAACGCGAACATCTTGAGCTAACAGCCGGAGCCAAACCGGCAGGGATTCGGGACCCTACGGCCGTTTCGCGAACGCGGAACGTCGCGTCGATGGCCGAGGCCTCGACCTCTCCCGAGGAGCCGGGGCGCCCTGGTGATCGCCTGGCTGCCTTCCTTCCGGTGCCCCTCCGCTGCCAGTTGGGCTAGTAAGGCGGCGCGGTCCTCTCGCGGGACCCCATCGTTCAATCGCTAGCCTGAGGAGGCGCATCATGGAGTGTTTGGTGACTCGGAAGTCCCCGGAGTGGTCGGGTACGGCTGTCCACCCGTCGTTCAAGACCAACGACAACCCCGACGGCTTCAAGCAGGTGTCGGTGGGCGACTACAAGGGCAAGTGGGTCTACCTGTTCTTCTACCCCTTCGACTTCACCTTCGTGTGCCCCACCGAGCTGCTCTCGATGTCCGAGCACATCGACGGGTTCAAGAAGCTGAAGACGGAGGTCCTGGGGGTGTCGGTGGACTCCAAGTTCAGCCACTTCAACTGGCTGCGCTCTCCCATCGCCGAAGGGGGCCTGGAGGGCCTGAAGTTCCCGCTGCTGGAGGACCTGGGCGGGAAGATCGCCGAGAAGTTCGGCGTGCTCAACGGTGACCACTCGCTGCGCGCCACCTTCCTGATCGACCCCCAGGGCGTGGTCCAGCACGGCACCGTCAACGCCGAGCCCTTCGGCCGCTCGGTGCGCGAGCACCTGCGGATCGTGGAGGCCGCGCAGTACGCCGCCGAGCACGGCGAGGTCTGCCCCATGGACTGGGAAGAGGGCGGCGCGACGATGGAGGGGAACTTCGAGTCCAAGAAGGACTACTTCACCAACAAGCGCAAGAAGGCCGCGGGCGCGAAGTAGTCGTCTCTGGTCGGTGTTTCAAAGGGGGGCCCGCACTCCGGTGTCGGGCCCTTCCATTTTGCGGGGCCGGCCAGCGGCCGCCGGCTACGACTCGGCGAAGGCCTTCTCGTAGACGTAGTGCCCCGGGTCGGCGGGGGTGCCGGGGGTGAAGCCGCGGGCCTCCAGCAGGGCGCGGGTGTCGGTCAGCATCTGCGGGCTGCCACAGACCATCAGCCGATCCCGGGCGGGATCCAGCGGGGGCAGCCCCAGGTCGGCGAACAGCTTGCCGCTCTCGAGCAGCTCGGTGATCCGACCGCGGGACGAGAACTCCTCGCGGGTGACGGTGGGGTAATAGAGCAGCTTGTTGCGGATCTGCTCGCCCAGGAACTCGTTCTGGGGCAGCTCCTGGGTGAGGAACTCCCGGTAGGCCAGCTCCTTCACGGTGCGGGTGGTGTGGGTCAGCACCACCCGGTCGAACTGCTCGTAGACCTCCGGCTCCTGGATGATGCTCAGGAACGGGGCCAGCCCGGTGCCGGTGCCCAATAGATACAGGTTGCGCCCGCCCTCCAGCAGCGAGTTGGTCACCAGGGTGCCGGTGCTCTTGCGGGAGACCAGCAGGGTGTCCCCCTCCTTGAGGTGCTGCAGCCGGGAGGTCAGCTTCCCGTCCGGCACCTTGATGCTGAAGAACTCCAGGTGATCGTCATGGGCGGCGCTGGCCATGCTGTAGGCGCGCAACAGCGGCTTGCCCTCCACTTCGATGCCGATCATCGTGAACTGGCCGTTGAGGAACCGGAACCCGGAGTCCCGGCTGGTGACCAGCGAGAACAGGTTGTCGGTCCAGTGGCGCACCCGCAGCACGCGCTCCTGCATCAGGGCGCTCATCGAAAGGTGGCCTCGCGGAGGGTCGGACGGGAAGACGAAGACATGGACCGGGTATAACCACAAAGGCGGCCGGCGCGATTCCCCCTCCCAGGCACATCCCCGACCCGCGCTCGAACCAGCCACAACGAGAGCTAATCGCGCCCGCCATGACCGGCCGATTACAGACGCGGACGCAGCCGGCGGACCGCCTGCTCCTCGGGCTGGGGGCGCAGCGGCAACACCGGGGGAGGGGCAGAGAGGACCCACCCGCGCAGCACGGCGGTGGCGGTGGTCCGGTCCGGCTCAGGGAGCTGGGCGATGTTCGAACCATGGTTCCCGCCGGGGACGGTGAACAGGTGGCTGTCCCCGCCCAGGTTGGGTTCGTAGGCCCCGGCGGACCAGGGGTCGTTCTGGCCGTAGAGGAAGAGGATCCGCTGGCCGTGGTCGCGGACCCAGTCGTGGACCTGGATCATGACCTGCGGGTCGAACGGCTTGGGGACCCCCAGCGGCGGATAGTCCTCCACCCGATCCGCAATCGGCTGGCCGCCGTTGAGATCCAGCAGGTGGGCCTGCGGATAGGCGGGCGAGCCCAGCTGGGTGGCCGACTGATAGAAGTAGGGCGCGTAGTACTCGAGCGCGAAGTCGTCCAGGAAGCCCAACACCCCGATCCGCTCCATGAAGTCGAAGAGTTCCGCGGCGGGGGCGTCCGGGGCGGGGATGCTGGGACACAGCGAGGCGTCGCCGTACTGCCAGAAGGCGAAGGAGGACTCGAGGGTGGAGAACTCCAGCGACTTCTCCAGCCCGAAGGTGGTGAAGGCGTAGTCGTGGGCCACCCCGTACTGCTCCAGCGCCGGCTCCAGCTCGGCGCGGCGGGAGAGCACCCCTCGCTGGAAGGCTGAGAGCGCGTCGCGGCAGGAGGCCTCCCCTACCGACTCCAGGAAGGTGACGTAGCGCGCATCCTCCAGGCCGAAGGTCTCCGGCGCCACGTAGGCCACGGTGGCCTTCACGTCGTCCGGATAGAAGTAGCGGTGGAAGATCGCCGTCATCCCGCCCTTGCTGGCCCCGGTGTTCACCCAGTCGCCGGTGAGCAGGGGTTGGAAGGCCTGGACGATCCGGTGGTGGTCGCTGGCGGCCTGGAAGATGTTCAGCGTTTCCCAGGGGATCTGCGCCGGGCGGGAGGTGGAGAAGAAGCGGTGCTCCACCTGCAGCTGGTTGCCGGTCAGCAGCACCGTAGGTTCGCTGCGGGTGGGATTGCGGGAGCTGGCGTAGCCGTTGGTGGCGTAGACCAGCGGCGCGGCGCGAGCGCGGAACAGCAGGGTCAGGGTCTGGCGGAACTGCGCTCCGTCCGGCTGGCAGTGATCGATGGGCTGCTCGAACTCCATCACGAACAGCCGAAGGTCCGCGTAGCGGGAGGTCCGCTCCTCCAGGGAGGCCAGCTGGGGGATGGAGCGCAGCTGCTCCAGGATGTCCGCATTGGCGTCGAACTGGCGGGGAGCCAGGTCGGGCGGACGGCAGTCGCCCTTCGGATCCTCCCCGCCACAGGCGATCAGGATCAGCAGCAGCGGGAGGGTGAGACGGATCATGGGGAGGAGTTGAGTCCATCCACCGGTCCGGAGTCGAGTCCGGGTGGCCGCTACTCCCAGCGGAAGATCAGCTTGAAGCCGTCCTTCCTACCGTGACAACGCAGCCACTCAAGGTCGCTCGTTGGGTGGGCAACTTCCGCGTACGGGAGTGGGGGGCGGGTCCGCCGGAGACTGCTATTCGAGGAGAAGCCACGCCGATCCGGCCTCTCCACGGATAGACCCTTGAACCCCATTCCGCTCCTACTGATTGACCGGGATCTCGAACTTCGGGAGCTGCTCACCGAGCTGCTCGCTTCGGAGGGCTACTCGGTGGACGGGGCCGCCAGTCTCCAGGAGGCGCTGCCCCTGCTGCACAGCCGACCCTTTGCCCTGGTGCTGACCGACGTCAAGCACACCCCCGAGAACCCTATCGCCCACCTGGTCTCCGCCTGCGCTCCCGCCCCCCTGGGCCTGCTCTCCTCCTGGGGCGTGGACCCGCCGCTGGGGCTGGCGCAGGGGGCCCGGTTCGTGCTCACCAAGCCGTTCGAGATCGAAACCCTGCTGGAGGCGGTGGGGAAGTACGGCCACCCACTGCCGGTCCCGGAGCACACCCGTTGGCTGATCGAGCAGTACTTCTCTGCGTTGGCCACGCAGGACTGGAAGACGCTAGGGGAACTGTGCAGCGAGGAGGTGGTCTACAACCTCCCCGGCGACGATCCGGTGTTCAGCCTGCGGGTGGAGGGGCGCGAACGGCTGTGCGAGTACGCCGCCTCCATCTTCTCCCAGTTCCAGGAAGCCCGGTTCGAGGTGCTGTCGATGACCGCCCTCCCCCAGGGGACGATCGCCCGCTACGAGGGTTCCTGGAAGACCCCCTCCGGGCGGGCCCGGCTTCCCGGCGCGGTGAGGTTCAGCGTGGCGGATGGGCAGATCCACGAGGTGGGAGTCCGCCTGGAGCTGGCCACGCTGCTGCAGAAGACCCTGGCCGCCCCGGCCACTACAAGCTGATCGGCTTCGCGCAGCGCGGGCAGATCGGCTTGTACTTGCTGACCTGACCGGACCACCCGCAGTGCTGGCAGCGGGAGGTGGCGTGGTGCGCGGACGCCGCCGGGCGCGAGAGCAGCCTCCGAAGCAGCCACAACGCGAACAGCCCACCGGCGATCAAGCCAAGGTGCCGGGGCTGCGATAACCACTCCAGGATGCGGTCCGTCTCCATGCCCCGCAATCTAGTGGGGCATATGACGGCCGTCATCTCGCCCCTCTTGCGGCACGTGCTCAATAGCTCCCGGACGCAGCCAGCGGCGTCCGAAGGGGCACGTTCATGCAGACCGGACCCATCACCGAGGATCGACTCCGCGCCCGGCGCTTCATCGGCCTGGCGGTGGGGAGCTTGCTGGTGGCGGGGCTGCTCTCGCTGGCCCTGGTGCTGGGCCGCACCCCCGGACTGGACCGGCTGGCCGGGGACCCGCTGCTGTTCAAGCGCGCGCTGGTGGTCCACGTGGTGCTGGCCCTGGTGGTCTGGTTCCACGCCTTCACCGCCGGGCTCCATGCCCTGCTCCCGGGGCGGCGCAGCGGGTTTGCCGCGCGCCACGCTCCCTTCCTCTCCGCCGCGGGGCTGCTAGCGCTGCTGGCCGCGCCGCTGGTCCCTGGCGCGCAGCCGGTGCTCTCCAACTACATCCCGGTGGTGGACCACCCGCTGTTCCTGCTGGGGCTGGGCCTGTTCGCCGCCGGGGTGCTGCTCTCCTTGCTGGACTCGCGGCTGCTCCCCTCGCTGGCCCCGGCGCCGCGGCCGGGGCTGTTGACTCCGTCCGCCCAGATCGGGCTGCGCTCCGCCGGGCTCCTGCTGGTGGTGGCCCTGGCCACCCTGCTGGCCTCCTGGGTGAACACCCCGGCCCTTCCCGACCCGCTGCTGTATTACGAGCTGCTCTTCTGGGGCACCGGGCACGTCCTCCAGTTCGCCAGCGTGGCGGCGATGCTGGCGATCTGGCTGGCGCTGGTGGAGGGCGCTCTGGAGCGGCCGCTGCTCTCCCGTTCGCGGGCCACCTTCCTGTTCGCGCTGTTGGCTACCCCCGCCCTGGTGGGCCTGGTGCTGCCCTCCGGAGGGACCGGGTCGGCGCTGTACCGCGAGGGGTTCACCACCCTGATGCGCTGGGGAATCTTCCCGGTGGTGGGCGTCGTGCTGGCCGTCTGTGTGCGCGGGGTGTGGCGCTCGCCGGTGCGCAAGACCGATCCCCGCCTGCTGACCTTCTTCGCCAGCGCCTCCCTCTCCGTCCTCGGCTTTCTGCTGGGGGCGATGATCCGCGGCTCCAACACCCTGGTGCCGGCGCACTACCACGCGTCAATCGGCGCGGTCTCCGCGGCCTTCATGGGGTTCACCTTCCTGCTGCTGGAACCGTTGGGCCTGCGGAGGTTGAGCGGACGGGCGCTGCGACTGGCTCGCTGGCAGCCGCTGCTGTTCGGCGCCGGGCAGGCGGTGTTCGCCCTGGGCTTCGGACTGGCCGGCGCCCACGGGATGGGCCGCAAGGTCTACGGCGCCGAGCAGGTGCGACGGACTTTTGCCGAGACCCTGGGGCTGGGGGTGATGGCCGTGGGCGGGCTGGCCGCCGTGGCAGGGGGGCTCCTCTTCCTGGGGCTGGTGGTGAGGGCCTGGATTGCAGCTGACCGTCGCAGCAACACGCTGGGAGACACCGCATGGATACACAAGGCAAGCACCCCCTCCAGAAGCTGATGGACAACCCGTGGCTGCTGTTGGCCCTGGGGATCGTCATCCCCTTTCTCTCCTACACCCTCTGGGGCTGGATCGAGCTGTCCCAGGTCCCGCCCGCGCAGCTCCCCTGATCGAGACCATCCATGGGCATCTATCCCGTCAAGGCAGGTTGGTTCCGCGCGCCGGAGGGCGGTGAGCGGCTGTGGATCGGACTGGCGCTGAGCTGGTGCGTGATCCTCTCGCTGGCAATGCCGTACTGGCACTTCAAGGGGAAGCAGAACAGCACCGGCGAGTCCTACCGGGTCACCCCGCTGGCCTTCGCCAAGCGGGTGGGCACGTTCGTCACCTCCAACCAGGTGGGTGAACAACAGGGGGTCCCGGTGGTGGAGGCGTCCCCCGGCGGCGACGCCTACCTGCAGGCGCAGATGTGGCGCTGGTACCCGATCCTCAAGTTCAAGAAGGGCCAGACCTACCGCCTGCACGTCTCGTCCATGGACATCCAGCACGGCTTCTCGCTGCTGCCGATGAACATGAACTTCCAGGTGCTGCCTGGCTACGACCACGTCCTCACAGTCACCCCCACCGAAGCCGGCGAGTACTCAATCGTCTGCAACGAGTTCTGCGGCATCGCCCACCACACGATGACCGGAAAAATCGTCGTCGAATAGGAGCGCCCCACCCCATGGCAACCACCTTCCCCGCGCCCATTCCGCATCAAGGACTGGCGCCGTACGTCGATCCCCCCGCAGTCGGCGGCAACCACCTGGCCGCCAGCTCCCGCGTCTGCCCCACCACCGGACTGACGGTCTGTCTGGTGGCCGAGCGCTACATCCGGTTCAACGCGGTGGCCGCGGTGGTGGCGCTGCTGATCGGCGCGGTGGCCGCCTTGCTGGTGGCGCTGACCCGCTGGCCTGCGGTCCACCTGCTGGATCCGGTCTGGTACTACCGGCTGGTCACCGCGCACGGCACCAGCATGCTGATCTTCTGGATCATCTTCATGGAGATCGCGATCCTCTATTTCGCCTCCACCGCGCTGCTCAAGACCCGGCTGTTCTCCCACGGGCTGGCCATCGCCTCCTTCGCCCTGATGGTGGTGGGGGCACTGATGACCGAGGTGGTGATCTTCGCCGGGAAGGCGGACGTGATGCTGACCTCCTACGTGCCGCTGCGGGCGCACCCCGGCTTCTACCTGGGCCTGGTGCTGTTCGCGGTGGGCGCGCTGGTGGGGGTCGTGAACTTCTTCGGGACCATCTACATCGCCAAGCGGGACCGGACCTACGAGGGCAGCGTCCCGCTGGTGACCTTCGGGGCGATCGCCGCGGCGATCATCGCGGTGGTGGCCATTCTCCACGGGGCGGTGGCGTTGGTCCCCACCTTCCTGTGGTCCATCGACCTGGTCGCGGCGCCGGATCCCGCCTGGTACCGGCTGATGTGGTGGGGGCTGGGCCACCAGAGCCAGCAGATCAACGTCTGCGCGATGGTCTCCTGCTGGTACCTGCTGGGTTCGCTGACGGTAGGGGCCAAGCCGCTGAACCAGGCGGTGTGCCGCGGGGCCTTCGTCCTCTACATCCTCTTCATCAACCTGGCCTCGGCCCACCACCTGCTGGTGGACCCGGGGGTGGGCGCGGGCTGGAAGATCTGGAACACCAGCTACGCGATGTACCTGGCGGTGCTGGCCTCGATGATCCACGGCTTCACCGTGCCCGCCTCGGTGGAGGTGGCGATGCGCAAGAAGGGCTTCAACAAGGGGCTCTTCTCCTGGCTGGCCAACGCGCCCTGGAAGAACCCGGGCTTCTCCGCCTTCTTCCTCTCGCTGGTGATCTTCGGGTTCATCGGCGGGATCACCGGGGTCACCCTGGGCACCCAGCAGATCAACATCATCGCCCACAACACCCTGCGCATCCCCGGCCACTTCCACGCCACCGTGGTGGGCGGGACCTCGCTGGCCTTCATGGGCCTGGCCTACTACGTGGTGCCGCTGATCTTCCGCCGCGAGTACCCGCTCAAGGCGCTGGCCCGCTGGCAGCCGTACCTGTTCGGCGGGGGGATCGTGCTGCTGTCCCTCTCCATGTCACTGGCCGGCTCCTACGGGGTGCCGCGCCGGCACTATGACGTCGAGTTCACCGGCGCCCAGTTCGCCACCGGCTTCGACTCCGGCGCGCACCTGATGCTGGGGCTGGTGGGGATCGGCGGGGTGGTGGCCTTCACCGGGCTGCTGATCTTCATCCTGCAGACAGTGTGGGCGGTGTTCCTGGGCAGGAAAAACGAAGGAAAGATGGAGGCGTGGTCATGAACAAGCTGCAGATCCCCAGTCTGGTCGACCAGCTCAAGGAGGAGCAGCAGCCGCACGCAGAAGACCACCACGCGCCGGGGACGATGGTGCTGGTCCTGCTGCTGCTGGTCTCCTTCGCCGTCTACTACTTCGCCAACTGGAAGGCCCTGGCCGACGTCTGGCACGTCCGCTGAAGGAGCGCCCGTGATCGACTCTTTCCCCCTGCGGCACGACGAAGGTTCCCCGGTGCCTCCTCCCACGCCTGCGGCCCTGACCGCGATCGAGCGCTTCTTCTCCGGGTGGCGCTTCCCGGCATGGTTCCTCTCTCTGCTGGTCACCTACGGGCTGGCGTTGCTGGCGGCGCTGCTGTGGCCCGCCGGCGCGGACGGGCTGGGGCAGTTCGCGCTGGAGTTCAAGACCTGGTGCTTCGGCTACGACCCCGCCACCGGGCGGATGGAGACGATGCTGGTGGCGATGATGATCGGCGAGCCGCTGGGGCTGGCCCTGTTCATCGGGTTGCTCTGGCAGGGGCCGCTCTCCCGGATCGGCTGGCGGCAGCTGCGGGCGCCGGTGCTGACCGCGCTGCTGCTGGTGGGCGCGGGGACTGCCTCCTTCGGGCTGCTTCACCAGCCGGCGCTGGACCCTTCGGCGCCGCTTCCCTTCCCCGCGGACGCGCTGCGCACCCATTTGCCCAGCCCCGACTTCCAGTTGGTGGATCAGGAGGGCGCCGCGCTCTCCCCCCAGGACTTGCGGGGACGGGTGGTGCTGGTCACCGGCGTCTACGCCCGCTGTGGCCAGACCTGTCCGATGATTCTGGCCCAGACCAAACGCGCGGTGGCCAGGCTGAGCGAGGCGGAGCGCGCTGGGCTGACGGTGGTGGGGGTGACCCTGGATCCGGGACACGACACCCCCCAGGTGTTGGCCGGGCTGGCCGCCGCCCAGGGGATGGCCGCGCCCCTGTACCGGCTGGCCAGCGGAGCACCGGACCGGGTGGAGCGCTTGTTGGACCAGGTGGGGATCACCCGCTCCAGGGACGCGGAGACCGGGGTGATCAGCCACGCCAACCTGTTCCTGCTGATCGACCGCCAGGGGAAGGTGGCCTACCGCTTCACCCTGGGAGAGCTGCAGGAGCAGTGGCTGATCTCCGGGCTGAGGGTGCTGCTGGCCGAACCCTCGCCGGTGGGATGACGAAGGTGGCCTCCTCCGAGATCCGTGACGCGCGGCCCGATCCCCGCGGGTGGGCGGACACCGCCCTGGAGCTGGCCGAGGCGCCGTTGCTGTGGGTGGACCGTCAGCTGGCCCGCGCCCTGCCCTCCTGGCTGAACCCCGCCGCCCACACCGGCGCGCTGGCCAACGCCTGTCTGCTGGTGGCCACCGCGTCGGGGATCCTGCTCCTGTTCTGGTACAGCCCCAGCGTCCACCAGGCCCATTCCTCGGTACGGGCGATGGATCAGGCGCCGTGGAGCTCCGGGTTGGTGCGATCGCTGCACCGCTACAGCGCGGACCTGGCGGTGCTGTTCGCGCTGTGGCACGCGGCCCGGCTGGTGTTCGCCCGGCGGATCTTTGGACCGCGCGCCCGGGCCTGGCTTACCGGGGTGTTGGCGCTGGGCACGCTGGGGTTCATCGGCTGGACCGGATACTGGCTGGTGTGGGATCAGCGCGCGCAGCTGGTGGCCCAGACCACCGCGCGGCTGATGGATCCGCTGCCGATCTTCACCGAGCCGCTCTCCCGCTCCTTCCTGGTCGACGAGCGGGTGAACTCGCTGTTGTTCTTCGTGGTGTTCTTCATCCACCTGCTGGTGCCGATGGTGGCGGTGCTGCTGCTGTGGCTGCACGTGACCCGGCTGGCCCGCCCCCGGTTCCTTCCCCCGCGCGCGCTGTGGGTGGCGTTGGTGGGGGTGCTGCTGGCCCTCTCGCTGGGGTTTAGCGCCCAGTCAGCCGGACCCGCCCAGCTGCAACAGTCCCCGGAGCACCTGTCGCTGGATGCCTGGTACCTGCTGCCGCTGTACCTGACCGGGAAGGTGGGGGTGGGCGTGCTGTGGGGCGTCTCGCTGGCGGTGGCGGCGCTGCTGTTCGGGGTCCCCCGGCTGCTGAGCCGGGGGCGTCGCGCGCCGGTGGCGGAGGTGCACCCCGAAGCCTGTAACGGCTGCACCTTGTGCTTCGAGGACTGTCCCTACGAGGCGATCTCCATGGTCCCGCGAGAGGACGGCAGCCGCTTCTCGCTGGTGGCGAAGGTGGACCCCGCGGCCTGTGTTGGCTGTGGAATCTGCGCCGGGTCCTGCGTGCCGGGAGGGATCGGCGTTCCCCAGCTGCCGGTGATCGACACCCGCAAGCGGCTGGACCGCTGGGTGGCCGACGCGCTGGCAATCGGTGAGGCGCCGACCCTGGCCCTGGTCTGCGCATCGGCCTCCGGCGCCCGGCTGACGGTCGATCCCGAGACCGGGCTGTGTCCCCAGCTGCCCGGGCACCGGGTGCTGGCGGTCCCCTGCGCGGCCTCGGTGCAGACGCTGACCCTGGAGCGGGCGCTGAAGCGCGGCGCGGCAGGGGTGGCGCTGGTGGGCTGCGGTCCCACCGAGTGCACCTACCGGGAGGGGGGACTGTGGATGCAGGCCCGGCTGGCGGGGAGGCGCGAGCCGAAGCTGCGGACCGACAGGGTGGACTCAGCAAGGATCCGCTTCTTCCAGGCGGACCGGCTGCTGGAGCTGTCCGCGGTGCTGGGGGAAGCGCCGCACACCGTCACCGGGAGGGCGCGCACGGTGATCGGCGGCATCGCTGTGGCGCTGCTGCTGGCGGGGATCACCGCCGCCTTGAGCGTGGCGCCCTACCGCGCCGTCGCTCCCCCGGCGGAGCTGGTGGTCTCCTTCCGCCATCCCGGGCAGCGCAGCGAGGGCTGCCGCAAGCCGTCGGAGGCGGAGCTGGCCGCGCTGCCGCCGCACATGAGACGCCCGGAGATCTGCGAGCGCAGCCGGGCCCCGGTGCGGCTGCGGATCACCGTGGATGGGGAACGACGGCTGGAGCGCGCCTATCCGGGCCGCGGGCTGCAGGGAGACGGGAACAGCGTGGCGATCGAGCGACTAGCCCTTCCTCCGGGTGAGCACCTGATCCAGGTGGAGCTGGGAGACACCGCCGATCCCGGGGAGTGGGCCTTTGGAGACACCCGTCCGACGCGCTTTTCAGACGGTCAGGCGGTGGTGGTGCTGTTCGACCGGGCCGGGGGCTTCAGCTGGCACGAGACTCCGGATCCCCCGGACACCGCCCGGCCAACCGCCGCAGCGCGGAGGGATCCGTGACCGTGATCCGGCTGGCGCTGGAGCGGAGCAACCCGTCGCGGGTCCACCGGCTCATCACCCGGATGGTGGACTCCACCGTGGTGCCGGCCAGATCTCCCAGCTGCTGCCGGGTCAGCGAGGCGGCGAAGATCAGCGAGTCTCCCTGGAGCACTGCGTACTTTTCCGCCAGCTTGAGCAGCACCTGCGCCAACCGGGTCTCCACCGGTTCGGTGGCCAGGCTGAGGCGGGAGTCGGAGGCGTCCAGCAGCCGCTGCGAGACCACCTCCAGGATCCGCGTGGTCAGCCACGGGTGTCGCTGGACCAGCCAGCGGAAGGCGTCGGCGGAGACGCGCACGCAGACGGAGCCCTCGGCGGCCACTCCGCTGGCGGGGAAGGGAATCTGCCGCATCACCGCCAGGGCGGCGATCAGGTCGCCGGTGCCCAAAAGCTCCAGGCAGACCTCGCGCCCGCTGGGGGACTGCTTCACCACCCGCACCCGTCCGGTGACAATGCCGTAGACCGCGTCTCCGAGATCTCCCTGGTGGAAGAAGCACCCGCCCCGCTCCCGCTCCACCCGGGTGACCTGCAGCTCGGCCAGGTCCGTGGCGGGAACGGCCCTCAACAACGGCATCCCTCGGAGCAGCTCCAGGGTCGGTTGCACCAGCGCCTGCCTTTCCAGGCGCAACTCCCGCACCGGGGTGCAGTGATTGCGCGTCGGCCCCCGGGGTTGAGCGGGCTCAACCGGGCTTGTGCAACCCCCGCGCCCGGTCAGGCAAGGTCTACGGTTCGGACGCGCTGCGTCGATAATGTAGCCTGTCCCCATTACTGACCGGCCGCGTCACCGCCCTTAGCTCCTGGAGCTTGAGGCCGCGGCTCAGGTCCTCGCGGGTGACAACTCCCACCAGGGCGCCGGCCTCCTCCACCAGCACCAGCGGCACCTTGACCTGGCTCAAGAGCCGCGCGACTTCGATGGCCTGGGTCTGGGGGCCCACCACCGGGACCTTGGCCGCCACCTCGGCAGCGGTGAGGGTGGCGCGCTGGTCGACGGGCACCGCGCGCAGCAGCTCTAGGGTCAGCACTCCCCTCACGCCGGACGCGTCGGTGACCGCCACCGTCAGGGTGCGGGTCGCCAGCATCCGGTCGGCGGCCTCCTCCAGCGGCAGCTGCGACGGAACGGTGGCCACCTGCGGATTCATCAGCTCTTCGACCTGGAGGCGGGCGAACGCCTCCTGGGTGGTCACCGACTGGCTCTCCCCTTCGGCGCCGATGAAGACGAAGACGGCGATCAGCAGCAGCATCAGGTTTCCGGAGAGCAGTCCCCACAGCCCGAACAGCAGCGCGAAGCCCTTGCCCACCCGCGCCGCCAACACGGTGGCCCCCACCCGGCCAAGCCGGCGGGTCAGCAGCGCACGCAGGATCCGCCCGCCATCCATCGGGAAGGCGGGCAGCAGGTTGAAGAGGCCCAGCACCAGGTTCAGCATCCCCAGGTAGATCAGCAGCAGCTTGAGGTTGGGCACCCCGCCGGGGAGCACGCCCCCCAGCAGGAACAGCCCGCCTCCCAGGCCAAGGCTGAGCAGCGGCCCTACCAGGGCCATCACCCCCTCGTCCCGCGCCTCCTTCGGCGGCTGCGAGAGCTGCGAGACCCCGCCGATCATCAGCAGGGTGATCCCCTCCACCCGGCCTCCCTTGCTCAGCGCGTAGAGCGAGTGCGCCAGCTCGTGCAGCAGCACCGAGGCGAACAGCGCCAAGGCGATCCCCAGACCCCACAGCATCGGGTTGCCGGTGAGCTGGTCGACGGGAATCCCCGCCGCCTCGGCCGCGACCTTGAAGCTCCGGGAGAAGGAGAACGCCAGCAGCGGCAGCACCAGCAAGAAGGTGAAGTGGATGCGGATCGGGATGCCCCGCACAGTTCCAATCTTGAGTCCCTTCCACTCCATCCCAGCCTCCCAGCGTGTCTTTGATCTGGGGTCGACGGCACGGATCCGCCGCGCGGGAGAGGCAGCAGGCGTGCGCCCGACCGCCCCTCCCCGACCCTGCGACTACGGGAGCAGCTTCTCCTGCTCCGCTGGACCTTCCATCCGGAAAACCTCCTGGGCCTGACCGGCGCTCTTCAGCGGGCCGACCTTGGCCACCTCCGCCGAGGCCTGACCAGCAGGCACCGGCTTGGGCTCGGCGGGGATGCACATCGGCGCCGCCGGCTGCGTACCGACCTTCTTCTTCCGGGTCGCCACCGGTCTGGGCTCGGCGGTCACGTTCTCCGGGGCCGCCCCGGTGCGCGAGGCGCTGGCCTGGTCCACCTGCGGCTGCTGCTGCCCGCCAACCGGAGCACCGCCGTTGGTCACGAAGGTGATCGCCGGAGTGGCGGCCGGAGCCTCCTGCCGCGACTCCTCGCTCCTGGAGCTGTTCTCGGTGGTCGCGGTGCCATCGCTGGACGCGGTGGCGGTGGCGGTGGCAGTGCCCGGCGGCTTCTGGGCCGCCTCGCCCAGGTACTCGGCCAACCGGTCATTGCTGCTGCGCAGGTGGTCCTCGTTGAGCGCCAGCGACGCCTTGAGCTCCTCCTGACCGGCGCGGGCCTCCGCCAGCCGCTCCTGCAGCTCGCCGCGGGTCTCCACCAGCTCCGCCTTCAGCTGGTCATTCTCCGCGACGTAGAGCTTGGAGGCCTCCGCCATGCACAGCTCCATGATCTGTTGTTGGGAGCCTTGCTCCGGGAAGGGCTGCCCACGGCTGAAGGCCTGTTGGGCCTGGGTCTGCCAGCGGTAGTCCGCCTGGGCCACGCACTCCTGGATCAGCCGCAGCTGGCGATCCTGCACGAAGGCCTGCTGCGGTCTGGCGCAGGGTCCCAGCTCCTCCTGCACCGCCCCGTGCCACTTCTCGGTGCGGCGGACCCAGCAGTCGTCCCGCTGGACCATCTTCACCGAGGTACATCCCGTCATCCCCAACCCCACCAGGACCGCTCCCCACACTGCGTTCCGCATCCCCATCCTCCCCCAGACTTCGCCCCCACTTCGGGCCTGCGGGGAAGGGTGGAGACGGGGCGGGCGGGGATCACCCCGGCCAGCGGGACGCGGTCCGATCGCCAACAGGATCAGAGTTGGGGGCCGGACGGATCCGGATCCTCAGCCCCGGACAGCGGTCCGCAAAAGGACGTCTGCCGCTCCCATGTGCATTTCTAGGCGGGGTCTTCCGGCTCGACATCCCCAGGAACGGCGCCGACGGTGACGGGAAACTACAGGCCTGAATGTGACATACGTTGCCATATGTGCATGGCGGTCGTCTGATCGGATGCGGGAACTGCCATGCGCGACAGCGAGCACACACTTCGATCAACTCACCCGCATCGGTTAGGCCCGGTGGCGTCCGCGCCCCAGGAGCAGCAGGCCACCAAGCGCCAGGACCAGCGGCGAGGCCCCGGTGCCGGAGCAGCCACAGCCCACTGCCAGGCTCTGGGGGGTGCAATCCACGGTGACCCCCCACTGCTGGACCGCGTCCCCGCCCTCGCCGGAGCAGCGCACCGTCAGGGTGTGGCTGCCGCCCTGATCTGCCGCGGGCGTCCACTCCAGTGCGCCGGTGACAGGATCAATCACCGCTCCCGGCGGCGCGGAGTCCAGCGAGAAGCTGAAGGGGCCGTCCCCCTCCACCTGGGAGGTCCCCTGGTACCGACTGCCGCACACCGCAGTGGAGGCGGCGGCAGAGGAGACGAACGCACAGGGCAGCGCCGGCGGGAGCAACTGCACCGTGACCTGGTCGGTGGCGCTGCCGCCCCGGGTGTCGCTGACCGTGACCTCGAAGGTGGCGTTCTCCCCAAGGGTGATCGCCGGGACCACGAAGCTGGGCTGAGCGGTGTTCTCCCCGCTCAGGGTCAGCGCGGTGCCGGCCAGCTGGGTCCAGGCGAAGCCCAGGGGCTCGGCGTTGGGATCGGAGGAGGCGGTGGCATCCAGGGTGACAGTCGCCGCCGCCCGCGCCGATTGGTCCACGCCGGCCGAGGCCACGGGGGGCTCGTTGATCGTGTCCTGGACCTGCACGGTGACCTGGTCGGTGGCCGTCCCCAGCCGTGAGTCGGTGACCGTGAACTGGAACACCAGCGACTGCGGGCTGACCACCCCTGGAGAGGTGAAGCTGGTGCTGGCCGCCGACGGGTTGGCGATGCTCACCCCCGGACCGCTCAGCTGCTGCCAGGCATAGGTGAGGGACTCGCCGTTGGGATCGCTGCCGCTCCCGGAGAGCGGCGTGGAGGCCACCTCCCCCACCGAGGTGTCGGTGCCGGCGTTGGCGGTGGGCGGCTCGTTGATCGTGTCCAGCACGGTCACCGTCACGCTGTCGGTGGCGGTCTCGAAGCCGTCGTACACCTCCAGGGAGAAGATCAGCGGGGTGGAGGTGGTGACCCGCGGGCTTCGGAAGGTGGCGGTGGAGGTGGTGTCGTCCGTCAGCGTCACCGCCGGCCCCAGCGTCTGGGCCCACTGGAAGGTGAGCGGCGGCCCGCCGGTGCCGGAACCGACCAGCTGGGAGAGCTGATCCTCGTCGAGGTTGAAGGCGGTTCCCGCGTCGGCGGTGGGAGAGGATCCGCCGACGTCCCCCACCAGCCCCAGCCGGTGGGTCCGGCCGTCGTAGACGCTGGTGGCGGTCTGGCCGCCGTAGAAGAAGTGCATCCCGGTGCCGGGACTGAACGCCATCGCGGTGTCGGAGAGCACCCCGGGGCTGGTGGTGGTGGTGATGCGGGTCCAGACGAAGGTCACCGGGTCGTAGACGTACAGCCCGTCCACCTGGGTGGTGGTCTGGCCGCCGTAGAGGATCACCCTGCGCAGTCCGGAGTCATAGGAGGTGGCACAGAACGCGCGCGCGGACGGCACGTCCCCGGTGGCCGGATCAGTGGACCAGGTGCTGGTGTCCACGTCGTACTGCATGGTGGCGGAGAGCATTCCCGAGGCGCTCTCCCCGCCGAAGAGGATCACCTTGCGACGGTGGTGGTCGTAGGCAGCGCAATGCGCACCGGAGGCCACCGGCTTGGTGCCGCTGGTGGTCAGGGCGGTCCAGGTGGCGGTCCCCGAGGCAGGGGCATCCAACAGCCACGCGTCATTCACCCAGGCCTGGCTGAGTTGGACGTTGGTCGCTCCGCCGAACACGAAGAACTTCCCCAGGTGCGGCAGGTAGACGAACAGCGCGTCCGACCGCGCCGGCACCGAGGTGGAGTTGGTCAGCTTGGCCCAGGTGTTGGCGGCGGGGCTGTAGACCCAGACCTCGCTCTTGGTCGTCAGGAAGGGGTTTCCGTTGTCCCCCCCGAACAGCACCAACTGTCCCCTGGCCGAATCCCAGCCCAGCGAGTGGCGCTCTCGGGTCCCGGGAGTGGCCACCGGGGTGATCGTGCTCCAGTTGCCGGTGCCGGTGTCGTAGACGTGCTGGGTGCCCAGGACGCTGCCGTTGTAGCCACCGTAGATGTGCAGGCGATCGGCGCTGCCCGGCTCGACGGCGGCCCCGACGCTTCGGCGGACAGAGGGCGGGGTCCCAGGGCTGAGCAGGGTGAAGGCCGCGGTGACCGCCCAGGCGATCAGCGGAACCAGCGCTGCCATGGCCAGCATGATCGGGAGGAGTCGCTTCATTCGGTGCGTCGGGCATTCTAGGCCGAAGTCCCCGCCTGCTGCTTTCAGGCCGACCGGCGGCACAAACCACGGCACAATCGTCGGGGTGAAGCTCCTGTGTCAGTCCTGCGGGGCCGCCTTGCAGTTGGCGGCCGGCACCCGCACCACCGTGTGCCCCTACTGCGAGTCCGCCCACGTGGTGGAGCGGCCCGCCGAGCCCGACCGTCCCCATCCCACCTTCGCGATTGGCTTCCGGCTGGGGCGGGAGGAGGCGCACCAGCGGGTGCGCAGTTGGCTCAAGGGTCGGACCCTGTTCGCCCGCTCCGGGGTCCACCAGGCGAAGCTGGAGGAGGTCCGCGGGGTGTACACCCCGGCCTACCTGTACGGCGCGGTGGCCCGCAGCGAGTACCGCGCGGAGATCGGCGAGGAGTACTACGAGACGGTGACCACCGGCTCGGGCAAGAACCGGCAGACCCGGCGGGAGCGGCGGCTGGAGTGGCGCCCGCTGGCCGGCGAGGTGGAGCAGTACGTGCCGGCGCGGATCGTCACCGCCTCCCAGGCGATCCCCAACCAGGAGCTGGAGCGGGTAGAGCCCTTCGACCTGCGGCTGCTGGCCCGCTACCGCCCCGAGGTGCTGGCGGGCTGGATCGCCGAGGAGGCGTCGCTCTCGCAGGAGCAGTGCGCAGCCTTGGCCCGGCAGGAGGCGCTCTCCGAGGTGGAGCAGCGACTGCAGCGCTTCCTCCCCGGCGACGAGCAGCGGGGGTTGCGGCACCAGACCGCGCTGCACAACGAGAGCCTGGAGCTGGTCCTGCTGCCGCTGTGGGTGTTCGCCGCCCGCTACGCCGCCGACGCGCCGCCGATGCGGATCCTGGTCAACGGGGAGAGCGGTGAGACCTACGGCAAGCTGCCGCTCTCCTGGGTGAAGATCACCCTCGCCGTGCTGGGCGCGCTGGCGTTGATCGCCGCGCTGGCCTTCTTCTTCTCCGGCCGGGGTGTCCGATGAGCGCCCTGGCTCCCTGTGTCCGCTGTCACAGCTCACTGGAGCTGGGAGATCTCCGCTGCGCGGTGTGCGGACTGGCGGCCCCCGTCGCAACGCTGGCCGCGCCCACCCGGGCCCAGACCACCGCGGTCCGCTGCGGCGACTGCGGTGCGGGGATGCGGTACTCGGTGGAGGTCGCCGCGCCCCGCTGCGCCTTCTGCGGTTCGCAGACCCAGCTGGAGACCCAGGCCGATCCGGTGGAGGAGCCGGAGGGCCAGGTCGCCTTCCGGGTCACCCCCTTCCAGGCCAGGGAGCAGCTCAAGCACTTCCTGGGACGACGCAGCTTCTTCCGGCCCTCGGATCTGGCCACCGCCGCCACCCTAGAGACCCTGCGTCCGCTCTACTGGCCCGCGTGGTGGTGCAGCGCGCGCGCCACCGTCAGCTGGGCGGCGGACTCCGACGCCGGAAACGGGCGTTCCTCCTGGGCGCCGCACGCCGGGCGGACCGAGTTCGACTTCCGCGAGGTGTTGATCCCCGGCTCGCGCGGACTGACCCTGGCCGAGTGCCGGGCGTTGGCCACCCGCTTCAACCTGGCCAAGGGGGGACTGCAGCCGGTGGGAGAGGCGCCGGAGGGCACGGTGTTCGAGCGCTTCGAGGCCACCCGCTCCGCCGCCCGGAAGCTGGTGGTGGACGCGCTGGAGGAGGACGCCCGGCAGCGACTGCAGCAGGGGGTGATCCCCGGCGGCCGCTTCCGCAAGGTGAAGGTGGCGCTGCTGCTGCAGGGGCTGCGCTCCCGGCGGATCCTGCTGCCCACCTACGTGCTGGCCTACCGCTACCGGGACAAGCTGTACCGGGTGTTGATCCACGGCGAGGACGTGGAGCACGTGATCGGCAAGGCGCCGCGCTCGGGGTGGAAGGTGTTCCTGGTCACCCTGCTGAGCGTGGCCGGAGCGGCGGCGGCGGCGATCCTGCTGCGGATGTTGATCCGGTGATCGGGGTAGGCGCGAGGTTGCGCGGCACCCGGCTGGTGCCTCCGGGGGCTGCGACTACGGCTGCTTCTTGCCGCCCCCGGAGGGAGCCTGGGGCGCGACGTTACACTGGCAGCGCGCCTCCCTGGGCACATGGGCCAGCGTCTGCTCGATGTGGGCGCCACAGCCCGCCCAGGTCGGCCTTCCACACTTCGCGCAACGGACTTCGCGACACATCGTCTCGGCACCCTTCGGACGGTTGGTCCCCTGTTATGGCATCCGCCCCGCAGTTAGAGAACGTCCATGAGCGCCAGACGCGTCGCAGTCTTCGGAGGGCAGGCAGCCGGGCTTCGGCTCGAGCGGGTGCGGGCCTCGCAACGGTTCGTGGACGGCCAGGTCCGCAACAGCGGAGGGGTCGGCCCCGGGATCAAAGGCAGCCCCCTGCCGCTGCTGGGCGAGTCCTTCCGCGGAGGCCAGGCCCGAGTTCCCAAAGGACCGTTGCCCCTGTTGGATCCCAGACCGGGCTGGCAGCGGCCGGCGGAGCAGCTGCGGGTGATTACCCCCCGGCTGGGAGGGTCGCTGGAGCCCTCCCGGGTGGAGCACAGCGACCCCTGGTGGAGAGAGGTCTGACGCACCATGTCAATAAAGGGGACAGGCTACATTTGAGACGCAGTGCGTCCAAAATGTAGCCTGTCCCCTTTATTGGCGCGGCGCGTTAGTCAGCGGCTCCAGGCGGCGATCAGCTGATCGCCGCGGACGGCGGCGGGCTCTGGCTGCAGGCCGCAGGCTTCCAGGGCCGCGACCAGAACCAGCCGGGCGCGTTGGGCGCGGGCCTGGGTCCGGTCCGGGGTCTTGGCCAACTCCAGGCTCATGTCCCGCAAGATCCCAGCCAGGGTCGTTCCCCGAGACGGCATCGGCGGAACCAGCTGCTCGGGCGGGGTCCGGATCGCCAGCGCGGCCTCAAAGGAGACCACCCGCTTCTGCGCCGCCGCGGCGGAGAGTTCACGCACCCTCAGCAGCGCGGCCACCCTGGCCCGGGCGACCTCCAGCGCGACGGCATCCTCTCCCTTCAGCGCCGCCGCCAGCTCCTCCAGCCGCACCCGGAACAGGCCGTACAGCGAGTCGCTCTTCACCGCGGTCTGCTCCCGCACGCCCTCTGGACCCGGGCTTCCGGAGGCGACCAGGCCCAGCGCGGCATCGGGATGGGGAAGCGCGGTCATCGCCTCAGTCCCAGCTCAGCCGAAGTGAACCCATCAGCCCACCGGGCGTAGGGGAGAGGCTCCAGGCCATCCCTGCCGCCGGGCGATAGCGGTCCGGATCCTCACCCGCAATCCAGAAGAAGGCGGCGCCGACGCCTGCCACGCCTGCCGCGATCAGCGAGACCCGGGAGACGAACTCGGTGGAGCCGATCTCCGAACCCAGCCGGGTGGCCTGCTGGCGGTTGTCCACGGTGCCTTCCCGCTCCACTCCGGCGTCCAGCCGCGCCCGGTAGAACAAGAAGGTGTCCGGCGAATCCGCCGCGCCATACAGCGCCTGCGCGCGCCACTGGGCCAGGCCCCCCACCAGCACCCCCGCACCGGCGGCCCCGGTGGCGATCCAGGCGCCCAGCCGCATCCGCCCGTGGTGCTGGGCGTACTCGTTGGCGTAGTCCTGGTTGGGCACCAGCCTCAGCTCGGCACCGGTCGGGGTCTCCACCGCGATCCGCACCTCGGTCTCCAACGCCAGGAAGCCCTTCTTCTCAGCGCTGAGGCGGTGGACCCCGGCGGGGATGCTCAGCGGCGCCGCCAGCGGCGACACACCCACCGCGAGGTCGTCCAGCTTCACGGTGGCGCCGGGTTCGGAGACGGTCACGGTCAGGGTCCCCGACCGGGCCCGCAGCAGCCCGGACACCAGCCGGCGGGTGGCGCTGCGTGCCTCCTCCAGCAACTGCCCCTCGCTGGTCGCGGTGCGTGACTCGGATCCCTCCCGCTTGCTGCGGCGCACATCCAGCAGGGTGAGGTTGAGCGACCAGCTCCGTTCACCGGACTTGAGCACCTTCCCGCTGACCAGGAAGTCCAGGCCGAGGGCGTCCACGATCTCGGTCATGCAGCTCTCGTCCATCCCGCAGCCCATCAGCTGGCGCTGACGCTCCAGGGCCAGCAGCTCACCGATGGCCTCGGAGGTGGTCACGGTGAACGCGCCGGTGCGGTCTAGCTCGTTGGCCACCGCCCCGGCCACAGTGGACGCGAACTGGGGAGTCACCTCCACCTCGGTGAACTTCAACACCCCTACCTTGGAACGGGGCGCCTCGGCGGCCAGGGAGACGCTGGCGACGCAGAGCAGGCAGAACAGGAGCTGCTTCATGAGCTGGGTGGTCATGGTCTCAGTTGGGGAACGCGGCCACATAGGCAGAGCCGTTGACGCTGGAGGGTGAGCAGCCGGCGGCCAGCGCCGGACTGAAGTTGCCATTGAGGGAGCAGGTGGCTCCCACCGAGAGCCGGATCCGGCCGGGTCCTCCATTGCCACCGCAGGCGCCTCCCGTCCCTCCAAGGCCACCCGCGGCGGAGACCTCCGCGCCGCCGGCAACGGTGACCGCGGGGGACTGCAGGTAGATCACCCCGCCAGAGCCGCCACCTCCCGAACCCACTCCCCCGCCATTGGCCCGACCGCCATTCCCGCCCCTGGCCAACAGCTGCGCGGTGGCAGAAAGGGTGAGTGTTCCGGACTCGGTGGCCAAGCGCAGAGCGCCACCTCCGCCGCCGCCCCCTCCACTCGACGGGTTGGAGCCGGGATTGGAGCCACCACCTCCTCCTCCGCTGCCTGCGTGGAAGGTGGCCGGCGCCACCGCCAGATCCGAGGCCACGGCGCCGATTGAACCTCCGCCGCCCCCGCCGCCTGAGTTGGAGGAACTGCAGCCTCCAGCTGCCGCATAGCCGCTGGTCGGCGAGCTCCCGCCCCCTCCTCCCTGCTTGGTCGCGCCCGTGGCTCCTCCCGCTCCGCCGCCCGCTCCACCGCCCGCCGCGCCAGCCAGATACGAGCCAGAGCCGCCGCCACCCCCGGCATACCCGCCCCCGCCGCTGCCTCCATTGCAGCCCCCTCCACCGCCTCCAAAGGATCCGCCGCTGCTGCCGGCCCAGTTGCTGTTGACCCCGGCGCTGCCACTCCCGCCGCCGCCGCCGCTGGGATTCCCTGAGCTCAAATTGAACTGCCCCGAGAAGCCACCGCCGCCCGCGCTGCCTCCCGCGTTGCAGATGGAGATTCCATCCCTGCCAGCCGCTCCGCTGACGTTGATCGTCCCCTCGACGGTGATGTCCCCGGTGGCGCGCAGGTCCAGCACGCCGGAGCCATTGGTGTAGACAGTGGTGCCGGCGGGGATGGTGATGGTGGTGTAGTGGTAGATCCCGGCCTGGAGAAGGACGGTGGCTCCCGCGGCGGGAGCAAAGGCGCCATCGGCGCCGGAGCT
>JALYOC010000178.1 GCA_030857095.1 Myxococcota bacterium | reverse complement strand
GGCAGAGAGCCCCGGAAGGCAGAGAGCCGCGGAAGGCAGAGAGCCCCGGAAGGCGAGAGCCCCGGAAGGCAGAGAGCCGCGGAAGGCAGAGAGCCGCGGAAGGCAGAGAGCCCCGCGAGGCAGAGAGCCCCGCGAGGCAGATTGCCCCCGCCGCCTGGCTAGAACCGCGCCTGGAGGATGGTGTTGAACCCCAGCGCGTCCGGCTTCTCGTACACCGGCTCGGTGACGCCGGTGACGTCGTCCCGGAACGTGGTCCGGTTCTCGTCTCGGGTGTAATAGACCTCGCCGATCGCTGCCACCGACTCGGAGAGATCCCAGCGGAAGGTGGCCTTGGCGGAGAGGATCGGGATCGGGGAGTCCCCCGCCTTGAGGATGGAGAACTGGTTCACGTCCCGGACCACCACGGTGCGCGACCCGGTCAGGCCCGCCGGCGGGTTGTTGCCGCCGAAGAGGGTGGTGGGGGGAGTGAACGCCGCCGGCTGCTGCACGCCGAAGATCACGCCCGGGGTGAAGTGCCAGGTGGGGAAGTGGTAGTCCACGCCTACCGCGCCGAACACCTCCGGCTGTTGCACGGTGCCGTCTGGCAGGTTCCGGAAGGGCGGGAAGCTGGGCACGTCGAACTGGATATAGGTGAAGCTGCGGTACAGCGCCAGCACGTGGGCGCGCACGTAGTTGAACTTCACCCGGGCAGAGAGGGCGCCGGCCGAGGCCCACTGGGGCTCGGTCTTGGCGAACACGTCCGGATCCTCCAGGGTCTGCACCAGGCCGCTGCCCTCCAACTCCACCGTGTAGGAGAGGCCGCCGGGGTAGGTCTCCGGACGGAAGAAGCGCTGGGTCTGGTCGGGGTCGTTCCGGTACAGGGTCAGGTCCACCGAGGTGCCGATCGGCTCGCCGACGTGGAACACCGCGTGGGCCGATGCGCCGGCGGCGTTGACCGGGGCGCGGATGCCCTGGGTGGCCAGGCCGGGGACCAGGCCCTTCTGGAAGTAGCCACCGTTGGCCTCCAGGCGCAGGGTGGGCAGCACGTCGATGCCGGCGCCGCCCAGGAAGCCGTAGGCGGTCTCCTGCTCCAGGATCAGGTCATTGAGGATCAGCGCGGTCTTGGCGCCGGCGAAGGCGTACCAGTTGTTCTTGGTCACCTGCACCTTCACGCCGGGGACGCCGGCCGCCACGCCCTTGGGGGTAAAGATGCTGCTGCCGCCCCAGGTGATCCGGTAGGCGTAGCCCAACCGGAAGCGGTCCGCGGAGACCGGGAAGCCGGTCAGCGAGATGCTGTCCTTCTCGCCCCAGCTTTGCGGGGTGTAGGCGAGCCGGATGTAGCTGGAGTCGTCGCGCAGGGTGATCTGCCCGCTGCTGCCCTCCAGCACCAGGGCGTTGAAGGCGGCCTCGGTGACCAGCCCCTCGAAGAAGGCGGGGGCCTTCTTGTAGAGCACCACGTGCGAGAGGGTCTCGAAGCCGGAGTAGCGGCTGTTGAAGTTGTCGTAGAACTGGGTGTTCTGGTTGCCGGCGCCAAACCGCGCGTTCGGGCTGTTCGGCGTGGTCTCTCCGGCCGAGGCCAGAACGTTGTCGTCCGCGAAGACGAACGAGAGACGGGTATCAAAGAAGTCGCCCGCATGAGCCGCGGACGCGCCCGCTACACTCGCCGCAATCGCGACGGCACAAAGCTGCTTATGCACTATCCCCTCCAACGGGCGGCGCTGGGTGAGCCGCCCTCGAATCTCGAGTTACAAAACGGTCACGACCAGAATCACGGCAGACAAGGTTCGATCGGCGCCGGGCACTGCAGTCCCGCGCCCGGGTGACAGCAGACGTCTTCCAGATCCCGCGGGATAAGCATCCAGCGCGGGCGGGCCGGCTGGACCTGACGCAGGTGGCCGACGATGTCGTAGGTGGCGCCCTGCAGGAACCGGCACTGCTCGGCGGCGGCCGCGTCCGGATTGCTGGGGCTGCACTCCACCACCAGATCCGGGGCCACGTCCTTGAGGACGGTGAGCAGGCGGGTCCGCCGGTTCACGCCCAGCTTGCAGGTGGCGGTGACCGCTGGATCCGCGGAGAGCAGGGAGAGGGACGTGGCGCCGATCTGGAGGAACGGCTGGGCCAGGGTGCTGGCCGCCAGCAGGGGGTCGCCGGTGGTGGCGGTGACTGTGGCGTCGCCCAGCTTGTAGTGGACCGGGGCGTCACAGAAGGCGTTGAGCTGCTGACCGGCCTGGAAGGCGGTGGAGCGGACCGCCGCGGCGGTGGTGGACAGGGTGGCGATCTGACCGATCGATTCGTCCAGTCCGGCCTCCTCGGGTCCAATGCCCGCCAGTTCCACAGTCAGCTGGCCGAAGTTGGAGTAGGCGGTGCGCTCGGTGCAAACCGTCTGCTGATACTGGCCAAGGCTGTTGGTGCAGTCGATGTAGCACTGGGTCTCCTCGGCGGCGGGGCCGGAGGGAGGACCAAACGGGCACTGTCCCCACAGCCGCTCACCGGTGAAGTCATCGCGGTAGTCGCAGAAGAACTCCACCTTGCCGTCGGCGTTGCGGTCACAGGCCGCGTACGCGGTGGGCAGCTTGGCGTGGGAGATCCGGACCAGGGTGGACTCCAGGCTCTCCATCTTGAGATTTCGCCGGGAGTTCGCGCACAGGGTGTCGGTGATGTACGGGGCGCCCAGCCCGCAGGTGCGCAGGGTGATGTCGTTGACCGGGACCTGATCCAGCCACTTGTTCCACAGGGAGGGGTCGGCCTGCATCCGGACCTTCTCCTTGATGTTCCAGGCGGCGAAGGTCAGCTGGGTGGTGCTGGTGAACTCCTGCATCGAACCGGTGACCGCGAACAGCAGATCCCCCACGTCCAGCCCGTCCGGGTGGCTGTAGTTGTAGACGTAGATCGAACCGTAGGTGCCGGGGAGGAAGCCGGTGGGCTCGGGCAGGGGCATGACCGGATCACTGGTGGTCAGCACCTCCGGGATCCGGCAGGAGTTGATGTCGGTCAGATAGAAGCCGGAGCCGTCGATCCCGGTGACTACCATCGCCACCTCCAACCCGTCCCGGTCCGGGTCTCCGGCGCAGCTCTGGACGATCTGGGGGCCGGCGGTGGGCGGGCGGCCGACGCTGACGAACTGGCCCACGAAGGGAGAGGAGCGGTTGTCCGCGATGTCCACCTGCTGCAGCTTGGCCAAGGTGGGCTCCTCGAAGTAGATGGACTTGGAGAGGCCGGTGACGAAGGTCCGGGGGAACTCCAGCGTCGTCTCGTCGGGGCGGCCGGGGACCTCGGCGCCGGCGCCGTCGAACAGCGGCAGGGGCGCGGAGTCCTCCACCCACACCCGGGTCTCGCCGAAGAGGTGATTGGCGCGCACCTGGAACAGGGTCGCCTGATTGGTGATGTTTCCGGTGCGGAAGAAGTAGTCCAGCGCCAGATCGCCGGGCAGCACCCGGAAGGAGACCGGGCGCGGCTGGGTGAGGGTGGTGATGTTGTTGCCGGTCCGGTCCAGGGCCTGGACCATCACCCGGAAGTCCAGATCGCCGTTGCTGATCGCGTAGCGGCAGTCCGGGGTTCCACGCACCGCCGGAGGGACCGCGCTGTCGGAGCCGCCGTAGTTGGCGGCGCAGGAGGGGACCACCGGCGCCGGGGCGTTGGACTCCGCCAGGAAGACGCCCTGCAGGGTCACCCGGAAGCCGGAGAGGTCCGCCACCGGCGGGGCCTCCACGGTAACGAAACAGCCGGCCAAAGACAGCGCCAGCGCCGCAAGCAGTGCCTTCTTCATTACTTCAGCCTCCGGCCAATGCGGCCGTCTTCCGAACCGAGGGTGACCGACATCGCGGTCGGGTTGTCACAGAACGCCCGGGTCTCCTGGGTGATCGACCCGCACAGCGCCACCTTGTTGGCGACCACGTCCGCGCAGGTGCAGCGGCCGAGGTTGGGACCGGAGTTGGGCAGCACGCACTGGGTGCGCATGGCGTCTGTGATCTCGCCGCAGGCGGCCTTCCCGGCCAGCACGTCCCCGCAGTCACAGTCTTCCACCCCGGCCACCGGCTCGTGGGTCTTCTCCGCGAAGGCCCTGGTCTGCTGGCAGAAGTTGATCACCTGCTCTTCGACCACGTAGGTGCCGTTGATCAGCAGGCCGCAGGGCTTGCCGTCGGCGTCCACCAGCTGGCCCTCGGCGGTGCGCCGGTCTGCCAGGTACTCGTCGCAGGAGCAGAAGTTCTGCATGTAGCCGATCAGCGAGTCGCGCAGCGGGATCCCGGTCTCGATGCGGGTGGTGTTCCGCTTGAGGACCGCGAAGCCGGAGCCGCCCTTGGCGATGTAGTCGTTGACCGCGATCTTATAGGTGGCGTTGGGATCCAGCGGGCGCGAGCCCACGGTGATGTCGATGGCGGGCCGGGCGTAGCAGCGGAAGCCGGAGAGATCCTCCAGGCACTGCCAGGGAGAACGACCCTCGCGCTCCTCCTGGGGACAGTCCCGGGCATCATTGGCCGGATTGCATTCCAGGCGCAGGGCGTTGAGCTGGGCCTGGGCGCAGTCCATGGTGAAGCGGGCGCCGGAGATCTGGGCCTGGCTCTGGCAGCCACGCTCGGCGGAGCGGTCGGCCACGAAGTCGAACAGCTCCTGCATCTCTCCCCCGGAGAGGTACATGATGTTGATGGTGTTCTCGAACGGGAACACGTTGAACATCGACTCCTGGGTGAGGGTGCCCACGTAGAGGTTGTCGCGGATGCCCAGGGTGTTGGTCAGCGCGACCTCCGCCTCCACCCGGCGCCGCTTGCGCATCGAGTCGGCGGTGATGTTCCCCAGCGGCGAGTCGCCTCCGGTGGAGTTGTTGCGGCGGCCGATGTCCCGCGGCGCGTAGCCGAAGATCGAGGAGAGCTGCAGGTTGACGTCCATCCCCAGCACATAGGGCTGCAACAGCTGCTGGGCGTCGGGGTTCTCCAGCGCGGTGCAGCCGATCACCGCCTCGCGGACCTTGTCGTTGGCGCGGAAGGTGCCCGGATCCCAGAAGCCGGACCGGTAGAAGGCGCGGATGGAGTCGTTGCACCACACCCCGTCCAGCGGGAACACCCGGTAGTCGTGGCTGAGCACCTCGGCGCCCCGGGCCAGCCGCTCGGTGTCCTCGTTGCCGACCGGCATCTCCACCACCACATCCAGCCGGCCCATGAACTTGGCGAAGGCGCCGGAGTGCACCAGCAGGGTGCGGTGGCCGGCGGGATCCTGCAGCACCTGGGGGGGGCTGAGCACCACGTGCAGGTGACCGCCGAAGATGATGTCCACCCCAGAGATGCCCGGGATCCAGACCCGGACCAGGCGATCCTCGGGGATCGGCTCGCCGGGGGTGACCGGGGGGAAGGCCTCCAGCACCTGCCAGCGGCTGTGCTCCCGATCGACGAAGTCCTTGATCCGTCCGTATTCGTAGTAGGCGTCGTAGCCGTTGACCAACTCCTGGTCCTCGTAGAGGCCGAGGTGGCTGGTGACGACGATCATGTCCACCATCGGGCGGAGCAGGTCCACGTAGGCGCGCAGCGCCTCGTTCTGCTCCCAGGGGGTGGCCTGCAGTGAGTTGCCACCCTCCACCAGGGAGTTGAGGGAGGAGACGTTGGCCATCCCCACGATGCCGACCTTGATCCCCTTGAGGTTCCGGATGGTGTACGGCGAGGTGTAGAGGGGGGAGAGGTTGCTATCCAGCTGCTTGGTGTCCTCCCAGATGTAGTTGGCGGCGAGCAGGGCGAAGGTGGCGTTGTCCCGGGCCTGCTCGGCGAAGTTCTTCGCTCCGGAGTCGAACTCGTGGTTGCCCACCACCGCCGCGTCCAGCCCCAGCAGGGAGAGGATCTGGAACTCCACCTCGCCATTGTTCTGGTTGAAGATCGGCGCACCCTGGAAGCTGTCGCCGGAGTCCAGGTGGAGGATGCGGTCCGCGTCCGCCCGTTCCCGCTTGGCGATGGCGGTCAACCGGGCCCCGCCGCCGAAGGGGCCCACGTCAGGGATCAGCCCCAGGTCCTGGTCGGTCTTGATCGGCGAGTAGTCGTACGGGATCAGCCGGGAGTGGATGTCGGAAGTGTGCAGGAAGCTGACCCGCACCTGCTGGCCGCGCAGGTCGTACTCCTGACCCTCCAGGACGGGCATACAAGAGGAGAGGACCGAGGCGGTGGCGAGGACGGAGGTCGCACACAGCAGGTTTCGCAGAGGGAAGGCGAGGCTCAAGGGTTTCTCTCTTCGGGGCGGGGCCTGGAAAGATGGCGCGGCAAGGTACGGGATCCGCAAAAGCTGTTCAAGGGCGCACAGTTGAACGCACTGCGGTACGAGGACGGGAATGAAGCCGAAAGCTGAAACCGAGGTGACTGCCATCGAGGTCCTGGAGGAGTTCACCTCCACTGCCCGATGCGACGAGGGCTTCTTGCACGTTCGGCGGCTTCGTTGCCAGAACCGGCGGGCGGATGGAACCCAGTCGCCTGCCTACCGGGTAGACGTGGTGGATCGCCCCAGGCTGGACGCGGTGGCGGTGGTCCTCTACCGGAAGTCCGGGGAAGCGCTGGAGGTGCTGACCCGGATGAACCTCCGCCCGGCCGCCTACTTCCGCAAGGACAAGACCCCCAACCTCCCGGACGGACAGGTCCACCTGCGGGTGGAGGAGATCGTGGCCGGGGTGCTGGAGCCCGGGGACCAGGGCGAGGCCGGGCTGCGGCACCGGGCGGCGGAGGAGGCCCGCGAGGAGGCGGGCTATCCCGTCACCGCCGATCAGGTGCGGCTGCTGGGCGGCCCGATCTTCATGCTCCCCGGGACGGTCTCGGAGAAGATCTTCCTGGCCGCGGTGGACGTCACCGGGCTGGTGCCCAAAATTCCGGAGGGGGACGGGTCCCCCCTGGAGGAGGGGAGCGACCTGCGCTGGCGGGAGCTGTCCGCGGGACTGGAGGCCTGCCGCTCCGGCGAGATCCAGGACGCCAAGACCGAGGTGGCCTGGGGGAGGCTCGCCGCTCGTGGCGCCGGAGGAGCCTGGAGGCCCTAGCCGGCCTTGGCTACTCCCGCGGCCGCCACGGTGGGCAGCGCGGTGACGGTGCCGGTTCCGGACCTGGAGGTCGGCTTGGCGTTCCACACCCGGGCGCAGAGGATCAGTCCCACGATCGCCACCGGGATCATCACCCCGGTCCAAAAGAGCCAGTTGGCCGGATCCTTGGCCGCCTCGCCGGTGGGCAACATGTGCCCGATCAGCAGCGACTGGATCCCGGTGCCCAGGTAGACGAACCCGTCGATGATCCCCACCGCCACCCCGGCGTTCTTCCTGCCGCCGAAGTCGGCGCTGGCAGTGCCGGAGAGCATCCCGTGCACGCCCACATAGTTGAGGGCCATGAACACCAGCACCCAACCCACCCAGGGCTGGCCCAGCACGAAGGTGGCCACGATGCTGCCCACGGTGATCCCCCCGTAGAGCACCGACACCACCGGTCCGCGGCGCGACTGGAACACCTTGTCCGAGATCACCCCGGCGAACATCCCGCCCACGATCCCGAACACGCACAGCAGCATCCCCCAGTTCTTGGCCACGAAGTCGTCGCCAATCCCCACCGCCAGGGAGAACTTGGGGTACCAGGACATGACCCCGTTGCGCAGAAAGCCGGTGCAGAACTCGATGGCGATGATGATCACCATCACCGGGTTCTTGAACATCTTGCCGAACACCTGGACCACGCCCAGCCGCTCGCCGCTCTCGGAGGAGGAGGCGTCCCCGACGTCGAAGTCGCGGTGCCCGGCCTGGCCCGGGGTGTCCCGGATCAAAAGCAGCCCGACCCCGAACATCCCCACCAGGATCAGGGCGGGGACCCAGAAGGCCCAGTAGGGCGCGTCGGGGAACCCCTTGATGATCTTCCGGCTCCAGTCGTAGCCGAAGTAGATGCCCAGCGAGATCAGGATCCCGAACACCCCGCCCTGGACGCCGCGCTCGCGCACGTGGAACCAGGAGGCGTTGACCTTGACGATCGAGACTGCCCCGAAGCTCTGGAAGTACATGTTGGCGCCGTAGAGGACGCTGAGCCAGAGCACCAGCCCGCCCGGGGGAATCCAGCCGTCCCCCAGCCCGAAGGCCAACGCGCCCATTGCCAGGTTGGCCACCGCCACCCCCGCAGAGGAGAGGAGGATGGTGGTGCGCCCGCCCAGCTTGTCCGTCAGCGGGCCGTTGATCAGGAAGGACACCGCGTACACCAGGGTGCCTACCCCGAAGATGGTCCCGAAGGACGCGTTGTCGATCCCCAGCGCCGAGGTGGCGTAGATGATGTTGTAACGCCCGAAGTACAAGAAGGCGTAGGTCATCCCCAGCGGGAACCAGTTGAAGAACCGGCGCTTGCGGAAGGCGTCCGAGTGGCCCAGGTCGTCCACCTTGGGCAGCCGCCACAGGACGAGGCCAATCACTGCCAACAGCATGAGGATGGGAGATACGTCGCGCAGCCAGCCCGGCATCGTTGAGGTCTCCTGAACGGGCGCGGACCATACACCACCGCCGGCCGCCAACCGTTGGAGATCCGACGAGCCGCGGGGGGGACGTCTGGAGGGCGGGCAGGCCGGAAGACAAGGTGCGGTGCCCGTCAAACCTGACTACACTGCCGGCCGTGACCGGGCTCCCCGAACAGCCCCAGTTCTGGAATCGACTGGATGTCCATGACAAGCGCCAGCTGGAGCTGAAGCTTGAGTTCCGTCCTTGCGCCGGGGACGAGAAGAGCCACTACCGGGTAGAGACCTTCCTGTTCACCCCGGCCAGCCTCCACGTGGACCCGGAGACCTACCCCCGGGACGCCTTCTATTCGGACATCCACAACTACGTCCGGCTCAAGACCCCGGTGATGGGCTTCGACGAGGTGCTGGCCCTCAACCAGTCACCGCTGGTGAAGCTGGAGCGGAAGCTGGAGGGGCTGACCCCGCTGGCGGAGCCGGACGTCATCTACCAGGCCAAGCTCCTCTCCTGCGTGTACCGGGCGGCCCTGCGCCGGATGGCCGGGCGGGTGACGGCGCACTGCGATCTGCCGCTGACCGACAAGCTGTCCCAGGCCCAGCCGCTGGACGTGGACCTGCGCTCCTACATGTTCGACGCGGAGAAGGTCCTGGCCCGCTACCGGACCTTCACCCGCCGGCTGCAGGAGTCCCGCCCGGTGGTGGAGCGCACCCGCGCCTCGCTGCGCCTGGTGGACGAATACATGAGCCTCTCGGTGGAGCAGTTCTTCCGCAAGGCGGCCGCGGACATGGAGCGGCTGCCCCGGACCGGCACCTACACGGAGCTGCGCAAGGAGCTGATGGCGGATGTGATCCGCGAAGAGACCTACCGCAAGGAGCACCAGCTGCGATCCGTGCTGTCGCCCACCGGCGACAACGAGGAGTACATGCACCGGATCGGCTTTCTGAAGAAGTTCTGCATGAACATCCTCTTCCTGGACGTCCGGCGGCAACGCCGCAACACCGGGATCGAGGAGGCGCTGTTCGCGGTGGCCGCCGGGTTCGCAATGGCCTTCGCCACCGCGGTGGCCTTCTGGGCCCAGGCCCGCTTCGCGCAGCTGTCCTTGAACTTCTTCTTGGTGCTGGTGGTGGGCTACATGATGAAGGACCGGATCAAGGAGGGACTGCGGCGGATCTTCAGCGCCTTTGCCTCCAAGCGGCTCTTTGATCGCAAGACCCAGATCCTGGACCCGGTCACCAAGCGGGAGATCGGGATCTGCAAGGAGAAGCTGGACTACGGCGGGAAGGTGCCGGCGGAGATCTCCGCCCTGCGCCACGCGGACGACTTTCTCACCGTCTCCCAGGGCGAGCTCTCCGAGTCGGTGCTGCGCTACCAGAAGCAGATCATCCTGGACTCGGAGATGCTGCCCCGGGTCCACGACGGGATCAGCGGGGTCACCGACATCATCCGGCTGAGCATCGACCACCTGTGCCGGGACATGGACGACCCGGAGTTTGCGATCGAGTACGTGGATCTGGAGGCGCTGACCGTGGGCCGGGTGCGGGGGGCCAAGAGCTACCTGGTGGACCTGGCGCTGCGCTTCACGGTGGAGCACGAGCACGAACGGCAGGTCTCCGTGCAGTTGTACCGGTTGGTGCTGGACCGAAACGGCATCAAGCGGATGCTACGGGTGGACCACGAAGGCGCCCCTGATTCCCCGGGGCCCGTCCGCTCGGTGGCGTAGCAGCGGGCCCGTCCAGCGTCCCTAAGGTGTCTACGACGCAGTGCGTGGGCAGGTTTCCGCTTTCAAGGCGTGGGGTTCGACGGTAAGCAATCCGCCCGCCGGACACCTGGCACCCGAAAGGCTGAACCGTGGGCGACGCGCTCTCCAAAGACACCCTGCTGACGATGTACCGGAAGATGCAGCTGATCCGCCGCTTCGAGGAGAAGGCGGGCCAGGCGTATGGCCAGGCGAAGATCGCCGGCTTCTGTCACCTCTACATCGGCCAGGAGGCGGTGGCGGTGGGGGCCAACGAGGCGATCCGCGCCGACGACTACATGCTCTCCGCGTACCGCGAGCACGGCCACGCGCTGGCCCGGGGCAGCCACCCGGGGATGGTGATGGCGGAGCTGTTCGGCCGGGGCAGCGGCTACAGCAAGGGCAAGGGCGGCTCGATGCACATCTTCGACATCGAGCACCACTTCTACGGCGGCTACGGGATCGTGGGCGGGCAGATCCCGCTGGGCGCGGGGATGGCGTTCGCCTCCCGCTACCGCAACGAGGACCGGGTCACCCTCTGCTTCTTTGGCGAGGCGGCGGCCAACCAGGGCGCCTTCCACGAGACGCTGAACATGGCGTCCAAGTGGAAGCTGCCGGTGGTCTACATCTGCGAGAACAACCGCTATGGGATGGGCACCGCGATCAAGCGGGTGGCCGCGGTCCCGGAGATGCACAAGCGCGCCTCCGCCTATGCGATGCGCGGCGAGTCGGTGGACGGGATGGACGTCCTCAAGGTCTACGACGCGGTCCAGGACGCGGTCGCCTACTGCCGCGCCGGCAAGGGCCCGGTGCTGCTGGAGGCCAACACCTACCGCTTCCGCGGCCATTCCATGGCGGACGCCGCCACCTACCGGCAAAAGAACGAGGTGGAGGAGGAGCGGAAGAACGACCCCATCCCCCGGCTGCGCGCGTACGTGATCTCCAAGAAGCTGGCCACCGAGGAGGAGTTCGACGCGCTGGACGCCGACGCCAAGCACCAGGCGGCGGAGGCCTACCGCTACGCCGACGAGTCCCCCGAGCCCTCGCTGGACGAGCTGTGGGTGGACACCATCGTGGCACCGGGTGAGCAGGACGTGAAGCCGCGGGAGCGGGTGTTGGGGGCCAAGGACGTGAAGTGGCCTGGGTACCCGTCCGGTCAGGAGCTGAAGGTGACCTGGGACCTGGAGCCCCGCGAGGAGGCCCGCGCCGCCGAGCAGGACGCGGGGATGCCCTCCCGGGGGGATGAGTCGCCGTCTGGCAAGGTCGCTTCCAAGTCGCAGAAGTCCGCGCGCTAAAAAGTCTTTCGAGGAACACCATGGCGAACGCTGTGCAGATGCCCGCGCTGTCCCCCACCATGACGGAGGGGAAGATCTCGCGTTGGCTGAAGAAGGAAGGCGACTCGGTCAAGTCCGGTGAGGCGATCGCCGAGGTGGAGACCGACAAGTCGAACCTCGAGGTGGAGGCCTACGACGACGGGGTGTTGCTGCAGATCGCGGTGAAGGAGGGGGAGTCGGCGCCGGTCGGCGCGCCCATCGCCTTCATCGGGGCCAAGGGGGAGAAGGTCTCCGCCCAGCCGGCCGCGCCCGCCCCGCAATCCCCTCCGGCGCAGGAGGCCAAGGCGGTGGTCGCGCCGCGCGCCCCCCAGGCGCCGGTGGAGGCCCCGGCCCCGGACGACGAGCCGGCCCGCGACGCTCCCGGCCGGGAGCTGATGTACCGCGAGGCGCTCAACGAGGCCCTCTCCGAGGAGATGACCCGGGACGCCAATGTGTTCCTGATCGGCGAAGAGGTGGGCCGCTACAACGGCGCCTTCAAGGTCTCGCTGGGCCTGCTGGACAAGTTCGGCAGCGCCCGGGTGGTGGACGCGCCGATCTCCGAGCTGGGCTTCACCGGCCTGAGCGTGGGCGCGGCGATGGTCGGCCTGCGCCCGGTGGTGGAGATGATGACCTGGAACTTCGCCATCCTGGCGATGGACCAGATCGTCAACAACGCCGCCAAGCTGCGGCACATGTCCGGCGGCCAGCTGCGCTGCCCGATCGTGTTCCGCGGCCCGGGGGGCGCGGGCGGGCGGCTGTCCTCCCAGCACTCGCAGGCGCTGGAGGCGAACTACGCCCACTTCCCCGGCCTGAAGGTGATTGCCCCGGCCACCCCGCGCGACGCCAAG
Organism: Myxococcota bacterium; assembly: GCA_030857095.1. GTDB lineage: Bacteria > Myxococcota > Myxococcia > Myxococcales > Myxococcaceae > JALYOC01. The sequence continues at coordinate 16,839 of JALYOC010000178.1, read as the reverse complement.
GGGATGCTCAAGGCGGCGATCCGCGACGAGAACCCGGTGGTGATGTTCGAGGGGGAGAAGCTGTACGCAGTCAAGGGCCAGGTCCCGGACGGCGAGTACACCATCCCCCTGGGCAAGGCGGACCTCAAGCGCGAGGGCAAGGACGTCTCGATCATCACCTGGTCGCGGATGTACTACTTCTGCGAGCAGGCGGCCCAGGAGCTGGAGGCAGAGGGGATCTCGGTGGAGATCCTGGATCTGCGCACCCTGCGTCCCCTGGACGAGGAGGCGATCCTGGCCACGGTCAAGAAGACCAACCGGGTGGTGATCGTGGAGGAGGGCTGGCCGCTGGCGGGCATTGGCGCGCAGGTGGTGGACATCATCCAGTCCAAGGCCTTCGATGAGCTGGACGCACCGATCTTCCGGGTCCACGGCCTGGACGTGAACATGTCCTACGCGGCGAACCTTGAGGCGGCCACCCAGCCGGACGCGCCGAAGATCAAGGCCGCGGTCAAGAAGGTCATGTACCTCGAGGAGGCCTGACCTGATGGCTACCCCAATCCAGATGCCGGCCCTCTCCCCCACCATGAAGGAAGGGAAGATCACCCGCTGGCTGAAGAAGGAGGGAGACAAGGTCTCCTCGGGTGAGGCGATCGCCGAGGTAGAGACCGACAAGTCCAACCTGGAGATCGAGTCCTACGAGGACGGCTTTTTGCTGCAGATCGCGGTGAAGGAGAACGAGTCCGCCGCGGTGGGCTCTCCGATCGGCTACGTGGGCGCCAAGGGGGAGAAGGTCCCCGCGGGCGGGCAGCCGGCCCAGGCCGTGGCACCCGCCCCCAAGGCCCCGGTATCTCCGGCCGCGAAGTCCGCGGTGACAGCCGCTGCCGCTCCGGTCGCGAAGCCCGCGGCGGCAGCCGCTGCCGCGCCGGTCGAAGCTTCTCCGGCCAGCAGGCCCGCGGCGGCTCCGGCCCGGCCGGCTCCAGCTTCATCTGGTCGTCGGGTTCGGGTGTCTCCTCTGGCCCGCAAGATGGCCAAGGTGCAGGGCCTGGCGCTGGACGCGCTGAGCGGCTCGGGACCCAACGGACGGATCGTCAAGCGGGACATCGAGGCGGCGCTCAAGGGTGGCGGCCGTAAGGCCCCCGCGGCGGTGTCGGCGGCGCCTTTGGCCGCACGGGCCCAGCCCAGCTCCACTCCGATGTCCACCATGCGCAAGGTGATCGCGCAGCGGCTGGGCGAGGTGAAGCCCGGGGTGCCCCACTTCTACCTGACGGTGGAGGTGGAGATGGACGCGGCGATGAAGGTCCGCGAGGAGGCCAAGGCGCTGGAGGTGAAGGTCTCGGTCAACGACGTGATCGTCAAGGCGACCGCGGTGGCCTTGCGCCAGTTCCCCAAGATCAACGTCCAGTACGCCGGGGACAGCATCCTGCAGCTGACCTCCTGCGACGTGGGGGTGGCGGTGGCGATGGAAGATGGGCTGATCACGCCGATCATCCGCGACGCGGATCAGAAGGGCCTGAGCCAGATCTCCGCCGAGACCCGCGACCTGGCCGAGCGCGCCCGCAAGAAGTCACTCAAGCCGGCCGAGTACACCGGCGGTTCGATCACCGTCTCCAACCTGGGGATGTTCGGGATCGACGAGTTCATCGCCGTGCTCAACCCGCCGCAGGCGGCCATCCTGGCCATCGGCGCGGTGGCGGAGAAGGCGGTGGTCCGCGGCGGGCAGATCGTGGTGCGCAAGATGATGTCCATCACGCTCTCAGGCGATCACCGGGTGATCGACGGTGCGGTGGGGGCGCAGTACCTCCAGGTCCTCAAGGGGCTGCTGGAGAGCCCGCTGCGGCTGCTGTTCTAGCCGCGGTCAGCCGAAAGCGCCGGGCCGAAGGACCCGGCGCTCGGGACCGCCTACTTGCGTTTCACCTGATGCTGCTCGCGCTCCACTCCCCGCTGGGACTCGGTGTGCAGTCAAGGACCCCGGCGCCATCTGCTGCCTGCTTGCCGCTTGACGGAGCAGGTGCTCGGACCCACATGGGAAGGGCAAGGGACTCTGGACCCCGGCGCTGTTGAACGAGCAGACGTCTTCTCGGAACCCGCCGCAAAGGAGGCCGCGTGTCCGCATCGGAGTTGGAGGCGAAGCTGACGGGGCTGTACCCGCTTGCCCACCAGGTAAGCGACGCGCTCAACGGGGCGGTCTATCCGCTGGCGCGCCGGGAGCTGCTGCTGGTGGCCCGGGAGAACGAGGCACCGCCCATGCTGTTGACCCTGATGAGCGACCTGCGCGCGGGCAGCTACGCCTCGTTGGCGGAGGTCCAGGAGTCATTGGAGGAGGGGACCGGGTCCCTCTCCACCGGCGGATAGGCCAGGGGCAGCCGGATGGTGAAGAGGGTGCCGCTCCCCGGGGTGGACTCCACCTCGATCCGGCCTGCATAGCGTTTGACGATTCCGTAGGCTGCGGTCAGCCCCAGGCCGATCCCGCCGCCCACCCCGCGGGTGGTGAAGAAGGGCTCGAAGATCCGGTGCAGGTGCTCGGAGGGGATCCCCACGCCCTGATCCCGGATCTCGATCCCCAGCTCGGAGCCCTCATCGAAGGTGCGGATTTCGATCCGTTGCCCGGGGGTGATCGCCTGGCGGGCGTTCTTGAGGATGTGGGAGAGCACCTGGTCCAGCTGGAGCGGGGCGATCGCCGCCCGGCCGCGGGCCCCGGGCAGGAAGGCCACGTTCTCCAGCCCGGACAGCTCGGCGCGCAGCACCCGGGAGACCGAGGCGTCCGCGTCGCAGGGCTCGGCGCGGCCAATCTCCTGGCGGGAGAGTTCGCGCAGGGCCCGGACGATCCGGCCCACCCGCTCCGCGCCCTCCAGTGATTCGCCCACCATCTCCGCGGCGTCGGCCAAATCCTGCTGGGCGCCGGGCGCCACCCCCGCGGTGGCCAGGGACTCCACCACCCCCCGCAGGCCGCGCAGGTTGGAGATCACGAAGCCCAGCGGGTTGTTGATCTCGTGGGCCGCCCCGGAGGCCAACTGCCCCACCGCGGCCAGCCGCTCCGACTCTCGCACCCGGGAGGCCAGCACGTTGCGCTCGGTGACATCCCGGTAGGAGACCACCAGGCGCTCCGCGCCGGCGTCCGGATCCCGGAAGAGGGTGGCCTCGTAAATCGCCCCCTCCCGTCCGCTCACCTCGGGGGAGGTGTCCTTGGCGCTTTGCAGCGGGCAGTGGGGACAGGGGGAGTCCCGCCCGGCGAACACCTGGTAGCACAGCTTGCCCTTCAGTTCGGTGACCGGCACGCCGCTGGCGCGGGCATAGGCCTGGTTGGCGCGCACCAGGGTGTGGCCCACCTGCACCGCGATCGGATCGGAGATGGCGTCGAAGGTCTGTTCCCACTCGCGCTTGGCGCGCCCGATCTGCGCGGTGCGCTCATGGACCTTGCGCTCCAGTTCCTGGTTGGACTTGATCACCGCGGCCTGGGACTCGCGTAACCGCGCCGCCATCTGGGCGTTGTGCACCGCGATGGTCACGTGCGGCGCCAGCGCCTGAAGCCGCAGCAGGTGCCCGTCCCGGAAGCCCTTGCGATCGGTGCCGCGCACCGCCTCCAGCACCCCGATCACGTCTCCGGACATCAGCAGCGGCACGGCGATGATGGAGCCGGTCTGAAAGCCGCTGGAGGCGTCGAAGCGCTCGCTGAAGAAGGGGGAGCTGGCCACCGACTCCACCCGCATCGCCTCCGCGTACTGGGCCACGCGCCCGGCCACGCCCTCTCCGGGCTGGACCCGGACCCGCTCGATCCGGGTGGCGGCGCCGCCACAGACGGTGTCGAAGAACAGCTCGCCGGTGGCCGAGTCCACCAACAGCAGGCTGGCCCCGTCCGCGTCGCACAGATCCCGGGTCCGGGCCACCGCCTCGCCGATCACCTCCGGCACGTCGATCTGGGTGGCGATGGACTGGGCGAACCGGTTCACCAGCTCCGCGGTGCGGGCCCGCTCCAGCAGGCCCTCGGCGGCCGGCGGTTCGCGGCGGTGCTCGACCCGGATCTCCGCCCGGGCCACCGCCTCGATCAGGGTGGAGAGCTCCTCGACGTACTCCACCTCCGGGGGCACTGCACGCAGCTCGTGGGCCGGCGGGGGCGGGCCCAGCACCACCGCCGCGCCTCCCACCGTCTCCACCCGGGAGACCAGCGCCTGCCAGCCGGGGGCCCGGTCGCAGATCACCAGCTCGGCCCAGCCGGAGCTGACCGAGTCGGCCGCGTCGCTGGGCTGGGCGGGGTGGAACATCACCCCGGCCGCCTCCAGGACACGACCTGCCGCCGGGGCGGACTGGCCCCGGACGACCAGGAGGATGGGCAGCTGCTTCATCCCGGGGCCTCTCGTCTAGCTGGCGCGGGCCAGCGATTCGTCCAGGAGGATGGCGCCGCTGCTGTCACGGACGATGGTGGTGATCCCCGGGTGGTTCTGCTCCAGGCGGGCGATCACCTCGCCCTGCTGGCGCAGCATCGACAGCAGCCGGCGGTTCTCGCGCTCCAGGCCCAGCTGCTCGAAGGCCAGGTAGAGGGTGATCTTCAGCTCGTTGTCGTCCCAGGGCTTGGTGAGGAAGCGGTAGATCTCGCCCTGGTTGATGGCCTCGATCGCGGTCTGCATGTCCGCATGCCCGGTGAGCATCAGCCGCATGCTGTCGGGGAACCGGGTGCGCACCCGCTTGAGGAACTCCAGCCCCGTCATGTTGGGCATCAGGTGATCGGAGATCACCAGGTCCACCGAGATGGTGCCCAGCAGCTCCAGGGCGGCGGAGGCGTCGGTGCAGGTGAACACCTCGTAGCCCTCGCGGCGCAGGCTCCGGCGGAGGGCGTTGATCACGTTCTGCTCGTCGTCGACGACGAGGATCTTGCGGGCGACGGACTCGGACATGGGACCTTCTCCTCCGGATTGCTGCGGGCTGGTTGGCTACTCTTCAAGCCCTGCGCCAGCCGCGGCTTGCCGTGAATCCGCCCGTTTGTGGCGCTGCAGGGCCGCCCGGCGCGGGGTCGCCGGAGACGCGGGGGTCCTCTCCGACCCATCCGCCAACCTGGGCGCTCACACCGGAGGTGATGTCCCACCCCACGCGCCACCGGGATGCCTGCCTGGTGGGGCTGAGGCGACCTCCAGGCGAGCAATGACTCCAGAGGGAGACGCCGGCGGCCCGCGCCGTGCACTGGGGACGGGAGCTCACGCAACCGTGCCAAGCAAAGCCCCACCTGTCACCAGGGAGTAACGACCAATGCAGGGAAATAGAGCGCAGACCGGTTCACCGCTGGCGCCGCGGCTGCGAGCGGTGGAGCCCCCGCTGGACGAAATGGTGCGCGGACCGGCCCGGACCCGGGTGGCCGACGCCATTGTCCAGACGCTGCTGGAGCTGAACGTGGACTCCTTCTATGGGATCCCCGGGGGAGCGATCGCCTCGCTGTACGACGCGCTGCTCGACTATCCGAAGGCCAGGCTGATCAACACCCGCCACGAGACCTCGGCGGCGTTCATGGCCATGGGGCATTCGCGGGTCGGAGCCTCCCTGCCCTGCGTGCTGATGACCTCCGGGCCGGGGATCACCAACGTGATGACCGGGCTGGCGGCGGCCTACGCGGAGGGGATCCCGCTGATCGCCATTGGCGGTGAGGTCCCCAAGAAGAACTTCGGCCGCGGCGCGCTGCAGGAGGGCAGCCGCTACCAGTTGGACGTGCTGGGGATGGTCCGCAGCGTCACCAAGTACGCGGCGGAGATCACCAACCCGCGGGCGGCCACCACGGTGGTGCGCAAGGCGGTGGCCACCGCGCTGTCCGGCAAGCAGGGACCGGTGTTCCTGTCCCTGCCCCTGGATGTGGCCAACGAGAAGATCTCCCTGGTGCGGATGTCCACCCAGGTCTCCACCCGGTTCGAGGTGGACGACGAGGTGATGGATGGCGCGGCGGAGGCGCTGCAGCGGGCAAAGCGGGGGCTGATCATCGTCGGCTCGGGCGCGCGGCACCCGGAGGCGGTGCGGCTGATCGGGGCGCTGGCCTCCACCCTGCAACTGCCGGTGGTCACCACCCCCAAGGCAAAGGGGCTGTTCCCGGAGAACGATCCGCTGTCCCTGGGGGTGTTCGGGCTGGGCGGGCATCCGTCCGCCTCGGAGTACCTCGAGCAGGGGATCGACACCGTGCTCTGCGTTGGCTGCGGGCTGGGAGAGACCGGCACCAACAGCTGGAGCCCGTTGCTCCAGGCCTCGCGGGCCTTCATCCAGATCGACATCGACGCGGCGCAGATCGGGAAGAACTACACCGTGGACCACGGGCTGGTGGGCCCCGCCCACGTGCTGTTGCGCGGGTTGGTCTCCCGGGTCCACCGCCGGTCGGCGCCCGCCGCCAGCTACGGGATCCGCCACCATCCGATGACCGGCCCCGCGGAGAGCAGCGAGGGGCTCAACCCACCGGCGGTGCTGCAGACCCTACAGGAGCTGATGCCCAAAGAGACGATCTACGTCTCTGACATCGGCGAGCACACCATTCACGCGCTGCACTACCTGCGGGTGGACGCCCCGGACGGCTTCATGGCCCACACCGGCCTGGGTTCGATGGGCTCGGGGATTGGCTCGGCGATCGGCGCCCGGCACGCCCGCCCGGACCGTCCGGTGGTGGCGGTGTGCGGAGACTACGGCTTCCAGATGCACGGGATGGAGCTGGCCACCTGCGTCCACCATGGCATCGGAACTGTGTTTGCGGTGTTCAACGACCGGCGGATGCGGATGGTGGAGGCCGGCCAGTCCAAGGTGTTTGGACGCAGCGGGATGATGCACAGCCACCGGGTGGACTTTGCCGCACTCGCCCGCTCGGTGGGCGCTGTGGGGTACAGCATCCGGACGCTGGAGGACCTGCGCCGGCTCCCGGCGGACCTGGGGCAGGGCAACGTCCCGGTGGTGCTGGACATCGAGATCAGTCCCCGGGCGGTGTTCCCGGTGAATGGGCGGGTGGCGCAGATCCGCCACTTCTCCGCCGAGTAGTCGTTCCCCCTTCAAAGAAAGCGAGCACCCAGATGAGCCAGCAGATCGGAATCCGCGGAATGGGGATGGCCGTCCCACCTCAAGTACGGACCAATGACTGGTGGCCGGAGGAGTTCCGCCGGCGCTTCGAGGAGAAGTCCCGCGGGGACGTGACCACCCCCGAGGTGTTCACCGACCGGGCCAAGACCCCGGCCCAGCGGATCCAGTTCCAGCAGATGCTGGAGACGTACCACGATCCGTTCCGGGGCAGCCGTCAGAGGCGGATCGCCGAGGCCGGCGTCAAGCCTTCGCAGCTGCAGATCGCCGCCGCCCGACAGGCGCTGGAGCGGGCTGGGATCGACGCTGTGCAGCTGGACGTGGTGCTGGAGAGCTCGATGCCCTCGGATGTGCCCAACCCCAGCAACAGCGGGGCGCTGATCCACGGACTGGGAGCGAAGCGGGCGCACGGGGTGTCGTTCGACGCTGGCTGTTCTTCCTTCATCAGCGGCCTGGCCCTGGCGGAGGCGATGATCCGCGCCGGGCAGGCGCGCTACGTGCTGCTGGCGCACGTGGGGATGCTCTCCCGGATCTGCGACTGGAACGATCCCCTCTCGGTGAACAACGGCGACGGCGCCGGGGCGGTGGTGGTGGGGCCGATGGACGAGGGCCAGGGGCTGCTGGCCCATGTCTCGGTGACCAAGGGCGACCTCTACGACGGGATGCTGGTGGGGCCGCGGGGAGAGGAGTTCTGGACCGAGGGCAAGTCGCCGATCGTGATGCAGTCCCGCAACCTCCAGGCGGGTCGGGCGATCGTGCTGGGGACCGCGGACTTCGCCAAGGAGACGATTGAGATCGCGCTGCGCCGCGCGGGGGTGGAGAAGGAGCAGGTGACCCGCTTCTATTCGCACCAGCCGTCGGTGTTCTTCAACGCCTCCTCAAGGCTGGGCGCCGGGCTGGTGAACGCCCAGACCACCGACACCTTCGCCAGGTATGCCTCGATGCACGCGGCCAACATCCCGATCAACCTCTGCGAGGCCCAGCAGGCGGGGCAGCTGCAGCGCGGCGATCTGTGTGTCTTCTATGCGTGCGGAACCGGGCTGAACCTGGCCGCCGCGGTCTATCGTTGGCAGTAGAGAGGGGAGCCCTTGGCCCGCGAAGTCTCCTGCAGAGTGATCAGCTCCTACGTGGAAGCCTTCCGTCAAACCGGGACTCCGCTGGAGTCGCTGGTGGCGGGCCTGCCGGTGACCGTCAAGCAGGTCACCCGCCCCTCCGAGCGGGTGGACTGGGACAGCTTCTGCGTGATGAGCGAGCGGATGGAGGCGGTGTGCGGAGGGCCGGAGGGGCTGGCCCGCTCCGAGCGCTACTTCGCCAAGGACCCCTTCATCCTGGGACTGAACACCGCGATGGGGCTGGTCACCAGCTCCCAGACCATGTTCCGGGCGGTGGACCGCTGGTTTGGCGCGGCGATGTTCACCGTCACCAGCTCCAGCCTGGAACAGGTGGCTCCGGACACCCTGCGCTTCACCATCCGGATCGATCCGGACTACCGCGACTGTGAGTCGTTCCTGCGGATCAACGCCCTGGTCTTCCAGGTCAGCCCGCGGCTGCTGGGGTCCACCGACGCCCAGGTCACCTGCGAGGTACATCCCCGCAAGGGGGTCTACCTGATCCGGCTTCCGCCCTCCTTGACACTGTGGGGGCGGGCGCTGCGGACGCTGCGGGTGGGACTTTCGCCCCAACGGGCGCTGCTGGAGGTGGAGACCCAGCAGAAGCTGCTGCAGGAGCGCTTCGAGGAGGTGCGGGTCGCCAACCGCCGGATCGAGGCCCAGGCCGAACAGCTACGGACGGTCAACGCCCTGGGCCGGGAGCTGGCCCAGTACACCGAGCTGCGCGCGCTGGGAGACTCGGTGGAGCGATTGTTCCAGACCACCTTTGGCTGCACCGGGCTGAGGTTGTGGCTGGTGCGGCGGGAGGGGGAGCCGGCGGAGGTGGTGCGGATCACCGGAAGGACGGAGGGCGCCGCCACCCGGGTGTTTCCACTGAAGGTGGGCGGGACCCTGGTGGGCCAGATCGACGCCTGGGGCTTCTCCGGAGAGGAGGGGCTGGGAGAGGCGTTGGCGCCGTGGATCTCGATTGCCCTGGAGAACGCCCGCTCCTTTGCCCTGCTCCGCGAGTACCAGGCGGGACTGGAGCAGAAGGTGGAGGAGCGGACCTCCCAGCTGAGCCAGCGGACCGAGGAGCTCAACGCGTCGCTGGAGCGGCTGCGGGAGCTGGACCGGCAGAAGACCCGGTTCTTCGCCAACGCCTCCCACGAGCTGCGCACCCCGCTGACCCTGATGATCGCGCCGCTGGAGGCGCTGGTGGAGGCCCCCGAGACCCCGGAGGGGGTGCGCGAGGAGCTGCGCAACGTGTCCCGCGCCTCCTACCGGCTGCTCAAGCTGGTCAACGACCTGCTGGATCTGGCCAAGCTGGAGGGCGGGGGGATGCTGTTGCGGATGGGGACGGTGGAGCTGGAGCGGCTGATCTCGGACTGCGTGCGGCCCTTCCGCCCGATGCTGCAGCGTCGCGGGGTGCGGGTGCAGCTGGAGGTTCCGACGGATCTGGTCACGGTGGCGGACGGCGAGCGGCTGGAGCAGGTGTTCCTCAACCTGATCTCCAACGCGTCCAAGCACGTCCCCGATCAAGGCCTGATCCGGATCTCCGCCCAGTCCTGCGAGGGCGGGGTGGAGGTGCAGGTGGAGAACAGCGGCGAAGGGGTGGAGCCCGAGGATCTGGAGCGGCTGTTCGATCGCTTCGCCCAGGCGCTCAGCTCGCGGGGGAGGCGGTTTGGATCCACCGGGCTGGGGCTGCCGCTGGTGCGAGAGCTGGTGGAGCTGCACGGCGGGCGCCTCTCGGTGGAGAACCACCCCGGCCAGAGCGTGGCCTTCAAGGTGACGCTGCCCGGCGGCCAGGGGAACAGGCTGACGCCGATCTCCCAGCCGCCCAGGGCCGGGGCGCTGGAGTTGGCGCAGTACGAGATCATGGGCCAGCGCGAGCTGGGCGAGGAGAGCCCACCGCACCGGGTGACCGGCGCGCTGCCGCTGCTGCTGGTGGCGGAGGACAACCCGGAGCTGCGCGCCTTCCTGGTCCGGAGCCTTTTGGGCGAGTACGACGTGCTGGAGGCCTCCGACGGGCAGCAGGCGCTGGAGGTGGCCAGGGCGCGCCGGCCGGAGCTGATCCTCTCCGACCTGATGATGCCCAGGCTGGATGGGGCCCAGCTGTGCGAGGCGATCAAGAGCGATCCAGAGCTGGCCGGCATCCCCTTCGTGCTGCTGACCGCCCGGGGAGACCCCACCTCCAAGGTGGAGGGGCTGGGCAAGGGCGCCGACGACTACATCGTCAAGCCCTTCCACGTGGAGGAGGTCCGCGCCCGGCTGCGGACCCAGCTGCGGCTGCGGGTGTTGACCCGGGACCTGGCCCATCGGGAGAAGCTGGCGGCGCTGGGGACGGTGGTGGCCGGGGTGGCCCACGAGATCCGCAACCCGCTCAACGGGATCATCAACGCCTTGGCGCCGCTGGAGGAGCTGATGGAGGAGAACCCGCTGGGCAAGGAGCTGGTGACCATCGCCTTGACCGGGGCGCGGCGGATGGACGAGCTGTCCGGCCGGATGCTGCGCCAGCTGCGGGCCGGGGAGGGGGTGCGCACCGATGTCCAGGTGGAGGACAGCGTCCGCTTCGCGATGCAGCTGCTGGACCACAAGGCAAAGAAGGCCGGGGTGCGGTTGACCAGCCAGGTGCCGCCGGAGGCCTCGGTCTTCGGCGAGCCGGCCTCCCTGGAGCAGGTGTGGCTGAACTTGATCGACAACGCCCTCTACGCCGCCGGGACCGACGGCTGGGTGAAGGTGGAGGGCGCCTTGCAGGACGGGGCGCTGACGGTGGAGGTGAGGGACGGAGGCGCGGGGATCCCGCCGGAGCGGCTCTCGCGGATCTTCGACCCCTTCTTCACCACCAAGCCGGTGGGCAAGGGAACGGGGTTGGGTCTGTCGATCGTCCGTGAGATCGTGGAGTCGCTGGGGGGAACCATCACGGTCCGCTCGGCAGCAGGCGAGGGCGCCTGCTTTCGCGTGAGCCTGCCCGCCAGCGCCGGCGCAGTGAAGGAACCGCATGCCGCCGTCCGATGAACGACCGTACGTGCTGTATGTCGACGACGAGGAGCTGAACCTCCAGGTCTTCGACGCCAACTTCCGCAGCCGCTTCCGCTGTCTGCTGGCGTCCAGCGGGCAGCGGGCGCTGGAGCTTCTGGCCATCCACCACGAGGAGGTGGCGGTGATCCTCTCCGACCAGCGGATGCCGGAGATGACCGGGGTGGAGCTGTTGGAGCAGGTGCGGACCCTGTACCCGGACGTCCAGCGGATGGTGGTGACCGCCTACTCGGACATGGAGGCGGTGATGGCGGCGGTGAACCGGGGCCAGGTGGTGAGGTACATCGTCAAGCCGTGGGTGCGCAACGAGCTGGCCGCCGCGCTGGAGGATTCGCTGCGGATCCACCGGCTGCAGCTGCAGATGCAGAAGCTGGAGGTGGGCCTGGCCCAGAGCGCGAATCTGGCCGGAGTGGGGCAGATGGCGGCGGGGATCGCCCACGAGCTGATGAACCCGGTCAGCTACCTGAGCCAGAACGTGGAGGCGCTGCGCCACGAGCTGGGGGTGCTGGACCGCTACCTGGCGCCGCGGCTGGAGCGCGAGCCGGAGGCGTCGGTGGCCAGCGCGCGTTCGGACGTCCCGGCGATCCTCTCCGATCTGGAGACCGCGGCCTCGCAGATCCGGCACATCGCCTCGCAGGTGAAGCAGCAGGCCCGCGGGGCAGAGTCGGAGTCGGAGTGCGACCTGCCGCAGATCGCCGCCTTCGCGGTGAAGATGAGCCGGGCCACGGTGGGGCGCGCCGCCCGGCTCCAGCACCAGGGCCCCGAGCCGCTGCGGGTGCTGGCCGGGCCGGTGCGACTGACCCAGGTGTTGGTGAACCTGATCATCAACGCCGGCCACGCCGCCGAGGGCAGCGGACGACCGGGGCTGGTGGTGGTGCAATGGTCGGAGCAGGGAGAACGGGCGCAGGTGGAGGTCCGGGACAACGGCTGCGGGATTCCGCCGGAGAACCTGGAGAAGGTGTTCCAGCCCCTGTTCACCACCAAGGCTGCGGGCGTGGGAACCGGGTTGGGGCTGGGGATCTCCCGGCAGCTGGTCCGGGAGATGGGCGGGGAGCTGACCCTGTCCTCGGAGGTGGACCGGGGCACCACGGTGACCCTGCTGCTTCCCAAGGCTTAGCGGTCAGGGGGGGCCGTCCCCTGGAGGTGGAACCAGGCCGAACGCGGCCCGAGCCATCTCGGAGATCCGGAACAGCTCCTCCAGCTGAGAGGGAGGGATGTCCCGCAGCAGGACCTCCACCCGGCCCGGGCGGTTCTCCCCGGTCTTGAGCTCCACCTCCAGCGCGTAGCGGCCGGGCCGGGGCTGGGTGACGCCCGCCTCGGCGATCCCGGAGAAGGGGATGAGCAGGGTCCGGACCGAACCCAGCAGCCGGGTGGCGCGATCAATGCGCAGGGTGCGGGTGGCGTAGTTGAAGACGAAGCCCTGGCGGGCCCGCTGCTGGAGTTCCAGCCGGACCGTGGCCAGCGCCGCCAGGATCGCCACCGCCCCCAGGGGGTAGGCCGCGCCGGAGGCCTCGGAGAGCAAGAGCAGGGTCAGGCTGCCCACCGCCGCGCTGGCGGAGATCAGCAGCGTCAGCTCCGGGGCGAAGCGGCGCCAGCCCAGCGGGGGCACGTATTCGCCGACCAGCATGTGGACGTCGAAGCGCAGGCGCACCCGGCCCAGCCGGAGGATCGGCTTTTTGGCCTGGAGGGTGTCCGCGAAGCTCACCGCCGCAATGGTGCCACGCCGCCGACGCAAGCAGAGACCCTGGTACCCCGATTCTCAGGTAAGTAGGTGCCAGATGCGGAGGGGGAGAGGCATGCGCTTGAAGGTCAGCTGGCTGCTGGGGCTGTTGTCGGTGACGGCCTCGGCCGGGCCTCGCACCCTGGTACTGGGCGGCGGGAATTGTGAAGACCCGGAGCTGGCGGTCCACGTCCGCGCCTTCGGGCAGAAGCTGCAGCCGCGGTTGGACGGGGGAATGCTGGAGCTGGACTCGGTGGCGGAGCGGTTGCGGCCCCCGGCGCGGGCCTCGGCAGACGAGGTCCGGCGGCAGGTGGAGGCGGCCCAGGCCCAGTTCTATGCCTCCGAGTTCCGCAAGGCGGAGACGGTGCTGGAGGAGGCGTTGAAGGACGCGGCCTCGCTTCCCCCCGGCGCGGACCGGGTGAAGCTGCAGACCGACGGCTGGCTGCTGCAGATGTTGCTGGCCCGCGAGCAGCGCCAGCAGCCCGCGAAGCTGGCGGCGATGAACCGGGTCTTGAGGCTGCGGCCGGACTTCAAGCTGGACCCGGTGTTCTTTCCCGCCTCGGTCCGCCAGGAGTTCGACGCGCAGCGGGGGAAGCTGAAGACCACGCCCAGCGCGGAGCTGGTGGTCAAGTCCTCTCCCTCCGGCGCGGAGGTCTCGCTGGATGGAGTGCTGGTGGGACGAACCCCGTTCCGGCGCTCCTTGCCGCAGGGGACCTATTTTCTGCAGGTGGTGAAGGAGAAGCTGTCCTCGTTCGCCCGGAGTGTGGACCTGCGGGGAGCGGTCCAGTCGCAGGTGGACCTGGACTTCGAAGGTTCGGTGGAGACCAAGCTGATCCCGTGTCTGGCGGAGGCGAACCCGGACACCCTGATGAACAAGGCGGTGCGGCTGGGATCGCTGGTGGACACCGAGCAGGTGGTGGTGCTGACCGTCCAGCGCCCGGAGGCCGGCCCCAGCTGGGTGACCGCGTCGTTGATCAGCGTGGAGCGCGGCCAGAAGACCCGCGAGGCCGGCTTCAAGGCCCGCGGCGAGCTGCAGACCGAACGCGCCCTAAGCGAGCTGGCGGAGTTCGTGGCCACCGGGCAGGCCACCAAGAACGTGGTGGTGGCCACCGAGAGTGGGGAGGTGGCGCCGTGGACACCGCCGCCGGTGGCAGTGGCGGCCCGGTCGCCCGGGCTCGAGCTTCCGCGGTCGGGCCCGCGGCGCTGGGTGCTGTGGGGAGGGCTGGGGGCGGGCGCGGGAGGGCTGCTGGGGGCCGGGATCCTCCGGCTGGTCGCACAAGGGGAGATGGACGAGCTCACCGCCCGGAGCACCGCCAGCGGCTTTGTGGTGGAGGGAGATGCCAGGGGCACCACCCTGAGGGAGTCGCTGCAGCTCAAGGGCGGAGTGATCACCGGGCTGCTGGTGGTCGGAGGGGCAGGGGTGGCCGCCGCCGCTGGCGCGCTGTTCTGGCCCAGGGCGGAGGAGCCGCTGGAGGTGACTGTGCTGCCGACCCCGTGGGGCAGCTCAGTGCAGGTGGTGGGGAGCTTCTAGGCGGCGCCTCGTTCCCCGGAGCCTCGACGGTCCGTGCCCAACCACTTCGGCACAGTGATGTCGCACGCTCGCGGGCCAGGTCAGTGAAGGGTGCCACTCAAGAGCATGAAGGCTCCTGAGGGGCCGGCCGCTCCAGTCAGCACCGGAGCGGGGGGCGCCTCGGGCATGGACTGGGCGTAGACGAAGAGGATGCCCGCCGCCGCCGCGGCGGCGCCTCCGACCACGAACGCACCCACCGCCTGCCCCTGCTGGGCCCGGGCGTCGTCGCGCAACTGGAGCAGCTGGGCCTGACGGGTGGAGGTGACGGTGGTGCGCTCGGCGTCGTTGACCTCGCCCCATTTGGAGGCCGCCCCCAGCTGAAACCAGGTGCCAAGTCCAACGCCGGCGACAGCGAGCGCAGTCGCTCCGGCCGCGGTGGGGATCAGCCAGGCTTGGCGCCTGGGCTGGGTCTCCACGCGGATGATGGTGGGCTCGGGAGGGACCACCGGCGTCAGCGGGCTGAGGTCCGGATTGCCGAGAGCCAGATCGGTGCGGATGAAGCGCTCCAGCGCCGCCTCGGCCAGGCCGGGGGTCTCCTGCTTGCGCTCGTAGTGCCGGACCATGGACTGCAGCTCCACCCCGGCCGGGTCCACGATCTTACCGGAGACGATCACGTGGGGCTTGCCCTGGTACTGGCCGCGAGGAGCGATGGTCAGCCGAAGCGCAGAGGCCTCGCAGGCGCGCGCCAGTCGGGCCAGACAGTCGGTGGTGGAGCAGGCGCCGTCGGGCTGCTTTTTCAAGAAGGCCTGGACGGTCTTGGCGTCCACGGTGGGGACGTCCGCGTTCTTGAGGATCGCCTCCAGCGACTTGATCAGCTTGGCCGCGGACTGGGGCTCTTCGCCCACCACGACCAGCGGGTGGACCGCGTAGACGATCGGTTCGGCGGAACGGGCGTCGGTGGCTCCCCCCAAGACGAGCAACGCGACCAGCAATCTCGAGCGCATCCCGCAGACCCTCCCCTGGAAGCGTCCGTGCATAGCATCGGCCCTCCCCGACGCAAATCCTCCGGACTGTGAGAGCCAAGAAAGCCCAGCGTGTGCTATGCGCGTCCGCGGAGGGGAACATGAAGCTCTTGCAGCGGGTGGTCGCAGTCGCGGCGGTCTCGATCCTGGTGGGTTGCCCCGGACCGGTGAACCCCTGTAGCGAAGATGCCTGTCCAGAGGGAACGAGCTGCAGCCCGGAGACCGGGGCCTGCGTGCTGGACTGCGACAGCACGTGCGCGGCGCATGAGTTCTGCTCCAACCGGGAGTGCCGTCCTCGGTACCAGAGCCTCCAGGTGGTGAAGCCGCGCGCAGAGGGAGGCGTGGGGGCGACGGCGCAGGTGGAGGCGCTGCTGAACCTGGCGGCTGGAGCGACGCGGGCGGATCCGGCCACGGTGCAGGTGGACATCCGCGGGCCGGACGACGCGGGAGTGGCGAGCGGACCGCTGACGAAGGTGGACGCCGGGCTGTACGCGGGGAGCTTCGCGCTGACCACGAACAACGGAGAGGTGGTGGCGGTGACGGCCAGCTATCCGGCCGCGAATCTGACCAGCCCGAAGGTGTACGCCACCACCGACTTTGACCCGCCGACCTTCCTGCTGAGTTGGACCGCGCCGGTGCGGAACAACGGCACGGTGGGAGAGCACGCGGATGAGCGCGACTCGGCGCTGGCCGGAGCGTTCAAGAGGGACGAGCAGGTGAGGGTGGTGGTGACCTCCGACCAGGTCATCGAGCCGGGCAGCGTGTTCCTGAAGGTGACGGGAGTCACCGACGCCGGGACTCCCGGCCGCGAGGAGGAGCTGATTGCGGTGCAGCCCGGCGGGGTCTGCGGAAGCCCCTACTGCGGCGAGGCGGTGGTGGACGCCTGGAAGCCGCAGTTCGACCTGGTCCGCGGGAGGGTGTTCGCGGAGGTCTCCGGGAAGGACGAGGCCGGGAACACCGGCAAGGCGGACGCAGGGATTCCGGTGACGCGCGTGCGGTGGGTGTTTGATTATGGGACCGGGTTCAACTTCCGCGCGGCGCCGTCGGTGGGACGTACCGGCAATGTGTATCTGGGCGCGGTCGATACCGTCTCCGGCGTCACAGGATTTGTCTCGGCGGTGACCTCGGGGGGAATGAAGCTCTGGAGGAACGAACTCGGCGGCGTTGTTGCTTCAATGCCGGTCGGAGAATTCGACGGCGGCGAACGGGTTTTCGTTGCGGTCAATCAGACGGGCACTTGCACGATCGCGCGTATCTACGCGGAAGACGGTGGAAGCGGGCCATTGAGCGTTCCGGGGGCTACTTCGTGTGAGGGCGCATTGGCGCTTTCCGAGACCCAGGCCATCGGAGAGCCAGGGCCCGTGGAGACCCTGTACGTCGCCTTGAACAATGGAGCATCGAGCGAAATGCAGGTGCTCCGGCCGGAGGGAAAGAGTGGCTCGCGGAATGATGTGG